>DASZLU010000015.1:0-74911 GCA_035552195.1 Allostellaceae bacterium | reverse complement strand
AGAATCTCTGGCGCGACTCCAATGAAAGCAGAGATGAAATATCCCTACGTGCTTGATTGCTGGACCGATCTAAACGCTGACACCAGCGTAAACTTCCCCGCAAAACAAGACGGCTTCAACAATCTTGCCGATGCGGTGGCCCGCGCTGAAGTCGTCTGGAAGGCACGAGACAGAAATGGCTTCAAAAAGCTTGTTGTTTGTTTCAACGAGGGAAATGGCTGGTTAGTTGTTGAGACGTGGCCGAACCCATCTAGATATCGATTTAGGGTTTGCAATCGCGAACATCGCCAATCGCTTTCCTGTTGCTCAGAGAACCGAGCCATTCCGATACGGAGGGCGCCGGAATTTCAACCTACCCACTACCGGATGCGGCACTGTCTCCGTGTGAAATTTCGGGGTCGACGATGACCGCGTCTCCGACGAATAACCGTCGCATAAGTAGAATGCGCCCGCTGCTCATATGACGCTGGCGGATTCGCGATGAAGGAAAAGAAACGACGGTCGCCGCCGCCCTTTCCAAGAAAGAACGCGCGGCTCTTGCGAAGAAGGCGCGGCCGCTGTCAAAGTCCCGCCCAAATTGCCAAGATCGCGCCGCGCGATAGCCACGCCGCCTCCCGCAACAAAGCTCCAGCGGCGGCGTTGCTTTTCCTATGCTGGCCACGATTGAGGAAAGTGATGCCGCACGTATTTGGAACTGCCGAACACTGGCTCACTCGGGCCAGCGAAGCGCGCCAGATGGCTGAGAGCATCACCGACCCCGAAGCAAAGCGCGCCATGCTCGAGATCGCCGCGAACTATGAGAAGGTGGCAAAGCGCGCCGAAGCGCGCGACGCCGGCGTGCCGTTTCGGCCGAATCGGGAAAATCCGTAAAGCGGCGGGAACGCGCGCCTGTCAGCGCGCTTATCCGCCCAGGCGCGGCGCGGTGGTCCCTAAATCAGGACGAGGGCGGCGCCCAGGGCACCGCCACATCCCAGGGCGAGTTCGATGTCGGACATCGTTGGATGATTGCCATAGGAATGCGCAATCACGAGGAGCGCCAGCAGCGTTATGGCGCCACCGCACAAAACCGCCGCTCCTATCGATAACCAGCTTGCTTTCACGCGCCGCTCTCCGTTCGGGTACGATTTCGCACGCTCTCAGCAGCCTCCACCGTTCGATTTCGGGGGATCGATACCGTCGAGCTCATCGGCCCAACGGTTTAAATCGTCCGCCATCTCGATCAACGCCGCTTTCGAAACGGCGTCGGCGACCGTGTGACCGATCGCGATCAGTTGCGCGGCATGCGCGCGAAGGTACTTGGACCCAAACATGTGACGCTCCGGCTAAGGAGTATCGCGTTGCGAAGCCGGCTTATTCTGCTCCCCCCGCGCGCCCTGCTCCCGGCGTTCAAGCTCCGTCGCCTGCGCCTCGAACTCGTCCGCCAGCGCTTCGAGCGCCGCGCAAGCGTGCTTGTCTGTCAGCGCAAGCGCCACTTCGCGCGCATGGAAAGCCTTGTCCCGGAGTCTTTGGGCTTCGCTCACGATTCCGTCCTGGTGACAGGCGGGAGTGTGCGCAAACCTCTCTTTTGGGGCGGGCGTATCTCTCAGCCGCCGGTGCCTGGCGTTTTGCCGTTCCAGCGATAAAGCGAGGCTAGGTCCGATCTCCCGGGCTGGCAAGGCCATGCCCCGTCGGACGAAACACGCCGCGTTGCCTCACTTCTTCGGCAAAAACTCCGTCGTGTAGAGCTTCGACATGTCCGGCGCCGCCGGCAGGATCTTCAGCTCGACGAAGGATTGGCGCAGCACCTCGAGCGATTCCTTATCGAAGGCGCAATCGTCGGTGAACATGCCTTTGTCGATGTCGTATTCGCGCGCGATCATTTCCGGATCGAAATGGGTGATGGCGGCCTCGACCTTCACCGTCTCGGCTTTGTGCGCCGCCATGAACTGCGTCGTCTCGAGCCAGCCGGCGACATAGGCGCGGACGGCGTCGGGGTTGGTTTGGACGATGTGGTTCGAGGCATAGAGGATGCCCGAGGCGACCTTGCCGATATAGTCCGACACCGGCGCGAGGATGCGGATGACCTTCTTATCCTCCATGGCCGCGAAATCCATCGTGCCGCCGATATCGGCGTCGATGAGATGATTGCGCAGCGCCGCCGGACCCGACGCGGGATCGCCGCCGAGCGCGACAAGCGTAATCGACTCAGCCGGCCAGCCTTCGCTGCGCGGCAATTGCCGCGCCAGCCAATCGGTGGTCGAGTTCTCGCGCGTGATGCCGATCTTCGTGCCCTTCAGATCGGCCAGCTTATGCAGCGGCGAATCATAGGCGACGGCAATGGCGAAATAGGGCTGCGTCGCGCTGTCCTCGCACACCGCGATCATCGGCGCGCCTTTGACGATCAGGGCCATGCCGCTGCCGCCGCCGACACCAATATCGATGCTGCCGGCGGTCATGCCCTGGATCACGCGGGCGTCGCCGCCGAGATCGGCGAGCTTGATGTCGAGCCCGTGCTTCTTGAAGATGCCGAGCTCGACGCCGACGGTGGCCGGCAGCTCCGCATCGGCGGTCGCATGCGCGGTGCCGACGGTGAGCTGGGTTTCGGCAGACACCGGAAGCGCCGCCGAAGCTGCGCCCAGCGCGGCGAGCAGAAAAACCGCGCACGCGCCGCGCCGTCGGATGGGCTGCATTCTTTCCTCCCTGATCGCGTTCGCCGTTTCGGCTATTGCAGCGATTAGAGCACCGCGCGCCTGCGCCGGTCAACGCGGCCGCCGCCTCAAAGGGAGCTCACCACCCGGAGCGATCTCTAAGCGGCGATCGAATTGTGCAGGATCGCGCGGAGGTAGAGGACGTGCGCCGCGTCTAGGTGCGGGCATCCGCCTGACGCGCGATCACGGCGTTGGCTTCGCGGATGGCGCGGCCTTCGTCGCCGGTGCGCGCCAAGGTCTCGTTGGCGATCTTCGCCCAAAGCTCTTGCAGCGCGCGCGTCGATGCTTTGCGCGTATGGCTTTCGGCGTCGTCCGGAGTCCACGGCATGCGAGGCTCCCGTCTCAATGACGAAAGGGCGCGTGCGCCGCGCCCCCTCACCCACCCATCGCTTCGTGATGGGCCCCCCTCTCCCGCGAGCGTGAGAGGGGCTATTAAAAGCGCGAGGCTAACTCACGCCGGGTGGAACAGGTCCTCGGCGAAGCGGACGTTGTGCGCGTCCTGCATGCGTTTCGAGGGGCCTGGGTTGATGCCCCATTGGTCGTTGCGGCCGGGCTTCCAGGTCCATTCGTCGGGGCCGCCGACCTTGTACTTGTCGTCGACCTGTTCGACCTCGGCGGTGTATTCGATCACCATCTCTTCCGGGCCGATGAAATAGGCGAAGACGTTGTTGCCGGGGCCGTGGCGGCCGACGCCCCATTCGATGGGATGGCCGGCGTCCTTGAGGCGGCCGCCGCCGCGCATCACCGCCTCGATCGACGGCATCTCGAAGGCGACGTGATGGAGGGTCGGGCCCGAGCCTTTGACGATCGCCACCGAATGATGATCGCTCGAGAGGTTGACGAAGGTCATCGCTTTGGTGCGATCGATCACGCGCGTGCCGAGCGCATCGCACCAGAATTTGACCGCGTCTTCCTGGGTGCCGGAATTGAGCACGCAGTGCGAGAGCTTCTTCGGCCGCTCGACATCGTCTTTCTCGGGCACGTGCGAGGACATGCCGGCGATGACGCGGACGGTGCGACCTTCCGGATCCTGGAACGCGAAGCCATAGCCGCCGCCGGGCTCGTCGATGGCGCCGGGCGCCTCGACCTGGCGGATGTTGGTCTTGCGCACGCGCTCGTGGATCGCGTTCACCGCCTCTTCGTCGGGGGCGGAGAGATTGACGCGCAGAAGCTCGCCCTTGTTGCGCTGATGCAAGCCGAGGATGTGATGCTCGTAGCCGGTGCCGCGCAGATAGACCGAGCCGTTGCTCGACGCCACCGGCTTGAGATTCCAAACTTCCGTATAGAAGCGCTCGGCCGCCTTCAAATCGGTGACGCCGAAATCGACGCTGCGAATACCGTCGACCTTATAAGCCTGGGCCATGATATTTCCTCCTGCTGACCTTCTATCGGGGATTATACAACCGCATCGAGCGCTGGTCCCCCCACCCTACCCTCCCCCTCTAAGGGGGGGATTCGCTTTAAAGCCCCTCCCCCCTTGAGGGGGACGACCCGTTCGATCGCTCTTCGCGATCGAACCCAGAGGGGCCAACCGCGAAGAGCGGTTGGCCGGGTCGTCGGCAAGCAGAGCGAGCCGGAGGGAGGTCAGCACACTCGATATCAAAACCCTACTTCCGCGCCGCGCGGATCGCCTGCCACACGCGCTCGGGGCTCGCGGGCATGTCGAGCTCTTGGACGCCGAGCGGGCGCAGCGCGTCGAGCACCGCCAGCATCACGGCCGGCAGCGCGCCGACCGTCCCGGCCTCGCCGGCGCCCTTCGCGCCCAGAGGGTTGAGCTTGGTCGGCACCGGGGCGCTCTCGATCTCGATCGGGCCAAAATCGTCGGCGCGCGGCATGGCGTAATCCATGAACGACGCCGAGAGCAGCTGGCCCGAGCGCAGATCGTAGACCACGCGCTCCATCAGCGCCTGGCCCGCGCCTTGGGCGATGCCGCCCTGGATCTGGCCTTTCAATAATTTCGGATTGATCACGGTGCCGACATCGTCGACCACGGTGTAATTCACCAGCTCGACCTTGCCGGTCTCGGGATCGATCTCGACCTCGCAGAGATGCGAGCCGTTGGGGAAGGTGTCTTGCGGCGGCGAGAAGGTGCCGGTCTCGTAAAGCCCGGGCTCCATGCCTTTCGGCAATTTGTTCGGCAGGAACGCCGCCTTCGCCACATCCTTCAGCGAGAGGGTGCGATCGGTGCCGGCGATGGTGAAGCGGCCATCGGCGAATTGCACATCGGCCTCGGCCGCTTCCATCAGATGCGCGGCGATCTTCTTAGTCTTGGCGATGATCTTGTCGGCCGCCAGCGTGATCGCGGTGCCGCCGATGACGGTCGAGCGCGAGCCGTTGGTGCCGGTGCCGAACGCGACGACATCGGTATCGCCATCGACGAAGCGAATGTCTTTCGGATCGAGGCCCAGTTTCTCGATCGCGATCTGGCGAAAGCTGGTCTCGTGCCCCTGCCCCTGATGGATCGTGCCCATCAGCAACGTCGCCTGGCCGCCGGTGTTGAAGCGCAGCTCGGCGAATTCGGCACCCGGCGACGCCGCGCGCTCGATCGCATTGGCGATGCCGAGGCCGCGCAGTTTGCCGCGCTTCTCGCTTTCGGCGCGGCGCTGCTCGAAACCGGCGGCGTCGCCGAGCTTCAGCGCCTTCTCCATAATGCCGGGGAAATCGCCGCAATCGTAGTTGAGCCCGCCAAGCGGCGTCTTGAACGGCAGCTTCGACGGCGGGATGAGATTTTTTTGTCTGAGGGCGACGCGGTCTTGGCCCAACTCGCGTGCCGCATCCTCGATCAGCCGCTCGATGATGTAGATCGCCTCGGGCCGGCCGGCGCCGCGATAGGGCGCGGTCGCGGGCTGGTTCGAGAACGCGACCGTCAGATGCGCGTAGCCCGCCGGAATATCGTAGACACCGACCATCGCGCCGAGACTGCCGAAGGTCGCGAGCAGATTGCGATCGGACGAGAGATAAGCGCCGATATTGCTGATCAGGCGCGCCCGAAGCCCCAAGAATTTATAATCCTTGTCGAGCGCCAGCTCGGCCTCGGCGACGACGTCGCGGCCGTGCTCGTCGGCCAGCAGCACTTCGCTGCGCTCGCAACTCCATTTGACCGGCCGACCCAATTTGCGCGCCGCCATCAAGGTCAAACGATGCTCGAGATACTGCCAGCCTTTGGTGCCGAACCCGCCGCCGACATCGCCGGTGACGACGCGGATCTGCGTCTCCGGCACTTTGAACACATTGCCGGCTAGCATGTCGCGCACGCGATGCGCGTATTGCACGTCGGCATGCAGCGTGAAGCGCTCGTCATTCGGATCGTAAGCGCCGACCGTGCCGCGCGGCTCCATATATTGCGCATGAACGCGGCTGATGACGTATTTGCGTTTGACGAGATGTGCCGCGCCCGCGAAAGCCGCATCGGCATTGGCCTTGTTGCCAGTCTCGAAGATGTGGCTGATGTTGTCGGGATTCTCGTCCCAAACCCGCGGCGCGCCCGGCTTCACCGCGTCTTCGGCGTCGATCACCGCCGGCAGCTCTAGGTATTCGACCTCGATCAACTCGACCGCGTCTTTCGCCTCGGCCAGGCTCTCGGCGACCACCATCGCCACCGGATCGCCGACGTAGCGCACCTCGCCGCGCGCCAGCCCGGGATGCGGCCGCGCGAAAGCCGGCGAGCCGTCGGCGCGTTTCCGCGGCAATGCGAGCCGCGTCGTGCCGAGCTTTTCCGCCGCGACATCCGCCTCGGTGAAGACGCCGAGCACACCGGGCGCTTTTTGCGCCTCTGATGTATCGATATTGACGATCTTCGCATGCGCATGCGGCGACCGAAGGAAGTAGGCGTAAGTCTGCCGCGCCATGCTCACATCGTTGACATAGCGACCGGCGCCGCGCAGCAGCCGCGGATCCTCGAAGCGGCTGACCGCCTGACCGATGCCGTATTTTTCTGTATCCATGTCGCCCATTATGGGCGCTGCGGCTACAGCCTCAAGCCCTTATCCCCACTTATCATCGTACGGGTTTTTACCCTTGCGCAGCATCATGCGGATCGGGGTGCCGGGGAGGTCGAAGCTCTCGCGCAATTGGTTCGTCAGATAGCGGCGATAGCTATCGGGCAGATCGCCGGGCTTCGAGGCGAAAAGCGCGAAGGTCGGCGGGCGGATATTGGCTTGGGTCATGTAGCGCAGCCGCAAGCGGCGGCCCGATACCAGCGGCGGCGGATTGCGCGATTGCGCTTCCTCAAGCCAGCGATTGAGCTGCGACGTCGGGACACGCCGGTTCCACACCTCATAGGCTTCGAGCACGGCCGGCAGCAGCTTGTTCATACCATTGCCCGTTTTCGCCGAGAGCGTGATTACCGAAATGCCGGCGAGCTGCGCGACGCCGGTCTCCAGCGTCTCGCGCATATCCTTCAGCTTCTCGGACTTGTCGGCGACGAGGTCCCATTTGTTGACCGCCAGCACGACGGCGCGGCCTTCTTCGGCGATCTCGCGCGCGATGGTGAGATCCTGCTTTTCGAGGAGGTGCGTCGCGTCGACGACGAGCACGCAGACTTCGGCAAAGCGGATCGCCTCACGCGCGTCGCTGACCGCGAGTTGCTCGAGCTTCTCGGTGACGCGCGGGCGGCGGCGCATGCCTGCGGTGTCGAAGAGCCGGATCTTGCGGCCGCGATAATCCCAATCGATCGCGATCGCGTCGCGGGTGATGCCAGCCTCAGGGCCGGTGAGCATGCGATCGGTGCCGAGAAGCTGATTGACCAGCGTGGATTTGCCGACATTCGGCCGGCCGACCACGGCAAGCTGCAGCGGCTTGTCGGGCATGGCCTCGGATGTATCGCCGTCATTCCCGCGCAGGCGGGAATCCGGCTCCTCTCTGGACGCCCGCTTTCGCGGAGGTGACGATTGAGGAGAATCGTCCTGGCCTTCGCGCACCAACGGCGCGAGCGCGCTATAGAGCTCGCCGAGGCCTTCGCCATGCTCGGCGGAAAGCGGGATCGGCTCGCCGAGACCGAGCGCGAAGAACGTATCGCTATCGGCACCGCGGCCTTCGGCTTTGTTGGCGACAAGGATCACTTTGCGGCCGCGGCGACGCAGCAGCTGCGCGAATTCGCGATCAGGGCCGAGCAGCCCGGCTTTCGCGTCGACCATGAACAGGATCGCATCCGCATGGTCGAGCGCCGCGAGCGTCTGCGCCCGCATGCGCGCGGTGAGGCTGCCCTTTTCGCCGTCGTCGAGCCCGGCCGTATCGACGATGGTGAAGCGCAGATCGGCGAGCGAGGCCGGCGCCTCGCGCCGGTCGCGCGTCACGCCCGGCAAATCATGGACGAGCGCAAGCTTCTTGCCGGCGAGGCGGTTGAACAGCGTGGATTTACCGACATTCGGCCGGCCGATGATGGCGACGCGCTTATCGGCCCCCTGGTCAGACATAGCTGGGATCGGACATGGCTGCGCTTTCAGCGCATCGCGACGAGATCGGCTTCGTCGGTCAGTACATAGAGCGTCTTGTCGGCGACGATCGGGTTGATGAAGACGCCATCGGGGAAATCGGCACGCCCCAGCGGCTCGCCGGTATAGGGCGACACGGAGAAAGCCTCGCCTCCCGACGAGACGACGATCAACCGGTCGCCCGCCAGCACCGGCCCCGACCAGAAGATCGGGTCTTTCTTCTTATCGGGATTGTTCCATTGCGGCAGCTCGCGCGACCAGCGCACCCGCCCGTCCGCGCGCGTCAGGCAGATCAGCTGATTGTCCGCGCTCAGAACATAGAGGAATTCGCCCGCGACCCACGGCGCATGCACGCCGCCGATATCCTGCTCCCAAACGCGATCACCCGTCCGCAGGTCGATCGACACCATGAGGCCGCTATGGCTGATGGCGAAGACGCGATCGCGGTCGATCACGGGAGCGCCGCGAATATCGGCGAGCGACGACAGCGCGCCGACCGGCTGCGAGGCGGCAAGGCTGTCGTTCCAAAGCGGACGGCCATTCTCGACGCGCAGCGCGTAAATCTCGCCCGAGCTGTACGGCACCACGACGAGATCGCCGGCGACTGCCGGCGACGCACCGCCCGCGAGCCCGGCGGGCTCAGGCAAGCCATTATGCGCCCAAAGCTTGTTGCCGTCAGAGGCCGCGAGCACATCGAGCTCGTTCTCGACCGTGATAACGAAAACGCGATCGTCGGCGACGGTCGGCGGGCTGTGGATGGGCGCATTCACCTTCACGCGCCAGATCACGTTGCCGCTGGCCGGATCGAGCGCCATCACCTCGCCATAGCCGGTGCCGATGTAAATGCGATTGCCGGCCGCCGCAACGCCGCCGCCATATGTCGTCGCATCTGCATCTTTCGGCTGCGGGTCGAAGCGCCAGAGACGGCTACCGGTCTTCGCATCGAAAGCCGTCACGACGTCGTTGGCATCCATCGTGAAAATGCGGCCATCGGCCAACACCGGCTGCGCAACGACGCGGCCATAGCGATTGGCGCCCTCACCCGCATTCGACTTCCACGCGCGCTCGAGATTGTCGCCGAGCGCGAGATGATACATCGCGTGATCGGGGAAGCCGCCGGCGTCCGGCCACGAGGGATTATCGAAAGGCCGCGGCACCGCGATCTTGAGCGCGTTGAGCTGCGGATCGGGCTTGAGATTGTGTTCGAGGTTGAGCACCGAAACGCGCTGCCCGGGCAGCGGCGTCTTGTCCGAGCCCGAGACCAACGACTTCACCTTGTCGCAGCCACTCAACGCGACGATCAGCAAAACGACCGCAGAAAGCCGCAGGCCATTCCGCCAATTCACGACGCCCAAACTCATGACCCGAGAGCCTCTGCCATCGCCGTCGCCCGCTGACGCACGCCTTGCGGCGCCGTCGTATCTTTGCCGAGCGTCTCGAAATCCTTCTGCGCCTTGGCCTTATCGCCGGATTTGAGCTCGGCGAGCGCCGTGAGTTCGAGCGCCAGCCCGCGCCAGACATTTGCCGGCGACGTCAGCGGCTGCAGTTTCGCAATTGCAGTTTGCGGATCGCCCTTATCGATCGTGTAGCGTGCCGACAGCAGGGTCGCGACATCGCGGAAGCCGCTATCGACCGAGCTATTGGCCGCGATCTGGTCGTAGACCGCGATCGCACCGGCAGCGTCGCCGGCATTGACCTTGGAAGCGGCTTCCTCGAAGCGCGCGAGCATGGCGCGGCCGGCATCCGAGGTCTGGGCCAGCGAGGCGAAGGCCGCCGCCGCATCGGCATCCTTGCCCCCGTGAGCGAGGTCGAGCGCCGAGGCGTACCGGGCGCCCTGGGCCTCGCGCTGCTTATCCTGATAGGTGCGCCAACCCACGACCGCCGCAGTCGCGACAACGACCAGTACGGCAAGGCCGATGACGTAATTGCCGTATTTCTTCCAGAGCTGCGTCCAGTTATCGCGGCGCAGTTCTTCTTCGATTTCCCGGAAGATATCGCTCAATGCAAATCCATATGGGCTGGGGCGGCCAGCATAGCGGTTCGGGGCCGGGGGCGCAAATTTTTGCATCGGCGAAGTGCTGGATTTCCCGGGCAAAATCGGAAAAACTGAGACTCAAGAAGATGACACGCAAGTTAGCTGCGCCCCCATGAGCGACGTCCTCCGCCTCAGCGACCTGCGCCGGAGCAAACGCGTATTCTTCACGCGGCCCGAGCTCAACCAACTCCTTTCCCTCTATACCCGCCAGGTGATGCGTGGTGAATGGCGGGACTACGCGATCGACCAACGGGACGGGGCCGTGCTGTTCTCGATGTTCCGCCGGACCCAGGAATTGCCGATTTTCACGGTGATCAAGACCGCCCCCGGCACCAACCGGCGCGGCGATTACGCCCTTCTGACGGGAGGGCAGCGTATTGCAACCTGCACGACGCTGACCGACGTCCTGGCCAAGCTCACGAAGATGATCCGCTTTCGCGCGCTACGGCTCGAAAGCGGCTGACGTTCGCCGCTGCCTTTAAGCGGCGGCGAGCGCTGCCTCGATCCCCTGCGCCATCGCCAGTAAGCCCCGGTCGCCGCCATGCGCGCCGATCAGCATCAGCCCGACCGGGGCTTCGCCGGGGCGCGAGACCGGCAATGTGATGGCGCAGCGATCGAGGAAATTGACCACATTTGGATTGCGCAGGATTTTCGCGTTGAGCCGATAAAAATCCGCATCCTCGGCGAATGCCGCGATCGGCGGCGCGACCACCGCGACGGTCGGCACAATCAGCGCATCGCAGCTTTCGACGCGCGCATCGACAGCGGCGATGAAGCGTACGCGATCCTCGATCAGCTTCACGTAATCCGCCGCGCTCATCTCGGCGCCGCGTGCAATGCGCAAGCGAACGCGCTGATCGTAATCGTTGCCGCGGCGTGCCAGTAATTCGCGATGGACGTTGAAGGCCTCGGGCGGCGAGAAGCCGCCTTTGGCATTGATCGCGGCGTAATTCGCAAACTCTGGGAGCGCTTGATCGGCGATCCGCGCGCCAGCGCGCGTAAGCACGGCGCAAGCGCGCTCGAAGCCAGCTGCGACATCGGCATCGAGTTCGTCGAAAAGATAGGTGCTGCGGGGAATGCCGAGCCGCAGTCCCACTGGTCCGATCGGTGCCGGCACGACCGGCGCCTCGCCGGCCATGATCGCATCGGTGATCGCGCAGCACGCGACGCTGTTTGCCAGCGGGCCAATCGAATCGAGTGTCGTCGACAACGGAAACGCGCCGTCGAGCGGCACGCGTTTCTGTGTGGGTTTAAAGCCGACGAGACCGCAAAGCGCAGATGGGATGCGCACCGAGCCGCCGGTATCGGTACCGATCGCGACGACGCATTGCTCATCGGCCACCGAAACGCCGGCGCCCGAGGACGAACCGCCAGGGATGCGTTTGCGATCCCACGGGTTGCCCGGCGTGCCGTAATGGGGGTTGATGCCGACGCCGGAGAAGGCGAACTCCGTCATGTTGGTGCGGCCAACGATAACCGCACCAGCCGCTCTGAGCCGCGCGACAATTGTGGCATGGCGTGTCGCCACCGGCGCATCGTCGCGCGCTTTCGAGCCGGCGAGCGTGCGATCGCCGGTGACGTCAAAAAGATCCTTGAGCGAGACCGGTAGGCCGGCGAGCGGCGAGGCCTTATAGCCAGCGCGGCGCAACGCGTCCTGCGCATCGGCTGCCTGCCGCGCCGTCTCGGCATAGACTTTGACAAAGCTGCGTGTGCCTTCGCCGGCAGGATCGGCAATGCGCGCCAGCGCTTCATCGACCAGCGCTCGGCTGGTCGTCTTGCCGATATCGAGCGCGGCGGCGCATTGCAGAACCGTGGCACGCGGTGAAGAAGCCATCGAAACCTCGTTCAATTCTTCGTTAGAAGACTACGCAGCAACCATCGACGCAATCAAAATAACCGGCGGCAAAATAACCCGGGGGCAAAATAACCAGACGCAAAATCGCCTCGCCGCCCTAGCGCGGTCAAGCCGGGCCGCCGCATAATGCGAGGCGCACTCGGCTGGAGGCATCGATGTTCCGACGCATCGTAGTATCCTGGCTTTTCGGTATCGCTTCTCTGGCGCCTGCCTATGCCCTTGCCGCGGGCTGCGAACCCAACGTCGCACTGCAGCAACTGCCGCATCTAACACTGGCGAACTACACGCCGACCGACGCTGTCGAAGGCAATGTCGATCTCACCTTCATCGGCCATGCCAGCGTGCTGCTGAAAAGCCCGCAAGGCGTTACCGCCGTCACCGATCTCAACGACTATTTCCCGCCGCCTTTCCCGCCCGATATCGCGACAATGAACCATTTCCACGACACCCATTACACCAACCATCCCGATCCGCGCATACCCAACGTGCTGCGCGGCTGGGATATCGGAAACGGCGCGGCGCATTGGGACTTGACCGTCAAAGACATGCGGGTGCGCAACGTTCCGACCAATGTGCGCAATTTCTTCAGCGGCGGCACCGAGTTCAACGGCAATTCGATCTTCATCTTCGAGATCGCCGATCTGTGCATCGCGCATCTGAGCCATTTGCAGCACACGCTGACACCCGAGCATCTCGCGGCGATGGGGCAGATCGACGTGCTGCTGCCGATGGTCGACGGCGCCTATTCGCTGTCGCAATACGACATCATCGAAGTGATTGAGCAGATCAAGCCGCAATTGATCATCCCGATCCATTATTTCGGACCCAGCCAATTGCAGAACTTTCTCGACCGCATGCAGAACCACTTCCCGATCGAGCATGCCGAGGACCCGCATATCGTGCTTTCGCGCTCCACGCTGCCCAAGAAACCGGAGATCCTGGTGATGCCGGCGCTGCAGCAGGAATTTTTCCGGTTCGCGCCGCCCTCGCGGAATTAAAGATGGTGCGGACCTAAAGACGAACCACAAGCATTCATCGGCGAAGCTACCGTGGGCGAAATTGCGCTTGCCCTGACGCGTAGGCGCTTTATTAAAGGCGGCATGAGCAAGCGAACGACGATCGGCTTTCCGGCAAGTGATGGTGACAACTAGTCGCCATGGGAGAACTTGCCGCGCGCCTCGTCGATGTCTGTCGTCGCCACGCTCTTCTCGTGGCGATTTGCTATCTCGCCCTCGCGATCGTTGCCGGCTACTACGCCGCCACGCATCTCAGCATCGATACGGATCTCGGCAAGCTGATCTCGAGCGATCAGCCCTGGCGCCAACAAGAGCAAGCGCTCGACAAGGCTTTTCCGCAGAATAGCGATCTGATGGCCATCGTGATCGATGGCAAAACGCCCGATCAGGCTTCCGACGCGACCGCCGCGCTGGCCGAGCGGCTGGGTCAACGGCCGGATCTCTTCAAAACCATTCGCATTCCCGGCGGCGGCACTTTCTTCGCCAAGAACGGGCTGCTCTTCATGCCGAAAGAAGAACTGCAGAATTTTGCCGACCAACTGATCGGCGCCCAGCCGTTGCTCGGTACACTCGCCTCCGATCCGAGCCTCAGCGGCGTCTTCGGCACGCTCGATCTGTTGGCGCAAGGCGCGGCCCATGGCCAGGTGCCGGCCAGCGATCTCGATGGACCGTTCAACGCGATCTCGGCCGCGGTCGAAGCGGCGCTCCAGGGCAAATACGCGCCGCTCTCGTGGCAGACCCTGCTGAGCGGCCGCAACGCCGATCCACGCGAGCTGCGCCATTTCATCCTGGTGCAGCCGGTGCTCGATTACGACGCGTTGCAGCCAGGGCTGCGCGCGACGCGCGTGATCCGCGCGCAAGCCACGTCCCTCGGCCTCACCCCCACTCGCGGCGTGCGTGTACGCATCACCGGGGAAGTCGCGCTCTCGGACGCGCAGCTCTCGTCGCTGTCGGAAGGCGCCACCTTCTCTGCGGTGCTGTCGATCAGCCTGCTCTGCCTCTGGCTGATTCTCGGGCTGCAATCCCTGCGTCTCGTCGGCGCAATCCTCGGCACGCTGATCGCCGGTCTTGTCATCACCGCCGGCTTCGCGGCGCTGGCGGTCAAAGCGCTCAATCCGATTTCCGTCGCCTTCGCCGTCTTATTTGTCGGCATCGCCGTCGATTTCGGTATCCAGTTCAGCGTACGCTATCGCGACGAGCGTTTCCGCGCCGACGATCTGATCGAAGCGCTGCGTAGGACGGGGCGCGGCATCGGCGGCCCGCTGAGCGTCGCCGCCATGGCGACTGCGGTCGGGTTCCTCGCTTTCGTTCCGACCGACTACACCGGCGTTTCCGATCTCGGCAAGATCGCCGGTTTCGGCATGCTGATCGCGCTGCTCCTCAATCTCACCCTTTTGCCGGCGCTGCTGGTGCTCTCGCGCACGAGCGGCGAAGCGCACGCGGTCGGCTTCCGCTGGCCCGCACCGATCGATCGTTTCCTGCTCCGCCGCCGGTGGGTGGTCATCATCGCCGGTTTCGTGCTGGCCCTTGCCTCGCTGGCCGCGTTGCCCTGGCTGCGCTTTGACTTCAACCCGCTCGACCTGCAAAGCAAGAACGACGAAGCGGTGGCGACGCTCTTCGATCTGATCGGCGACCCGACCTCGACGCCCTACACGATCGAAATCCTGGAGCCGTCGATCGACGCGGCCCACGCGATCGCGAAGACGCTCGAAGCCTTGCCGGATGTCAGCCAAGTCATCACAGTCAACACCTTCATTCCCGAAGACCAAGAGGCGAAGCTCGCGATCATCCAGGATGCGCGCTCGCTGCTCGGTCCCTCGCTCTACCCGGCGACGATCCGCCCGCCTTCAAGCGACAAGGCGATGCTCGCCGCGACAGCGAATTTCGCCAAGGATGCGAAGCCGGTCGCCGACAAAGGCGATGAAGCTGCCGCGCGGCTGTCGAAGGCGCTCGACGCGGTGGTGGCCCGCGGCGCCGACGTCTTGCCCGCCCTCATTCAGAATCTGTCGGGCAATGCCGCGCGCCGTCTCGACGAGCTGCGCGCATCCCTCAATCCCGAGAAGATTACGCTGGCCAATCTCCCAGCCGACGTGAAGGACGATTGGGTGACGAGCGACAGCCGCGCGCGTGTCGAGGTATTCCCGAAGGGCGACATGCGCGACAACAACCAGCTCGTGAAGTTTGTCGACGAAGTGCACGCGGTGGCGCCGGAAGCGACAGGAACGCCGGTCACAATTCAAGAATCGGCGGCAACCGTGACGCGCGCCTTTACCACGGCCGGCATCATCGCCCTCGTCGCGATATCGATCTTGCTGTTGGTCGTGCTCCGCCGCATCGGCGATGTGATCATGGTCTTGGCACCGCTGTTGCTCGCCGGCCTGCTGACATTGGCGACCGGCGTGGTGGTCGATCTTCCGCTCAATTACGCTAACATCATCGCGCTGCCGCTGCTTTTAGGCATCGGCGTCTCTTTCGACATTTATTTCGTGATGCGCTGGCGCTCCGGCAACGGCGATCTCCTGCAGTCGAGCACCGCCCGCGCCATCCTTTTCAGCGCGCTCACCACGGGCACGGCGTTCGGCAGCCTCGCGCTCGCCAATCATCCGGGCACAGCGGAAATGGGCAAGCTCTTGATGCTCGCCCTCGCCTTCACGCTGCTCTGCACCTTCATCTTGCTGCCGGCTCTCCTCGGGCCCGCGCCGAACAACCGCGACTGAGCTTCCCCCGGTCAAGGCTTCTCGACGCTCTTGTTGACGACATCCGCGAGGCGCTCGCGACGGGTGCCGCAGGTATCTGGGTCAGCAATCACGGCGGCCGGCAGATGGATGGCGGTCCCGGCTCGTTCTCCTTGCTGCGCGGTGCCGCAGACACGGTCCAAGGGCGCGTGCCGATCGTCTTCGATAGCAGGGTGCGGCGCGGCGTCGACGTCTTCAAGGCCGTGTCGGTAGCCGCAACGGTCTGTGCCGTTGGCCGGCCCGGTCCTGTGGAGCCTTATGTCCGGCGGCGCACCGGTCGTCAAAAGCCTCTACGAGTGGATGTCGGGCGAGTTGCATTCGACGATGTTGCTCTCGGGCGTCGCCAAAGTGACGGATCTGAAGCGCCACAGCTTGAAGCTCGCCAAGGCGTAGGCCGCCGCCGGCTCCGGGTGATAGGCGCTGCGCGAACGCGCGGTTGCCCGGTCGGCTGCGCGATCCTAGGGTGACGAGGTCACAACGCCGGTCCACCGAGAGCGATGAAGCGTCCGCAATGTCTGCTCCTGACGACGCTCACGCTGCGTGCGTCGATCGACACGATGTTCTGTGACTTAGCCGACGCACTACGCCGGCAGGGCGTCCATACGCGGGCGCTGGTCGACGCGCCGCAGGCGCCGAACGTCGCTTTGGCGCGCGGGTTGATCGGCGAAATGCGCGACTATGACGGGCCGCGCTTTATCATCGACGTCAACGCAAAGAGTTGCCTGACCGGCCAGGCAACGGATGGCAGCGCGATCTTCATTCACGACGCCTGGAACATTCCGCGCGTCTCGATCTTCGAATCGAATCCCATTCATAATCTGCAGCAACTCGAACAGCGGCCGCGCAATCTCGCGATCACGGTGATCGATGATGCGCACCGACGCGTGCTCGACGCTTTCGGCATCGCGCCACGCGCGCTGGGCTTCCTGCCGCATGCCGGCCCGCCACCGATCGCGCGCGTCCTGCCGATGGCGGAACGGCCGATCGATGTTCTCTTCATCGGCAACGTCAAAGCCGTGCCGTCCCCCGAGGAATGGACGGCGAAGCTCGCCTGTCCGACCGAGATGAAAGACGCCGTGCTTCGCGTACTGGCGCGGCGCTGGGAGCGCTCGGAGGACGATACCGCGACGATGCTCACGCGCGCGCTCGGCGAGAGCGGCATCACGCCGGAGCCGCGCCGGGACTTCGTCCTTGGCGCCACGATCGAGCTCTACACAAACAATCTGAAACGGCGCGAATTGCTCGGCGCAATAATGCACGGCCGCATCGTCGTCTGCGGCGAGGTCGATGCGCAGCTACAACATATCGAGACGATATCGGTCACCGGGCCGCAAAGCTTCGCGACGGCGCTCCAGCACATGGACAACGCGAAACTCGTCCTCAACACGATGCCGTTCCGCGGCGGCGCGCATGAGCGGGTGTTCTACGGCCTCAGCCGCGGCGCCGCGATCCTGTCGGACCGCTCATCTCTTCTCGCCGCGCCGGCTGGTATTGCCTTTTTTCCCGAAGATCCCGCCGCCCTCGACGAATCGATCGCGACGCTGCTCGCAACGCCGCTCGACGAAGCGGTCGGGGAAGGTCGGCGCTGGTACGCCGACCGTCATACCTGGGATCACCGTGCGGCGCAGCTTCTCGATCTCGTCGAACCGCTGTTCTGAGTTCGCGCGGAGCCTTACTGTCTTCCTCTTCTCCCCTCGCGGCGATCTTTCTGTCCGCGTCTCAGTTTGCGCCAGCAAGGAGGCGCCGGGCTATTTCGTTCCGCCTTGAGCCGCCACCTTGTCGGCCGGTAGCGCGCGCCTGGTCGCCGTCGTCCGGATTCTCGACCTTGATCACGTCAGCACGGAGATCGGCGAGGATCAGCGAGGGCGTCGCGCCAGCTACTCGCGACGATCTGCCGGCGAGATCGCAGAAATACCAACCAGATGGCCGAATTATAACGAATCGCTGAAACGGCGGCAGCGAAGGACGATCGATGGGATGTTGCTCGATCGGCGGGGCCCGGGATTTTCCCAGCCGTCGCCAATCATCACAGGATCGAGCTAGCTAGTGTGCGAGTTCGCGTTCGCGCAGAAAGTGAAAGAACTCGACGCCCTCACGAAGACGGCGCTTCATCATCTGCGGACTGCGGATCATCTCGTTGACGATCGAGGCGATCTTGCCGGTTCGGAAGTAGAACTTCTTATAGAAGACCTCGACCGATTCGAAGATCTCTTCGTGCGAGAGATGCGGGTAATGCAGCGGCGCGATCTGGATGCCGTTCTCGTCGATCAGCTCGGCATGCTTGACATCGAGCCAGCCATTCTCAACCGCCTGCTTATAGAGGAAGGTGCCCGGGTACGGCGCGGCGAGCGAGACCTGAATGGTGTGCGGATTGATCTCGGTAGCGAACTTGATCGTCTCCTGGATCGTCTCCGACGTCTCGCCTGGCAGGCCCAAGATGAACGTGCCGTGAATCTTGATGCCAAGCTCGTGGCAATCCTTCGTGAAGCGCTTGGCGACGTCGATCAGCATGCCCTTCTTGATGTTGTGCAGGATCTGCTGATTGCCGGACTCGTAGCCGACGAGCAGCAGCCGAAGGCCATTGGCCTTTAGCACCTCGAGCGTCTTGCGCGGCACGTTGGCTTTGGCGTTACACGACCAGACGACCCCCATCTTGCCGAGTTCCTTCGCAATCGCCTCGGCGCGCGGCAGGTTATCGGTGAACGTGTCGTCATCGAAGAAGAACTCGCGCACTTGCGGGAAGCGCTCCTTCGCCGCTTTGATCTCAGCGACGACGTGCTCGACGCTGCGCACGCGGTATTTGTGCCCGCCGACGGTCTGCGGCCAGAGGCAGAAAGTGCAATGCGATTTGCAGCCGCGCCCCGTGTAGATCGAGATATACGGGTGCATCAGATAGCCGATGAAATAATCCTCGATCTTGAGATCGCGGGCATAGACATCGGTGACAAACGGCAACTGATCCATATCCTGGAGCGTCGCGCGCTCGCGGTTGTGGACGATCTTGCCGGCGGCGTCGCGGTAGCTCATGCCGTCGATCGCTTCCCAGGGCTTGCCCTCGGCGATCTCTTTGATGGTGAAATCGAACTCGTTGCGTGCGACGAAGTCGAGCACCGGCGCGGCAACCATGCTCTGCTCCGGTTCCACCGCAACCTTGGCGCCGACGAAACCGACCTTGAGCTTCGGATTAACGTCCTTCATCGCCTGCGCGACCTTCACGTCGTTCGAGAAGGACGGCGTCGAGGTATGCATCACCACGAGCTCGTATTCCTTGGCGAGCGGCACGACCTCGTCGAGCGTCGTGCCGGCGGGCGGTGCGTCGATCAGCCGGCTGCCCGGGATGAGCGCGGCCGGCTGAGCCAGCCAGGTCGGGTACCAAAAGGACCGGATCTCGCGGCGCGCCTGGTAACGTGAACCGGCGCCGCCATCGAAGCCCTCGAAAGAGGGTGGCTGCAAAAATAGTGTCTTCATCATGTCGCTTTTCCCGTTGCCGGATTTTACCGCGATTTCTCTGAAATGATAATAAGCTGCCCCTCCGGACCGATCCGGAAGCGGCGGTCGCGCCAGGCAACGCTCCGGCCGAAGAAACTAGCGATAAACACCCCAAAGGACAACAGATCGCGGGCGGGAAGCAGCCAGAGCGGAGCGGCTTTCAGCCGCAGGGAACGGTCGATTCGCCGCACGCTGTAGCCACGGCTGAGCAGCGCCAAGGCCAGCATGACCGCGGCCGGAACCGGTACCACGCCGAGGCAAAGCGCCAGTAGCGCCAAGGGCACCGGATAGGTCACGACCGAGCCGGCGAAGCCCGCCGCAGCCACCAAGCGAATTGTGCGCGCCCAGCGCAATTCATGGCGGAAAAGACCAAGAAAACTGCTCTCGGCAACGACATCGTCGACGATATGAGGCGAAAGCACCACCCGCTTATCAACCCTGCGGATCGCCTGGCCAAGCGCGTGATCGTCGGCGAGCATGTCGACGAGCGCTTCAAAACCGCCCACCGCAGCCAAGGTCGCGCGGCTGAATGCCATGGTGGCGCCGAAACAGCCGGCGCCCTGCCCCAGTGACTCCCCGACCACGGCCTGCGGCAGGAAACCGTGATTGATGTGCAGGCTGGCAAGATCGGACCAGAGCCCGCCGGCCGAGATTGCACGATAAAGGCAGGTGACGAGACCGGTGCTGCTGTCTTCAACCAGTGGCGCCGTCACCGCAGAGAGGTAGTCCGACTGCACGCGCATATCGCTGTCGGCCAGCACGAGGAGGTCGTGCTTCGCCGCCGGCAGCATGTTGTGCAGGTTGGCGACTTTGAGATTGGTGCCGCTCTGCGCCGGATTGATCACCAGCGCTATATCCGCCGACGCGAACTCGGCGATCAGTTGGCGCACAACAACGGCCGCCGGATCGCTTGCCTCGGCGACGCCGCAGACCAGCTGGAAGACCGGATAATCCTGCCGCAGAAACGAGCGCAGATTCTCGCCCAGCGCCGGATCCTCGCCACGCAAAGGCTTCATGATTGTGACCGCCGGCTGCGTTGTCGCACGCGGCATCGCCGCCTGTGCGAATTTTGCGACAGCGTTGCACGCATACAACAGGTACAGGCAACCGACGGCGCTGCCCGCGATCAGGAGCCAGGCGAGATATCCCAATATTTGCAAATGCATGCGGAATTAACCATTCCTTATCGGCGTTTCCCGCAAGGTGACGGGGATCGGGCTCGATCGTTAAAATTGCTGTTGCATTCGTGCCCTAGGTCGTAAACGATACCCACCCGAAAAGCGTGGCAAGTGCAGCCACGATAAACCGAAAGCACCTGGCCGCCATCGTGGACCTCGCAAATCCGATAAAAAAAATCCTGGTCGCTCTCGTCCCGCTTTTGGCGGTGAGTGCTTGCGCCACCCCACCCACCGACCCGGCATCGCGCGGCCAGTTCGAGGCGAATAACGATCCGCTCGAGCCGATGAACCGGCAGATCTTCGCGTTCGACATGTTCGTCGACCAGTGGCTGATCAAGCCGTTTGCGCAGGTCTACCACAATGTCATTCCGGACCCGGGCAAAGATGCCGTGCGCAACTTCCTCGGCAATCTGCACGAGCCCGTGATCTTCGCGAATGACTTGCTCCAGACCGAATTCACGCGCGCCGGCTGGACGGCCGAGCGCTTCGCGCTCAATTCCACGGTCGGCGTCGGCGGCGTCTTCGATGTCGCGACCCGCTGGGGCGTCGAGAAGCAATCCGGCGATTTCGGCCAGACCCTCGCGCATTACGGGGTGCCCGAGATGTTCTATCTCGTGCTGCCGATCCTCGGCCCGTCGAATCCGCGCGATGTCGTCGGCATGGTGGCGGACGGCTATGCCGACCCGTTTTCCTATCTCGCTTATGATTACGGCGCGGACGTCGCGACCTACGCGCGTTGGGGCGCCGAGGGCATCGACGAGCGCGAGCAGAATCTGAGCAATCTTGACGAATTGCAAAAGAACGCGATCGATCTCTATGCCGAGATACGCAGCCTCTATCGCCAGCATCGCGCCGCCGAGTTGCGGCATGGCGAGGCGGCCCCGACCACCAACGAGATGGATGAGCTTTATCGCGACCCCGGCGCGCCCAGCACGCCGCCGGCGCAAAACGCTCCGGCGCCGCACTAAACGGCACGTCCTCTTACGATCGAAAGCAAAGCGCGGCTGATTGAGCCGCGCTTTCTCTTTCAGCCGTTGCTGGTGGCCAATGCTTGGGTCTTTTCCTTCAGGACCGCAATCAGGCCGCGCGCGCCCTGCTCGCGCAGGATACCGCTGAATTCCGAGCGCCGCGCCGCCAACTGGCTGATCGTGCCGCTGAGGAAAACGTCGATGATGCGCCACTCGGCTTGTTCCTGGCGCAGCAGATAATCGAGCTGGACCGGCTCGCCATTCGACTGAATGAGCTTGGTTTTGACGATGACGTCGTTGCCCGGTGCCGGCGCGGCCTTCGGATCGACCTCGAACTTCTCGCCCGAGAAATCATCGAACTGATTGGCATAGGTCGCGATGCTAAATTCCGCAAAGGCGCTGACGAGCTGCTTCTGCTCGTCCACCGTCAGGCTCGGCCAGGGCAATCCCACCACGAGACGCGTCATCAGCGCCAGATCGAAGGCTTGGGTGATCGCCGGCGCGAGCTTCTGCCGACGGCCCACAAAGCCGAGCTTCGGCCCGTCTTTCATCACCGCCAGCAAAGTATCGTAGAAGCTATTGAGGGTCGCTGCCGGCGTCGTCGCAGCACGGCTTTCAGCCCCGCGCCACGCAACCGTCAACGCCGCCGTGGCGGCGAACAAAAACGAACGGCGTTCCATCATGCTTGGCGATCGACCACGAAGCGCGCCGCATCGCGCAGCAATTGCGCTCGCGCCTCGAAAGGCTCGAGATGCGCGACGGCTTGGTTGACCAGTAACGAGGCCTGGGCGCGGGCGCGTTCGACGCCGAGAATCGAAACGAAAGTCGCTTTCCCGGCGGCGGCGTCGGCGCCGACCGGCTTACCGGTCGCCGCGGACGACCCTTCGACATCGAGCAGATCGTCGGCGATTTGGAAGGCGAGGCCGAGATCATGCGCATAGCCGCGCAGCGCCAGCCGCAGATCCTGCGGCGCCTTACCGAGGATCGCACCCGCCTCGCACGCGAAAGCGATCAGCGCGCCGGTCTTCAGACGCTGCAGCCGCGTGATCGCGCCGATATCAAGATCAGAGCGGCGCTCGGCGATCAGATCGATCATCTGCCCGCCGACCATGCCGTTGGAGCCGGCGGCTTGCGCCAGGGAGGCAACCAGCTCGCAGCGCACCGCCGGATCGCCATGCGTGTCGGAGTCGGCCAGCACCTCGAAGGCCGCCGTCAGCAAGCCATCGCCGGCGAGCACCGCCGTGGCATCGTCAAACGCCTTGTGGCACGTCGGGCGGCCGCGGCGCAGATCGCTGTTGTCCATCGCCGGCAGATCGTCATGCACCAGCGAATAAGCGTGAACCATCTCGATCGCGCAAGCGACCTGCAGCGCGCTGCGTCGCGCCACCGAGAAAAGCTGCGCGCTTGCCAGCACCAGGAAAGGCCGCAGCCTCTTGCCGGGCGCGAGCGTGGCATAACGCATCGCCTCGAAGACCCGTGCTTCGAGGCCTTGTGGCACGACGATCAGTTTATCGAGCGCAGCATCGGTGAGCTTCACCGTGTCGGCGAGCGCTTCCTCGAGTTGCGTGGCAGCCGGCCAGAATAATTCAGTCAAGTGAGAGCTTCTCGACGCTGGGTGAACCGTCGGCACCCATGACGATACGATCGACGCGCGATTGCGCCTCGCGCAGCTTTGCCTCGCAATGCTGCTTCAAGAGCGCGCCGCGTTCGTAGGACGAGATCGCATCGTCGAGCTTGGCGTTTCCGGTCTCGAGACGTTTAACGATCGTCTCAAGTTCGGCGAGCGCGACTTCGAAGCTCATTCCTGCGATATCGGCTGGAAGCGTCGATTCGGCCATCAAAGGCTGCCTTCTAACATCGGGTCAATTTAGGGACCGACCGGTATCGGAGCAAGCGGGGGGCGCCGATACCGCGCCATCCGCCGCGCTAGGCTGCCATCAGCGCGGCGACATGGGCAGCCGCCGATGCAGCCAGAGCGTCGAGGTCGTAGCCGCCCTCGAGCGAGGAAACGATTCGGCCCTGGGCATGCTCTTTCGCGATCTCGACGAGTCGCTCGGTCGCCCAGGCATAATCGGCTTCGACGAGCATCAACTGCGCCAGCGGGTCGTCGCGATGTGCATCGAAGCCCGCCGAAATGATCACGAATTCAGGGCGGAAGGCATCGAGCGCCGGGAGGATGACCATGCTGAACGCCTTGCGAAACGCCTCCGAGCCGCTCATCGGCCGCAGCGGCGCGTTGATGATGTTGCCGACACCACGCTCGCTCGCCGCACCGGTGCCGGGATAGAGCGGCATCTGATGTGTCGAGGCATAGAGCACCGTGCCGTCCCGCTCGAAAGCGGCCTGCGTTCCGTTGCCGTGATGAACGTCGAAATCGATCACCGCGACTCGTCCGATCTTATGCGTCCCGCGCGCGTGCGCGGCCGCGATCGCGACATTGTTGAAGAGGCAGAACCCCATCGCGTGATGCGGCTCGGCATGATGGCCCGGCGGCCGCACGGCGCAAAACGCGTTCTGCGCCTCGCTCTTCATCACCGCATCGACGGCGGCGATGCAGGCGCCGGCGGCACGCAGCGCCGCTTCGCCTGAACCGGGCGAGAGCACCGTATCGGCATCGATCGCTGCATAGCCTTGCTGCGGCACCACGGCGAGCAAGCGTTTGGCGAAGTCGCCCGGATGAACGAGCGCGATCTGCTCGAGCGTTGCCCGTGGCGCCTCGCGGCGGGCAAGTTTCGCAAACGCCGGATCGCTCAGCGCTGCCAACACCGCTCGTAGCCGCGCCGGCGATTCCGGATGGTGCAATCCGGGATCGTGCGCAAGACAAGCATCGTGGGTCAGAAGCAGCGTCGTCATGACACCTCTCGTTTTTTTTAGCGTCGCAGCACAAACGCTTCCGCCGGACGGCGATGGTCCCAAGCCTCACGTTCGAGTTCCGGCATCACCGCCTCCTCTTCCGGATAACCAAGACAGAAATAGCCGATCAGCTTCCAAACTGCCGGTACATCGAGAGCCATGGCGACCGCTGGCGGATCGAGGATCGATATCCAGCCCATGCCGATACCCTCGGCGCGGGCGGCGAGCCAGAGCGTATGCACGGCTGCCACGGCGGAATAGTCGATCATCTCGGGCATGGTGCGCCGCCCGAGGCCGTGACCTTGCTCGGTCGCGCTGTCGGCGAAGACCGCGAGATGAACCGGGGCCTCGTCGAGCCCGGCCAGTTTCAACTGCGCGTAACACACCGTGCGATCGGTCGATTGCGCCGCCAGCGCTTCGGCGTTGCAGCGCAGGAAATTATGCCGGATCACCTGGCGCTGCGCCGGGCTCTCGACGACGACGAAGCGCCAGGGCTGGCTCAGCCCGACCGATGGCGCGAGCGCGGCAATCTCAATCAAGCGCTCCAGCGTCCCATTGGGGAGCGCAACGCGGCGAAAGCGGCGAACGTCGCGCCGCCATTCGAGCAGAAGCCGCAATTGCGACCGAAACGCCGCGTCAAAGGCCGGGCCTTGGGTCATCGCGGCGAGCATAGCGTCGTTTGCCGACAGCGACGACCCTCCCATCACGCTTTTGCGAGCGCTGCGCGCGCCGATCCCGCTTGCCGGGCGATGACGACGGCGGTATAGCGGGTGACTTTTCGGGCTGTGCCGCGATCATCCGGCGGCGCAAGCACAATGAGAACAGGTGGAGAGGCGTGATCCTAAGACGCAGGCGTGCAGCGAGCGCGTATATCCTGGCGTGCGGGATCGTTCTGGCGCTCGCCTATGGTCGCGCCGACGCCGCGAGCCCGCCACCGGCGAAAGGGGCCGCCGCAAAAGAGACGACGAATAAAGAAAAGACGACGCAAGTCTCGGTGCGTGCCGGCAAGGCAGACAATCCGAATTTCGTGCTCGCGCGGCAATTCTCGGAAGCGATCGCCCTAGCGACCAACGGTACTTTCGCGCTCAATGTCAAAGAAAGCCAGGGCACGGTTCAGAACGTCATCGACGCGCCGAAGAACGGGGCGAATGCGATCTTCACCGCATCGCGTAGCGTCGTCACCCGCGCGCGGCGCGGCGCGCAGCCTTTCAAACACGATCGCGCCTATAACGACCTCCGTGCCCTTTTCCCGCTGCCGACGCAGACCGTGCATTGGATCGTGCGCCAGGACAGCGGCATTCAGTCGATCACCGATCTTGCGGGCCATACTTTCGTGCCCGGTGCCAAGGGAAGCGTCAGCGAACGCGTGACGCAAAGCGCGCTGCAGGTGCTTGGCCTCGAGAGCAAGGTGCAATTGCTCGATATCGACGTCAACGCCGCGCCGGATGCGGTGATGACCAATAAGGTCAGCGGCCTCGCCATGGCCGGCAGCTTCCCCATCCCGCGCATCGCCGACATCGCCAAGGCGACGCCGATCCGCATCCTCAGCCTGCCATCCGCGGCGATTACGAAAATGGTCGCCGCCGACGACAGCATCATCCCCCAGACGATTCCGAAGGGCACCTATCCGGGGCTGGATGCCGACGTCACCACCGTCTCCGTGCCGGTCGGGATGTACACCACGCGGCGCATGGGCAACGCGACGGCCTATGCCCTGACCAAGGCCTTCTGGTCGCAGCTCGGACCGCTGGCGGAGAAAAATCCGGCATGGCACGCGCTCGCCGCCGACACGGTTGCGACCTTGGGCGTTACGCTGCATCCCGGCGCGATGCGCTATTACAAAGAAGCCGGCATCCCCGTGCCGGCGGCGATGCGCTAGGTCCTCGTCGGTCGTGCCGCCGCGACAAGCGCGGCGAGCCAGCCGAGGATGAAGGCCGTGCCACCCCACGGCGCGGCATGCGCGACGATATGCGGTGCGCCGGCGGCGAGCAAATCGAGGCTGCCGCAGAACAGCACCAGGCCGATCACAAAGCACCAGCCAGCGGCACCGAGCCACCACGCGCCGCGTTCGATCAGAAAGGCCAACGCCAGTAACGCCGCCGCATGGATCATGCCGTAGCGCGAGGCGGTCGCGGCGAGGCCGAGCCGGTAAGCGTCGCCCGCGAGCAGATGGGTTGCGGCAGCATCGGCCGCGACCGAGATCGCCCCGGCGGCGCCAGCAACGGCGAGAAAGATGCGGCCCGTCATCATGTTAGACAGGCTGCCATGGGCTTTTAGGGGTTGGCTTTCGCCGGTGCGAGCAGGCTCGCGCGCTGCGGGTAGAAAAGATAGACGAAGAGACCTGGCAGGGTCGACAGCACGATCACGCAGCGCAATACCAGGAAAATCGTGCCATAGGGAATCCCGGTGATCGTCGGCTCGAGCGCAACGCAAGCCGAGGCAAAAGCGCCTTCGCCGATGCCGAGTCCGCCCGGCGTAAACGGCAGGCTGTTGGCGATCATCGCATAAACGCCGGCGATGCCGTATTCGACCGCGCTCAAGCCGCCAAATTCGGTCGCATCGGCGATCACCACCACCGTCACCGCGATAATGAAGACGATGAACAGCGAGATCACGAGGCACAAGAGGACACTGCGCCACTGGCGCGAATATTGATGGAGCGCGTCGCCGGCATCGTCGATGATCGCGGCGATCCTCTGCGAACGCCCGGCGAAGAGGCGATTGACGAACTGAGCGATGCGGTGCCCAAACGCGAAAAGCACGATGATTCCGAGCACGAAAAGCGCCGCGAAAGCGAAGATGCTGTATTCAAAGACGCCATAGCCCGACGCCGGCCGCGTCAGCGTCGCAACGACACCGAAGATGACGAAGGCGGCCAGACCGATGAGCCGATCGATGAAGATCGACAGGAGCGCGCTGGTCCGGCGACCATGCGAGGCCTGATAGATATAGACACCGCGCACCAGATCGCCGCCGGCCGAGCCGGGCAGGAAAGTCGCGAAGAACGCCCCCATCGCGACGATGCGCATCGTATGCCAGAGATGCAGCTGCAGCCCTTGCGAGCGCAGAAGGATATGCCAGCGCAACGCGGCGACTGGGATCGTCAGCACGCAGAGCAGCCAGGTCAGGGTCAGTAGCCCCGGATGTGCCAGTGCCTTGCGCAATTCGTCAAAATCGATCAGCCGGAAATAGAACAAGGCGGCCAGTAACACGAGACCGGCGGCATATCGCGCGAATTTCATCATCAAAGCAGCATCTTCGGTCGGCTAAATTTCCGGTCGCGCTTAATGTCCGGTCGCACCACGTCGCAACGTGATGACGGCGATCTCACCCCGGCAATTGAAGCGCAGCGGTACTTCGCCGACGCCGAGGCCGTTGCTGGTATAGCCGATCATCGCGCCCGCGCGCCACTCTCCTCGCGCCCCGAAATGGCAGCGCCGAAGCCGGGTGAGAAGCGCACGGCCGTCTGGCAGGCAGATCTGGCCGCCATGCGTGTGACCACAGAGATAAAGCCCAAATCCCACCGTCGCGGCATGATCGGCGATCTCGGCCGAATGCACCAGGGCGATACGGAAACCGGCGGGCGCATCGTTGAGCGCCTGTTTCGCACCCGGCGTGTAAAAGCGGTGCACATCGTCCAGCCCGGTCACGACCAAGCGGTCGCCATCGCGTTCGATGACCAGCGATTCGTTGATCAGCGGCGTGATGCCGACATGCTCGAGCGCTTCGGCCATGCAGGCTGGATCGTGATTGCCGAGTACGGCAACGACGCGATCGCGTACCTTCGGTCCGGTCAACAATTCGGCCAGCGGCATGGTCGAACGCGCCACCGGCGCGTGCCGCGCGCCATGGATATCGCCGGTGATTGCGACGAGGTCGACATTGACGCCGCTGATGAGGTTTCGCGCGATGCCCGCAAGCTCGGGAAGACAATCGAGATGCGGATCGCTGATATGGAGAATGCGATAGCCGTCTAAGGCGGGCGGCAAGTCGAAGAACGTGAAATCGCGCTCGACCAGCGCCGGCGACAACGCATTGCGACGCCCGCGGGCATAGATGCCGACCGCGCGCATGGCCCCGGCAAAGCCGAAGCTGGCTGTCTGCACGAGGCGGTCTCCCCAGCTGCCATGATAGCCATCCGGATTCGACGAACGACCGCCCTGCTCCAACGCCGCGCGGCGCTCGGCCCAGATCTCGCGCGCATTGCCCGGCGAGAGGGCGACGACCGCGGGGTATTCGGCGGCAACGAAGGCGCCCGGCAGAGCGATAACCGTCATGAGATGAATGCCTTATTACGACCGGATGCGACGTGGTCCATCCTGCGGTTTTAGGCTTAACGGAGCGTAAACGAAGCCGCCGTACTGGCCGGTTTCGGCTGCAAAAGCTATATATATTCGCTGCGACAGTTCTCGCGTGCGGGGTAGTCATGCCGAGTTTCGATATCGTCTCCAAGCTCGATCTGGCCGAGGTCGACAATGCCCTTGCCGGACTGGCGCGGGAAATCGCGACGCGCTTCGATTTCAAGGACAGCAAATCGTCCGTGAAGCGCACCGAAAGCGCGCTGACCATCCTTGCCGATGACGAATTGAAGCTGCGCCAAGTGCAAGAGTTGCTGCGCATGCACATGGTGCGGCGCAAGGTCGATGCCGGCGTGCTCGACTTCAAGGACCCGGAGAAAGCCGCCGGCCAGAGCGTGCGCCAGACCGTTGCGCTACGTCAGGGTCTCGATCAGGAACTCAGCAAACGCATCGTCCGCGCGATCAAGGACGGCAAGCTCAAAGTCCAGGCCGCGATTCAGGGCGACGAGCTACGCGTGTCCGGCAAGAAGCGCGACGATCTCCAAGATGCGATCGCGCTGGTACGCGCCCTGAAGATCGAGCAACCGCTGCAATACGTGAATTTCCGCGACTGAGCCGTCGCGACGGCGACACCGCCCCCTTGCCAGCAACAAGCCGTGCCGGTATACGACGACTCGCTGTGTCCCCTTCGTCTAGAGGCCCAGGACACCGCCCTCTCACGGCGGTAACGGGGGTTCGAATCCCCCAGGGGACGCCAATTAAATCAAATATTTAGCGCTCAAGCAGCCCGCTGTCGCTCCCGGGACAACTCCGAACCGCCCGGTTCGTCGGTCCCGAACCCGGTTCGTCGGTCCCGAATAAGACGCGCCGCTGTGAGGTTCGGTACGAGACGGGCGCGGGGAAACCGACGCCGCCTCGCCGCCTTCAATTACCGTATCGCTGACAGGTTCGCTGCCGCGGCTTTGCCACGGTCCATCGTCACATCGTATTTGATCTTTTGGCCTTCGGCCAGTCCCTGCATACCAGCGCGTTCGACCGCGGTGATGTGGACGAAGACATCCTTGCCGCCATCGTCTGGCTGGATAAAGCCGTAGCCTTTCTGGGTGTTAAACCATTTTACCGTGCCGGTCGCCATCGCTGATATGTCTCCGCTCAGTGCTGGGTGTGCTGTTATCAAACGGAGGAACCGTCCTTTGGGCTCAGAATTATTTTTGCACGGTGCCCTGGCGCCGACAAGACCTCCAGATGGGACTGAGCGCTCTGAACGCGGCGCCCCTCGACGGGACGCGGTTGGCGGATCGACGGCTCGGGAGAACACCGATGCGGATCAACACCCGCGAACTCTATGGCGACAAGTGGTTCCTGAGACATGACGTCGAGACCGATCGCGTCTATGTCAAACATGTCGCCAACCCGGCTTCAGGCGGCCGCCAGACCGATTACGACGTGGCGGCCTTTATGAATGGCCCCCCTGCGCCGGAACGCGCGGCGCTGCTTCGTTTGATTGCGGGTCTGGCCGAGAAAAACTCGGACGAAGAAACTTAGGTCTGGAGCTATGTCGCCAGGCACCACCCCGCCGAGGCGTGCCTATACCGGTTCGCATTCGACAATCACAAAGTCGACATCGATGACCCACGCTTCATCGGTGGTCGCGATGGCTTCCATTGCCGCTTCGCGGCTCTCGTAAGCGCGGCTCAGCACCCATCCATCTCTCTTCGGGCGTTTACAGAATACAGCGTGGGTTGCTGGCGCGCCGCCAACCATCCGACACAATCTCATTTTTCCGTCCGGGGATCGGAACCGAGACCGCATCGGGATAGCTGGATCGAGCGACATGAAAAAAGAACCCGACACAATGACGCCGGTTCCGTCGCGTTATCGCCGCCTCACCGGGACATCCCGGAAACAACACGGGCGCGGGCCAGACCGCGTCCTCGCCCGAAGGCGGGCCGGCGACGCGTCCGCACTGATCGATCCATCCAGTCGATGCCGGGCGAGGTCTTGGCGACCTGCCCGGTGTCGCAGCTTCCTTGCCCACAATGCCGCCGGAGCCGAAGCATAAGCTTGGCCGTACGGCGCACCTCCCCTGTGTGACTCGCGTGCAACACCCTGTGGAAAAAATGTCCCTAAGTAGTCGGCGCCATCGCCAGGAGAGCTTGCGCACGTTTAGAGTTTGACCTCACATAAGGCCAGGAAGTCATTGTTTCTGGGCGAGGTATTGTTTGCAGCATTCGGGACCGGTCGAATATCTCTGCCACTTGCTCGACAGCTACGGCCGGGTCGTTTGGCGATCGAAATTCTTTGCCCCAAGCGATGACGAAGCGCTCACAACCGCGCGAGACTTCCTGCGTCACCGCATCGACAGCGCCTGCGTCTTCGAGCTGTGGCAGGATCGCCGCTATATCGGCTGCGAGAACGATGCGATCGTCCTCGAGCTTGGCGATGCTCATGCGACCAGGCGTCGTCTTTCGCCGTAACGAGGAGCGGCGGACGCAATTCCCTTAAGAAACGATCTTGTTCGTCCAGGCGACGATGAGATCGGCGATCGCTTTGCTGTTCTTCTCCATCATCAGCACGTGACTGTTGCCGTGGACGCCATGGTCGGCGAGTTGCAGCCAATAGGGCGCAACGCCGGCTTGGCGTAGATAGTTCACCGTACAGTGATCGTAAGGCGCGTGATAGGACGCCTCGGCAGTGACGACGAGAATCGGCACCTTCTTGAGACGGGGAAGCTGTCGCGCCGGCTCGGCCTGCAGATAGCCGCGCACGAGATCGGGCCCGTCGGCTTTCGCTTGCTGCACAATCTTCAGCTCGGACGGTTCCTTCACCGGCGGATCGTAGGTCAGCGGCAGATCGGTGAGCCCGTAACGCAGCGCCATTGTATCGCTGTATTGGAACCAATCGGGCGCGCCGGTGAACGAGACCGGATAGAAAGGCGGCCCGTTCGGCTCGATGGCGAGCAGCGCTTTCACCTTGTCGGGCCGCGCATCGGCAACCGGCCAGCCGAACGCGCCGGCTTGCGAATGCACCATCAGCATCGCCGGCCCGATCTTGTCGATCAGCGCAATCAACGCCGCAACGTTGAGCTCTTGCTGGCGATGAAAATCCTTGATCGAGGGCAGCTGCGAGGCGACAAGCTGCTGCACCGCCGGCGCGTCGAGCGAATCATCGCCCAGCCATTGCGTGTGCAGATGTGCTTGCGGCCAGAGCTTGAACTTGCCTTGCGCGACATAGCGCGACTGGTTGTTCGACATGTCGGTCGCGCCCTTCGGGCCGTAGAGGCTCGGGAAATAAGCCGAGCGCCCCTTCCCGACCTGATCGACGACATAGACCGCGTAGCCGGCGCGCGCGAAATCCTGCGCCCAGCCTTCGCGTCCGTCCGGCGTGCCGGTGTAGTTGGTGCCCGACATCGTACCGCCATGCACCATAATTACCGGATAGGGCGAGCGCCGCTCGGCCGGGATCATGTATTCGGCGTAGATCTGGCCGACGGTGTAGGGTTTCCCGTCGATCGTCTCGACGTGACCGCCGGCATAGACCCAACCGGTTTTGGCGAGGACAAGCGGCGCGTCGATCTCGTTCCGGTCTTTCATCGCGAACACTTTCCGGCAAGGTGTAACCGGAGCATAGCTTAGAGCATCGCCGCTCTCGCGAAAGTCACGGAGGATTTCGACAAATAAGTGCGGGCAGGTCCGCGTCTATTTCCAGATCAGCTTTGCCGTGTCGGGCTTGTTCTGGAGCATGTGCAGGCGCTCCATCATCCCGGCCCAGAAATCGAGATCGTCCTTGCGCACCTCGGCATCGACCGCCGGTACCGGCAGGCTCTCGAGGATCGGCATCGGCACCTGGGTGTATTTATTGATCGCGGCGCGGCTCTTATCCGGATTCGCGCGGATGAAAGTATCGGCCTCGACAATCGCCGCGCGTAGCTCGGGGATCGTCGCCGCATTCTCGGTCGCCCAATCGCGGGTTGAGACGAAAAGCAGCGCATTGATCATCGGTCGGGGCAGCATATTGACCAGATTGTAGAGCTCGTAGCCGATCTTCTGCGAGGTGATGCGGGTGATGAACGGCTCGAGCGGCGTCACCGCGTCAACATTGCCGTTCTTCATGTTGTCGGCCATGGCGAGAAAAGTGGTCTCGGCGATCGACACCTTGCCGGGGTCGACATCGTTGTTGAGTAACCAATTGCGAAAAAAGATATCGATACTGGCACCGATTCCGGGCACGCCGACCTTTTTGCCGATAAGGCCCTTCGCATCCTTCACGTCGAGGCCGCTGCGCACCACGACCGCGAATTTCGTCACGTTCTTCTCGTTACCGGCGCCGCCGGCGAGCGCGACGAAATCGAGCCCGCTATCGGCGCCCTGCAGCAGATTAGCGACCTGGATCATGCCGATTTGCACCGAACCCGATGCGAGCGCGGCCGGCGCGTTCGAATTCTGCGTGACCGGCACCAGATCGACATCCAGCCCGTGCTTGGCGAAGAACCCTTCATCCTTGGCGATGAACGCTGTCGCCGATTCACCGGTCGTAAAGTTCATCGTCAGTTTCTGCGCCGCGTCGGCCGTGCCGGTCGCGAGCGCAAGAATCAGAGCGGATATGATAAGCCGCCGCAATCTCATAGATCGCTCCTCGATTTCTGTTTTAGGCCGGCTCAACCTTGCCCAAGCGACATAGTTTCTGCCACGGCGTGTCGAGCGGCACCAGCACTTCTTCGGCGCGCAGCTTCTTGTAATTGAGGGCCCGCTGGAGGGCCGAGCGCTCTTCGAGGAGCCCCGGCTTGCTGTTACCGTCACGAAAGACGATCAGATCTTCGCGCATCGCCGCGCGATCGCCGCGCCGCCGCGCCATCGGCATTCCGCGTTCTTTCGCGCGTGCCGGCGCAGCAATTAGCAAGACGCCACGACGCTTTTGCCTAAAGTGCGATGCATTCGCACGAAATCGCGAACTAGGCTAAAATCCGCGGCATCGCGCCGGCTAAGAAGGCAACGAACGGGAGGGGAACAAGATGACCGCAAAACCACAATACGGAACCGTGTCAGCCGTCATCGGCCTGGCGCTGTTACTGGCGGCGCCCGCCTCCGCCGACACCGCCCTCACCGTCGGCAAATCCAATGCGACCTCCGACGCCATCATTCCAGTCAATATCGGCGAGGAGCTCGGCGTCTTCAAAAAGCACGGGCTCGATTTGAAGATCGTCGACTTCACCGGCGGCAGCAAAATGGCGCAGGCCCTCGCCGCCGGCAGTATCGATATCGGCGATGGCGCCGGCACCGAGATGGCTTTCGTCGCCAAAGGCGCGCCAATGATCGCGGTCTGCGAAAGCACCGCGCCGGCGCCGTTCCTCGGCATCGGCGTCCCCTATGACTCGGCGATCAAGACGCTCGACGATCTTAAGGGCAAGAAGATCGGCGTCTCGAGCCCCGGCTCGTTCAGCGAATGGTCGGGCCGTGTGCTGGCGCGCAAGAAAGGCTGGGGCGAGAACGGGGTCACGACAATCGCGATCGGCGGCGGCGCCGCGCCGAGCGCGGCCGCCTTCAAAACACACCAGATCGACGCCTCGATCAGCACCGCCTCGGTTTTCCTGGCAATGGAGGAAACCAAAGAGGGACGACTGCTCGCGCCTGTTTCGGTCTATGAAGGCAATGTCGCCTCGGGCACGCTCTTTGCCTCGAACGACCTCATCGCCAAGAACCCCGACGCCGTCCGTGCCTTCCTCGCCGGCTGGATGGAAACCGTCGCCTATATGCGTGCCCACAAGGCCGAGACGGTAAAGATCGAAGCCAAGATCACCGGCTTCAGCGAAGATGTCATGTCGAAAGAATACGACCTCGTCATCGGCATGTATGTCAACGACTGCCGTTTCGACAAGGAATCGATGGACGTTCTCAAAGGCTCTTTCGTCGAGTTGAAGCTGCTCGACAGCGAGCCAGACATGTCGAAGCTTTATACCGAAAAATTCCTAACGAAATAGCCCAAGGGGATTTCGCGGGTAACAAGCTTAATCCTCGATAACCTTAAGCAAAGTATTCCGACTGCGCGCGAAATTCGCGACGAAACTCGCATGATCCTTCGCTAAAAGCGCTGCGATCATCCTATCTCTCGCGCATCAAGGTCGCGTATCGTGCATCAGCGACAATGTCGTCTGTTGTCGATGAACCACGTCATCGACGCGATTTTGGAGAGAGAGTGATGCAGATTATCGGAATTGCCTCGCAAAAGGGCGGCTCGGGCAAAACGACGCTCGCCGGCCATCTCGCGGTTCAGGCCGAGCAGGCGGGCGCGTCGCCGGTTGCGCTGATCGACACCGATCCGCAAGGCAGCCTGTCTGCCTGGTGGAACGCACGCGAAGCCGAGACGCCGTGCTTCGCCCGCACCACGGCAGCAACCTTGAAGCAGGATGTCGAGCAGCTCCGCGACCTCGGCATGAAGCTGCTTTTCATCGACACGCCGCCGGCGATCGAAGCGACGATCGGCGACGTCATCGAACTATGCGATCTCGTTCTCATCCCGGTGCGACCGAGCCCGCATGATCTGCGAGCCGCCGGCGCCACGGTCGAGCTCGTCGAGCGTGCCGGCAAGCCGCTCATCTTCGTCATCAACGCCGCGACGCCGCGCGCACGCATCACCAACGAAGCGGTGATGGCGCTGTCGCAGCATGGCACGCTGGCACCGGTGATCCTGCATCAGCGCACCGGCTTTGCCGCGAGTATGATCGACGGCCGCACCGTCGGCGAGATCAAGGGCGAAGCGCGTAGCGCCGAAGAGATCGCCACGCTGTGGGATTACATCAGCCGCCGCCTCAATCGCGAGGCACGGCCGTCTTTGGCCGACGCGCTGGAGCCGCACGCAATCGCCGTGGAGGCCAGCCTGTGAGATCAGCACCGGTAGCATCGCTTAGCGCCGCTCTCCTCGTCACCAAGGGTAATGCGCAGCCAAGCCGCGGCCTTGCCCAACCTATGACCGAGCGTCTCGGCTTCGCCATGCGCGCGGCGGCGACGCACGATACGCGCAACATCCGGTCGACCGAGCCGGTGGTGCCGGTTACGTGGCCGGCGCCGCAAGCTTTTGTTCCGCCGCCTCCGCCGCCCAGCACCGCGTCCAGCCGCATCACCTTGCGGGTCGACGACAAGCAGCGGTTGCGATTGCGCCTTGCTTCGGCGCATCTCGGCAAAAGCCGCCAGGTAATCTTGATCGATGCGCTCGATCATTATCTGAAGCGCGTGATGCCGACATTCCTTCATGATCCCTGTCCTTGCATTCAAGGCGAGAGCGCAACCGGTGGCGATTGCTGCCAGCGCAACGAAAGCCTATGACCGATTCAAATCCTGCCCTCAGCCCCGCGAAGGCCGGAACCGACGCGGCGGCACTGAGCCTTATCGATATTCGCCGCATCGACCGTGCGGCGGCAAAAAGCGCCAAGCGCGGCGATCTCACCGAGAAGCTGAAGAAGAAGAAGCCGCCGTTGACAGGCGAAATGCCGGCGCCGCCGCGCGCGGTGCCGCAAGCCGCACCGGTTGTGGCGCCGCCCGTCGTCGCGCCGGTTGTCGAGCCGCCGCCCTTCGTGCGCCGTTCTGCGCCGCTGCCCGAGCCCTACTTCGCGCCCGAGCCGCCGCCCGTGCCCGAAGCAAAAGCGCCACCGCCGCCGCCCGCGCCGGAGATCGCGCGCGCCGCGCCGCTTCCTTATGACGATCTGCGCAGCAGCGACGCGCTCATCTACTATTGGGACGAGTTGCGCGCGGGGCGTGAGTTGCCGCTCTTTTCCCATCTCGATCGGACGCGCATCGCGATCAGTTGGCCCGACACCGTGATGGTGAATTACAGCGCCGATCATGCAGCGATGCCGCAGATCACACGGCTCAGCCGCCTAACCGGCGCGATTGAGTTCACCAGCCTAGTGACCGAGTGGGTGCTTTCGGGCTCGCGCCAAGTCGCGCGTCTGGGCAAGGCGATGGAGACCCGCCGCACCTTCGCCGGAACACTCGGCCCGCACAATTACCACATGCTGCTTTTGCCTTTCGCCGATGCGAGCGGCGTCAGCGGTCATGTTCTTTGTCATTTAAGCTGCACTGACTAAAGCTGAACCGGTCAAGACCGGAACTTTCGTCGCGCCGGCGCCTTCTTCCTCGCAAGGAGGCCAGGCGTGCCTGACAGCAGGTTATCGTCATCACCCGGCGAATCTGCCGCTACCACGCACGTCATCCGCTGCGCCGAGTGTCACGAACTCGTGCCGGCGGATCGCGTGCGTCATCGCGAAGAGCGCGTCCAAATTGTAGCCCGGCCTGCGCCGGGAGAATGGCGTTCGGGCGGACCGCCGATCTTCCGAACCGCCCGCGGGACAACGAGCGCCCGCCCCGGCGTGTTTTCACCGCATAACACCTCTACAATCGAACGCATTCCGGTTTGCGTCGATTGTTTGCGCCGGCAAAAGATCGGGCTCTACAGCGTTTGCGGCATTGCGGCCGCTTGTGTACTCGCGGCGGTAGTCCTCTATTCGCAGCAAGCTGGGCCGCTCAATGGCCAGGAGATCGCGCTGCAGGCGCCTGCGACAACGCTGAGTCAGCCCGCCGCGCCAAAGCCAAAGGCATCTTCGCCCGCGACCGATGAAGCGGACCGCCCGCCCCCGATCTGGGCACAGGCGGCGCTGCCTCCGGCGCCCTCCGCCGCTCCGGCGGCGGCTCCGCAACCAGCACCGGCGTCATCGCCAGCCCCAGAACCGGCAGCTTCGGCCGGCGCAAGCGCAGCGACGCCCGCGCCGCCATCGCCGGTCGCGGACACACCCACCAGCGCAACACCCGATACGCCGTCGGCGCCAGCCGTCGCTTCAGATTCGCCATCGCAAGAAGCGCCACCAGCCGCGACCGATACAACTCCGCCTGACCAACCGGTCTGGCATCTCGAACACAAATCGCCGCCTCGTCGATTGGCAAAGGCGACACCACCGACGCGGCACGCAGCCCCCTCGAACAATGCGCTCGCGCTACGCAATGACGGCTATGCGGCAATCGGTCAGCGGCACTATCGCGAAGGGTTGACCATGTTGCAGGAAGCGACGCTGATGGGCGATCCCTATGCGCCGATGTATATCGGCCAGTTGTTCGAGAACGGCATCGGCGTGCCGCGCGACGTTGGGCAGGCCTCCTACTGGTACGGCATCGCCATCAATCGCGGCAACGCCGCCGCGCTGTCGGCCTTCAACCGGATGCGCGTGAACCCGTACTGACTCCGTATCGAATAGGATCTTTCCTCAAATCTCGTTGACGCCGAGCTGCAACAGTTCGTCGTTGCGCCAATCACCCTCGATGCGCGTGCCGTTGCTCATCGTGACGACGCCGTGACCGTTGCGCTTGCCGCCCTGATATTCGCCGACATAGCGGTCGCCGGGCTTGCCGTTCTCGTACCATTGCAGCGTGCCTTTGCCCTGAGCAAATCCGGCATCGCAGCTGCCCGACCATTGGATCGTCTCACGCGCTTGCGGCGCCGGGTTCCAAACCTTACAGCCCGTCTTTGAATCGCTGATCCACGCCGGCGGTTTGCCGGGTTGGCTCTGCGCGTGCGCCGAGGTGGCGAAGCCAAGAATCGCGACCGTCGTCAGGAGACTGACACTGCGGGTAACAGCTGAAAATCTCATCGTCTTACCTCATCGAAAACCGGTCCGATCATAATCCCTCCAACCGACCGCTCCCACCGGTTCCCCCGCCGCTCTTGCCTCGGGCCGAGCGGCCGGGACACAATCGGCGCCAAAGAAGGAACCACGATGGCCAATGTGAAACCCATCGGTCGCGGCGCCGCCCAGACCGAGACCTTTTTAGAGACCGGTCCCGGCACGGATGCTGGGGATTATATGCGCCGATTCTGGCAACCCATCTACCACCGGGCCGATCTTGCCCCCGGCCGCGCCGTGCCGCTCCGCATCCTGGGCGAGAATTTCACGCTGTACCGCGGCGAAAGCGGCCGGCTTTGCCTCACAGATCCACGCTGCCCCCATCGCGGCACACAGCTTTCCTCGGGCTGGGTAGAGGGCGACGATCTGCGCTGCTTCTATCATGGTTGGAAATTCGCCCCCGACGGGCAATGCAATGATCAGCCGGCCGAGGATTCGAGCTATTGCGATCGCGTCAAGCTGAACGCCTACCCGACGCGCGAATATCTCGGCCTGATCTTCGCCTATCTCGGCAAGGGCGCGGCGCCGGAATTTCCGACCTATCCCGAATTCGAGAATTTCGACGGGCTGATCGAGGTGGATTCCTATCTGCGCCAATGCAACTACTACCAGAATCTCGAGAACGCGCTCGATATGAGCCATGTCGCCTTCGTGCATCGCGACAACATGGTCTCCTATAGCGGCATCGGCCGCGGCGCCCAGCTGCGCGCCGAGGAATCCGATTGGGGCGTCACCTATATCTTCACCCGTGATGACGGCCAGCTGCGCATCCAGCAATTCGGCATGCCAAACATCTTCTATATGACGGCGCTGCCGACCGACCCCGAGGTCGGCTGGCAGGAATCGCTATTCTGGTGGGTCCCGATCGATGATCGCGCGCATATGCAATTCAGCCTGCACCGCGTCTCGGTTTCGGGGCCGGCGGCGCAAGACGTCGAAGCACGGCATCAGAAACGCCGCGCCGCCATCGACATGCCGCATCAGCGGGTCGCCGAAGATGTGTTGCGCGGCAAGGTCGCGTTGCGCGACATCGATAAATCGCGCGTCGATCTCGTGCGCTTGCAAGACGACATCGCACAACTCGGCCAAGGCCGCATCGCCGATCGCAATGCCGAACGTCCCGGCCGCGGCGATACCGGCGTCATCGCCATCCGCCGGCTGTGGAGCCGCGAGCTTGCGGCGCTCGTGGAGGGTCGGCCGCTGAAGCACTGGCAGCGCGATGCGACGATCGTGCCGAAAGCCTGGGGCCTCGCTGGCTCGTCACGCGCCGTCACCGGCGAACCCGGCGCGACGCCGCAAGCGATCCTGAGCGATATACGGCCGCAGATCGAGATCGCCCTGCAGCTCGAAGCGCTGCACGGCGATCCGATCGACGAGTAGAAACGCCGTCGTCGCTTAAATCACGGTCGGCGCCAATCGCCCTTTCGGCAGATCGAACATGCCGCCCGGCAAGCTATCGATAAAATCGACGGCTTCCTGCGTCCTCACGACATCTGCGTATTTCGCGTTCATGTCGCACAAATTGATCGCATGGCTTGCTTGGGAACGATCGAAGCAGCCTTCTTCGGCCAACGCGACCCGGAAGTTGTTGCTGAAAGCGTCGAGTACGGTGGCGCGAACGCAGCCGCTCGTTGTCGTACCGGTCACGATCACGCTGTCGCAGCCGAGGAGTACGAGGTAGCTCAGCATGTTGGTGCCGAAGAAGCCACTTGGCTTTTGCTTGAAGACAACGATGTCCTGCGGCGCGGGCGCAATCTCGTCGACGATCTCGTTGCCGTTGCGGTTGGCACGCATGGCTGGTTTGTCTTCGCCGCTGCGGTTGTTTTTCCACGACCAGCTGCCGGAGTCCCAATTGTCTTCGCGCCGTACGCCGGTGGTGTAGAGACAAGGCACGCCCTTGGCATGGGCCGAATCGAGCAATTGGCGGATGTAGCCAATCGAGATCCAGGCATCTTCGCCGCATGAGTTTCTCCATTTTTTGATCGATTCGAGGATCGGCTCCGGACTTTCGCCACAAAACGCGTAGTTCACATCGATCACCAGCACGGCAGGTCGCTTGCCGAAACCGGCGCGCGCGCCGTATCCCGCATCGCCGAAAACCTGCTTGTCACGCTCGGTCAGAAATTGATTCCAGATCGGTTCGGTTGTCATAGCCTCTCTTGTTCTCCCTTCCTGCTTGCCAATTCACTTGTTCGACGCGAGCACCGCGCGCACGAATTGCATGTCGATGATGTTGTCGTAGGGTACATCGGCTTTGAGAATGTTCGCGTTGCGAACCACCTTCTCAGCCGTGATCCATGCCTGTTGCGAGACCATGCCGTCGTGGCTCCACAGTTCATCGGCGAAGGTGCGCGCGAGCGTCGCTTTGAGGCCATCCGGCGGCATCGTCGGGAATTCCTTCTCGGCGATCTTCTGCGCCTCGTCGGGATGGTCGTAAACCTCGCGCAAGCCCATGATTACGCCTTTGACGAAGGCTTCGACGGTTTGCGGATCCTTGTCGATCTGGTCCTTCAGCACATTCATCGTCGAGTAGGCGTAAGGGCCGAGCTCTTTCGGCACGTTGAAGAACGGCTCGTCCCAAATGCCCTGGCCGATCCCTTGCGTCAGCATTGGCTCGCTCACCGCGGCGATCTGCGCTTGGCCGGTCTTGATCGCCGCGAGAATGCCGGGCGTCGTGGTTTCGAGGATGGTCGCGTCTTTCTTGTCCTCTAAGCCCCAGACCGTCAGCATGTAGCGGGTGATCGAGTTCGGCGTGCCGCCGAAGAGACCCGGCGCCATGACCTTGTTCTTGGCCCAGGCCGCGATATCCGCATCCTTGGGCCCCTTACCGGCCGCGGCGACGAGATAGACGTTGCCGCGATCGACGACATTTACCACGGCGCGGATCTGCTTGCCGCCGAGATCGGCGAAGGCGTTGTGCTCGGGTCCACCGATGAAAGCGAAAGCCTGACCGGACAGCACCGCGTTGGTATGGGCGCTGCCGCCTTCCATCGTGGCGAATTTCACGTCGAGACCGAGTTGCTTGAAATAGCCCTCGTCGATGGCGACGTAGAGCGGCAGGTAGCCGACGCCATGCGTCGGCTCGGCGACAATGAGCGATTTCGTGTCGGCCTTCGCCGAGAACGACGCCGCCAGCAGAACGCTTGCTGTGACCACAGCTTTGAACATCATACGCAAGTAGAGCCTCCGGCAGTTGATCGTTGTTCTGTGAATTCAGCGCACGATGCCTTTGCGCAGCCATCTTTCGAGCCACGACACGGCGACATACATGACGATGGAGAAAGTCGAGAGCACGAGCACCGCGCACCAGACGAGCGCGATGTCGTAAGTCTGGCCAGCATAAAGGATCTCGCGACCGAGACCGTGCTGTGAAGAGATAAATTCGCCGACGATAGCGCCGGTAAGCGCGAGACCGATATTCACGCGCAGCACTGAAATCGTCCACGGCAGCACCGAGGGCACGACGAGTTTGCAGAACACCTGCCACCGGCTGGCACCGAGCGAATAGAAGAGCTTCTCGCTGTCGGGATCGACGGCCTGCACCCCCGAATAAGTCGTGAGAGTCGAGACGACGATCGTCAGCGCGACGGCAATCGCAACCTTCGAGGCGAGCCCCATGCCGAAAACGAGGATGATCAGCGGTGCGAGAGCGAGTTTCGGAATCGATTCGAAGCAAATGACGAAAGGCTGGATGATGGCTGCGTAATTTCGCGACCACCAGAAGCTGAGACCAAGCAGCGAGCCCGCGGCGGTACCGAGCACGAAGCCCCAGATCGTCGACTGGAAAGTGTAAGCGATATCGGCAAGCGCATCGCCCCTGACGAAGAAAATCTTTAGCGTGTTGGCGATCGCCGTCGGCTGCGACCAGAAAAACGGATCGATCAGCTTGAGCCAAGCCGCGACCTGCCAGCCACCGATTGCGGCGGCCACGATCAGCGCCTGGGCCATGACAATCTGGGATTTCTTCCAGGCGACCGGGACCGGCAATTGCCGGAAGCCGCTGGCGGGCGCAAAGACTGCGGGGAAGCGGAACCGTATCATCTTTTTACGTGGCACTTCGCGAAGCCGTGTCACCGTGAAACCTTGAGCCGTCATGCTTTTGCTCCCAATTCGGCTCATGCCGCGCGCGCTCCGGCCGAATTTTCGAGGTGATTGAGACAGCGCTCCTTCAGGGCGACGAATTCCGTCGTATTGGAAACGGAACGCGCCCGCGGCCTTGGCAGCGCTACGGCGATACGATCGACAATCCGGCCCGGACGCGGACTCACCACCAGAATTTCGTCGGAGAGGTAAATTGCTTCTTCGACATCGTGGGTGACGAAGACGACCGTCTTGGCAAAATCGGTCCAGAGCTGCAGCAGCCATTCCTGCATCGAACTCCGGGTCTGCGCGTCGAGCGCGCCGAACGGCTCGTCCAGCAGGATGATGTCGGTATCGAGGAGCAGCGTGCGCAACAGCGCCGCGCGCTGGCGCATGCCGCCCGAGAGCTCGCGCGGAAATCGGTTCTCGAAACCGCGCAGGCCGTAGCGCTCGAGATACGGCAGGGCGGTCGCGCGCGCTCGGGCGCGCGGCACACCTTTGATCTCCATGCCGAGAATCACATTGTCGAGGACCGTCCGCCACGGCAGCAGGAGATCCTTTTGCAGCATGTAGCCGACGCGACCGATGGTACCTGTTGCGTCCTCGCCGTCGATCGAGATCGTGCCGTTGCTGGGCCGCTGCAGCCCGGCGATGATGTTGAACAGCGTACTCTTGCCGCACCCTGACGGACCGATGATGCTGACAAAGCTGCCTTCTCTCAGAGCGAACGAGACCGGCGCCAACGCATCGAGATTGCCGGCACCGCCAGCGAAAGCCATCGAGACGGCGTGAACTTCAAGCTTGGACTTCGTCGGCAAAGCGCACTCCCGCTCAGCGACGTCCCTCCCCTGATGACGGCTTGTGAATATCGGTATGGCAGCAAATTGCGTGCCAAGCCGCGCCCGCGGCGACACGGCGGCATTTGCTCAAAAACCTGTCAATGCTGAAGTGCGGCAGCCGGAGCCTGCTCACTTCCGTGGCAGGATGCGCCGATAATTATGCAGCGGCAATTGTCGCGTGCTTATGCTCACGCCTTGAGCATCGTCAGCTTCCGGCGATATCCTTGGCAGCGCGGTCGACGAGATCGCTCCAGATGCTACCGCCCATATTCGCCGGTCCCAAACGCGCCACCGCCTCTTGAAAATGCGGCTCGGCGAGCGGTTTCCACTGCAGATACTCCTCGATCAGCTCGTCGGGAATCCGCGCGTGGTCGCGGCCGGCCACGGCGCAGGCGTGATAATTCATCGTCGCCTGATGCTCGAGCTGGATCGCCGCCGTGATCGATTCCTCGATATCCTTGCCCGCGGTCGTGATGCCGTGGCCGAGCAGATGCACCACCCGCGCCTGGCCGAGACACCGAGCCATCTCCGCGCCCTGCGCCTCGGAGGTGATGAGCGCGGTGTGCGGGTAGATAGGCAGCGGCTTGCGCACGAGACGCAATCCTTCGAGCACCACCGGCACGACCGGAATGCCGAGCACGGTCAGCATCACGCTGAACGGTGGATGGACATGGACGACCGAGTTGATGTCGGGCCGCGCCTTGAAGACGCTGGCGTGGATCATCACTTCGTTGCACTGAAGCACGCCGGGCGGGCCTTCGATCAGATAACCGCCCAGATCGCACACCACCATATGCTCGGGCCGCATGCGCGACAGCACGTCGATCTCATAGCCGCGGCCTTTGACGACGAAACGGTTGGGATCGTTCGGATCGCGCAGGCTGACATGCCCCATCGAGGCGCGCACGCCCGACGAAAGTCCGGTGTTATGGAGAATACGGCTGCCGATCGCGACCTGATATTTGATCTCGTCGAGCGTCATTTATTTCACGAACTGATCGGTGAACAGCACGTCGACGTTCGGGACGTCGCTTGCCTTGATTAAATCGTATTGCACCATGAAATCGACGACGTTCTTGACACCCGCGCGATCGATCTTGCCGTCGCTGCTCAAGGTCGTCTCGTCATAGACGGCCGGCAAGGCTTCGTCGGAGAAATGGCTCTGCTCTTTCATCGTCGCCATTGCCCAGGCTTTACCCGCCGGGCTGGTGACATAAGCGTTCGCTTCGAGGATCGATTGGATGACGCGTTTTGCGACCTCGGGCTGCTTGGCGACGAAATCCTTTGCCGCAACGACCGTATACGAGACCCACGGCTGCGGTTTGTACTTCTCGACCGAGACGACCTCTTTTGCTTTGCCCTGCAGCTTCAGGTCGATCATCTGATGCGGCGTCAGCACCACGCCATCGATGCCGCCGGTCACGAGCAACGCCATGCTGGTCTCGACGCCGCCGGTCGCGCTGTATTGCATGTCTTCGATGCCGGCCTTGGTCGCGACCAGCTTGCCGTAGGAATCCTCGGCACCGGCGAGACGCGATACGCCGATCTTCGCGCCCTTGAGATCTTGGATCGTGTTGATGTGGCCTTTGGTCGAGACCCAAATGCCGAAATTGTCGGCGGTCTGTAGGTTGGCGACGATCACCGAAGGCGCGCCGCGGCCGATCGCGGGAATGTCGGTCGCACTGTTCGACGAACCGATCTGAACCGCGCCTGCGGCCAGCGCGCGATGGAAATCGGGACCGCTATTCGACGGCACCCATTCGACATCGAGATCGTGCTTTTTGAAGATGCCCTGCTGCTGTCCGGCCAGCACCGGCAGGTAATAGACGGGCGACAGCTTCACCGCGGTACCGTAACTGATCTTGTCGAGCGCGAAGGCGCTTTGCGTGGCAAATGCCAGCGTCGCCAATCCCAAAAGAATCGATTTCTTCATCGCAACAAGCCCCCGTTTTCGGCGCCGCTTTCTAAGAACGCCAGCGGCCAAAATACCGCGCGGCATACCAAAGCGCCATATTCACGGCGACAGTGATCGACGCCGTTAACAGAACCGCCGCGTACATATCCGCGGTCTGGAACGTCACCGCGAGATCGTGCACGACGGCGCCAAGCCCATGCCGCGCCAACGCTAGCTCGACGATGAAGACGCCCATCATCGATGCATTGCATGCATAGAATAGCCCCGACACCAGCACCGGCAGCATGGCCGGCAAGGTCACCTTGCGGAAAATCTGCAGCGACCCGAACCCCATTGCTTTGGCAAGCAGAAGCTGGTTCGGCTTCACCTCTGCGCCCGCGGTCGTGACATTGATGACCATCGGGAAGAAGCCCGACAGCGCACCGAAAACGATGACCGGCGTTTGCGCGATGCCGAACCACAGGATGAAGAGCGGCAGCAGCGTGACCTTTGGGATCGTCACGCCGAGCACGAGCAGCGGCAGGAGCGTCTTACGGCTGTAATTCGAGAGATTGAGCGCGAAGCCAATGACCAGCGCAAAGAAGACGCCGGCAACGAAGGCACTGAGAAACGCCGTCAGCGTGATCGCAAGATCGGGCGCGGCATGCTCGGTCACCGGTACGAGATGCTCGATCGTATCGAGCGGCGACGCAAGGAACAGCGGATCGATCCAGCCGAGTCTGACCGCAAGATCCCAAATCGCAACGAAAATCGCGACGGTGACGAGACGGATCGCGAGCGGGAGATGCTTCTTCATCACCGGACCCAGCGTCGCTCGAACCGGCCGACGATGTAGTTGGCGACCACGCCAACCGCGAGGGTAACGACGATCAGCGCATAAAGCTGCGCCGTGTAGTAATTGACCGAGGCCCAATCGATCAGGTAGCCGAGCCCCGCATTGACCAGCAGCAGCTCGCCGGTAAGCACGCCGATGATCGTATAGCCGAAGCCGAGACGCAGCCCGGCGAGGATGGTCTGCGCCGCAGCCGGCAACTCGACCTTGAAGAAGATATTCGCCTTGCCGAAGCCGAGCGAATGCCCGAGACGCACGTAATTCGGCTCGACCTGGCGCAGCCCGGCGGCGGTGTTGAAGATGATGACAAAAATCCCGACGAAGACACCAAAGACGATCTTCGTCGCCGGGCCTGTGCCGATCGTCAACACGAACACCGGATAAAGGATGATCTTCGGCACGGCGTAGAGCACGAGCAGGATCGGCTCGAACGCGTCGCCGATCACCTTCGAGCTCGCGACCGCGAGACCGGTGAGTACGCCGAATACCGCGGCGAGCCCGTACGCGATCAGAATCTCACCGATCGTCACCCCCGCATTGACATAGAAATCCGGCACGTTGCTGGTGCGGGTGAGAATCTGCACCATCTGCCAGAATATCGCGCTCGGCGGCGCGATCAGGATCGCGCTCACCGAGGACAGCCGCGTGAAAATCTCCCACAGCCCGAGGAGCGCCAGCACGAGCAGCAAGCGCGCGAGCGCCGGCGACGGCTTCTTGCGCATCCTTATTCCTTTGGCAGCAGGATATCCTCCCGCGCCGCTGCCTTGCCGATCGTCGAGGCCGCTTGCGATTCGGCCTTGAGCTGATGCCAGACGCGATCGACCATTTGATTGAACGCCGCCGAGCCGATCGCGCGCGGCCGCGGCAGATCGTTGGCGATGTCGAGCTTGATGCGGCCGGGCCGCGCCGTGAACACGGCAATGCGCCGGCCGAGATAGACTGCCTCGGTGAGGCTATGCGTCACGAAAACGATCGTGCGCCGCACCTGACGCCAGATCGAAACCAGCTCGTCGCCGAGCAGGATGCGCGACTGCTCGTCGAGCGCGGCGAAAGGCTCGTCCATCAGGATGATATCGGTCTCGAGCGCCAGCGCGCGGCAGAGTGCAACGCGCTGCGCCATGCCACCCGAAAGCTGTCGCGGATAGGCGTCGGCGAATTCCTCGAGCCCGACGAGGCGAAGATATTTCAGCGCCCGCGCGCGCCGCTCAGCCTTGTCGACATTTTGCGCCTCGAGGCCGAATTCGACGTTCTTCAAGACCGTGCGCCACGGATAGAGCACCGGATCCTGGAACATATAAGCCATGAGCTTGGGATTCGGCCCGGTCACCGGTTTGCCCGCAACCTGCACGCGCCCGCCATCCTGATCGTAAGGAATCAGGCCGGCGATGATGTTGAGCAGGGTCGACTTGCCGCAGCCGCTCGGCCCCAGCAAGATCAGGAAATCGTTTTCCTCCGCCGCGACGCTGACGTTGTCGAGGGTGCGGACCACGCGATCGCTGGCAGCATCGTGATAGGTCTTGCTGACCCCCGTGACCTCGATGATCGGCATTGGCAGGACGATGGGCGGATTTGAGAGTGCGAAATTCGGCTCGCGCGTGCTGCGCGCGCTTGATATTACCGTAATCGGCGCCGCGCGATAGGGCGAAGCGTCGTCAGAGGCACAGCGATCATGCCGGAACTCGCGGTCAATGGCTGCACCATCAGCTATCAGGAATTCGGCAGCGGATCGATCAATGTCGTCCTGACGCCGGGTGGGCGTTGGGGCGGCTATGTGCATCGCGTTGTTGCAACCGCCCTCGCCAAGGATTTCCGCGTCATCACCTGGGACCGGCGTAACACCGATGCCCGCGCCGACATCGTCATCGCCGGCGACCAATCGGAATCAGACATCTGGGCCGACGATCTCGCGGCGCTGATCGAGGTCTTGAGGCTCGGCCCCTGCTATGTCGGCGAATATGCCGGCTGTCGCGTGACGCCGCTGCTCTGCATCAAATATCCGCAGCTGGTGAAAGGGCTGATGCTCGGCTGGTGCTCGGGCGGCGACTACCCGTCTGGCAGGCTGCCGAAGAGTTTCTACCAGTCCTATACGCGCGCGGCGCTGCGCGGCGGCATGAAGGCGGTGACCGAGACCAATCACTTTGCATCATCGATCAAGCAGAATCCCGGCAATCGCGAACGGCTGCTGGCGATGAACCCCACCGACTTCGTCCGCCAGATGGCGTATTGGGAAGCCTTCTTCATCACCAGCGGCGATTTGCCGATCGCCGGTTGCCGTTTGAGCGATGCCGAATGGGAATCGATCCAAACGCCGACGAGCATTACCGGCGGGGTCGATCCGGTCCATCCGACCGAAGCCGCGCAACGCCTCGCCAAGCTGCTGCCGAACGCGCACTACCACGCGCCGATCGTGACCGAGGCGGAATGGGATGCGAATTTCAGCGACACCATCCCCTATCCGACCACTTCGAATTTCCAGGGCGAGCGCATCGCGCCGGTATGGCGCGACTTCATCCGCCAGATCGAGGCATGAGCGGCCCCGCCGACACAACGACGGGTGAACGGCCACGTCCGCTGCCGCTCCGTTGGTACGTCATGCGCTTCATCGATTGGCTGGCGCGGCTCTGCCCGCTGCCGTTGCAGCGGCGCGGTGTCCTTGTTGTCATCGCGGATAGCGGGTTGGGCGACGTCACCCTGGCGCATTTTGCGATCAGCCGTTACGCGGAGGTGCTCGGCATTCCCGCCGGCGAGATCACGATCATCGGCACCGGGCCGGCGCAAAGCCTCGCGCCGCTGATCTTTCCGGATATGGAATTCCGTCTCATCGATGAGACAAGCTTTCACCGCCATCCGCTTTATCGCCTGAAATTCGCGATCCGGTTGCGACGTTGCGGCGTCGCCGTCGCGATCTGCGGCAGCTATATGCGCAAGCCCATGGTCTGCGACGCCCTGATCGAGTTGTCCGCCGCGCCGCGCCAGATCGTCGTGCAACCCTATACGACGGCGAAGACGCGACGCATGTTCGACCGCTATCTACGGCGGCGCGATATCGAGATTGTCGACGGCGGCCATTATCCGACCGCCGAGATCGAGCGCCATGCGCGGATGCTCTCGGCCGTCGCCAAGCGGCCGATACCCCTATCCCCGCCACACGTCGCGTGGTCGACCCAGCGTCCCTCCGATCTGCCGCCGCGCTATGCCGTGATCGCCGCCGCCGCGAGCGCGAGCGACAAATGCTGGCCGGTCGAGAACTATCTGACCGTTGCCGATGCGCTGGCCCAGCAAGGCTTGACGATTGTTTTCATCGGCGGGAGCGGCGATACGGCGCTGAAATACGCCCTCCGCACCGCCGATCCGTCAGGCCGTTTCGTCGATCGCATCGGTGCAACGCCGCTTCCGGCGCTGTTCGACATTCTGGCCGGCGCCGCGCTCGTCGTCGCCAACGACACGGGGCCCGCGCATATCGCCATCGCGCTCGCGCGTCCTACCGTCGTCATCCTCGGCGGCGGCCATTTCGGCGCCAACTTCCCCTACCCTCCCGCCGCGACTCCGCGCGGCACACATGTCCTCTATCACGAGATGCCGTGCTACCACTGCCATTGGATTTGCACGCAACCGCGGCGCGCCGGCCGGCCGGTGCCGTGCATCGATGCAGTGACGGTGGAGCAGGTTCGTGCCGCGGTCGATGCGTCGCTCGCGCCGATTGTGTAGGCGTTTAGCCCGTCGCACCGAGGCGGAAATATTGCGGCCGCACAAAATGCCCAGCCCAGGCGCCGCGTCGCGCCGCTTTCGCTTCATTCTCGAGCGGCAGATATTGTCGGTCGCGGCCATAGGCGAAGGCCAACCCCTCGCGCACCAGGGTCGCTCCAACGTCGCGACTATCGGCAAAGCACACCGAGAATTCACGCGCATGCCGATCGGTGAATTCCGGATCGATGCGACAACTGAAATCCGGCCGCGCCACGAGTTGTTTCAAGCGTTCGGTCGCGATCTGACCGCACGACCAGGTTTGATCGAGCGCGTCGCGGCAGATCTGTCGTCGCTCGAAAGCATCGACGCCTTCCAGCCGCAGCAATTGCGATGGGCAACCGAGTTTCAGCACGGTAAAGATGCAGGTCTTCGGGTAATAAAGAAACGTGTCGCCATCGATTACGGCGTAACGATTGACGGTCGACGGCTTGCTCAAAGTCGCACGCCCGACACCCCAGGCGGCGATCACGGCGAGCACCAGCAAGCATATGATGATCCGCGAGCGCATCACCGTACGCTAGAGCATCGAGGCGGTTTCGCTCAAGCCTGCCGATCGGCACAAAAGAAGAGACACGCTCGGCCAGGAGGTCATCCTGGCCGGGCGTGTCGCCGATACGTCGTTGCGTTAACGTGCGTTACCGGACGGTGCCACCGGTGCCGTCGCAGCGCCCGCCGGCGACGAGCCGTTGGCCGCCGGCGTTGAGGCCGCGGGCGCCATGCTGGTGTTGCTGCTGCCGCCGGCTGGCGCTTCGGCAAGCTGCGGCTGTGTCCATTCCGGCATCGCCTTCAGATCATCGGCGGTCTTCTGGATAGTGAATTCGCGTTTTTGCGAATCCCAATGGAAGGAATCCACCGGCAACGCCACTTTATGGGAACCGACGCCAAGCACGCCGCCTTCGGCCACGACCAGCCGATCGATCTTCTTGCTCGACGGATCCATCAGCACCGTCGACACCTTGCCGATGCTCGTGCCGTCGCTCGCGACGACCGAGCTGCCGTCGATCTGGGACACGTCTTCCGAAGACAATGGATCTTTCATCGGAGCGCTGCTTGACGATGGCGCGTTGCTCGTCGGCGCGGCCGTGCGTGCCGGCGGCGAGGCACCCGAAGGCATCGAAGATTGCGCCGAGGCTGCGCCGGTACCGAAGGCGAGCAAAGCGGCCACCGCCGCGGCGGTTGTAAATTTTGGAACCACGCGTGTCATGTGCAAAACCTCGCTGATAAGTGAGGACCTGTTCATCAACCCGCGCCTCTGCTACGCAGTTCCAAGACGGCCAAGCTCCAGGAGGAACCTCTGCGACGCGACACCGTTCACCACATGAAAGTGCGAGCCTGGGAGAAAAAATGCGTGTGCTCGTTCTCACCGGCCTTATAACGGCCAGCCCGATCCTGATCGGATGTCACGCTGGCCCCCCGCCCGCGTCGGTCAAAACGGGACAAGCGCAAGCGATGCCCCCCGCGATAGCCGAGCTACCGCCAGCCGGTCGCGACATGAACGGGAACTTCAACGTCAACGGCCACGGCGCGAACGGGCCGCCGCTCGATCTCCTCCAACCGCCGCGGTAAGGCTTAGCCGCCGAGGAATTCTTTCATCCAACGGCGGTAATCGGCATCGCGCGTCGCCTGCTCCATCAACTCGGCCGAAGGCAAGCCCGCAACATCCTTCGGCTTTACGCCTTCACGCAGCGCCTTCAGCGTCTCATACGCGGCGCGCAGCGCGGCCGCGACCGGCAGATGCCCCTGGATGCAGATGCGCACACGCTGCGCACTGAGATAATCGAGATCCTGCAACTCGGCCGACGGGCCGCCGAGTACCAGCGGGATACTGATTGCATTGGCCACCGCTTCGACTTCGGCGCGCGTCTTGGCGCCGGCGATGAAGAATGCGTCGACACCCGCCGCTTCATAGGCTTTGGCGCGGGCAATGGTATCGGCTAGACCGGTAATGCCGATCGATGAACTGCGCCCGACGATGACCAGCCGCTTGTCCTGCCGTCCCGCCAGGGCCGCGCGGATCTTGCCGACCCCTTCCTCGATCGACAGCACCTGTGGCTTCTCGGGCGAGCCATAGACCGGCGGCAGAGCCGTATCCTCGATCGAGAGGCCGCAGACGCCGGCGATCTCGAGTTCCTCGACCGTGCGCTTCACATTGAGCGCATTGCCGTAGCCGTGATCGGCATCGACCATCAGCGGAAGACCGCCGGCGCGGTTGATGCGCAGCGCCTGCGCCACGAATTCCGACAAGGTCAGCACGACGACGTCCGGCGCGCCGAGAATCGTCAACGACGCGACCGAGCCCGAGAACATGCCGATCTCGTAGCCGATATCGGCGGCAAGCCGCGCGGTCATCGGATCGTAAACCGACGCCGGATGGACGCAGCGCGCGCCTTCCAGCACGGCGCGGAATTTCTCGCGCCGATCGTCCCAATGCATATTTTTGCCCCGTTCTTATCGGTCCTAACCGTAACAGATCGCCGCATTCGCGGCCAATCCCGTCGCCTTGGCGAGGAATTTCGCCTAGTATCCGAGCGTCGACAGGAAGACCCATGGCAAAGCGTGCGTTAATCACCGGTGTGACCGGTCAGGACGGCTCGTATCTGACCGAACTGCTCCTCGGCAAAGGCTATGAGGTGCACGGACTCGTGCGCCGCGCCAGCCTATTCAACACCGATCGCGTCGATCATCTTTATCACGACCCGCATGTCAGCGGCGCCAGCTTCACGCTGCATTACGGCGACCTGACCGACGGCACGTCGCTGCGCCGTCTCCTTGAAAAAGTCGAACCCGACGAAGTCTACAATCTCGGCGCGCAAAGCCATGTGAAAGTCTCGTTCGAGGTGCCGGAATATACCGGCGAGGCGGTCGCCATGGGCACGCTACGCCTGCTCGAGGCGATGCGCGATCACGCCTCGGTTGGCGGCCGCAAGCCGCGTTTCTATCAGGCGGGCTCGTCGGAGATGTTCGGTGCCGCCAAGCCGCCGCAAAGTGAGGCGACCGCCTTCTATCCGCGCAGCCCCTATGCCGCGAGCAAGGTCGCGGCGCATTGGTACGCGATCAATTACCGCGAAGCCTACGACCTCTTCATCTGCAACGGCATCCTCTTCAACCACGAGAGCCCACGGCGCGGCGAGACTTTCGTCACGCGTAAAGTCACGCGCGCCGCGACGCGCATCAAGGAAGGGCTGCAGGAAAAACTATTCCTCGGCAATCTCGACGCCAGGCGCGATTGGGGCTTCGCCGGCGATTACGTCGAGGCGATGTGGCTGATGCTGCAGCAGGATGCGCCCGACGATTACGTCGTCGCGACCGGCGAATCGCATAGTGTCCGCGAGATGGTCGAGCTGACCTTCGGCGAGCTCGGTCTCGATTGGAAGAAATATGTCGCGATCGACCCGCGCTATCTGCGCCCGACCGAGGTCGATTATCTCCACGGCGATCCATCGAAGGCGCGCACCAAGCTCGGTTGGACACCGCGTATGAGCTTCGAGGATTTGATCGGCGCCATGATCGCGCACGATCTCGATCTGGCGAAGCAGGAACGGACATTGAAACAGGCGGGCTTCACCACCGCCGCGCGCGGCGCCGCCGCCGCGGGCCAAGGCTGAGAGACGATGCAACCAGTGATTTATCCCCTCAACGGCAAGCGTGTTTTCGTGGCTGGTCATCGCGGCATGGTCGGCAGCGCGGTGGTGCGGCGGTTACAAAAGCTCGATTGCGAGATCCTGACCGTGGCCCATAAAGAGGTCGATCTGCGCCGCCAGGCCGAAACCGAAGCGTGGCTCGCCGCCAAGCGCCCCGACACCATCTTTGTCGCCGCGGCAACGGTCGGCGGCATCCTCGCCAACGATACGCGCCCGGCCGAATTCCTCTACGACAACATGATGATCGAGGGGAACCTGATCGAGGGCGCGCGACGCATCGGCGTCAAAAAGCTTTTGTTCCTCGGCTCATCCTGCATCTATCCGCGCCTTGCGCCACAGCCGATGAAGGAAGAGCATTTGCTAACCGGCGCGCTCGAGCCGACGAACCAATGGTATGCGATCGCCAAGATCGCCGGGCTGAAGCTCTGTGCCGCCTATCGCCGCCAGCATGGCTGCGATTTCATCTCGGCCCAGCCGACCAATCTCTACGGCCCGGGCGACACGTATAATCTGCAGGCGAGTCATGTCATCCCGGCGCTGCTGGCCAAGATGCATGTCGCCAAGATCACGAACGCCGCCGAGGTAGAGATCTGGGGCACCGGCAACCCGCGGCGCGAATTCCTTCATGTCGACGATCTCGCCGACGCGCTCGTCTTCCTGATGGAGCGCTATTCCGACGAGAGCCACGTCAATATCGGCTGGGGCGATGATGTCAGCATCGCCGATCTCGCGACCCTGACCGCCGACACCGTCGGCTTCAAAGGCCGCTTGCGCTACGCGACCGACAAGCCCGACGGGATGCCGCGCAAGCTGCTCGATGTCTCGATGCTCAAGGGCATCGGCTGGCAGCCGACGATCGCGCTGCGCGACGGCCTTGCCGATGCCTATCGCTGGTTCGTCGAGAATGCCGCAGCGAAATTCGCCGCGGCTTAGCCGAAAAGCCCGCGCAGAAATTCTGCTACTTCCAGCGGGCGGCCGGCGGCGAGACAGCGCAACCCGGCAACAGCAGCCTCTCGCCGGCGCATATGCCGCAGCCAGGACGCCGCCTCAGCTGAAGGCCGCTCGGCCAACAACTGTCGCGACAACGCAAGATGATCGCGCGCCACCCGCAAGCGCTGCTCGAGGCTGCGCCGCAGGGTCAGCGAGCCGCTATGCACGTGGTAGCGATAAAGCACGGCGTCGATCGGCGCGATCCGCGGCGGCTCGGCGGCGAGCGCGAGATTGAGAAGGAAAGCACGATCTCCGGCGATGCGATAGCGCGTCTCGACCTGGGCATATTGGCGAAAAAGCGATGGCCGAAACGCCATCGCATTGATTACCGGAACGCCGGCGACGAGCCGCGCAACCGAGAGTACGCCGCCCGGCGCCGCGATATGGCGAACCAGCGGTGTTGTCGGCACGTCGTCATCTTCGACCAGGGCGTGACCGGCAACGATTTGCGCCTCTGGCTGCGCGCTCAGCGTCCGCTCGATGGCAGCCAGCGCGCCGGGCGCCAGCTCGTCATCGGCATTGAGGAACAGGATCGCCTCACCGAGCGCGCGCTCGATGCCGATATTCCAGGCCTGATAGATTGACGAACCCGGCGCGAGAACGAAATCGATCGCCGGCGTTCGCGCGCAGATCGCGGCGGTTTCATCGCTCGATCCGCCATCGACAACAATATGCTGATAAGCCACGCCCTGCCCGGCGGCGCTCGCGATCGCACGATCGAGCAAGCGCGCGGCGTTCAACGTGGCAGTGACGAGGGTGAGCATTGGATGCCGTCGAAGCGAGGGCCGCGAGCGCCCCCGAATGCCTAGCGTGGCGCGAGCCGCGCCTCGACCTCGGCGCAAAGATAGTGATAGAGGCACATATGCGCCTGCTGGATGAGCGGCGTCTCGGCCGAGGGAACGTCGAGCAGAATATCGACCATCGGCGCCAAATGGCCGCCGCCCTTACCGGTAAGGCCGATCACGCTCATCCCCTTGCCTTTGGCCGCAGTCACCGCCGCCAACACGTTCTTCGAGCGCCCGCTGGTGCTGATCGCCAGCAGCACGCCGCCCGGCTCGCCATAGGCATAGACCTGACGCGCGAAAACGTCGTCATAGCTGTAATCATTGCCCCAGGCGGTCAGGATCGCGCTGTCGGCCGAGAGCGCGATCGCTTTCAGCGCGCGGCGCTCTTTCAGGAACCGCCCGACGAGCTCGCCGGCGATATGGCTCGCATCGGCGGCCGAACCGCCGTTGCCGCAGATCAGGAAGGCCTTATCCGCTTCCAGCGACTTGAGAATGGTGGCGATCGCCTGCTCGACCTTGGCCGGATCGAGGCTCTTGCCGAGCTCGGTCAGCACCACAAGCGAATTGTCTAGATAGTGACGGAAATCATTCATGGCGCGATCTTAGTCGCGCGCGGGCCGCGGCTGCAATGGATAGGGCGTCGCATCAGCGCGGTGCGCCAACGCGTCGTTGGCAATGCGTTGGCGCAGGACACGCGCCTGAAGCCTCTCCAACACCTTCGGCCGCAGGCTGGGCGGCCGCAAGGCTGCGAGAAGCCGCTCGACCGGATAGGTGAGCATCTGGACAAGAAGGCCGGTCAGCCGGCCCAAGCGAACGCTCGCCGGCGCGTGTTGGGACAAAGTCACCGCACGCCGGCTGTAGGAAAGCGAGTCGCGCAGAAAGATCGCGATACGCCGCTGTAGCCATTCGGGTTGTCGGAAAAGCGGCATCGCGTTTTGGATGGCGAATACCTCCGGCTGCGAACGCTCGAGCCGATTGGAAACGCCGTCGCTTCGATAAGACGCGATCACCCTCTCGATACGGCGCGTAACGAGCTGCGGATGACCGACAACACGGAGGAACCAATCGTAATCGCCGGCGATCCGATAGCGGTCATCGAACGCGCCCGCGAGATCGAAAGCACGGCGGCTGGCAAAGCTCGCTTGATGGGGCAAGCATCCCGAGACGAGAAAGCGCAACGCTTCTTCGGGCGGCGGCGGCATGAAGATGTCGGCGCGGCCGTCCGAATGCCGCACCTCGATCCCGCCATAGATGAAATCGCAGCCCGACGTGCGCTCGAGGAAGCCCGCCACGTCGCTTAACACATTCTCGTCGAGCAGGTAGTCGTCGGCACCGAGGAAATAGATGAACCGGCCGCGCGCCAGCGCAAGCCCCTTGTTCATCGCGTCGTAAATGCCGCTATCGGCCTCGGAGACGAATCGATCGACCCGCGACTTGTGGCGCGCGACGATCGTTGCCGTTTCATCCGTCGAGGCCCCATCGACGAGAATATATTCGAGCGCCGGATGACGCTGCATCTCGACGCTGGCGATGCACTTTTCCAATGTCGCCGCCGCGTTTTTCGCAACGGTGATCACCGAGAATTCGATCATGCGTGCCCGATCAGAATCGCTTATGGGTCAAGTTGATTTTGGATAGCCGGTTAGGTATGAGATTTTCGCGATGCTTTATCAAGCAATGGCGCGCCACCGGCGCCGCCTTTGCCAAAATAGCGAATATCGCGAGGCTGTTCGACGGCGCGAGCGAGATGCCCGAAATTTCCGATTACTTGCGGCGGGTAAAGCGCCTCGTCGACGCGATGCAGCATCGCCTTCGCGACGAACAGCGCATCAACGGCACCTTCGGCCTTCGTCGTCTTCTGGCGCGCCGGCTTCCAGGCACGGCGTTTAGACGACTCGTCAACCCGTTCGCGGACGCCGATGCGTTGCTTGCCGCCGGCCGGCTCGATGAAGCGATCGATTTCTATCGCTGGCGGCTCGGTCCAATCGAAACGGCGAGCGAGGGCGCCCTTCGCCGGCAGCGTTTCGCATACGCCTTCTTCGCTGATCTCCTAACGGTCGGCCACGACCCCGCCACGGCGGAGCTGATCTACAGCCGTATCCTCGCCGTCGCGCCCAAGACGTTGCCCGCGCAGTGGGGCATCGCCAACCTGCGCCGCCGAACCGCCACCCCCCTCCCGCCCGCGACGTTGAAGATTCATTTCTTCACGATCGTCCTCAACGGCATGCCCTTCATCGCATCGCAGATCGACGAGATGCTGAAGCTGCCTTTCGAATGGCACTGGCATATCGTCGAGGGCGTAGCGTCTCTGTCCCATGATACCGCCTGGTCGGCCGCGCACGGTGGGCGCGTCGATGCATCGTTTCACCGCAACGGGCTCTCGAATGACGGCACCAGCGAATATCTCGACACGCTCGCTCGCGAACATCCCGAACGCGTAACGATCTATCGGAAGCCGGCCGGCGCATTCTGGGACGGCAAGATTGAAATGGTGCGCGCGCCGCTCGCGCGGATCGGCGAGGAATGCCTGCTGTGGGAGATCGACGTCGACGAATTCTGGACCGCGGATATGTTCGCGCGCTTGCGCGAGATGTTCCGCCTCGATCCCAACCGCACCGCGGCTTATTTCGTCTGCCATTTCTTTTTCAAGAGTCTGGTCGTCACATCGGCGAATACTTACGGCAATCATCTCGCCTACGAATGGCTGCGCGTCTGGCGTTTCCGTCCCGGCGACCAGTGGCTGAGCCACGAGCCGCCGCGCCTCGGCCGGCAAAGCGGTGACGGCGACGGCTGGGACGATCTCGGCGCGCTCAATCCCTTCACTCACGGCGAGACTCTGCGCAACGATCTCATCTTCCGCCATTACGCCTACGTCTTGCCGGCGCAGCTTCGTTTCAAGGAGGTTTATTACGGCTACCGGAATGCGCTGAAAGAATGGGAAGATCTGCCCGCAACCGGTCCCGTCCGGCTGCGTGACCATCTTTCCTGGATCGACGACGACACGAGGGCCGATGACAGCCGGCGCCACGGCATCGCTCCCCCGACTCTCTCATCAGACGGCTCGCTGACAGCGGTTGCGCCCGGGGCATCGACGGGAAGCCTTTACCGCGCGGCCCGCAGCAGCGTTTCGTTGTCGCGCTGCACGAACATTCTTGTCGCGAAGCTCGACAATCTCGGCGACGTCGTGTTGCTGTCGCCGTTTCTGCGTGCGCTTCGCCGCAACGCCCCTCGGGCGAAGATTACGCTGCTCGTCCGGCAACCGGCCGACGAACTCATGGCGCTTTGCCCGTATGTCGATCACGTCGTGCCGATCAGCCTGCGCGGCGAGAATGGCAAGTTCGACAGTGCCGACACGAAGTTCCTTGCCGCTTATCGCAGCAATGCGTTCGATCTTGCGATCGTGCCGCGCTGGGACATCGACGAATTCTGCGCCGGCGTTATCGCGCGGAACAGCGGCGCGCGTCACGTGATCGGCTTCGGCGAGGGCACCAATCAGCGAAAGGCGGTCGCTAATCGCGGCTTCGATAATAGCTACACGGAAGTGCTGGCAAAGATCAGTTCGGAACATGAGGTCATCCAGAACCTTGCCCTGCTGCGCTTCATGAACGGCACTGTCGAAAGCGATCATCTCGAAGCCTGGTATTCGCGGGACGACGAGGCGCGTGCCGATGCCCTGCTCAAGCCCTTGGGCGACGGTCCCATCATCGCGATCTGCCCGGGCGCATCGCATTCCGGGAAGATGCTGCCAACGAGCACGCTGGCCGAAATCCTCACCACCGCCCTTGCGGTACAGCGCCTGGTCGTTCTCGGCAGCGCCGCCGATGCCAAACGTCTTGCGCCGCTGCACGCGACGTTCGGCGGGCGAATCCTGTCGCTGTGCGGGCAAACAACCTTGCGCGAAACGTCGGCGATCCTGCGCCGCTGCCGCGCTGCCATCGCCATGGACGCGGGGCCGGCCCATTTCGCGGCGGCGGTCGGTACGCCCGTCGTCGTCTTCTCGATGCATCCCCGCGACGGCGACGACACGCAGGACCCGGCGCCCGCCCGATTTGCGCCGTGGTGCCCGGATGATCGCAAGCTCATCATTCAGCCCGATCACGCGTGGCCCGGCTGCGAGACGGGCTGCCGCTGGCGTTATGTGCAGCCGCATTGCATCGGCAATATCGACCCCGCCAAAGCGAGTGCGCAAATCCGCGCTTTTATCGGGCGCTAAACAGCCGCCAGCGTCGCCACATCGCTTGCTCGTCCGCGCCGATACGCGGCCGCGGCAAATCGGCCCCGGAGCGCGTAGCCCGCGCCGATCGCTCGGCCCCAGCGAGCGCCGCCACATAAGGCCGATAGATCAGCCGTAATTGCTGCGCCGTGAAATCGTAGCCGAGCGAAGGCACGACCAAAACCCGCCCCAAGAACGAGGCCAGCCAGCGGAATGCGTGATAGTGGTAGAAGATAAGCGGCGCATTATCGACGCAAGCGCCAAGGCTCCGCTCGGAAAGCGCATACTGCTCGACATTCCACGGCGCGAGGCCGGCGCCTTTGTGCTGCAACACCGTCACGCGATCATAGAGCTTCGGCCATTCATCCAAATAGCCCTGGTCGCCACACAGACCGCGCGTGCCGTCGAGCACACAAATCTCGATACACTGGTCGTACCAGCGCTCGAGGCACACCCTTCCCTGCGGCGTGTTGCGGATCGCGACGAGGCCGACATTGTAGGTGCCTGAGGTCGGAATCATGTGTCGATGCTGCGGCGCGTAGCGGTGCTCGTGGATGAGTATGTCGTTGTCGTCCCATTCGTCGAAGACCGGCTGCGGATCGGAGAAGAACATCAAATCCGCATCGAGATAGGCGACGCTTTCGCCGGTGCCGACTTCCGACAGCAGGTATCGCAGCAGCGCCGGCGTGCAGGTCCACGAGTATTCGCCGATGCTGCGCGATGGTTTCACCCGCGCGAGCTCGGGAAACCGTGCCTCGAGATCGCCAATCCGCAAGATCCGGATATGCGGCAAATCGAGCTCGCGGAGAATCGCGGCCGCAAGATCGTCCATGCATAACGCGAGGAGCGTAAAAGGCCGCATGAAACACTCCTCGAGCGAGCGATAGAGCGCGAGCGCCCGCGTTAGATAATTGGCATAGAACAGAGTGCCGAACAGCTGCGGTCGCATCGGCTTGCCGTTACCCGAAACGCCGTTGCAGGATATCGGCGAGCTGGGTCATGCGCTGATCGTAGCGATGCTCGGCGAGGCAGCGCGCTTGCCCCGCCGCCGCGATCGCTGTCCGCTCGCTCTCATTGGTTCGGAAATAGCGCAGCAAGTCGATACACTCCTCGGTCGAGCGATAAGCGACGATCTCTTTCCCCGGCTCGAAGAAATCCACGAGATTGTCCTTCCAATCGGTCACCAAACATGCGCCCATTCCTGTTGCCTCGAATAGACGCATGTTGTTGGCGTAGCCTTCCGAAACATCGATGTGCTTGTTCAGCGTCAATTGCGAGCGGCGTAAGAGCGAGAACATCCCGGGTCCCCATGCCGCGCCGTGATGACGCTGGAGAATCGTGCTATCGACACCGATGGTGTCGCGCTTCTCTCCCCATAGCGCCAAGTCGAGACCGTCATCGGCAGCGATCGCTTCGAGAAAGCGGAACCTTTCGCGATGATCCGGCGAGACGCTCCCGACGAAGGACAAGGGGATGTTGCTGCGACCTTCGGGCACCGCCGCAAGAACGCGCGGCTCGAACGCGAGCGGCAGATATTCCGCCGCGACACCCTCGGCATTGAACCACGTCACGAAATTCGGCAGCGAGGAGATCATCAGGTCGTAAGCCGACCAGTCCGTATCATCGCCGCGTGCCGAAGCGATTTGTCCGACCATCGCGCAATCGCGCGGCAGGACCGAGCGAAGCCACGCCGCCGCAAAGCCCGTCGGGTCGTGATTGTAGAGAATGGTCGGACGGAAGGCGGCGATCTGTGCCGCAAGGATTTCTCGCGCCCGCTCGGCATGCGGGCTCCACGGAATGAATCGCTCAGCGAGCCGCGGATGCAAGGCGCTCGCGCCGCGCGTCAGCCAGCCGATTTGGCCGCGGCCATGTTCGGCCGCCCATGCCTCTTGCAGAGCGCGATTGTTGGCGTGCACGTCGATCGCCGTGTGACCGAGCCGGGTCATGGCTTGCGACATGAAATCGGCGGTGCCGAAGAGGCTGGCGTTGCGCACCGCAAGCTGCGCACCGTAGCCGCGCAGCGCCAAGCCGGGTTGGCTCCCGTAGAGCCACAGCAAGAAACCCGGATAGTCCGTATTGAGGAAGAGGATGCGCATCTGCCGAAGTCATATATTATTGTTTATCAAAAGGATATATGTGTTCATCGACTGAACATGGCTTGACGTTCATCGTGTGAACACGTTACAACGCCGCATGTCACGACCCGATGAGCCCGAATGGGACGGGAGCCCGGATGCCCGCATCCTGCTGGGCCTGCTCGAATCCGTCGAACGCGACGGCCGCCGGTCGCAGCGTCATTTAGCGGCGGAATTCGGTATCGCTTTGGGTCTGGTCAACGCGTATCTCAAGCGCTGTGTGCGCAAAGGCCTGGTCAAGGTCCATGAGGCACCGGCCCGGCGCTATACCTATTACCTCACGCCGCAAGGCTTCGCGGAGAAATCGCGGCTGACGGTCGATTATCTGTCGACGTCCTTCTCGTTCTTTCGCCGTGCACGGGGCGATTGCGCCGCCGCTATGGAGACAGCCAAACAACAAGGCTGGGCGCGCATCGTTCTCGCCGGCGCCTCAGACCTTGCCGAGATCGCGGCGATTTGCGCACTCGAATGCGGCATCACCATCGTCGCGACCGTCGACCCCGAAGCCGCGCTGCCGCAGTTGATCGGCGCGCCGGTCTATCGATCTTTCGACGATCTCCCGGAAGATTTCGACGGCGTCCTGGTGACCGATCTCAAGGCGCCCGCGGACATATTCAAAGCCGTTTCCAACAAACTCGGCAAAGAGCGCGTCGTCGCGCCGGCCCTCCTCGGGATTTCGTCGCCTCATAGCCTGATCGAACCAACGCGATGGGCCGTGAGCGATCAGGCAGCCAAGTAACATGAACACGCCGAAGCAAGACAACGCCACGCGCGTCGTCGAGATCACCAACAAGGATCCGTTCTTTCCGGATCTCGCGGAAAGCTGGCGCGGCCGGCAATTGGCGATGATGTTGGCCCTGCGCAATGTGAAGGTGCGCTATAAGCAGACGATCCTCGGCAGCGCCTGGATCGTCATCCAGCCCCTTCTGCTGACCGGCGCGCTGACGCTCATCGTTGGCGGTATGCTGCACGTTCCATCGGACGACCTGCCCTACGCGCTGTTCGCTTTCGCCGGAACCGCGCTCTGGAGCGCGTTCCAGCGCGCCGTCAACGATACGGCGATTTCGCTGGCGAATAGTGGCGGCATCATCCTGAAAGTCTATTTCCCGCGCATCCTGATCCCGAGCGCGGCGCTTTTCACGGCGGTCCTCGATTTCCTGCCGGTCTATGGCGTTCTCATCCTTGCCGTGTTCGCCTATCGCGCTTTTCCCGGCTGGCCGATCCTGCTCTCGCCGCTCTTCGTCCTGCTCTCGCTGATCCTGGCCTTCGGCGCGGGGCTGTGGGTGACGATGCTCGACACGATCTACCGCGACGTCCGCCTCGTGATCCCGTCGCTGCTGCAACTCGCCTTCTACGCGTCACCGGTCATGTATTCGCCGAGCGTCGTGCCGGAGCGGTGGCAATTGCTCTATCACCTCAATCCGCTTGTCGGATTGCTGCAAGGCTTCCGCTGGTCGTTGATCGCGAACGCGCCCCCGCCCGGCGCATACGATATTGCGTGGTCGATCGCGCTGGCAATCATTCTGCTCTTCGGCGGCCTGGTCATCTTCGCCCGCCTCGAGCGCTTCGCCGTGGACCGTATCTGATGACGACCTACGCCATCGAAGCGGACGGCCTCAGCAAGCGCTTCCACTTGGGGGAAGACGCATCGCGCCAGCGCATGCTGCGAGCATTGAAGACCATCGTTTCGCGCCGCCCGGCCCCCGACAACCACGACCTCTGGGCGTTGCGCGACGTTTCGTTCCGGATCGAGCCCGGCGAGGCCATCGGCATCATCGGCCGCAACGGCGCCGGCAAAAGTACGTTGCTGAAAGTTCTCTCACGCATCACCCCGCCGACGGAAGGACGGGCGCGTGTGCGCGGTCGCGTTGGCACGTTGCTCGAGGTCGGCACCGGGTTTCACCCCGAACTCAGCGGCCGCGACAACATCTTCCTCAGCGGCACGATCCTCGGCATGAGCTATCGCGAGGTCGCCGCAAAGTTCGACGAGATCGTTTCATTCGCCGAGGTCGAGAAATTCGTCGATACGCCGGTGAAGCGTTATTCCTCGGGCATGTATGTGCGGCTGGCCTTCGCGGTCGCCGCGTTTCTCGATCCGGAAATCCTGATCGTCGACGAAGTGCTCGCGGTCGGCGATGTGAGCTTCCAGCGCAAATCTCTCGGCCGGCTCAACGAAGCATCGAGCCGCCTGGGCCGGACAGTGCTTTTCGTCAGCCACAATCTGCAGCAGATCCGCAATTTCTGCCGGCGCGTTCTCGTGCTCGATAAGGGAAGACTGGTGTACGACGGGCCGGCCGAACAGGGCGTCGAACTTTATCTGCGCTCGATGCCGCAGCAGCTCGATCTTAGCGGTGCCGGGATGAAGGACCGCCTCAACCGCACCACCGGCGCCGTTCGCCTCACCGAATTGACCCCCTTGGATGCAAGCGGCCAAACGACGTGGCAATTCCAATCGGGCGACAGTATCCGGCTGCGCTTCTCCTACGAAGTCATGGAACCGGTCGCCGACCTTGGTTTCCTCTTCAGCCTCACCGCGGATGGCCGTATCATCACGACGATCCGCGAACCCCTGAGCGAGCGATCATTGAAGAAAGGGCAACGTGGAACTTTCGATCTCCTTCTCGCCGATATTCCATTGCGCCCGTGCGAGCTATCGATCTACGCCTGTCTCGGTCGGATCGACTCCAGCTCGTTTTACGACGTGGTCGATGCCAATGTCGATCTGCCGTTGCTTTTCATCGGCTCGGACACAACCGATACCTATGCGCGCCAAGGCTTGGTGTCCCTCGACTATCGTCTTCAGATGATCACCGCCGACGAGCCAGCATCATGATCGACATGTTCGAGGGAAAATCCGTCCTCATTACCGGCGGCACCGGCTCGTTCGGCAAGCAATTCGTCCGCCAGCTTCTCGCCGACCACAAGCCCCGGCGCGTCGTGGTCTATTCCCGCGACGAGCTCAAGCAATTCGAGATGCAGCAGGAATTCAACCAGCCGGCGATGCGGTACTTCATCGGCGACGTGCGCGACGGCGCACGGCTGATGCAGGCGATGCAGGGTGTCGACTTCGTCGTCCATGCCGCCGCCCTAAAGCAAGTGCCGGCGGCCGAATACAACCCGATGGAATGCATCAAGACGAACATCCACGGGGCCGAAAATGTGATCGCCGCGGCACTCGGCAACGATATCGACCGGGTGATCGCCCTCTCGACCGACAAGGCGGCCAATCCGATCAACCTCTATGGCGCGACAAAACTCGCTTCCGACAAGCTCTTCGTCGCCGCCAACAACAATGTCGGCCAGCAGCGGACGCGGTTCTCGGTCGTCCGTTACGGCAACGTGGTCGGCTCGCGCGGCTCGGTCGTCCCGTTTTTCAAGAAGCTCGTCGCGAACGGAGCGAAACGCCTTCCGGTTACCGACACGCGGATGACGCGTTTCTGGATCACCCTGCCGCAAGGCGTCGCTTTCGTCATGAAAGGCTTCGCGCGCATGCAGGGGGGCGAGATCTTCGTTCCGAAGATCCCCTCGATGCGCATTACCGATCTCGTTGAAGCGGTGGCGCCTGGCATGCCGATCGAAATTGTCGGCATCCGCCCCGGCGAGAAGCTGCACGAGGTGATGTGCCCCGAGGATGATTCGCATCTGACTCTCGAATTCGCCGATCATTTCGTGATCCGCCCAACGATCCAATTCGTGCGACCGAAGGATTTTGCCCGCAACGGCTTGGGCGAGACCGGCGCGCCGGTTCCCGAGGGCTTTGCCTATAGCTCCGGTTCGAACGCGCATTTCCTCAGCCCGAGCGATCTGCGCGCGATGGAAATTCCCGCCAGGTAATGCAGCGATGACGGACGCGATCCCCTACGGCCGGCAGGACATCGACGCGGACGACATCGCCGCCGTCGAGGCCGTTTTGCGCTCCGATTGGCTCACGCAAGGGCCGGCGATCGAACGGTTCGAGCGGTGCGTCGCCGATTATGTCGGCGCCAAATTCGCCTGCGCCGTCAACAGCGCGACCTCCGCGCTGCATTTGGCCGCCCGAGCGGTCGGGTTGGGGACAGGCGACGTGCTTTGGACCGTGCCGAACACGTTCGTCGCGTCGGCCAACGCCGCCCTTTATTGCGGCGCCAAGGTCGATTTCGTCGACATCGATCCGCAGAGCTGTAACCTCTCCGTCGACGCGCTGGCCAACAAGCTCGCTGCGGCCGAGCGGGAAAACCGCTTGCCGAAGGCTTTGGTCGCGGTGCATTTCGCCGGCCTATCCTGCGATATGGCGAGGATCGCCGAGTTGGCCCAGCGCTATCGCTTCCGCGTGATCGAGGACGCCGCCCATGCGATCGGCGGCGATTATCACGGCCAGAAAATCGGCAATTGCGCCTATTCCGATATCGCCGTGTTCAGCTTTCATCCGGTGAAGATCATCACCTCTGCCGAAGGCGGGATGCTGGTGACGAACGATCCGGCGCTGCATCAAGCCGTATCGCTGCTGCGCAGCCATGGTGTGACGCGCGATCCCGCGCTCATGGATCGCGTGGCGGAAGGGGATTGGTACTATCAACAGGTCGATCTCGGTTTCAATTATCGCTTGACCGACATTCATGCCGCGCTCGGCCTCAGCCAGATGCGCCGCATCGACGAATTCGTCGCCCGGCGGCGCGACTTGGCGGATCGTTACGATCGTCTGCTCGCAGACCTGCCCGTGATCCGCGCGCCACGCGACACGAAAGCCAACTCGGCCTGGCACCTCTACGTCATTCAGATCGATCAGCAGCGCACCAACAAATCGCGCAAAGAAGTCTTCGACGCCATGCGCCGGGCGCGGATTCTGGTGAATGTCCATTATATCCCCGTTCACCTGCAGCCCTATTACCGAGGATTCGGCTTCGCGCCCGGCGATTATCCGGCGGCCGAAGCCTATTACGACAACGCGATCACGTTGCCGCTTTACGCGGCGATGAGCGACGAGCAGCAGGACCGCGTTGCGGCTGCGCTAAAGGATGCCCTCGCATGAAGACCGTCGCCATCATCCAGGCGCGGATGGGCTCGACAAGACTCCCGGGCAAGGTGCTGCGTCCGCTTTGCGGCAAGACCATCCTCGCCCATGTGGTCGATCGCGTCCGTGCATCGGCGGCTGTCGACGAGATCGTCGTGGCGACAACCGACCGGCCGGCGGACGACCCACTCGCCGCGCTTGTCCCGACGCTCGGCGTCACGCTTTTCCGCGGCAGCGAAGACGACGTGCTTTCGCGCTATTACGGCGCCGCGCGCGCCGCCCAGGCCGATACGGTGATCCGCATCACCTCCGACTGCCCGCTTTTCGACGGCGGCGTGCTGCGCGTCATGCTCAACGAATTCACGTCACGCCGCGCGCACGGCCAGGCGCTCGATTATCTCAGCAACACGCTGGCCCGCACCTATCCGCGCGGCTTGGATGCCGAAATCTTCGATTTTACGACGCTCGAGCGCACGCAGCGCGAAGCCGCACAGGCCTTCGAGCGCGAGCACGTCACGCCCTATATTTACGGCCATCCCGAGCGTTTCGCGCTCGCAAACCACGCCGGCGTGCCCGACCTGTCTCAGCTTCGCTGGACGCTCGACACCGACGAGGATTGGCGTTTGATCGAGGCGATTTACAACGCGCTCTATCGCCCCGATCAGCTCTTCGGCACGAACGACATCCTTGCTCTGCTGGATCGTCAGCCTGCCCTCGCCGCCTTGAACGCTCACATCGTCCAGAAGGCCACCAACCATGCCTGAAGGATTTAGCCTCGGTCCCTATCCGATCGGCCCCGGCCATAAGCCTTTCGTGATCGCCGAGATGTCGGGCAATCACAACCAATCGCTCGACCGCGCTCTAGCGATCGTCGATGCCGCGGCAAAAGCCGGGGCGCACGGGCTGAAGATCCAGACCTATACCGCCGACACGATGACGATCGATCTGCGCGAGGGCGCTTTCGCCATCAACGACGCGGGCAGCCTGTGGAACGGCAAGACGCTTTACGAACTCTACCAGGAAGCGCACACACCTTGGGAATGGCACGCGCCGATTTTCGCGCGCTGCCGCGAACATGGCATGATCGGTTTTTCGACGCCATTCGATGAAAGCGCCGTCGATTTCCTCGAAATGCTCAACGTGCCGGTCTACAAGGTCGCATCTTTCGAGAACACCGACATTCCGCTGATCCGCAAGATCGCCGCTACCGGCAAGCCGATGATCGTCTCGACCGGCATGGCGACGCTCGCCGAGCTCGACCAGACCGTTCGCGCGGCCCGCAACGCGGGCAACCGCGATCTCGTGCTGCTGAAATGCACCAGCTCTTATCCGGCGAACCCCGAGCAAACCAACATCACCACCATTCCGCATTTGCGGGACTTGTTCGGCTGTCAGGTCGGTCTGTCCGATCACACCATGGGCGTCGGCGTTGCGGTCGCGTCGGTGGCGCTCGGCGCGACCGTCATCGAAAAGCATTTCACCTTGTCGCGGGCCGAAGGCGGCGTGGATTCGGCTTTCTCGCTCGAGCCCGCAGAACTCGCCGCGCTTGTCACAGAAACGGAACGCGCGCATCAGGGGCTCGGCCACGTCACCTACGGCCCGACCAGCACCGAAAAAGATTCGATCAAATTCCGCCGCTCGCTTTATGTCGTCGCCGACATGAAAGCCGGCGAGGCACTGACCAAAGAGAACCTCCGCCGTATCCGACCGGGTCTCGGCCTGCCGCCGATCCATTACGACGATGTGCTGGGCCGCAAAGTGAAGCGCGACATAAGCAAAGGCACGCCGCTGAGCTGGGATCTTCTCTAATCCGATGAAGCTGCTTTTCTTCTCTCCCCATGCGGCGCTGTGGGTGCATGCTTTCCCGGAGGCACTGATCGCCGAAGCGTTGCAGGATTCCGGCCACGAGATCGTCTACGTGACGTGCGGCAGCCAGCTGAAGGCGGGCTGCAACGTGATGATTGCACGCGGCCTCTCCAGCGAGACGCCGCTCGCCGAGCGCAAACAGGTCTGCGAAGACTGCGCGGTACAAGCGGGACTCCTGCGGCGGCAATTCCGCCTGAACGGCGCCGATCTCGCCGACGAGTTGCAGCCCGAAGATCGCGAGGAAATCGGCCGCCTCTTCGCGGACGTCACGCGCGACAATTTCCTCGACCTCACGGTTCACGGCGCGCAGGTCGGCCGTGCAGCGCTTTACGAATTCCTGCTCGATCACAAGAAATCGGCGCTGACCTTCGCCGGCGACGACGAATGGCGGCGGTATCTCGTGGCGCTGAAGAACACGCTCTACGCCGCCTTTGCCGCGCGCCGCATCATGGAGCGCGAGAATCCCGATGCCGTCGTCACCTACAACGCGCTCTACGGCATCAATCGTGCGGTCTGCCAGGTCGCGGCGGCGCGCGGCAAGCCGCATTACTCGCTCCACGCCAGCCTCAATCTGGCGCACCGCCTGCAATCGATGATGGTCTCCAAGGGCGATGTCTTCACCCTCCTGCGCCGGGCGGTCGCGATGTGGCCGGCGCTGTCGCAACGTCCGATCGATGCCGCGCAAGCCGCCATGGTGACGGACCATTTCCTCGAATTGCTGGTCGGCAGCAGCGTCTTCGCTTACTCCGCGCCGCGATCGGGGGGCACCGCCGATCCGCGCAGCAAGCTCGGCATCGCACCTGACAAGAAGGTGATGTGCGCGACGCTCTCGAGCTACGACGAGCGCTTCGCTGCCGAGGCGATCGGCGCGCGCGAACCGGTCGCGGGCCTGCTTTTCCCGACCCAGGCCGAATGGGTGCGCGCGCTGATAGACTACGTCGCCGCGCGGCCCGAGCTTTTCCTGATCATTCGCGTGCATCCGCGCGAATTCCCCAACAAGCGCGAAGGCGTCAAATCCGAGCATGCGCGACAATTGGAAGAAGAGTTCCACAATTTGCCGCCGAACGCCGCGATCAATTGGCCGACCGACAATCTGTCGCTCTACGACCTCGCCGAAATCACCGATGTCTTTCTCAACGCGTGGTCCAGCGTGGGTAAGGAAATGGCGATGCTTGGGATCCCCGTCGTGAGCTATTCCGAAAATTTGCCGCTCTACCCCGTCGACGAGCGCTATCTGGGTACGACGTCCGACAGCTATTTCGCGGCGATCGCGCGAGCGCTGGCCGACGGTTGGCAATTCGAGAACATCCGGCGCGCCTATCGCTGGTACAATGTCGAGTTCGAGACGATGGTCGTCGACCTCGCCGATGGCTTCGGGAAGCGCGAGCGTCGCTCGCTCGGTTGGGCACAGGACAAGATGGAAAAGCTTTTGCGTCTCATCGATCCCTATTGGGAACAGAAGCGCGATTGCTGGCTCCGTCCCAAGCGCCTCGCGTCGCGGCAGCAGATCGCCCGCCTGTTCGAATCGGGCGCGATTTCGGCCCTCGATCTCGCCGCACCCCAAGCGACGTCCGCCGCGAACGAGACAAGCGCGCTGCGGAGCGAGATCGGCCGCATTCTCCACGCCATGTATCCGCAGGGTCGCGGACAAGAATCGCGCCTCGGACGCTGGCTAACCCAAGTCAGCACCGCGACGCAGCCGGCGTAACCCCATGCTGCTACGGATCATCGACGCGATACGGACGCTCAGAGACTGGGCTGCCTTAGCCGGAGCGCTGCTCGTCTTCGGTATCACGGGAAACACGCCGTCCTGGGCGGTGCAAAGCATGGTCCGCTTGTTCTGCGCCAGCGGCGGGCGCAGCAACGACCTGATCGCACGACTGATGGCGGCGCGCCATCCGCCGCGTGAGCTCACGGAGACACCGGGCGTGCTGGCGCCGCTCTCCCCCGCAGAGGCGAAAGACGCCGGAACGACGCTCGCGGAAAAAGGCTATTACCTTTATCGGCAGCGCCTTTCCGATGCGGCCTGCGACCGGCTCCATCAATTCGCGCTCACTCATCCGGCAACGGTTCGGCGCCGCGATGGCGAGAGCCGCGACACCCTCTTCACCATCTACGATCCGGCGCGGCCGCTGGGCGTGCGTTACGATTTCGCCGAGGCCGATCTGATCAATCACCCCGATGTGCAAGCGCTGATGGCCGATCCGGCGATCATCGCCGCGGCGCAGGCCTATCTCGGAACAGAACCGGTCGTCGATGTCGTAGCGATGTGGTGGAACACGGCATTCTCCGATCAACCCGATTCGGAAGCGGCGCAATATTTCCACTTCGATCTCGATCGCATCAAATGGGTGAAATTCTTCATCTATCTGACCGACGTGAGCTCGGACAGCGGGCCGCATTATTTCATCGCCAAATCGCACCGCACCGGCGGCATTCCGCCCGCGCTTCTCGCGAAGGGCTATGCACGGCTCACCGATGACGAAGTCTCGGCTCATTTCGACCGCCGCGATTTCATCGAATTCGTCGCCCCGCGCGGCACGATCCTCGCCGAAGACACGCGCGGCCTGCACAAGGGCCAGAACGTCCGCGCGGGACATCGCCTCGTCTTGCAAATTCAGTTCAGCAACAGCCTCTTCGGCCCGCCCTATCCGCGCGTCGCCTTCAACGCAATGCGGGATCAAAATCTTGCGACGATGGTGAAACGCCATCCGCGCATGTACGCCGCCTACAGCCACGGCGCCGCAAGCTGACGCACAAGCCTATTTGTCGAACATGCGGTGGAACAGGGCCATGACGTTGGTCACGGCTTCAGGCGAAACGTGGCGCTGATCGCCCGCCCAAGGATGTTGGGTCGAGGTTGTGACGACTTCGTACGCCGGAAAATAGAAGACGCCGGGACAACGCTTGGCATATTCTTCGGCCGCGACCCGTAGGATCGCTTTCGAATGTGCGTTCGCGGTGACGATGTGCTGTTCGTCCCCGCGAAAGGTCGCATGCAACGGAACGGGCGAAAGGGTACAGATGATCTGGACCCGCGGATTGTGCGCGCGAAGGATTTCGGTCATCCGTACGAGATCGGTAACGTTGTCTTCGACCGACAAAACCTTGTGCCCCACCAGCGAGGGGGCCGTGCGCCACGGAGAGCGGGAAAACACGGCGCCGTCGGCCTTGAAATACCAGACCTCGTTCAAGCCGAGCGTGATGACGAACACATCCATCTCAAGGAACGCGTCGCGGGCCGCTTCGATATGCTGTAGGTAATTGGCCTCGTAGGCTTCGGGAGAATAGAAGGCGATATTCTCGCGAAACGGATCGAGGTAGCGCTGGTTGCCGCCGATCTCTTGGCTCCAGAGGATTTTCGGCAGCGAGCGAACGCCAAACGCTTTTTCCACCAGTTGCCGAAAGCTCGGCGTGTTGAAGATGATGCCCCAGGCGGCGGATGCGCTGGGCAACTCACCTCCATCGAGAAACTCGTAACTGCCGGGCGCGCCATTATTGTTCTCTTTGACGAGGTACGAATACCTGTCGCGTTGGAGCGCATGCGCGAGTTCGATCGCGAAGCAGCTTCCTGCCGATACGATCTTCGTCGACCGATCGAGCAGCGGCACCGCCTGAGCGAAGGGCAATTCCGTGTAGAGCGAGCGAGCGCCGTGTGCGCTCGTCGGATCCGGCCAAAAAACCGCAGCGGGGTTGGTACGGTTACTTGTCGCATAGGCGCGTCGATTCAACGCGGTCATGGCTTGATGCGCATAGAACGCGCTGCGCATCGCCGGTATGCGGCCATCGTCGGTCAGCTCGCGTGGATTTATGAAAAACCGCGCCAGCCGGTCTTCGATCTCGTCAAAGCTCAGCCCAACCCCACCCGCCGGCAGCTGAGCCCGCGCCAGCGTTGCGCTGCCCGAATCCGCGAAAATACCGCGTAGATAAAAATCAGCGGCGTCGCGCGTCGCGATCGCCCGATCGCTGTTGATGACGATCGCCGAGACGATTTCCGCCGAGGGAAGCGTCGATGCGCTTGCAGACGATTGCCCCGGCGCGCCAGTCGCAGCCTCGCTCGGACGCGGCACGAATCCGAATTCGGGATCCAGTTTTCGAAGCAATGCGAACGAGCACGATTTGGCAATACGATACAGACGTTGGCGCAACCACGATGCCGGTTGTCTCAGCTTTTGTGCGATTCCATCCATCGTTTCTTCGACCGCATAGTCGGGCCGCTGCTTGATCCTGTCGGACGATCCGATATCGTAAGGGTAATGAAAGCAACCTAGCATCCGGCCGAAGGGCCCGAAAGCCAAAAGCCCCGCCGCATCGAACCAAGCGTTACGCCGCGGTCAGCGGCTAAAGGACCGACATCACCGTGGAATCGAAACTGAGCTTTACTATTCGCTCTGCGCGGCAGGCGATCAGCAAGAGAGCTGTCGTCCGGCGCGCGGAAAATGTTCTCGAAGAATATGGCGCCGCCTGGAATTCCTTTCGCCGACAGCTTGCCGCCGCCGATACGCTCGATTCCTGGCTGAACATCGATGGCCTCGACCTGCGTGACGACTGGTTCAATGTCGATGGCGCGCTGTTCCACGGCCGCTACAACGCGTCGCAATACTATCGCGCGAGGCTGCGGTGGGCGCTCGATACCCATTTCAAAGACGCGACGTCGGCGACCGAATACGGCGCGGGTCTCGGGCGCAACCTCCTTTTCCTCAAGTCGCTCTATCCGCACCTGCAATGCTACGGCTACGAGCTGGTGGCGGACGGTGTCGAAATTGCGCGGACGGCGGCCGACAAGTTCGGCCTCGACGTGGCCTTCGCGCAGCTCGACTATCTCAACGATCCCGCGGAAAAATTCGTGTTTCCCGTCACGGATGTTGCTTTCACCGTCTTCTCGCTCGAGCAGCTTCCCAGCGGTTGCGAGACCGCGCTGCGCAATATTCTGGAGCGGACGCGGTTGGGTTCGATCCACCTCGAACCTGTCCCTGAGAATTATCCCTACAGCGCGCGCGGCCTCATCGGTCGGATCGACCACGACAAAGCCGGCTATTTGCGTGGATTTGACGACGCGGTGCGCCGTCAGGATTTGTCGTCGGAATGGCACGAGCAGATGACGACATCACACAATGCGCTGATGTTCCCATCGCTCTATGTGCTGAAGAAAAAGACACCCCGATAACGCGCTGCTTCACCCCCGCCGGCGCAAGCCGCGTCGCGCCAAGAGCGCGAGCAATCCCGGCCGCAGCGGGTACGCGGCGAAAGCCTTGAGCGCCAGCGCGGCGGCGCGGCCATTGGCGCCGGCGTAATGCGCCGCCGCGGCTTCTTCGACGAACAGCGTCGAATCGAACTTGCGGCCGGCGATCCAGCTGCGCCGATACCAATCGTCGCGATGGAGCGCGCGAAGGCGCGCCAGCGAGGCGAAGACCTGCGCGCGACTCGGGTCGCTGGCTTTGTGCACGATGGTCAGCGGATCGGACACCACGCCGAGCTTATGTGCCGGCAGATAGCGCAGCAGCCATTCCCAATCCTCGAGACGCGGTAAATCGGCATCGAAGTCGCCGATCTCGGTGAAGACCGCGCGCCGCGCCAGCAAGGTGGAGCCGACACCGAGCGGACAGCCCCAGACCAGCGCGTCGAGCGTCGCGTCGTCGGGTCGCGGCGCGAACACGCGCTCCTCGCCGGTGCGGTAATCGCGGATGGCATAGCCGGTGACGCTCGCCGCCGCGGGCGACGCATAGAGCGCCGCGAGTTGCCGCGCCAGCTTGTCCAGCACCCATTCGTCGTCGCTATCGAGGAGCGCGATCCACTCGCCGGTCGCCGCGGCGATGCCGGTATTGCGCGCCGCCGAGGCGCCGCGATTGCGCTCGTGCCGCAGCAGCCGGATCCGCGGCTCGCCGAGCGCCGCCACAACCGTCGCGGAATCGTCCCGCGAGCAATCGTCCACCACCACGATTTCGTGGGGCGCGTGGCTTTGCCGCAGCGCGCTGGCGACGGCACGGCCGATTTCCTCGCGGCGGTTGTAGAGCGGGATGATAACGGAGATCGTATCGCCGGAGGCAGGCATCGCGCTTCTCTTCTATAGTGCCCGGCGATGAGCGGCAATCGTGAGAATATCGACCGCGCCACAGTGCGCGATTTCGGCGCCGAGTGGGCGCGCTTCGACCAGACCGGCGTCCCCGATGCCGAGATGATGCGGATGTTCGGCGAGTATTTCGCCCCCTTCCCCTGGGAGAGCCTGCCGCAGGGTGCCACCGGTTTCGACGCCGGTTGCGGCAGCGGCCGCTGGTCGCCGCTGGTGGCCCGTCGCGTCGGCCATCTTCACTGCATCGACGCGGCCCCCGCCGCCCTCGCGGTCGCACGCCGGCGCCTCGCCGGCCTCAACAATGTGACGATCCACGAAGCCTCGATCGATGCGTTGCCGCTCGCCGATAACAGCATGGATTTCGGCTACAGCCTCGGCGTGCTGCATCACATGCCGGACCCCGAAGCCGGCCTCGCCGCTTGTGTGCGAAAGCTCAAGCCGGGCGCGCCGATGCTGGTCTATCTTTACTACGCCTTCGACAACCGCCCAGCCTGGTTTCGCATGCTCTGGCATATCAGCGATCTTATTCGCAAAGCCGTCTCGAAAGCGCCGTTCTGGCTGAAATCGATCCTCGCCGAGATTTTCGCCTCCCTTG
>DASZLU010000014.1:0-2625 GCA_035552195.1 Allostellaceae bacterium | reverse complement strand
TTTGGTGCCAACGGCGATCTTATCGAGGCTCCCGAAGCTCTCGCCCGCGGCGTTGTCGCAGACGGTGAACACGAAATCCATCACCGGCGCATCGGCGGTCGCAAACTCCTCCCAGCTCTTCGAACGAAAGCCTTCGATCGGGTAGGCGAAGCTATCTAGCACCTTCAGCGCGAAGGGGTTGACGGTGCCCTTGGGCTGGCTGCCGGCCGAGAAACCGTGGAGGCGACCACCACCGTCCTTGTTGAGAATGCTCTCGGCCAGGATCGAGCGTGCCGAGTTGCCGGTGCAAAGAAAGAGGACATTTACACGCGATCATTCATGAGCGGCCTCCTTGGTGGCTCCATTTTGGGGCATGCACCAGGGCGTCAGCTCGGCGATCAGCGGCGCGCAGATCTCCGGCCGGCCGCCGCAGCAATCCTTGACGAGGTATCCGGCAAGCTCCCGCACGGCATCGAGCTTAGCCCGGTAGATGATCGATCGGCTGTGCCGCTTGGCTTCAATCAGCCCGGCGCGGGCAAGCACCGCGAGATGGGTCGACATCGTGTTGTGGGGCACGGCCATGTGCCGGGCGATATCGCCAGCCGGCACTCCATCAGGTTCGTGCTCGATCAAAAGTCGAAACACGTCGAGCCGGGTCGACTGGGCTAGCGCCGCGAAGGCGAGAATGGCTTGTTCGGATTCCATATGTCGAGACTAACCGACATGTTGCCGGAAGTCCAGCGTGACCGAGTTCCGCCTGGGTGCCGCGCGTGGCTCGGCGCGGTTGCGCAAAAGGGTGCGCTCAACGCTGCCCCTATCGCAGACGACAGGCTCACTTTTTATGTCCGAAGCGCAGGAGCCGCAGAGCGTTGGCGGTGACAAGCACGGTGGCTCCGGTATCAGCGAGGATCGCCATCCAGAGCGGCGTCGTGCCGGTCAGGCTCGTGACGAGGAAGACGCTCTTCAGCCCGAGTGCCAGTAGAATATTCTGCCAGATATTGGCGAGCGTCGCGCGCGACAGGACCACTAACTCAGCGACGCCGGCTACGCGGTTCTTGAGGAGCGCCGCATCGGCCGTTTCCAGGGCGACGTCGGTGCCTCCGCCCATGGCGATGCCGACCGAGGCTGCGGCGAGCGCCGGCGCGTCGTTGATGCCGTCGCCGACCATCGCGATCGGCGCTTCGGTCTTGTAGGCCGCGATCGCTTCGAGCTTGGCGTCCGGCAAAAGCTCGGCTCTCGCTTCAATGCCGAGCGTACTTCCGATAGCAGCGGCGGTGCGAGCGTTGTCGCCGGTCAGCATGACGGGGCGAATGCCTAAGGCGCGCAGCCGCGAAAGTCCTTCGGCAGCATCAGTCCGTGGTTCGTCTCGCAGCGCGATCAAGCCGATGAGGCGCTTCGCTTCGCTCACCGCAACGACTGTTTTCCCGTCGCTCTCGAGCGCCGTGATTCGTGCCCGAATCTCTTCGGAGAGGTCTGCCTTCTCGGCCGCGTGGCGCGGCGAGCCTACCGAGACAAAGCCCGACTTCAGTCGTCCCATGACTGCTTTGCCGGGCGTAGCGACGCTGCCGCCGAATACTCTGGGAATGTCGAGACCATGCTTCTCGGCCTCGGTGACGATCGCCACGGCCAGCGGATGGCTGGAGCCGCTCTCGACGGCGGCGGCCTTCGCAAGCATGTCATCCTCGGCGCCGTCGATCGCGATGAGGTCGGTCACACGTGGATGACCCATGGTGAGGGTTCCAGTCTTGTCGAAGGCGACCGTCTTCACCTTGCCCAGTGTCTCCAACGCGGCGCCGCCCTTGATGAGCAGACCCCGTCGCGCGCCGCTCGCCAACCCCGAGGCAATGGCTGCGGGTGTCGAGATCACGAGTGCGCATGGGCAAGCAATCAGCAGCAATGACAGCCCGCGATAGATCCAGGTGAACCAGCCGGCTTCAAGAAGCAGCGGCGGTCCCAGGACCACGAGTGCTGAGACGGCCATGGCGGCCGGCGTGTACCAGCGGCTGAAACGATCGATGAAGCGCGCGGTTGGCGCTTTCGATGCCTGTGCTTCCTCGACCATGTGGATGATCCGGGCGATCGTGTTGTCGGCGGCCGTCCGGGTGATCTCGATACGAAGCTCGCCATTGGCGTTGATGCTGCCGGCATAGACCGCAGAGCCTACCTCCTTGGTAACCGGCGCAGATTCTCCCGTTACCGGCGCTTCGTCGACCTCCGATACGCCTTCGAAGACCGTGCCGTCCGAGGGAATTCGATCGCCGGGCCGGACCACCACAAAGTCTCCGACAGCGAGCGCTTCGACCGGCACCGTCTCGATCGCCGAACCGTTCTGACGGCGCGCCACGCGTGGCACGAGATCGATCAACGCCCTGACTCCTGCCCGAGCCCGGCCCGCGGCAATGCTTTCCAGCAGTTCGCCCAAGGCAAACAGGAAGACGACGATGGCTGCCTCTCCGGCCGCGCCGATGGCCATGGCGCCGACGGCGGCGACCGACATCAACGTCTCGATGCTGAACGGAGTACCCGAGCGCGCTCCGACCAGGGCCCGCCGGCCGATCGGCAGAAGGCCGACGAGGGTCGCGGCCACATACGTCCAGCCGGACCAAGCTGGCTCGATATGCGAGACGGCGTAGGCGATAGCCAGCA
>DASZLU010000013.1:0-16111 GCA_035552195.1 Allostellaceae bacterium | reverse complement strand
GAAGGCGAGGGGCCGTTTCGCCGTGATCGTTGAATCGAGCTGGCGCAGGCTGCCGGCGGCGGCGTTGCGCGGGTTGGCGAAGACCGGCTCGCCTTCCTTCTCGCGCTCGGCGTTCAAGGCGAAGAAGCCCTGGCGATCCATATAGATCTCGCCGCGGACCTCGATCACGTCGGGCCAGCCGCGCCCTTTGAGCTGCTTCGGCACATTGCCCAGCGTCTTCACATTGGCGGTGACGTCCTCGCCCGTCACGCCGTCGCCGCGCGTTGCCGCCAGGACCAGCACGCCTTTCTCGTAGCGGATCGAGCAGGAGAGCCCGTCGATCTTCGGCTCGGCCATCACCGCGATCTTATCTTCCTCGACGCGGGCGATGTCCTGTGGTGCGCGGAAGAAATTACGCACGCCCTTGAAGAAGTCGCGTACGTCCTCGTCGCTGAAGGCGTTATCGAGCGACAGCATCGCGTGCGGATGCCGGACTTTGGCAAAACCGGTCGCCGGCGCCGCGCCGACGCGTTTCGAGGGACTATCGGTCCGGATGAGATCGGGGAACCGCGTTTCGATCGCCCGGTTACGCAAGCGCAGCGCGTCGTAGTCGGCGTCGGAAATCTCCGGCGCGTCTTTCTGGTGATAAAGCTCGTCGTGATGCGCGATCTCGGCAGCAAGCGCTTTGAGCTCGGCCTTTGCCTCAGGAGCGGTCAGCTCCTCGACCGGCTTCATCGTGTCTTTCTTTGCCTTGGAACGGGCGGGGCTCATGCTCTGGGGCCTGCGAGGAGACTCGCGGCCGCGGCGCGCGCTTCGGCGGTGATTGCGGTGCCGGACAGCATGCGCGCAATCTCCTCGCGGCGATCGGCGTCGCTCAGCACTTCGACCTTGGTTGCGCTCGCTTTCTTGCCGTCGCTGCGCGCGACCCGCCAATGATGTGCCGCGCGGGCGGCAACCTGCGGCGAATGCGTCACGACCAAAACCTGCCTCTCCTCGGCCAAACGCGCGAGCCGCTCACCGACCGCGGCGGCGGTCGCGCCACCGACACCGCTATCGACCTCGTCGAAGACGAGGGTCGCGACCGGCGAGGTCTTGGCCAGCACCACTTTCAACGCCAGCATGAAACGCGCCAGCTCGCCGCCGGAAGCGATTTTGTTGAGCGGCCCGGGCTGCGCGCCGGCGATGGTCGTGACCTCGAATGCGATGCGCTCGCGGCCGTGCTCGTTCCATTCGCTTTCGTCGAGCGTCGTCAGCGCAGTGTGGAAGCGCGCCTTCTCGAGCTTCAGCGGCGGCAACTCTTTCATGACGGCAGTGTCGAGCTTCTTCGCCGCCGTCGCGCGCGCTTTGGTGACGCCATCGGCGGCGGCGAGATAGGCCTGGCGTGCCTCGGCCTCGCGCCGGGTCAGCGTCGCGATCGCCGCGCCGCCATCGTCGAGCGCGCCGAGCTTCGCTGTGAAGTCGGCTTGCAGCTTAGGCAGATTCTCGACCGCAACATTGTGCTTGCGGGCGAGGGCGCGCAGGGCGAAGAGCCGCTCTTCGATCTCTTCGAGGCTCGACGGGCCTTGGAAAGCGCGCGTCGCCGCTTCGAGCTCGGCGATGGCCTCGCGGGTCTCGACAATCGCGCGTTCCAGCGCGGCGGCTGCTGCTTCGAGCCGGCCGCCGGATTTACCCTTGGCGCGCTCGACGGCGCGCGCCGCGCCGGAGAGCGCGTGCTCCGCGCCATCCTCGCCGGCAAGACCCGACAGAGCGGCTTCGAGGTTTTCCAGCACGCGCTCGCGATTGACCAGCAGCGCGCGTTCCTCGGCGAGCTGCGCCTCTTCGCCTTCACGCGGCTCGATTGCCGAGATTTCGGCCATCGCGTGGCGCAAGAAATCCTCGTCGGCACGGGCCCTGGCGAAATCAGCTTCGGCGGTTTCGCGCGCGCGCGACAGCTTGCGCCATGCCGCCCAGGAAATCGCGAGCTGCTCGCGCTGCGCGTGCGACACGCCAAACGCGTCGAGCGTATCGCGATGGGTTGCCGGGTCGAGCAAGCCGGTCTGCGCGAACTGACCTTCGATCTCGATCGCCATCTCGCCCAGTTGACGCAGCAGACCGATGCTCGCCGGTTGGTCGTCGATGAAGGCGCGGCTGCGGCCATCGGCGCCGACGACACGGCGCAGCACGACGATGTCGTTCTCGGCGGCGATGCCGGCCTCGTCCAGCAATTTTCGCGCCGGGTGATCGGCGGCGAGATCGAATTCGGCGGTGACCATTGCCTGCGTCGCGCCGGGGCGCACGATCCTCGCTTCGGCGCGCATGCCGAGCGCCAGGCCGAGAGCGTCGAGAAGAATGGATTTGCCGGCACCGGTCTCGCCGGTCAGGACGCACAGGCCCGGGCGAAAGGCCAGATCGAGCTTGTCGATCAGCACCACATCGCGGATGGAAAGGCCCAGCAGCATCGCGCCCGATGATAGCGGCGCGATGAAAATCCGGGTAGGTGCGTGGCGTTTAATCCGCGCCCATCAGAAGGCAGCGATCAGAAGAGTCCGAAGGGGTCGACGACTCGGGCGATCCAGCCGCGCTCTTCCTTCGGCGCCTCGGAGCCGACCGTGACCAGCGAATAGGTCGAATCGTACCACTTGCTGTTCGGGTAGTTGTAGCCGAGCACCGAGGCCGTGCGTCTCGCCTCGTCACCGAGGCCGAGCGCGTAATAGCATTCGACCAGACGCGCGAGCGCTTCCGGCACGTGGGTCGTTGTCTGGAAGTCGTTCACGACCGTCTGGAAGCGGTTGATGGCTGCGAGATATTGGCCCTGGCCTTCATACCAGCGGCCGATCTGCATCTCCTTGCCCGCGAGGTGATCGCGGCAGAGATCCATCTTGAACTTGGCGTCGCGGGCATAGGGCGTTTCGGGGAAGCGGCGCACCACCTCGGCCAGCGCGTCGTAGGCCTGCTGCGTCACCTTCTGGTCGCGCTCCACATCGGTGATCTGGATATAGTAGTCGAGCGCCTTCAGATAATAGGCGTAGGCCACGTCACGATGGCCGGGATGGAGCTGGATGAACCGATCAGCCGAGACGATCGAGGCGTCATAATCGCGATTCTCGTAAAGCGCATAGGCGTTCATGAGCTGCGCCTTGGTCGCCCAGACCGAATAGGGATGCTGCTGCTCGACGTCATCGAAGGTCTTGGCCGCCGCCTTGTAATTGCCGGCCAGGAGCTGATCCATCGCGATGTTGTAGATGGTCTCGACCGGCCGCTCGACATAGGTGTCGTTCTTCGCGGCGCAACCGGCGAGAGCGAGAGCGCCGAGGAGCGCGCCAAATAGAGCGGCGAAGCGGCGATTGGACGACATCATGCGATTTCCCGAGCCCAGAACTAGCTGTGAGCTGTCAGCCAGAGGCCTTTAAGCCAAACGAAAATCCTGCTCCCGACCAGCGGGGCAAGCCAGCTTACAACGTATGGCTGATGGCTTAAAGCTTCTCGCCCTTAGGCCCGGGCACGCTGCGGCTCTTCGTCCCAGGTGCTCTTTGGGAAATCGGCCGCCGTGAGAGTGACCGGGCGCCAAGCCGAGGCATCGGCGAACAGCGCTTCCAACAGTTGGTGATTGAGCGCATGCCCCGAGCGGACGCCGTGGAAGTGGCCGAGGATCGCACTGCCGGCGAGGTAGAGGTCGCCGAGCGCGTCGAGCACCTTATGGCGCACGAATTCGTCGTCGTAGCGCAGGCCTTCCTTGTTCAGGATGCGATCGCCGCTGATGACGACAGCGTTCTCGAGCGAGCCACCGCGGGCGAGGCCGGCTTGGCGCATCTGCTCGACTTCCTCGAAGAAGCCGAAGGTGCGCGCGCGGCTGATCTCGGCCTTGAAGTTCTCGGCATCGAGATCGTAGCTCAGTTCCTGGTGGCGGATGGCGCTCGAGGCAAAATCAATCGCGAAGCTGAGGCGGAAACCATCCGCCGGGACGAGGCTCGCCGAATTGCCGTTCGCGCCGACGCGGATCGGCTTCAGCACTTTGATACCACGGCGGGGAGCGACCTGCTCGACCACGCCCGCGCATTCGATCAGGAAAACGAAAGGTGCGGCGCTGCCGTCCATCACCGGCACTTCGGGGCCGTCGAGTTCGACGATGGCATTGTCGATCTCGAGACCAGCCAAAGCGGCCATCAGATGCTCGATGGTGGCGACCTTCATACCGTCGCCGTTGCCGAGCGTGGTACAGAGGCTGGACGGGACGACATTGCACCACTGCGCGGCGAGCTCAACACCGCCCAGATCTTGGCGGCGGAAGATGATGCCGGTGCCGGGGGCAGCGGGATGCAGAGTCATGTTGACGCGAGCGCCTGTATGAAGTCCGACTCCGCGGCAATGAATGGCGGCCTTTAAGGTCTTTTGGTGTGCGGCCGGTCCCCGAAATTCCAATCTAATCCCCAATATTGCACTGCAACGGTAGCCTTAGAGTTACCAACGGGTCATGGACCGGACAAATCACTCTTTGTTACCGATTGTGACGAAATTTATTTAGGGAATTCAAAAACTTATAACGGGTGAGTCGCACTGCCCGCAGCCGGGATTCCGCTTCCGGAATCCCGGCCGCAAAGCATGCGAGTCGGATTAGTTCGCCTGGCGGCGCAGGAAGGCCGGAATGTCGAGCAGGTCTTCCTCTTTGGCGCCGGGACGCTCCGCCGGATCGAGCGGGCCAAGCTTGGCCTGAGCCGTCATGGCCGGAGCGGGCGCCGGAGCCGGAACAGGCGCCGGAGCGGGCGCAGGGGCCGGGGCGGGCGCTGCCGCTACGACCGGGGCGACGCGGCTGATCTCCGGCTCTTCGCGATGAAGCAGACGGCCGGCCTTGGTCACGCGCTCGAAGAGACTCGGACCGCGGGTCGCCGGCTTCGGTGCGGGACGCACGGCCTCGACCTGGGGCGCAGCAACTGGCTCGGGCACAGGCGCGGCAACCGGCGCGGGCATCGGCTTCGGCGCGGCTTCGATCGGCTTCGGCGGCATGAACGGCGCGTTGCGGACGGCTTGGGCCTCGATCGATTGTGCCTGCGGCAGCGCCGGCGCGGTGGTCACCGACTCGGCGCGCATCTCGAAGCGCGGCTCGGCGGCCATCGAGCGCAGCTCGGCGGTACGCATTTCGGTGATGCGCTGCTCCAGCGGCTTCAACTCCGCCGCCGGCGAGGGCGACGGGGTGAACGGCGCCAAGGTCGAGCGCGCCGCGTCGGTCTTGCTGCGATCGCTGACCAGCGAGATCAGCGGCCGCGGCTGCACGGCTTTGTCGGCCTCGATGCCGGTTGCGACGACCGAGATGCGCATCCGGCCTTCGAGCTGCTCGTCGAAGGTCGAGCCGAAGATGATGTTCGCCTCCGGATCGACTTCCTCGCGGATGCGGTTCGCGGCCTCGTCGACCTCGAACAGCGTCATGTCGAGACCGCCGGTGATGTTGATGAGCACGCCGCGGGCGCCTTTCATCGACACATCCTCGAGCAGCGGGTTCGAGATCGCGGCTTCGGCGGCGTCGATGGCGCGGCGATCGCCTTCGGCCTCGCCCGTACCCATCATCGCCTTGCCCATCTCGCTCATCACCGCGCGGATATCGGCGAAGTCGAGGTTGATCAAGCCGGGCTTCACCATGAGATCGGTGACGCCGGCGACGCCGGAATGCAGCACGTCATCGGCCATCTTGAACGCGTCGGCGAATGTCGTGCGCTCATTCGCGACCCGGAACAGATTCTGGTTCGGAATGATGATCAGCGTGTCGACGTATTTCTGCAGCTCGAGGATACCGGCTTCGGCAAGACGCAGTCGGTGCGTGCCCTCGAACTGGAACGGCTTGGTGACGACGCCGATCGTCAGGATGCCGCTCTCGCGCGCCGCGCGCGCGATCACCGGCGCCGCGCCGGTGCCCGTGCCGCCGCCCATACCGGCGGTGATGAAGGCCATGTTCGAGCCCTCGAGCGCGATCATGATCTCTTCGAGCGCTTCCTCAGCGGCGGAACGCCCAACCTCGGGACGCGAGCCGGCGCCGAGGCCGCGGGTGACGCCGATACCCATTTGGATGCGGCGTTCGCAGAGATTTTGCTTCATCGCCTGCGCGTCGGTGTTGCAGATGACGAATTCGACGCCGGCGAGATTCGAGCGGATCATGTTGTTGACGGCATTGCCGCCGGCGCCGCCGACGCCGATGACAGTGATGCGAGGTGCCAACTCTTTTTCTTCTTCGGGAAGCGTAAGATTCAGTGTCATTGCTTATCCTCCGGGGATGCTCCGTAGCGTTGACCGTCTCTCACGGCGTGAGACGGGTTTTGATGGTTGTTGTTAAAGGTACTCACGAACCCAGTTACCCAAGCGGCCGAAGAGGCCATTCGTTTCTTCCGTCAGCGCGCGGCCCCGCCGCGGGATTTCGGCGCGTTCGGACAAAGCGAAGTGAATGAGGCCGGCCGTCGTGGCGAAGGCTGGTCCCTGCGTGGCTTCGGCGAGACCTTCGAGACGCGAAGGCCGGCCGATGCGAACCTGTTTGTCGAGAATGAGCCCGGCCAGTTCGCGCGTGCCGGGCAGTTGCGAGGCGCCGCCGGTCAGAACGACGCGGCGGCCGGCGATCTTGTCGAAGCCCGAAGCTTCGAGGCGTTCGCGCACCAGCTCGAAAGTCTCTTCGAGCCGCGGCGAGATGATGCCGACGAGCAGCGATTTCGGCACGTGATTGGCGTGGCCGTCATCTTCTTCGCCGACGAGCGGAACGGTGATGGTCTCGCGCTCGTCGGTCGATGACGCGATGGCGCTGCCATAGAGCGTCTTCATGCGTTCGGCATGAGCGATGGGCGTCGAGAGACCGCGGGCGATGTCGTTGGTGACATGCGCGCCGCCGACCGGAATGCTGTCCGTGTAGACGAGATTACCGTCGAAGAAGACACCGATCGTCGTCGTGCCGCCCCCCATGTCGATGACGGTGACGCCGAGCTCGCTCTCATCCTCGACGAGGCAGGAAAGCCCCGAGGCGTAGGGGCTGACGACGACGGCTGCGGTCTCGAGATGGCAACGCCCGACGCAGTTGGAGAGATTGCGGACCGCGGCGAATTGCGCGGTGACGATGTTCATGTTGACGGTGAGTTTCTGGCCGAAGAGGCCGCGGGGATCGCGCAAGGAGCGGCCGCCGTCGATCGAGAAGCCGACAGGGATCGAATGGATAACGGTGCGGTCGGGCATGTCCTTGATTCGGTGGCCTTGATCGAGCACGCGCTGCATGAGGACTTCGCTGACCTCGCGGCCGTTGAGCGCGAGCTCGGATTTGACGAGGCGCGAGCCGCTGAAACCGCCCGAGATGTTGATCACCGCCTCGCTGATCGTCGCGCCGGCCATTTCCTCGGCGGCATGGACACAGTTGAGGATCGAGCGGCTCGCCGCTTCAATGTCGACGATCACGCCGTTGCGGACGCCTTTCGAGACCTGATGGCCGATGCCGACGACACGCGGCTCGCCGTCTTCGAGCTTCGCGACGAAGCACGAGATCTTCGTGGTGCCGATATCGACGGCCGCAAGCAACCCGCCGCGCGGGCGAATATTCATTTTCGTCATGTGTTCGGACTCGCTTGCGCGGGCTTGCCTTTCTTGATGATCGATTTCGCGATATCGGGCGGAACGCGCAGCACGACGCGGTCGGGCAAGCGCAGGTCGATGACTTGCACGCTGCGGTTCAACAGCTTGTCGCTATGATCGAGCGCGGCGAGGTGGTGCCAGGCAGCGTCGGCGTTGGTCTCGGGCAGCGCGACCTCGATGCCGTTGTCGAGCTCGATATTCCAGCGCCGGTCGCCGACGCGAACCGAAGCCGTGACATGCGCCTGCAGCGCCGGTTCGCTGGCCAGCACGTGCAGCAACGCGGGCGTCGCGGCTGGCGCGCCGATGCCGACGACTTGCGGCAAGGCGGGATAATCGGCGATATCGGCATCGATGATGATATTGCCGTCTTGATCGACGAGATCGAACTTGCCGCCATGCTGCCAAAGCGCGAGCGGCGCACGCTCGGTGATGCGCACGAACAGCGTGTCGGGCAGCAAGCGCTCGATCGACGCTGAGCGCACCCAGGGCACCGTCTCGAGCCGCGCTTTGGTGGCATCGAGATCGACGGAGAGGATCGGCGTGCCGCGCGATACGCCCAACGCCTTCAGGATGGCTTGGCGATCGGCGCGTTGGCGGCCTTCGACCTGCACGCTCTCGACGACGAGATCGAGATCGGCGCCGGCCTGGGCGACGCGATCTTGCGTCTCTGCCGTGAAGGCCGCGATGCGGCCATCGCGCCCGATATACCATGCGCTGATGGCGCACACCGCCACGGCGACAGCCGATATCGCGGCGAGGATCGTGCGCCGTTGCTGTTGACGTCGGCGGCGGATGCGCACCGGCGGCGGATCGTCGTCGCTGCGGTTCAGGAATCGCATGCGGCGTTCTCCACCATCCAGCGCACCAGCTCGATGAAGCTGATGCCGTTGTGCTTGGCGATATCGGGCACGAGCGAGGTCGGTGTCATCCCGGGCTGCGTGTTGATCTCGAGCAGCACCATGCGGCCGGGCTCGCCCGCCGTATCGTCGTAACGCAGATCGGCGCGGCTGACGCCGCGGCAACCGAGAGCGCGATGCGCGCGTCGGCTGATGTCGAGCGCAGCCTCATAAGCCTGGGCGTGCACCGGCGCGGGCATGATATGCTCCGAGCCGCCGGGCGCATATTTCGATTCGTAATCGTACATCGCGTTGGCGATCGGCCGGATCTCGAGCGCGCCGAGCGCGCGATTGCCCATCACCGCCACGGTGATTTCGCGGCCGGGCACGTAGCTCTCGACCATGATTTCGTCGCCATGATCCCAGCGCGCGATCTCGGCCCGCCAGGCGTTGTCGCCTTCGCGTACGATGTGCACGCCGACGCTCGATCCCTCGTTCATCGGTTTGACGACGAAGGGCCGAGGCAGCGGATCTTTTTCCAGAAGCGCGGCGCGGGTCACGACTTTGCTTTCGGCGAGCGGCAGGCCGGCAGCGGCGAAAACGCATTTCGCCAGCGGTTTGTGCATCGCGATCGCTGAAGCGACGACGCCCGAATGGGTGTAGGGTACGTGGAGCGTCTCGAGCACGCCCTGAATCGTGCCGTCCTCGCCGCCTTGTCCGTGCAGCGCATTGAAGACGACATCGGGTTTCGGCGTGAGCGCCGCGACCAGCGCGTTGAGATCGCGCGAGACGTCGACGCGGCTCACCGTGTAGCCGTCTTGTTCGAGCGCGTTGGCGCATTCGCGCCCGCTGACCAGCGAAACTTCGCGTTCGTTCGACCAACCGCCCATCAGCACGGCGACGCGCTTTGTCATGCAGCGCCTCCCGTCGGGACGCCGACGCGCTTGATCTCCCATTCGAGGGTGATGCCGGTCTTGGCCAGAACGCGCGCGCGTACTTCCTCGCCGAGGCCCTCGATGTCGGCCGCGGTCGCGGCGCCGGTGTTGATGAGGAAATTTGCGTGCTTGTCGGAGATCATCGCGCCGCCGCGACGGATTCCCCGACACCCGGCCTGATCGACGAGCTGCCAGGCTTTGTGGCCGGGCGGGTTGGCGAAGGTCGAGCCGCCGGTCTTGGCGCGGATCGGCTGACTTTGCTCGCGTGCCTCTTGGATCTCGGTCATGCGGCGTGCGATGTCGAGCTTGTCGCCGGCGCTGCCTTTGAAGCGCGCGGCGACGAAAATCCAATCGGCGGGCACGCCCGAATGGCGATAGGTCATATGGAGATCGGCGACCGACAGCTCGTGGCGATTGCCTTCCGCATCGAGCGCGATCGCGCTCTCGAGGACATCCTTGAACTCGCTGCCGTAGGCGCCCGCGTTCATGCGCAGGCCGCCGCCAACCGTGCCGGGAATCCCGGAGAGGAATTCCAGCCCGGCGATGCCGGCATCGCGCGCGGTCAGCGCGACGTTGAAATCGAGCGTCCCACCGCCGGCGATGACCGTGTTGTCCTTGGTCTCGATCTCGACGAAGCCGCGGCCGAGGCGAATGACCACGCCTTTGATGCCGCCGTCGCGCACGAGGAGGTTGGAGGCGACGCCGAGCACGGTCACCGGCACGTCGGCGGGCTTGGCGGCGAGGAAGGCGCTGAGATCGTCGATATCGGCGGGGCGGAACATCACTTCCGCCGGGCCGCCGACGCGGAACCACGTCACCTGCGACAGTGGCGCGTCGGCGGTGAGCCGGCCGCGCGCCTTTGGCAGGCGATCGATCAGATGCGTGCTGTGCAGCGCTGCCGCCATCATGGGCGCGCTCCGGGCGCGAGTTGGTCGATCTCGGCCGGCAGATTGGCGGCCCAGTTGGTGATCGAGCCGGCGCCGAGGCAGACGACGAGATCGCCGGGCTTGGCGATGCTCTCGATGGTTGCGGCGAGCGCCGCCGGGCTCGCCAGCGGCACGACGTTGCGATGTCCGCGCGCGCGCAAACCCTCGACCAGCGTGTCGCGCGAAGCGCCCTCGATCGGTGATTCGCCGGCCGGATAGACATCGGCGACCACGACCGCGTCGGCGTCGTTGAAGCAGGTGCAGAATTCATTGAAGAGATTGGCGAGGCGCGAATAGCGATGCGGCTGTACGACGGCGATGACGCGTCCGGCGGTCGCGTCGCGCGCCGCGCTCAGCACCGCCGCGATCTCGACCGGGTGATGCGCGTAATCGTCGATGATCGTGATGCCATGCGCTTCGCCGACCTTGGTGAAGCGGCGCTTCACGCCCTTGAAGCCGGCGAGCGCTTCGCGCAGCAACTGGTCGTCGATCTTCAGTTCTTGCGCCACGGCAACGACGGCGAGCGAGTTCTGCACGTTGTGCCGGCCGAACATCGGCAGGGTGAGGCCGCTGATCGTGCGTGTGGTGTTGTTGCGGCGATCGACGATCACGACGTCGTAATGGGCGCCGTCGCGACCGAGACTCACATCGACCGCCCGGATCTCGGCCTGCGGACTGAAGCCATAGGTGACGACGCGGCGCTCGGAAAGACGGGGGATCAGTCCCTGCACCACCGGATGGTCGATGCAGAGAATGTCGAGGCCATAGAAGGGCACATTGCCGGCGAAGCTCTCGAAGCCCTGATGCAGCGCCTCGACCGTGCCGTAATGGTCGAGATGCTCGGGGTCGATATTGGTGATGACGGCGATGGTCGAAGGCAGTTTAACGAAAGTGCCATCGCTCTCATCGGCCTCGACGACCATCCACTCGCCGCTGCCGAGATGCGCGTTGGTGCCGTGCGCGTTGATGATGCCGCCATTGATGATCGTCGGATCGCGACCCGCGGTCTCGAGCAGTGCGCCGATCATCGAGGTCGTCGTCGTCTTGCCGTGCGTGCCGGCGACGGAGATCGCCCATTTGAGGCGCATCAGCTCGCCGAGCATCTCGGCACGACGCACCACCGGCAGCAGCCTTGCGCGCGCGGCTTTGACCTCGGGATTGTCGGCCTTCACGGCGGACGAGATCACGACGACGCGCGCATCGCCGAGATTTTCGGGCCGATGGCCGACGGCGACCTCAATGCCAAGCGATTGCAGGCGGCGGACGTTGGCGCCGTCGGCGGCGTCGCTGCCGCGCACGACATAGCCGAGGTTGTGCAGGATCTCGGCAATGCCGCTCATGCCGATACCACCGATACCGACGAAATGCAGCGGACCGATATCGAGCGGAAGCGCCCTCATGCGGCACTCTCCCCCGACTTGTTGGCCCGGGTATTTGCATTGGCGCAAGCGAGAACGAGATCGGCGAGACGCGAGGCGGCATCCGGCATGCCGAGATCGCGCGCTGCGAGCGCCGCGGTGGCGAGCATCTTGGGCGCAGCAAGCAGCGTCGCGAGGCGCGCAGCCAGTGCGTCCGGCGTGAAGTCGCGCTCCGGCATTACCCAGGCGGCGCCGGCATCGCCGAGCGCGCGGGCGTTGAAACTTTGGTGATCGTCCGCGGCGGCGGCAAACGGCACGAGGATCGCGGGCCGGCCGGCCACGCAAAGCTCTGACACGGTCGAGGCGCCGGCGCGCGCGATCACCAGGTGCGCGCGGCTGAGCCGCGCCGGCAGATCGTGGAAGAAGGGTGCGACTTCGGCATTGATGCCGCTCTGGCGATGGGTTCCGCGCACGCGCTCGACATCCTCGGGCCGCGCTTGTTGCATCAGCACGATGCGCGCTTTGAGATCATTGGGTAGCCGTGCCAACGCGTCGGGGATCACCGTGCTCAAGATGCGCGCGCCCTGGCTGCCGCCGGTGACGAGAACATTGATCGTGCCGCTTGGCGACGGATAAGGCAGGTCGCGCAGCTTCACGATGTCCGGCCGCACCGGATTGCCGGTAAACCCGGTGCGCCCGACGTCGGCGGCTTTCAGCCCCTGCACGTGGGGAAACGATGTCGCAATGCGCGTGACGCGCGGCGCAAGCAGCCGATTGGCGCGGCCCATCAGGGCGTTCTGTTCATGCAGCACGGTGGCGACGCGACGACGGGTCGCCGCGAGCATCGTCGGCACCGACGGATAACCGCCAAAGCCGACCGCGACGGCGGGCTGCAAGCGGCCGAGCAAGCGTCCGGCGATAAGCGTCCCGAGAATCATCTCGGCGACCCCCATCGCCTTGCCGACGAGACCGGCATCGAGCCGGCCCGCTGGAATGCGATGCAGCGCGACGTCGGGCAAGCGATCGGCGAAAGCCTGGCCACGACGATCCGTCACCAGCGCAACGCGATGGCCGCGCGCCAGCAAAGCGCTGGCAAGTGCTTCCGCCGGGAACATATGTCCTCCGGTGCCGCCGCTGGCGAGGATGACGAGCCGTCCGCTCATGCGTCGCCGTCCCCGAAGCGTCGTCGCGTCAGCGCCAAGATCATGCCCATGCCAAGACCAAGCGCGAGCAGCGACGAGCCGCCGTAAGAAATGAAGGGCAGTGTCATGCCCTTGGTCGGCATCAGATGCAGCGTCGACGACATGTTGATGATCGCCTGCAGCCCGAACTGCACGAGGAGGCCGGTCGCGGCGAGCACGACGTAGAGGTTGTTCTCCTGCAGCAGTCGCGAGAAACCGCGCAGCACAATGAAGGCGAAGAGCGCGACGATGATGAGGCAGACGATCAGGCCCAGCTCTTCACCGGCGACGGCGAAGACGAAATCGGCGTGTGCGTCGGGCAGCGACAGCTTCACCGTGCCTTCGCCGGGGCCGCGGCCCCAGAGTCCGCCGTTCATGAACGCATCGATCGAGCGGTCGACCTGATAGCTGTCGCCGGCTTGCGGGTCGAGGAATCCGTTGATGCGTGTGGTGACATGCGGCAGGAAGACATAAGCGCCCGCCAGTCCGGCAATACCCGCGCCCATCAGCGCCACGACCCAGATCAGCGACAGACCGGCGAGGAAGAACTGCGTGAACCAGACGACCGAGACGACGGCGGTCATGCCGAGGTCCGGCTGCTTGATCAGCAAGCCGACGATCAGCACGTAGAGCACGATCGCGATCCAATTGCCGGGGAAATCGGCGCGCTGCTTGGCCTGAGCGAAAAGCCAGGCCGAGACGACGGCGAAGCAGGGCTTCACGAATTCCGACGGCTGGATCGATTCGCCCGGCAGATCGATCCAGCGCCGCGCGCCTTTGATCTCGATGCCGTTGACCAGCGTATAGGCGAGGAGCACCAGGCCGATCGCGAGTCCGGCGAAAGAGATCAGCCGGATCGCGCGCGGGCTCATCAACGAGATCGAGAACATCAGCCCCAACGCCATCGGCAGGACGAGGAAGTAGCGCTTGATGAAGTGCAGATTGTCTGTGCCGATGCGCACCGCCACGGCGGGGCTCGCCGCCATCACCATGAGCGAGCCGAAGCCGATGAGCGCGACGATCGCAAGGATGGTCCAGCGATCGACCGTCCACCACCACTGCGCCATCGTGCTGCGATCGGTGCGGGCAAAGGTGCTGCGGGCGTAGACGCTCATGCGCTTGCCTCGTTCTGAAGGTCCTCGACGAGGCGGCGGAAAGCGTCGCCGCGCGCTTCGAAATCGCGAAATTGGTCGAAAGACGCGCAAGCCGGCGACAGCAACACGGTACTGCCCTGCTTCGCCATCGTGCGTGCTTGGCGTACGGCCGTCGCAAGATCGCCGGAGCGCGTGAACGACACCTTGTCGGCCAGCGTCTCGGCGAAAGCCGGCGCCGCTTCGCCGATCAGGAAAGCGTGGCGGATACGCGGGAAATAGGGGGCAAGGCTGGCGATGCCTCCTTCTTTGGCGACACCGCCCGCGATCCAGAGAATATCGCCGTAGCAGACGAGCGCCTTCTCGGCTGCGTCGGCGTTTGTCGCCTTGCTGTCGTTGATGTAGCGGGCGCCGTCGATCGTCGCGATCAGCTCTTGGCGATGCGCGAGGCCGGGGAAGCTGACGATGGCGCGCGTCACAACATGGGCGGGGATGCCAAGGCAGCGAGCGGCAGCGAAAGCGGCGGCGGCGTTTTGCCGATTATGCCGGCCGGGCAGGCGCGGCAGGGTGGCGAGATCGAGCACCGCAGCCTGTTTGCCGTCGATGTCGTCGATCAAATTCGTGCCGGCGACATAGACGCCGCCCGGCGCGATATGCTCGGCCGAGATCGGCACGACATGATGGCCACGGGCGCCGAGCTTGCCGGCGATGCCCTTGCAAATCGCATCATCGATGCCGACCACGGTGGCCTGACGTCCGCTCTGACCGGCGAAAATGCGCTCCTTCGCTGCGATGTACCCTTCCATCCCGCCATGCCGGTCGAGATGATCGGGCGTGATGTTGAGCAGCAGCGCGACGTCGAAAACGAGGGTCTTGGTGAGCTCGAGCTGATAAGAGCTCATCTCCAGCACGTAGATGCCGTCGCTGCCGAGGGGATCGAGCGACAGCACCGGCAGGCCGATATTGCCGCCGACCTGAACCGTCACGCCGGCTTCCTCGACGATATGGCCGAGCAGCGCCGTCGTCGTCGACTTGCCGTTGGTACCGGTGATGCCGGCGAAACGCGCCGCGCGCTGGCTGCGTGCCAACAGCTCGATATCGCAAATGATCTCGATGCCGGCGGCTTTCGCGCGCGCGGCGACGGGATGCGGCTTGGGGAAAGTCGAGGGAATACCGGGCGAGAGCACCAGCGCAGCGACATTGGCGAGATCGGCGCTCGAGAGATCGACCACCGGGACGCCGCGCTCGGTCGCTTCGGCGCGTTTTTCCGCGCTGTCGTCCCAGGCCAGAACATCCGCGCCGCCCCGCTTCAGCGCTTCGGCCGCAGCGAGACCCGAGCGCGCGAGACCCATCACGGCGACACGTTGCTGACGGAAAGAGGTGATTTCGATCATCGCCCTCCCTACCTCAGCTTCAGCGTCGAAAGGCCAGCGATCGCGAGGATCGAGGCGATGATCCAGAAACGGATGACGACAGTCGGCTCTGCCCAACCTTTTTTCTCGAAATGATGATGCAGCGGCGCCATGCGGAAGACGCGCTTGCCGGTCATCTTGAAACTCGCGACCTGGACGATCACCGAGACGGTCTCGAGCACGAAGAGGCCGCCGATGATCGCCAGCACCAGCTCCTGCTTGTCGATGACGGCGATGATGCCGAGCGCCGCGCCGATCGAGAGCGCGCCGGTGTCGCCCATGAAGACCATCGCCGGCGGTGCGTTGAACCAGAGGAATCCCAGCGCTGCGCCGACCATCGCGCCACAGAACACGGCAAGCTCGCCGGTGCCGGGCACATGCAGGAGCTGCAGGTAGTTCGAGAAGACGACATTGCCGACGAGATACGAGATCAGCATGAAGCAGCCGGCGGCGATCATCGTCGGCACGATCGCGAGCCCGTCGAGCCCATCGGTGAGATTGACCGCGTTCGAGGCGCCGGCGACGACGAAAACGCCGATCGGCAGGAAGAACCAGCCGAGCGGGATCAGCACCGATTTGAGGAACGGGATGGTCAGACCGGTGGCGAGCGGCATGCGGGTGATCGACATCACGCCCAGCACCGCCAATGTCGCGATGCCGATCTCGAACAGCAGCCGTACTTTGCCGGGAACGCCTTTATGCGAGCGGTTGGCGAGCTTGCGGTAATCGTCGAGGAAGCCGATCGCGCCGAAGCCGATCGTTACCAGCAGGGTGATCCAGACATAGCGGTTGGCGAGATCGGCCCAGAGCAAGGTCGAGCTGAG
>DASZLU010000012.1:0-2373 GCA_035552195.1 Allostellaceae bacterium | reverse complement strand
TCGAACCGCGCGACGCCTTTCAGCGTGACGAGAAAACGGCCGTCCTGCGTCTCGCCGAATTCGACGATCCGTCCGGCGCAGCCGGTCTTGTAGACTGGCGGCTCACCCGCATCGCCGGCCTCTTCCTGCGGCTGGATCATGCCGATCATGCGGTCATGGGCCAGGGCGTAGAGCACCATCGCGAGATAGCGCGGCTCGAAAACGTTGAGCGGCAGGCGGCCGCGCGGCAGCAGCAGCACGCCGGTCAGCGGAAAGATCGGCAGCATCCGCGGCAGCTCGTCGAAGCGTGGCTCGAAGCTCATGAGAAGCATCCTCTCACGAGGAAAGCCCCCTTACGAGAACAGAATCGAGGAGAGGCGCTTGCGCGCCTGGACCGTAATCGGATCGGCGAGGCCGATTGCCTCGAAGAATTTCACCAGCTGCTTGCGCCCCGCCTGCTCGTTCCACTCGCGATCGCGGCGCACGAGATCGAGCAGCTGATCGATCGCCGCCTCGCGCTCGCCCGAGGCGAAGAGCGCCGAGGCAAGATCGAGCCGCGCCTGATGATCTTTGGGGTCTTTCTCGAGCCGCGCCTGCAGCTCGGCGGTCGCGCCAGAAGCCTTTTCGCCTTCCTTCGCCAGTTCGAGACCGGTGCGGACGGCGACGACGTCGGCGTGCTTCGCGTGCTCGGCCGGGATCTGGGCGAGGAGGTCGGTGGCCTGTTTCACGTCTTTATTATTGAGCGCGATCTTGGCGAGACCCGCCAGGGCGTCGACGTTGCCGGGATCGTGCTCGACGATCTGCTCGAAGACATTCGCCGCGCGCGCTTCGTCGCCGGCAGCGAGCGCTTCCTTGGCCAGCGCCACGGCTTCGCCGATCGGATTGGCGCCGGGCCCGGCCGTTGCCGCGAGCTTGGCCACGAATTGCTTGATCTGGCTTTCGGGAATAGCGCCTTGGAAGGCGTCGACCGGACGGCCATCGCGGAAGGCATAGACGGTCGGGATCGACTGGATGCGCATCTGCGCTGCCAGCTCTTTATTCTGGTCGACGTCGATCTTGACCATGCGGACGGCGCCTTTGGCGTCGCGCACCGCCTTTTCGAGCTGCGGGCCGAGGGTTTTGCAGGGCCCGCACCATTCGGCCCAGAAATCGACGATGACCGCGACGTCATGCGACGCGTCGATCACGTCGGCCATAAAGGTCTCGGTCGTGCTGTTCTTAATGAGGTTGGGGTCGGCCCCGGGAGCCGCGCCGCCGATGATCGCTTCCATGTGCTCTTGCTTGTTTTCCTTGGAGACTTCCTAAAAATGGCGGCGCCGGGAGGTTTAGGCAAGGGTCGCCCTCCGTCTTATCGCCAGAGACCCGCGGAGACCCCATGGTTCCCCGATTCTCGTTTCCCATCAATCGGCTGTGCGCCGGTAATTGAAAACCAACGCATAGCCCCCTAATATCCGCCCCCTTGGATGCGGGCGTAGCTCAGGGGTAGAGCACAACCTTGCCAAGGTTGGGGTCGAGGGTTCGAATCCCTTCGCCCGCTCCAGAATTTCCCCAAAACCTGTTGGTCGGCCGGCCTTTTGCGTAGGCCGCGCTCTTTGACGATGCGACCCCGATTGTCTCGGCGGCGCGGAAGACCATAGTCCTCTCCAGGCGCATTCCAGCGAGGAGACGGACCATGAGCAGCAGCCATCCGAATCGGGTTTGGTTCATCACGGGCGCGTCGTCGGGTTTCGGCCGGGCCTTGGCCGAGGCGGCGATTGCAAGCGGCGACCGGGTGGTCGCGGTCGCGCGGCGGCAGGAGATGCTGGCGCGTCTGGCGGCCCAAGATCCCGCCCGTGTCCTTCCCCTCACCCTCGACATCACCGACGCGACCGCGCGCAAGCGCGCCGTCGCCGAGGCGATCGCGAAATTCGGCCGCATCGACGTCCTGGCCAATATCGCCGGCCGCGGCTCGCTCGGCGCGGTCGAGGAATTCGCGCCCGAGCAATTGCGCGCCCAGATGGAGGTGAATTTCTTCGCCGCCGCCGACCTCACGCGCGAAGTGCTGCCGCAGCTGCGCGCGCAACGCGCCGGGCACATCCTCAACCTGACGAGCATCGGCGGCCTGATCTCGATTGGCGGTTTCGGCGCTTACTGCGCGTCGAAATTCGCGCTCGAAGCCTGGAGCGAGGCGCTGGCCGATGAGGTCGCCGGCTTCGGCATCAAGATGACCTTGGTCGAGCCGGGCAATTTCCGCACCGAATTCGCCGGCGATGCGAATATGCGGCCGGCGGCGCCGATGGACGTGTATCGCCCCGTCATCGCGCCGATTGAGGAATTTCTCTATGGCCAAAACGGCCGCCAACCGGGCGACCCGGCCAAAGCGGCGCAAGCGATGCTTGCCGTTGTCGACGACGC
>DASZLU010000011.1:0-94623 GCA_035552195.1 Allostellaceae bacterium | reverse complement strand
GCGCGCAAAGCGGAATCGTCCTCAATCCGATCGATCGCGTCGGCGGCGAAAGCTTCGATCAGCATCCGCCGCGCCTCATCGGCCGGAATGCCCCTCGCCGCGAGATAGAACATCGCGTTTTCATCCAGATCGCCCACCGTCGCGCCATGGCTGCATTTGACGTCGTCGGCGAGAATTTCAAGTTCGGGCTTGGTGTCGACATTGGCGCGCGGCGACAGCAGCAGATTCTTGTTGAGCTGATTGGCGTTGGTTTTCTGCGCCTGCGGCCGCACCGCGATCTTGCCGAGGAACACGCCATGCGCGCGCTCGTCGACAACGCCTTTGAAGACCTCGTCCGTGGTGCATTTCGGCACCGCGTGATCGACGAAAGTCGCGTTGGTCGCCTCTTGCTCGCCCTTAAGGAGATAGGCGCCGAAGAGGCCGCACGAAGCGCCCTCGCCCGCGAAAGTCGCAAAGCTGTCATGGCGCGACAGCCGCCCGCCGAGTGTCAGCACGAAGCTTTCATAGCGCGCGTCGGCGGCGATATTTGCACGTACCAGACCGAAATGGATCGCGTCGGTCGCATCGTCCTGCAGCTTCACATGACGCAGCGAAGCGCGCGAGGCGAGATCGACGAGCGCGACTGCGTTTGTCCAATAACGGCCGTTACCGACATAAGTCTCGATGATGGTTGCGCGGCTATGGGCGCCGAGCCGGATGAGATGGCGTAGATGGAGCGCGTTATCCGCCGCGTCGCCCCAGTGGATGATTTCGACCGGCTTATCGAGCGCGATACCCTCATCGAGCGACAGCACGAAGCCGTCAGCAAAAAGCGCGGCGTTGAGCGAGCCGAACGACTGGCCGCCCACAATATCGGTCTGATCGAGCAGCCGCGCCGCCAGAGCCGGACTGTTCGCCGCGATCTCGCCCGTGCTGCCGAGGGTCACGCCTTTCGGCAGGCTCGCGATCTTCGACAACGAAGGCGCGAAACGGCCATTGACCAGCACAATGCGGTACGTGTCGCCGGCATAGAAGTACGGGGCGATAGCCCCCTCACCCCGCTGGGGAGAGGGAGGGACCCGCGCAGCGGGAGGGTGAGGGGAAATTTCGTTCAGCGGCCGCAGATTGGTGAAGCGCCAGGCTTCGTCGCGGCGCGTCGGGAAGCCGAGTGCTTCGAAGCGCGCGAAGGCTTCGCGACGTTTGTCGGCAAGCGCGTCCGACGGCGCGAAAGCCGCGCGATAGGGCGCCGTCTCCGGTTTCCCGCTCATGGATACCTACTCAGGCTGCAGCGTCGCCGAACATGGCGTAGCCGTGCTTCTCGAGCTCCGTGGCGAGGCTCTTATCGCCCGACATGACGATCTTGCCGCCGCTCAGCACGTGCACGTGGTCCGGCTCGATATAATCGAGCAGCCGCTGGTAATGGGTGATCATGACGATGGCGCGGTCCGGGGCGCGCTGGGCGTTGACGCCCTTCGAGACCAACCGCAGCGCGTCGATGTCCAGGCCGCTATCGGTCTCGTCGAGCAGCGCGAGCTTCGGCTGCAGCATCGCCATCTGGAAAATCTCGTTGCGCTTCTTCTCGCCGCCCGAGAACCCGACATTGACGCCGCGCTGAAGCAGATCGTCGCCGATCTCCAGCTCTTTCAGTTTGGCGCGGACCGCTTTGAGGAACTGGCCGGCATCGAGCTCTGCCTCGCCGCGGTGGCGGCGGCCGGCATTGAGCGCGGCGCGGAGGAAATACATGTTGTTCACGCCCGGGATTTCGACCGGGTATTGGAAGGCGAGGAAGATGCCCTCGCGCGCCCGCTCGTCGGCATCGAGCGCCAGCAGGTCCTTGCCGAGATAGGCGACGCTGCCTTCGGTCACCTCATAGCCGGGCTTGCCGGAGAGGACGCTGGCGAGGGTGCTCTTGCCGGAGCCGTTCGGCCCCATGATGGCATGCACCTCGCCGGCTTTGACGCTGAGGTCGATCCCCTTGAGGATCTCGCGTCCTTCGCTGAGTTTTGCGTGTAAGTTTTTGATTTCCAACATTTCTTGATCAGGCCAATTGGCTTTGTTTGGTAATTTTCAGATTCCGGATCAGCCGACGCTGCCTTCGAGGCTGACGGCCAGGAGCTTTTGCGCTTCGACCGCGAACTCCATCGGAAGTTCTTTCAGAACTTCACGACAGAATCCATTGACTATCAAAGATAATGCATCTTCCTTCGAGAGCCCGCGCTGCTGACAGTAGAAGAGCTGGTCGTCGCTGATCTTCGAGGTCGTGGCTTCGTGCTCGATCCGGGCCGAGGGATTGCGCACCTCGATATAAGGCACGGTATGCGCGCCGCAGCGGTCGCCGATGAGCAGCGAGTCGCATTGGGTGTAGTTGCGAGCATTGGCGGCACGGGGCTGGACTCTGACCAGCCCCCGATAGGTGTTCTGGCCCCTGCCCGCCGAGATGCCTTTCGAGATGATCGTCGATTTCGAGTTGCGGCCGAGATGGATCATCTTCGTGCCGGTGTCGGCCTGCTGAAGATTGTTGGTGATCGCGACCGAATAGAACTCGCCGACCGAGTCGTCGCCTTCGAGCAGGCAACTCGGATATTTCCAGGTGATCGCCGAGCCGGTCTCGACTTGGGTCCACGAGATCTTGGCCCGGTTACCGCGGCAGGCGCCGCGCTTGGTGACGAAATTGTAGATGCCGCCCCGGCCCTCGGCGTCGCCGGGATACCAGTTCTGGACCGTCGAATATTTGATCTCGGCGTCTTCGAGCGCGATCAGCTCGACCACGGCGGCGTGGAGCTGGTTCTCGTCGCGCTGCGGCGCGGTGCAGCCTTCGAGATAGCTGACATAGCTGCCCTCATCGGCGATCACGAGAGTGCGCTCGAACTGCCCGGATTTCGCCGCGTTGATGCGGAAATAGGTCGAGAGTTCCATCGGGCAGCGGACGCCCGCCGGCACATAAGCGAACGAGCCGTCGCTGAAGACGGCAGAGTTCAGCGCGGCAAAGAAATTGTCGCCTTGCGGCACGACGCTGCCGAGATATTTGCGGACGAGATCGGGATGCTCGCGCACCGCCTCGCCGAAGGAGCAGAAGATGATCCCGAGCTCGGCGAGCTTGCCCTTGAAGGTGGTCGCGACCGAGACGCTGTCGAACACGGCGTCGACCGCGACACCGGCGAGCGCCGCGCGCTCGTTCAGCGGAATACCGAGCTTCTCGTAGGTCTTCAGCAGCTCGGGATCGACCTCATCGATCGATTTCGGGCCTTGCTTGGGCGCGGAGTAATAGCTCGCGGCCTGATAATCGATCGGCGCGATCTTGAGCTTCGCCCATTCCGGGCTTTCCATCTTCTGCCACTGCCGGAAGGCTTCGAGCCGCCAGTCGAGGAGCCATTGCGGCTCATGCTTCTTGGCCGAGATGAAGCGTACCGTATCCTCGTTGAGGCCGGGCGGCAGGCTGTCGCTCTCGATGTCGGTGATGAAACCGTATTTATAGCCTTCGCTCGTGACGGAGCGGACAGTCTCGAGGCTGTCGTCGGGTGCTGTCATCTTGCTTTATGGTCTTGCTGTCGGTTGCGGCGCGGCCGGACGCGGCTGCGGCACGCCAAAGGGATTGGCCATCTCGGCCAGGGTGATTGCGCCCAGCGCCGTGCTCACCGCCATGTTGATGCGATGCCAATGCGGCCGCGTCGCGCAAAAGGCGCTGCGCTTGCAGTCGTCGTGGATGGTGCATTGCGTGACGCCCACCGATCCGTCGATCGCCGCGACGACCTGCACGACCGAAATCGCGTCCGCGTCACGCGCCAGACGGTAGCCGCCGGCCGCGCCGCGCGCGCCAGCGACGATTCCGGCATGGGCGAGGATTTTCAGAATCTTGGCGACCGTGGCGCGCGGCAATGTCGTCTCTTGGGCGAGCACCGCCGCCGTCATCTGCCGCTCCGAATGGGCAGCAAGATGGGTCGCGATGATGACGCCGTAATCGGCAAGCTTCGACAAGATGACCATGTCGGCGCGCTTTGGCTCCGGTTTGAAGAATTAGGACTACCGTAGTCCTCTATCTAAGATCGGCAATAAACCCTATGGGTCAAGGTCCTGCAACCATTATTTTGGTTTTCCCGCCGGTCAAAAACGCGCCGATTCCGGCCCTATTTCCTGTAGGGCTTTAGGTGGGTCGGAGAAAGCCGATGGCAACGAAAAAGCGAATTCTGCAATCCGCATGGAAGGCCTCACCCCGGCCGTGAGCGACGTGACGCGTATGTCGAGCTTTCGACCGACAATCTCGACGGCGTCTACAAAAAGCTCACAGCGCGCGGCGTCGCGTTCATCGAGCCGCCCCCGACGAAGAATGGGAGCGCTCCGCCAAGGCGCGCGACCCCAACGGCTACACGATCGAATTCGCGCAAGGCCACGGCGACAGGAATGCGCCGCGCGGTTAGTCGATCACCGCGACGGCGTTGATCTCGATGAGGCAACGCGGGTCGGTCGCCAAACGAACGACCTGAACCGTCGTGGTCGCGGGTTTCGCGTCCTTGAAATACTCAGCCCAAACACGGTTGAGCGCATCCTGATCGGTCAGATCGGTGACGAAGCGATCGGCCGTCACCACATCGGCGAAGTTCGCCCCGACCGCCTCGAGACCGCGTTTCAGATTGTCGAGCGCCGCGCGCGCCTGCCCTTCCATGTCGCGCGGCATGGAATCGAATTCCTCGGGCCGGTGCGGATGGTGGTGATAGACCGGCGCGGCGGTGACGCCCGCAAGGTAGACCGTCGTGCCGCCGCGCACCTTTATCGCCGGCGCATAGGGCATCCACAGGTCGGGCGCGTTCGGCCAGTGGATATGCTCGACGGTCTTCGGCATGAGGGCGGTCCTTTTAGAGTCCCTGGAACGGCTTGCCCTTATTCGCCTCGACGGAGCCGTTGAAGACGCCGTTGACCTTCTGATAACCCGGACGCGATTTCATCGCGTCGATCCAGCGCGCGACGTTCGGATAGGCCGAGAGATCGCAATGGATCCATTCGCCCATCGTGACGAAACCCGTGCCGAGATAATCCGCGATCGTGACCGTATCGCCACAGACATAGTTGTTGCGCGGGCCGATCCAGTGATCGTTGAGAATTTGCAGCCAGGTTTTCGTCTTGGCCTTGCCCCGCGCCATCACCGCGGCCTGCGCCGCCGGATCTTCGTAGCCGACATGCGGGAAGAGCTGCGGATAAACGAAATTGTAGCCCCAGTCGCGATAGAAATTGGTGTTGAACCAATCGAGCATCTCGTCGACATGCGCCCGCTTCTTCAGATCTTTCGGATAGGCGGGTGAATCGATCTTCGCCGCGAGATAACGCAGGATCGACGCGCTCTCGGTCAGCGCCAGATCGCCATCCTCAAGTAGCGGCACGAGGCGGTTCGGATTGCGCTTCGTGTATTCCTCACCGTAATGCGCGCCGGTGAGGATATCGACGACCTCTTGTTCGACCTCCAAGTTGTTGTCGGCGATGAATTGCATCACCGGCCGGCAAGTCGTCGAGATCGGATGCATATAGAGCTTCATATTCTCCCCCTGTTCGCATGAATGCTTTTGCTTGAACGCTTCTACTCCGCAGCGTTCGCGGCACCTTGCTCCTCGGCAAGGATGCGCTCGATGATACGCCGCGCCTGCAGCCCGCCGCTATCGCCGATGAGATCGATCATCGAGGCGTTGGGTTCGCGATCGATCATCGCTTGCTGCTTCTCGATCATGAACTTGTCTTCGCGGAAGGCCGTGCTCGTCGCTTTGAAGCCGAGCTCGGTGATCGATTGGTCGTCAATCTTGTAATCGCGCGAGATCGCCCAGAAATAGTGGCAGGTTGTATCGGTCTCGGGCGTGATGGCATCGTAGATGATGATGCGGCGATTCATGCGGTCGTCCGGCGCGCCGTATTCCTTGCCGAATTCGTTCGACAGGATGTCGATCGTCACCTGCGACGGCGGCTCGAAATGCATGATCTGGGTGCGGTCGAATTTGAAGTCGAGCCCCTCCATCAGATTGCGCGCCGAGGGCGAGAGGCCGCGCGCGATGCGCGTGCCTTTGATCCAATCCGGCCCCCGCTCCCATTTGAGATTGGGATTGACGTCCTCCGGACTCCCGATCGTCGCGGCATGCAGGAACGGAAGATGCGAGAGGTCGAGCAGATTGTCGACGACGAGGAAATAATTCCCGCTGATCGGCAGCAGCTCGTCATAGGACGCCCAGTTCGGATCGTCGTATTTGTCGTAAGCCGGCGCCGGCGTCTTGGCGGCGAGCGCCGGATCGCCCGGCCATATCCACACCCAGCCGTGCTTTTCGACGATCGGATAAGCGCGCACCTGCGCGCCCGGCGGTAAATGATCCTGCCCCGGCGCCCAGATCACCTTGCCTGACGGGTCGTAAACGAGGCCGTGATAGCCACAGCGCAGGTTGTTGCCCTCGATCTTGCCGGCAGAGAGCGGCACGCGCCGGTGGCAGCAGCGATCCTCGAAGGCAACCGGCTTTCCATCGGCCGTGCGATAGAGCACGATCGGCTCGCCGAGGATGGTGCGCGCGAGCGGATTCTGCCCGAGCTCTTTGCCGAAAGCGGCGCAGTACCAGTAATTGCGGGGCGCTTGCATGGCATCTTTCTCCTTAAAGCGACTTCATCCGTTCGTCGACCGTGCGCTGGGCGACGCCCGGCCGGCCCGTGCGATAGGATTGCTCCAGTAGCGCGCGAACGTAAGGCCCTGCCTCGACCGGCTCGTATTTCGCCGGATTGCCCGGACCCTGGCACGTCGGCAGGCATTCAACGCGGGTCTTGGCATAAGGGATCACGAAGAGCGGCAAAGATATCCGCGCGCGCGTGCTATGGCTGAAATTCGACGCGCGATGAAGACTTGAGCGATAGAGCCCATTGGTCCAGCGCGCGAAGAGATCGGCGATGTTGACGACGAAGGTGCCGGGCAGCGGCGGCACGTCGATCCATTCGTCGTTCTGATTGCGAATCTCGAGCCCGCCGAGCGCGTCCTGCGACAATAAGGTGAAGGTGCCGTAGTCGGTATGCGGCGAGATTCCCCATTGCGTGCGGCCCGCCGTTTCGGGATCGACCGGCGGATAATAATTATAGGTCAGCGAGATGCCCGGATATCGATGGCTCTCGTCGAGATAGTCCTCCGGCAGATCGAGGCTCAGCGCCAGGGCGCGGCAGAGTTGCTGCGCGATGGTCACGCGCTTGGCGATATGCGCCGTCAGGAACGCGCGAAAGCCCGGCAGCTTTGCCGGATCGGGCCACTGACCGTTGCCGACCGCCGGGTTCTCGCCCTTCAGCTCGCCGGGATGAAGCTCGCGCGGCAGAACAAACGTCTCTTTCTGGTCGGCGTCCTTGTCGGGATTGGCGCCCGGATTCATTCCGCCGACCGGCATCCAGCCCTGCCGCGACGGGTGGTTGCTCTTGTCGAGCTTCATCTTCTCGGCACGCGGCTGCTCGAAGAAGACGAGACCCCATTCATGCGCAACGTCGAGCTCGTCTTGGCTGATGCCGTGATTGGCGAGATAGAAGAAGCCGGTATCGGTACAGGCTTTGCGCAGCTCCGCGGCGACGCGCTGCCGTGCCTCGAGCCCCTCGCCATTGGCATAGGCGCCGAAATCGATGACCGGGATTTTCTGCGACGAGCGGCGCTGGCCCAGCACCGCCTCGCGCCGCGCGCGATTGTCGAAATCGGCGAGCGCTGTGACCGCATCGTCTTTGAAGGTGTCGATCATGTTCGTCTCCGCTCCCTCTTTCGTCACTCCCGCGAAAGCGGGAGTCCAGAGGCACCCGCTGGATGCCCGCTTTCGCGGGCATGACGAGGAATAGATACAACGACGTTACGCATTCAGAATTTTCTCCGACATTTTCTCGGCGATCATCATCGTCGTGAGGTTGGTGTTGCAGCGCGGCAGGTTCGGCATCACCGAAGCGTCGACGACGCGCAAGCCATCGACACCCTTCACCGTGCCGTCGGTATGCGTCACCGCTTTCAGATCGTCGTCCTGTCCCATCCGGCAGGTGCAGGAGAGATGCTTGATCCCCATCGCGGTCGCGCGGACGTAATCGTCGAGGATGCTCTCATCCCCCATCATGTCGGCGAGCGGCGGCGCTTCGCTGATCTTGTTGCGGATGATGCTGTCGCGGAGCGCCGCCGGCCCGTCGAGCATCATGCCGGCGGCTCCCATCTTCACGAGGTTCTTGAAATTGACGGCGCTCGCCTCGCGCGCCCGCTGCGACAGACGGGCGCCGATCGGCGTCCGCGTGACCTGCTTCACCGTCGTCGTGTCGAACAAACCGGTGATGAAGCGCAGCCCGTCCTTCAACCGCGTGAAGTCGCGTTGATCGTCGAAGTAATTGAGCTCGACCTTCGGCTCGTCCTGCGGATTGAGGCTTTGCAGCGTCACGCGGCCGGCCGAGTAAGACTTATTCACCCACGTCATCGCCATGCCGAGCCGCTTGCCGACACCATGCCAGCCGCCGCGGCTGAACACGGCGGTGAACATGTCCGACGAAGGGCAATCCGTGACCTTCGACGAATGACGAAACGATAGCTGCAACGGCCGCGCTTCATCCTCGGCGCGCGCGTCGCTGGTGATATAAGCGAGGATGCCGATGCCGGGATGATCGCGCAGATTCTCGCCGACGCCCGGCAGGTCTTGCCGCACCTCGACGCCCATGGCCGATAGATGCGCCGCCGGGCCTAGTCCCGCGCGCATCAGCATCGAGGGCGAATGCACGGCACCGGCCGAGAGGATCACCTCTTTGGCGCGGAAGGTCTGGACGCCGCTCGGCGTCTGTACGGCGGCACCGACCACGCGGCGTCCCTCGAAGATCAGCGACTGCACATGACTTTGCGGCAGGATGCGCAGATTGGGCCGCGCGCGCACCTCGTTGGTGAGATAGCCGACCGCGGCCGAGACGCGGCGGCCGTTGCGATTGTTCTGCGTCGCCGAGAAATACCCGTCGACGAACGGACCGTTCTGATCCTCGAGATACGGCAAGTCCGCTTTCTCCAGCGCCTGCGCCACGGCGCGGCTGTAGCCGCACCAATCGTCGCGCCGCATGCGCTGCACTGGGATTGGTCCGCCTTTGCCGTGATAGGCGTTGTCGCCGTAATCGGCGTCGTCTTCGAGCTTCTTGAAATAGGGCAGCACGTCGTTCCACCCCCAGCCGGTCGCGCCGAGCTCCGCCCATTCATCGTAATCATCGGGGTGGCCGCGATTGGCTGCCTGATAGTTGATGCTCGATCCGCCGCCCATCACCTTGCCCTGATCGTAGAGTACCGGGATCGGCGGGCGCGGATAGTTGCGGCGCAGCGATTGCGTGTAGGCGACGAGCTTCATCCACTTGTATTGCGGGTTGAGCGCGGCTTTCGGAAACATCTCCTGGATGTCGGCGGGCACCGCATCGGGCGGCGTGTCGAGCCCGGCTTCGATCAGCAGCACCTGACTACCCGACCGCGCCGAAAGCCGGTTCGCGAGCACACTGCCGGCCGAGCCGCCGCCCACGATAATGTAGTCGAGTGTCGCCTCACCGGCCATTTCCGTTCCCTCACGCGCCTTCGCGACCAATGCTCGCGATGTTTGGTCTAAACCTACCACAGCGCCCGGCGGCCGCCCATGGTTCAGCAAAATCAAAGACTCTGGCGAAAGCTGGCGCCAAACCGTGCCCTTAATCATGGTCAAATTCACATGAATCGGCTCCGGACCACGCTCTCGGTGCTGGCGATCGCCCCAGCGACCGCCATCCCGTTGCTTGCGGACATGATCGTCCACCTGAACGACGGGCGAAGTTTCACCCTGCCGGTCGAGACCAAGACATTGAATCCACGCCGCCCGGCGACGGCGCTTATCGCTTCGTCAACGCCGCCCGATAGGCACGATAGGCGGCGATGCGCTTCGCCGCCTCGACCAATGCCGGATCGCTTTTGACCGGCGCTTTGCCGATGAGCGGCAGCAGATATTGCTGACGCGCCGCCGCCGCACCGAGAAGCACATTGTCTTTGACGCCGGTCGCCGTCGCGCCGCCGGTCACGGCGACCGCGCCGTCGAGCGTATTGCCGCTGACCCGCGCCTTGCTCTCGATCCCGACCACATCGATGCCCGCCGTTCCGACGACGATGTTGCCGGCGACAAGCGTATCCTCGGCTTGGAAGAGATAGAGCCCAGGCTCGGCCGGGCAATTGAGCACGATATTGCCCCAGATGGTGCCTTGGCGATGCTCGGTACGGCAGGCACCGCCTTTATCGCAGAGCCCCGGCCCGGTGCCGCTTGCGCCCAATGAGATGCCGCGGACCGAGCGGGTCGCCGGCGCGTCGAGATTGCAATCGACGATATTGCCGGCGATCATCCCACGCTCGGAATTACCCTTGAGGAAGAGTCCGTAGCTCCAATCATCCGTACGCGTCGGCGGGTGATCGAGGCGCTTAGCGAAATCGGCGATGAGATTGCCGCGCACCGTCCAGCGCGAGCCGCCGACCACATCGACCGGCGCGATCGGGTTGTCTGTGACGCGCGGCCGTGTGTCGAAGAGCCAGTTGTTCTCGACCAGCACATCGCTCGGGAAATGGCCGTTCTCGCCATCGCCTTTGATATGTGCGTTGTAATCGCGGATGCGGTTGTCCCGGATGATCGTGTGGTCGGCGCGACCGACGATATGGAAAGCGTGCTCGCAATCGCTGTCGTTCGGGCAAGTGCCGGCGATATCGAGATTCTCGACGATCCAGTCGGGCGCGCTGATCTTGAGGAATTCGGTCGCGGCGGAGCGGAACTCGACCGTACCGACCTTGGCCGCGCGCAGCACGATCGGATGCTGCGCCGTGCCGCTTGCATTCATACGCAGCCCGGGCAGATCGTAATGCCCTGGCGCAACGGTGATGACGTCGCCGGGCTTCGCATTGTCGACGGCGGAAATGATCTCGCCAACCGTCCTCACGTTCACCGCGCGCGCCTGCGCCAGGCTGGGCAGAAGCACGAGCAGCGCGGCGAAGACAATTCGTCGCCTCATGCTAACATTCCTTGTCTCACTCAAGGCGGAGCAACGCCATGGATTTCGCATTCTCGGAAAAATCGCAGCGCGTGCAGGCTGCGGTCAAGCAATTCATGGAGGAACACGTTGCGCCGCGCGACGCCGAGTTTACCACGCTGGAAAATCAGGGCGTGTTCCCGCCGCCTTTTATGGAGGAGCTCAAGGCCAAGGCACGCGACCAGGGGCTCTGGAACCTCTTCCTCCCGGGGCTCAAGCCCGATGAGCCGGGAACGCAAATGTCGAATCTCGACTACGCGCCTTGCGCCGAGATCATGGGCCGCATCGATTGGGCGTCCGAGGTCTTCAATTGCAGCGCGCCCGATACGGGCAATATGGAGTTGCTCCATCTTGCGGCGACGCCGGCACAAAAAGAGCAATGGCTGAAGCCGCTGCTCGGCGGAAGCATCCGTTCGTCCTTCGCCATGACCGAACCGGACGTCGCCTCGTCCGATGCGACCAACATTCGCACTTCGATCGCGCGCGACGGCAGCGATTGGGTGATCAGCGGCCGCAAATGGATGATCACCAACGCCGCCGATCCGCGCACAAAAATCTTCATCCTGATGGGCCAGAGCGCGCCCGAGCGCGCCGAAGCGCATCGCCGCCAGAGCATGGTGCTGATTCCCGCCGACGCCAGAGGCCTGACCGTCGTGCGCAACCCGCCGATCATGCATCACGTCCACGGCAACGGGCATTGCGAGGTGCTGTTCGACAAGGTGCGTGTGCCGGCGGAGAATTTGCTCGGCGAGGAAGGCAGCGGTTTCGCGCTGGCGCAAGCGCGGCTCGGTCCGGGGCGCATCCATCATTGCATGCGCGCCATCGGCGCCGCCGAGCTTGCGCTGGAGTTGATGATCCAGCGCAGCCTCGAGCGCCGCACCTTCGGCCAGATGCTGCATGAGCACGGCACGATCCGCGAATGGATCGCGCTGTCGCGCATCGAGCTCGAGCAGGCGCGGCTGCTGGTCTTCAAGACGGCTTGGCTGATCGACCAATACGGCACGAAGGCGGCGCGGCGCGAAGTCTCGCTGATCAAGGTGATCGTGCCGCGCATCGAGGTCGCGATCGCCAATCGTGCGATGCAGGTTTTCGGCGCCAAGGGCCTCACCGGCGACACGCCGCTGCCCGATATCTGGACCCACGGCCGCTACCTGCAGATCGTCGACGGCCCCGACGAGGTCCATCTCCGCTCCATCGCCCGCGCCGAAATCCGCGCGATGGAGAAGCGGATGGGGAAGAACTAGCAACGGCAGGCGGCTTGTCTTCGCCCCGCCGCCGCCGCACTCTTGAATGGTTCAACCAGTTTGGGAAACATCATGGCGAACCTTCCCGACGATATCTTTACCGAACCCGACGATGCGTCGCCGGATACGCTGGCCAATCTCGGGCCGCTGCGTCGCTTGGCGGGCGTCTGGCAATCGGATCAGGGTCTCGACATCAACCCGAAGGCGGATGGCCCCGAGCGCCGCGCCTTCCGCGAGCATATCCGGATGGACCCGATCGATCCGCAGACCAACGGTCCTCAGCTTCTCTATGGCTTGCGCTATCACATCCACATCAACACGCCCGAGGAAGCCATCACCTTCCACGACCAGGTCGGCTATTGGCTGTGGGAGCCTGCGACCGGGCTGATCATGCAGACGATCGCCATTCCGCGCGGCCAAGTCGTGCTGGCGGGCGGAACAGCGAAGCCGGACGATATGAAGATTTTCGTCGAGGCGCGGCGCGGCGATACACGCTTCGGCATTTGTTCCACGACCTTCCTCGAAGAGGCGTTCCGCACCGACTATTACCGTATCGACATCACCTTCAATGCCGACGGTAGCTGGACCTACGTGACCCGCACGGATCTCGCGCTGCGCGGCAAAACACCCGCTTTCGACCACCGCGACACCAACACGCTGCGCCGGATCGCCCCGCCAGAGCCGAATCCTGTTCTCGGATTGCTGAAAAAGTAGACATCCCTGGGTGCCACCTACGCTTTCCTCATTTTTGCACAAATCCGAACGCCGGGCGCGCTATTCGCGCCCGGGTAGCGGAACCACGTAACGCTTGTCGATGATCTCGGCGGCGTTCACTTTGCCCTTCATCTGGCCTTGCTCGGTGAACCAATCGATCTGATGCCGCACGTCCTTGGAATCGAGCCGAAGCTGCGCATCGAGCCACGGAATCGCGGTATCGATCGTATCGGCTTTCTGCTTGGTGTATTTCGCCAGGATCGCGATGATCGCCTCGGCGGTCGGACCGTCGCGGCGATGCTCCTGATCGTCCGCGAAGGCATCGTGATAATCCTTGGCGCCGCGTTTGAAGGCGCGCAGGAAGCGCTCGACCGTATCGCGCTTATCATTCGCGGTCTTTGTCGAGGTGAAGGCGGTGTTTGCTTGGCTGTAAGGAACTTCGTCGCCGACCCAGCCGAGGAGATGCGCCTCGTTCTTCGACAAGAGCGTCATCGCCGGCGTCACCGGAAAGACACCGAGATCGGCCTGACCACCGGCGAGCGCCGAGCTCATATTGGTATTGGTCTGCACCGCCGCGACGTGGATGTCTTTCAGCGGGATTTTGTATTTGTCGGCGGCGAGGCCGAGATCGTAATGGAGCTGCGAGCCGACCTGCGTCACCGCCACGGTCTTACCGGCGAGCTGTTTCAGCGATGTGAAGCCGGCATCGTAAGCGCGGTTCGAGGCGATGTAGCCGGCGTTCTTGAAGCCCGGCATCTCGCGATTGCCCGCCCCGATGATCCGCAGCACACCCTGCCCCGCGAGGCTGTAGAACGCGGCCGCCATGCCGGTACAGCCGAAATCGACATCGCCCGACGCCACCGCGACCGAAATCGGCTGTGCCGCATCGAAGAAAGTGATTTGCGCATCGAGCCCTTCGTCGCGGAAATAGCCGCGCTCGTCGGCCACGAAGATCGGCCCGACCGCGAGGGTCTGCACCACACCGACCTTGATCGGTATCAAGTCGGCGGCGTGCGCCGGGACGGCGAAGGCCAGCGCCAACAGAGCGCCGAGTTGCGGGATGCGTCGCATGTTCTTCTCTCCCTGATTAGCTTGCCCCGAGAACTCTAGTCGCCATCGGTACCCGACTAAAGCGCTACGCGGCGATGAAAGACTTTGGCGCCGCTTTCGGTTCCAATCACGGCCATGGTCGCGAGGCCGCAGAACAGGCCGGTCGCAACCACGCCGAAAAGCGCACGCAGGCTGAGATCCAGTTCGGTCGGATCGAGGATCGCAGGGAAGCCGCAATCGGCAATGTAATTGCCATTGTCGGTGATGAAGGGCTTGTCGGCGACGTAGCGCAGCCGCGGCGTTGCGCCGAGCGCCTTGAAGCGATCGAGCGTCAACTCCCAACCGAACGGCACGATCTCGATCGGCAGCGGCGTCGCGCCGCCAAGCTGGTCGACCAGCTTCGACTCGTCGGCGACGACGACCATTTTCTCGCTGGCGAGCGCGACCATCTTCTCGCGCAGCAAAGCGCCGCCCAGGCCTTTGACGAGATCGAGCGCGCCGCGCGCGATCTGATCGGCGCCGTCGATGGTGAGATCGAGCCGGCGGTGGGTCGCGAAATCGGTGAGCGGAATGCCGAGGCGTGTCGCCTCAGCCGCCGTGCGCTCGGAACTCGGTACGCCCGCGATCTTGAGGCCGTTCTTGATGCGCGCGGCCAACGCCTCGAGCACAAAGCTCACCGTCGTCCCGCTGCCGAGGCCAAGTATCATGCCGCTTTTCACTTCCTCGACGGCGCGCGCGGCCGCGCGTGCTTTCTGGGCGTCGCGATCGCTCATCCCATCATCCTTCCTTCATCGGCGTGGCGCGGCCGCATTCTCGCGGCCAAGCACCGCATGAAGGATAACAACCGTGAGGCCGCCCGAGATCACCGGCTGCTGCACCAGCAAGCGTAGCCACAGCGGCATCTGCGCCAAGGCATCGGGCGGAACGAACAGACCGCCGATCCCGACCATGATCGCGAGGCCGGCGGCGATGAAAGCGCGATCGTCCCAATTGACGCGGCCCAGCATCTGCACGCCGTGCATGAACACGATGCCGAAGAGCAGCGTTGCGGAGGCCGTGAGCACCGGCGTCGGCACCACCACCAGCAGCATGTCGAACTTCACGCAGCCGCCGAGAACGATCAGCAGAACCCCGGCGGTCATCGTTGCATAGCGCGAGCCGACACGTGTTGTCCGCATCAGGCCGATATTGTCGGGATAGACGATCGTGCTGAAGCCGCCGACGAGGCCGACGAGGATCGTGCCGATGCCGACACCCAGCACGCCTTCCGACGCGCGCGCCGGGCTCAACGGCTCATCGCCCCAGTCGGCGACGAGCTGATACATCGCCATCGAGCCCATGCCGGCGGCAATCAGCACCAGGAGGAAGATCACGACCAGATCGGGCTGCACACCGAAGCCGAAGGGAAAGAGCCGCGGCGTCACGAGCAACGGCGCGCTCGCGACCTGGGCGAAGGATATCGGACGGAAAATCGCATAGACGGCCGAGCCGATCGCCAGTGCGAACAACACTGCCCCGCGCCGCCAGATCGTGCCGCCCCAGATCGTCACCGCGATCAGCACGGCGACGGCGATCGCACCCGAACCGAGATTGACCCAACCGAAGCCGGGATTGGCCGGCACGCCGATCCAGCTTGGGAACGCAACATTGGCGATCTGCGCGATCGTCAGAATGACGATCATGCCCGAGATGATCGGCGCGCGCAGATAGCGCGCGAAGAGGCCCGCGATGCTGAAGCCGCGGACGGGCACGGTGAGCACGCACCAGATCGCCGCCGCGACGGCGAGCGAGCCATAGGCGGTGCCGAGGCCGCCATTCTGCAAATGCCTGACGGCGAGCAGCGCCGCGAAATTCCCGGCATAGGGTCCCTGTACGATCGGCAGGCGAAGCAGCAGTACCGATTGCAGGATGGTGATGATCCCGCACGTCGCGAAGGTCATGGCGTAGAGATACGCGATCTGCTCGGGGCTGAGATTGAAGGCACGGCCGAGAATGCCGGGAAAGACGAACATCCCGGTCATGCCGAAGACATTCTGGAGGCCGAGGACCAGGGCCTGGCTGAGCGGCAGCCGCTCGTTGAAGCCGATATCGAAGATCGCGGATTGCGCCGGGTGTGCTCCGGCCGTTTGCTGAGAGGCTGTCGCCATCAGGTGCACCTCGTTTCCTCAAGCTATCGTTGTGCCACCGTCTTAGCGCAAACGACGCTGTCCTGCGCGTTTCGAATTGTTGGCTGTGGCTATGAAGCGGTCGGAAAATTCCTATTGTTCTCTTTTTGTTCTTTTGCTAAAACAACGGCAGAACATGGGAGAGGAAACATGTCCCGGCCGCTGGACCGTCAAACCGCTGCGTTGTTGCTCGTCGGCTGGCTCGTCGCTCTTGTCACGACCCTCACCTGATATCCGACACGATTCTGGCCTGAGCCTTACAGTTTCTCCACGAATCGGCAGCGGCCTTTGCGGGGCATTGCCCCCGCGTTAAGGTCGCGACATGAAGCTGCTCGTCATTGAAGATGACCGCGAAGCCGCGGCGTATATTTCCAAAGGTCTTGCCGAGAGCGGCTATGTCGTCGATATCGCCCATGAAGGCCGCGACGGTCTCTTTATGGCGAGCTCGGGCAATTACGATGCCCTCATCGTCGATCGCATGCTCCCGAGCATGGATGGGTTGGCGGTCATCGCCGCGCTTCGCGCCGCCGAGATCCGCGTCCCCGTCCTGATTCTGAGCGCGCTTGGCGCGGTCGACGATCGTGTCAAAGGCCTGCGCGCCGGCGGCGACGATTATCTGGTGAAGCCTTTCGCCTTCGCCGAGCTCCTCGCACGGCTCGAGGCCCTGCTCCGCCGCAGCAGCGGCGCACCAACGACGACCAAGCTCCATGTCGGCGAGCTCGAGATGGATCTCCTCGCGCGCAACGTGCATCGCGGCGGCCAGGAGATCGATCTCTTGCCGCGCGAATTCCGGCTGCTCGAATTCCTGATGCGCCATGTCGGTCAGGTCGTGACCCGCACGATGCTGCTCGAGAATGTCTGGGATTATCACTTCGATCCGCAGACCAATGTCATCGACGTCCATATCAGCCGCTTGCGGCAGAAGATCGACAAAGGCTTCGCCAAGCCGTTGCTGCACACGGTGCGCGGCGCCGGCTATCGCCTCAGCGCCGAGTAGCGTTTCCGTTGACCGGGCTGATCAATACCAGCGCCTTTCGCCTCGCGGCGATCTATTTCACGCTGTTCGCGACCTCGGTTCTCGCCCTCCTCACCTTCATCTATTTCTCGACAGCGGATTTCGTCGAAGCCCAAGCCGAGGAAACGATCGATGCCGAGATCCGCGGCCTTGCCGAGCAATATCGCGAGCACGGGCTCGCCGGTCTGGTCGAGGTTATCGATCAGCGCATCTCTGCGGCACAGCGCACGCCGTCGCGCATCGACGACACGATCTATCTCATCACCGATCCGCTGCTGCACAAGCTCGCCGGCAATCTCGAGACCTGGCCGCAAACCATCGAGCGCGGCAGCGGTTGGGTAAGTTTTCCGGTCACCGAGAAAGTCGCCGGTAATCCCGAAATCGACAATGCCCGCGCCTCGGTCATCGTGCTGCCAGGCAATTTCCATCTGCTCGTCGGCCGCAATCTGCGCGACGCGCGGCTGTTCCGCCTGCGCATCACGAACACCATGGGCTGGGCCGCGCTCATCACCTTGGGGCTCGGCGTCATCGGCGGCTTGCTGATGACGCGCAACATGCTGCGCAAAGTCGACGCGGTGAACCGGACCTCGACACAGATCATTCACGGCGATCTGGCCAAGCGCGTGCCGGTTTCCGGCACCGGCGACGAATTCGACCAGCTCGCGCAAAACCTCAACGCCATGCTTGATCAGATCGAGCGGCTGATGGCCGGGATGCGGCAAGTCACCGACAACATTGCGCATGATTTGCGGACACCCCTTTCCCGCCTCCGTGCACGGCTCGAGGTGACGTTGCTCGAGAAGCCGGACGAGACCCACTATGCCGATGTGCTGCGCGAGACGATCGGCGAAGCCGATCATCTGCTCAGCACCTTCAACGCACTGCTCAGCATCGCAGAAGCCGAAGCCGGCTCGCGGCGCGACAGTTTCGAGCCCGTCGATCTCTCCGAGATTGCGCGCGACGTCGCCGAGCTTTACGAGCCGGTGGCGGAAGAACGCGGCCTCGGCTTCGAGACCAAGATCACCGATCGCATCATGGTCCGAGGCGACCGGCATTTGCTGTCGCAGGCAATCGCCAACCTGCTCGACAACGCACTCAAATACACGGCTCAAGGCAAGGTCGCGCTCGGCGTCGAGAGCGGAAACGGCAAGGCGCATATCGAGGTCGCCGATACCGGCCCCGGCGTGCCAGCCGATCGCCGCCACGCTGTCTTCGACCGTTTCGTGCGTCTCGAAGGCAGTCGCAGCACGCCCGGCAACGGCCTCGGCCTCAGCCTCGTTCGCGCCGTAACGACGCTGCACGACGGCGCCATCTGGCTCGAGGACACCGTCTCCGGCGCCGAGAATCCCGGCCTTAAAGTAATTGTCGAGTTGCCGCTTGCCGCAAGCAGTCCGGCTTTAGAATCCGACCGCGATCTGACGCAGCGGCTCCTTCCGGGCTCCAGCCCGGCCCTCACGGTCGCCGCCGATCCGCCGCGCAACCTCGGCTAAGCTTACCCTGAGTTGTTCGCGGCTCAGCCCGGCGCTTGCCGCGACCGGCCCCATGATCTCGTCGCTGAGCAATTCTTCGAGAGAAGCTTCGCCCGTCAGCCACCAATGCGGCATCGGCCCCTCCTACTTACCTTCGTTTCTCTAAGACTACGGGTGGAAGGTGGCCCTTTTGTGGCGCGGCGCCAAAGATTCGGGCGGTTCCGACGTAAATATTACCGCCAAACAGCGTAATCACTATTAACAATATATTACCGGATATTACCGGCCCTCGCTTGACCTTTGGCCTTTGTGCGCTCGCCGGAGCGCGGGTGATCGATCATTCACCCATTTTCACTACAAAATTTCAACGATTTGCCGAAGGCAGCGAGAGCCGCATCTCTTTGAAGTTGCGGTGGCCTTTGATGATGGCGAGGATGCGCAAGACGTAAGAGCTGATGAAGCCGAGGCCGAGTACGTGGAACACCACGCTCAGCATGATCAACGGCAGGCTCCAGACCCAATCCAGTGCTTCGCTCATGCGCCTCCCCTATCGCCGTGACGTGACTAGCGCCAATCCCTCGGTACGCAGATCTTCATCCGGCTGCCCGCGACCGCTACGATCTCGACCTCGATGCCGTAAACGCTGCGCATCGTCTCGGCGGTGACGATCGCATCGGGCGTGCCTTGACGTTTCAGCGTTCCCTGATGCAGCACGGCGACCTTGTCGGCGCAGGCGAAAGCCTGTTCGGGATGATGCGTCGCGAAGATCACCGCGAGGCCTTGCGCCGAAAGCCGCCGGACTTCGGCCAACACGCGCACCTGGTTGCCGAAATCGAGATTGGCGGTCGGCTCGTCGAGGATCAGCACGCGCGGCTGTTGCGCCAGCGCGCGGGCGATCAGCGCCAATTGCCGCTCGCCGCCGCTGATCTTCAGCCAGTCGCGCTCGGCGAGCGCCGAAATACCCAGCGTCGCCATCGCCTCGGCGGCGATCGCGCGATCGCGCGCGCCCGGCGGCGCGAAGGCACTGTGATGCGCGGTGCGACCCATCAGCACCATCTCGGCGACGCTGTAGGCGAATTGCCCCGCGCCGCTTTGCGGCACGTAGCCAAGCGACAGCGCGCGCCGCTGCGCGGTCCAATCCGCCGTATCTTCGCCGTCAACGCGGATGACACCGCCTTGCGCCGGCAGCAGGCCGAGCACGGTCTTGAGCAAGGTCGATTTGCCGCCGCCATTGGGGCCGAGCAGGCACATCACCTCGCCTGGCTCGAGGGCGAAGCTGACCGCGCCGCCGACGCTGCGGCCGGCATAGCCGAAGGACAGCGTCTCGACGGCGATGACGGCGCTCACCACGTGCCGCGCCGCCCGCGCGCCAATAGCCAGATGAAGACCGGCGTGCCGAGTACCGACGTCAGCACGCCGAGCGGCATCTCGACCACTCCAATCGTGCGCGCGATGGTATCGACCAGCAGCAAGAAGCCGGCGCCGATGATCAGCGTCATCGGCAGCAGCCGCGCGAAAGCCGGGCCGACGATGAGTCGCGCGAGATGCGGCACGAGCAGGCCAACCCAGCCGACAATGCCGCTGACCGAGACGGACGCCGCCGTCATTAATGTGGCGCCGATGATCACTGCGCCGCGCACGGCACGCACGTTGACGCCGAGTGCCGTCGCTTCTTCCTCGCCCAGGCTCATGACATCGAGTCGCCAGCGCAGCAACGTGAGCGGCGCCAGAGCCACGACGACCGTCGGCGCCAGCACCCATAGATCCGCTCGGTTGAACGCCGCAAGGCTGCCGAGCAGCCAGAAGGTGATCGCTGGCAACTGGTTCTCCGGGTCGGCGAGATATTTGAGCAGCGCGACACCCGAGCCGAGCAGCGCGCCGATGACCACCCCGATCAGCACAAGCACCAGGATCGGATCGCGATGGCTGATGCCGGCGGCGACGGTATAAACCATCGTCACGGCAACGAGCCCGCCGACAAAAGACAGCGCCTCGATCCCGATCACCGGCAGCGATAGGTAAATGCCGAGCACTGCGCCCAGCGCCGCGCCGGCGGCGACGCCGAGAATATCGGGTGAGACCAGTGGATTGCGGAACAGCCCCTGATAGGCCGCGCCGGACGACGAGAGCGCCGCGCCAACCAACATCGCGCCGATCACGCGGGGACCGCGGATCTGCCAGATGACCGTCTGTGCCGCGGCGCTCAGCTGCCCGCTGCGCAGGCCGAATGCCGAGGCGATCTCGCTCGGCGAAACCGGATAAGCACCGACCGCGAGCGCGACGAGCGCCAGCAGCACGAGGGCTGCCAGCGCGGCGCCGAGCAGAAAAGCAAAGCCGGCGTCACTTCGTCGTGCCGAGGAGTTGATCGAGTTGGGCGTCGGTTGGGGCTTGGTGATAGAAGAGCTCATAAAAACGCTTGGTCTCGGCCCGGATATCCCCGGTGAAGAGCTGAGGATAGAGCAAATGTGCGAGCCAGCGCAGGCCAATCAGCCGATTGGCCCCAGGCGGCTCGTCGACCCAGCCAAAAGGATTGAGCGGCTCGAGATAGACGTGTTTCTCACGTACCGCTTTCACGCCCTGCCATTGCGGATCGTTGAACACGCTGGCGAAGAAGTTTTTATCGATGGTGACGATGATATCGGGCTGCCAGGTCAGCATCTGCTCCATCGATACATCGGCAAGATTGCCGGTACTCGTCCCCGCCGGCACGACATTCTGCGCGCCGAGGAACGCCAACGCCTCGCCGTTGATCGAGCCGGTGACGTCGGTTTCGAGGCCGCGCGGACCCCGGGCCATATAGGCCTTCGGCCGCGCATTCGCCGGTACCGCCGCGATCTTCTTCTGGATGCCGGCAATCTCGTCCTCGGCGTAGCGCGCCAAGGTTTCGGCGCGGTCGGGAACGCTAAGCACCGCACCGGCGGCGCGCAGCAGCTTCGGCGTGTCGGCAAGCGAACTGCCGATCAACACATAAGGAATATGCGTCTGGTCCTGAACCCGATCGGCGAGCGAGACATAGGTCGGGCCGATGGTGCCGACATCGAGAATGAGATCGGGCTTGGCGGCGATGACCGCTTCGAGATTGGCGGTGTTTCCGCGGCCGGTCAGCCGTCCGACGACCGGCAGCGCGCCGTATTCCTTCGGCATGAACGCTGCCGATTCAGGCGAAACGCGATGCGTCCACCCAACGAGCTTTTCGGGCGCGAGGATATAGATGAGCGCCTCGGATGGCGGACCTGCCGGCCAGACATGCGTGGCTTGATCGGGCAGTTGAACCGTCCGGCCGCCGGAATCGGTGAATGATTTCGCGCCGGCGATGGCTGGCGCGAGCAGCAACAGAAAGAAGCAAAAGCCCGCGAGACGGTTCATTTGCCGATCATCACATCCGATGCCTTGATCACGGCCCAGGCCTCGTCGCCTACTTTCAAGCCGAGCTCGTCGACAGCCTCGTTGGTGATCGATGAGGTGATCGTCACTCCGCCGCCGATATCCATCCGGACATGGGCGGTCGTCGTACCTTTTTCCACGCCGACAATCTTGCCTTTGATCTGATTGCGGGCACTGAGTTTCCACATCGCAGATACCTCCCGGTTCGAGCTGGAATATTATACCCTTGCAAATACAACGCTAGCGACATATTCGGTGGAATATCTCGGTGGAGGTTTTGGTATGAGAATGGCGCATTTCCGTTTTATGTCCGCCGGGCTTGTCCTGGCGTTCGGCCTGTTCGTCATGGCGCCGGCGGCGCTGGCCGACGACGTCCTGATCTTCGCCGCAGCAAGCCTAAAGAACGCGCTCGACGACGCGATCACCAATTATACCAAGAGCGGAGCACCCGCCCCGAAGGTCTCTTACGGCTCGAGCGGCGCGCTCGCCAAGCAGATCGATAGCGATGCTCCGGCCGACATCTTCATCTCGGCCGATCCCGACTGGATGAACGACGTCCAGAAGAACGCCAAGATCAAGACCGACACCCGCTTCGACTTCCTCGGCAACGTGCTCGTGCTGGTCGAGCCGGCCGACAGCACCAAGACCGTCGATATCAAGCCTAACTTTCCGCTCGCTACCATGCTCGGCAACGAGAAGCTTTCAATGGCTGATCCCGATTCCGTTCCGGCCGGCATGTACGGCAAGGCCGCGCTGCAAAAGCTCGGCGTGTGGAATGCGGTCGAACCGAAAGTCGCGCGAGCGCAGGATGTGCGCGGCGCGCTGCTCTTCGTGTCGCGCAAGGAAGCGCCGTTCGGCATTGTCTATCAGACCGACGCGGCAGCGGAGAAAGGCGTGAAGATCGCAGGCGTCTTCCCGGCCGATACTTACCCGCCGATCACCTATCCAGCGGCGATCACGGCGTCGTCGAAGAATCCCGACGCAGCGAAATTCTTCGCCTATCTCAAATCGGATGCGGCGAAGCCATTCTTCTCGAAACAAGGCTTCGCGATCCTAAGCGGAAAATAAACGTGTCTCGTTGGTTTAAAATCTTTTACCGGCTCAGCCGCGTCTTCTTTGCCGCGCCGGCGGCCGGGTTGGGACGAAGGGACCGCGCGAGAAAGGCGACATGGGCACGGGTCGCCTTTGTCGCACTCGCTTCGATCGTGCGATAGCGTTTCAGGAGTTCCGCACCGAAGGGCGTAAGCTTCGCGCCGCCGCCTTCCTTGCCGCCCAGCGTGGTCGTGACAACCTTGCGGCGGAAGCTCGAATTGAGATCGTCGATTAGCATCCAGGCGCGGCGATAAGACATGCCGAGCGTGCGCCCCGCGCTGCTGATGGAACCGGTCTCGGCGATCGCGTCCAGAAGACGCATCTTGCCGGGGCCGACCGACTGTTTAGGTCCGAGGTCGACTCGAAGTGTCAGACGTGGCGGCATAGCTCTCTCTGGCTGGCTATTCGGCTGCGGGCTGCAGCCTTTGGCTGGCTACTCGGCTGCGGCTGCAGCCTCGTTGGGTTGGCGATATTCCTTCAAGCGCGGCAGCACTTCTTTCGCAAAGAGCGTCAGATTGGCGACCGTGTCGTCATGATCCATGAAACCGGCGTGGCTCATCGACAGAAGATTGCCCATGCCGCCGCATGACTCGGCGAAGCCGGTGATCTGGTCATAGACCTGATCAGGCGTGCCGCAGAACATGATACCAGCATCGATCAGGTCCTGGACGCTGCCCGTCATCATGTTGATGGCGCGGCCATCCTTGGTGAAGCTGCGATTGGGCGGACGGCCCGCTGCCTTCATCAGATGCACATTGGCATCGACCGTGATGTAGCCCGGCGGATTGCGGAACGGCGCCGGCGTGAACGGCAAGGTGCGAAGGTAATCCGCGACCAGCTCGCCGCGGCGGCGCGCCTCGGCTTCGGTCTCGCCGACCGCCATCAAGCCGAGATAGCCGAAACGATCAGGCGGCGGCTCGCGATGGAATTTCGCGCGGTAGGCTTCGCGATAAGCCTCGTAGAGCGGCTTCGTCGCGTAGCCGGTGCCGAGTGTCGCCATCGTATAGCCGCGCTCGCCCAAGCGCTGCGCGTTGTGCTTGCTCCCGGTCGTGCTCCAGACCGGCGGATGAGGCTGTTGATAAGGACGCGGCCAGATGTTCACTTGGCGATAATGGAAATTCTCGCTCTCCCAATTGAACGGCCCGTCATGCGTCGTCATCGCCTTGATGATAAAGTCGAGCGCTTCCCAGAAGCGCTCTTCGACCGCGACCGGATTGGCGTTCGACGGCGTGAATTCCGACGGCACGCCTTTGACGAAGCCCATGTTGAGGCGGCCGCGCGAGATTACGTCGATGGTCGAAAGCTCTTCGGCGGCGCGCAGCGGATCGGGGCGGTGCGCCAGCGGGTAGCCGAGGACGAGCAGCCGCGCCTTCTTGGTGATGCGCGCCAGCACCGAGAGCGTGACCACGACGGTCGAAGCCATGCAGGTCGCCGTCGAGTGATGCTCGTTGCACATGATATCGAGGCCGAGCTCGTCGGCGAGTTGCCACTCGTCGTAATAGCGATGCAAGAGATCGGCCGCGAGCTTGGGATCGAGGCGGCTGTTCGGGATGGTGATGCGGAGCGCGCCGCCGTGATCTTTCCAGGCCGGGGAATAAGGCTGCTCGGTGAAGTGAAAGACGCGCATCAGTTCTTCCCCTCGATGAAATTCAGGGTGCGGCGGGCAAATTCCTGCGGCTGCTCGACATGGGGGAAATGTCCGCTTTTGTCGATGGTCGCAAAGCTCGCATTCGGGAGCGCCGCAGCATAAGCCTTGCCATAAGACGGCGCGACGATCTTGTCCTCGGCGCCCCACAAGACGAGTGTCGGGATCTTAATGCGATGCAGCCGGCCCTTCAGCTTCGGATCGTGCATATAAGGCCGCCAGCCAAAGCGCGAACTCGCCTCGCGGGCCCGGGCAATGGCGTAAAGCTGGTCATCCGGCAGCTTGCTGTTGTCTCGCGCCGCCAGCTCCTGATCGAGATAGAACACCTTCTGCAGATCGGCGTCCGTGACAAACCACATATCGTAGATGTCGCGCGTCTCGCGATCGCCGTGCTTCACGCCGAACGCATCGACCAGCACCATCTTGGCGATGTGCTGTGTCGACTTCACCGCCATCTCGGCCGCGATCCAGCCGCCGATGCCGAGACCGACGACGGTTACATCGCGTAGATCATGCGCCTCGAGCAGATCGAGATAGAGATAAGCGATGTCATCGATGGAGTTGAAGTTGAGCGGAACCTCAGGCTTGCCATAGGCTGGATGCGTCGGCGCGATCACCCTCGCGCCTGTGGCGAGCGCCTCGAGCGCGGGACCGGCACGATCCATGCCGATTTCGGGATGTAAAAACAAAAGCGGCTTGCCGTTGCCGCGGACTTCCATCTCCAGCGCAATGCCGCTGACTTCGATGGTCGATTTACCATCGGCGAGAGCCATCTCGTCGCTTCCTCCGCTTGTGGTGTCGCCATTCTGCCGAATTCACCCTGAGAATCAACCGGTCATCCGACTACGACTGCATCGCATTTTCGAATGCTGTTGCTGCGCAAGTTTTTTGCTACAACCGACGCCACCTAAGCGCATAAGCGCTACCAGAAACGAATGGGGAAACGCATGGGGAAATTCTTCGGCAATCGCTGGTGGGTCGTGTTCGCGAGCGTTTGCGGGCTCTTGGTGGGCTCCGGCGCCATCAACGTCTTCGCGTTCGGCGTGTTCCTGAAGCCGGTGACGGAAGAACTCGGCATCGGCCGCGGCTATTTCGGATCGGCACTCGGTATCAACTCGCTGATGACCACCCTCGCCTGCTTCGCGCTCGGCTGGCTGCTCGATCGCTACGGCACGCGCCGCGTCATGATCCCGGGCCTGATCCTCTGCGCTATTTCGACCGCGCTTTATTCGACGATCCTACCCGATCCGTCGCGCATCTATCTGCTTTTCGGCTTCTCGGGCATCGTCTATTGCGTCCAGTCGCCGATCCCCTACGCCAATTCGGTCTCGCAATGGTTTGATCGCGGCCGCGGCTTGGCGCTCGGCATCGCGATGGCCGGTGTCGGCCTCGGCGTCGCCGTTGTGCCGCAGATCGCGACACGGCTGATCGCGGATTTCGGCTGGCGCAACGGCTATATCGGTCTCGGCATCACCATCATGATCATCGCCTGGCTGCCGGTCGCGCTCTTCCTGCGCGAGCCGCCGGGCTTCAAGCCACAAGAACGGCGCGCGGCCGAGCGCGCGGCAGCCAATCTGTTGCCCGGCATGCTGGCGCGCGATGCGTTCAAGACCCGGCGCTTCTGGTCGTTCACCATCGCGTTCTTCATCGCCATCGTCGCGATCAACGGCACGTTGACACAGATCGTCGCATTGCTCACCGATCGCGGCATTCCGGCGCCGGTGGCGGTGGGTACGCTCAGCGCCGCCGGGCTCGCGCTCATCATCGGCCGCATCATCGCGGGCTGGTGCCTCGATCGTTTTTGGGGTCCCTATGTCGCCATCGGCTTCTTCATCGTCCCGATGGCCGGCATCGCCCTGCTCGCGAGCGGTCTTGGCGGCACCGTGCCGCTCTATGGCGCGGTGCTGTGCGGTCTCGGCGTCGGCGCCGAAGTCGATCTCATGGCCTTCTTCACCAGCCGCTATTTCGGCATCCGTGCCTATGCCAAGATATACAGCGTGATGTTCGCGCTCTTCGCCGGCGCCAACGGCGTCGGCCCGTCGCTTTCAGGCTGGAGCTTCGACCACTTCCACTCCTACACGCCGATCTTCATGGTCTATGAGATGCTGCTGGTCGTCACGTGCGGCCTGTTCCTCGGCCTGGGCCCCTATCCGTATCCGGCGCCAAAGCAGGACGTGGTGCCCGGCGCGTTGGGCAAAGCGGCAGCGGAATAGCTGGCGCTTCTTCCGTCATCCTTTAAAAGCGCGCGTCGCCGCCGCGTCCTGCTCGCGCTGCATCAACTCGCCCATCAATCGGCGCATCTGCACGCTGCCGCCATCGGCGTTGACGCTGACGTAAGGCGCCACGGGATCGAGCTCGACGCAGCGCTGCTGCGCTTCGAGCATGTCTTTATCTTCGTTGAAGGCCTCGACCGTGACCTTGTAGAGAAACGCGTCGGCCTGCTTGTCGTCCCGCTGGTAGTCGCGCGCGCTCGACCAAAAATAATGCGTACTGCGCTCGGTTTCGGGCGTGCAGGCGTTCAGCACGGTGATACCTAAGGAAATCGGGTCGTTTTTCCGAACCTCGACCTCAGTCGTGCGAATGTCGATCACGACATGGCCGGGCGGGGTAAAGTTGATCGTCTTCTCGAGCCGGCAACGCGGCCCCATGCCCTGCTTGCGGTTATGCGGTGCGGTATCGACCTCGATTGGCTCGCGCAGCACGCGGACAAAATCGTCACCGCGATCGAAACGCAGCACGGTCCGCGTATCGTCGGTGCCGATGGTCTTCGCGTGCACGAAGGCGAGGTGCGACAGATCGATGAGATTTTCGACCATCAGCTGATAGTTGGCAGCGATCGGCAATCGGTCATGCACGGTCGTCCAGCCCGGATCGGTGTTGCGGCTGAAATCGGGAATGCGAGAAGGATCGGCAGCTTTCGCCGCGCCCATCCAGATCCAGCAATAGCCGTGGCGCTCGACCAGCGGATAGCTTCGCACGCCGATATTGGGGGGCACGCGATCCTGCCCGGGAATGGCGACGCAGGCGCCCGATGTATCGAAGGTGAAGCCGTGATAGCCGCATCGTAGCCGGTCGCCGATTACCTTGCCCTTCGAAAGCGGCGCGCGGCGGTGGCAGCAGCGATCTTCGAGCGCGACCGGTGTCCCGTCTTCGCGGCGATACATCACCACCGGTTCGCCGAGCAGCAGCCGCGGCAACGGCGCACGCGTCACTTCGCCGGCTTCGGCCGCGACATACCAGCAATTCCTGAGGAAGTGACCCGACATTGATTTCCTCGCACTTATCCGGCGCGCACTGTCCACCATCGGCGCAACGCCACCAGGGACCAGATTGCCTCGATCAAGCCGAAAGGCCAAGCGCCTTGCAGAAAGCCATAGGCCGAACCCAGGGCGCACGCACCGGCAAAGCCTAAAACGAACCACGGGCTGCGGTTTTCAAAGGCGTAGCATAAGAGCATCGCCGAAACCGCGAACAAGCCAAAAAGCGTCAGTCGATCCATCGCGTATCCCCGCTCAACGCGCCCGACCGACCTCCCGGAAAGAGCTTAGCAAATCCGATTGCGGCGGGCACGCACCTGCGCCATAGACCAGCCAACAGAGGGAGGGCATCCATGGCTCAAGCAGAGCGCATTTCGTTTGAATCCGCCGGCCTCAAGATCAATGGCTATATCCATAAGCCCGACAGCATGAAACCGGGCGAAAAGCGGCCGGCGATGATGGTGCTTCACGGCTTCGGCTCGAATTCATCGAGCAGCAACTGCGTCCTTCCCTCGACGATGCTGGCCGAATGGGGCTACGTCGCGCTGCGCTTCGATTTCCGCGGCTGCGGCGAGAGTGAAGGTAAGCGCGCCAATACCGTCTGCCTCGAGCAGGTCGACGATGTGAAGGCCGCCGTGACCTTCCTGCAATCGCGGCCCGAGATCGACGGCACGCGCATCGGCGTCGCCGGCTCGTCTTTCGGCGCGGCGGTCGCGGTCTATTCGGGCGGCGTCGACAAGCGTATCGGTGTCGTCATTTCGTCGGGGGGCTGGGGCGACGGCGAGACCAAGTTCCGCAAGCAACACGAATCGCCGGAAGCCTGGAAGCGCTTCACCGACATGATGGAGCGCGGCAAGGCGGCGAAGGCGAAGGGCGAGACCATCATGGTGCCGCGTTATGACATCGTGCCGATCCCCGAGCATCTGCGCACGCATCTCGCCCAGAACTCGATCATGGAGTTCACCTTCGACACGGTCGAGAGCATGTACAATTTCCGCGCCAACGAAGTCGTGGGCAACATCGCGCCGCGCCCGCTGCTGCTGCTCCATGCATCGAAAGATTCGGTGACGCCGACCGAGCAGTCGCTGCGCCTCTTCGAGCACGCCGGCAAGAGCTCGACCGATCTTCATCTCATGCCCGATGTCGACCACTTCATGTTCAGCGACGAAAACCCGCGCGTGATCGAGATCATCCGCACGTGGCTGGCGAAGTTCTTCCCGATCGAGGCGAAGTGAAGGAAAAGGCCCCCTCACCCCAACTCTCTCCCCGCTGGGGAGAGGGAGGGACCCATCGCGCCAGCGATGGGAGGGTGGGGGGCAAGTTGCAACCATGACCGACGCTCCTACCCTCTCCGCTGAAGATCTGACCAAATTCGCGGCCGACATCTTCGTCGCCCGCGGCTTCTCGGAAGATCACGCGGCAAAGATCGCCGAGGTGTTGGTCTGGGCCGATCTGCGCGGCGCGCCGAGCCACGGCGTCCAGCGCATCCCGCGCTATATCGAGATCATCGACGACGATGAGATGAACACGGCGGCGGATATCCGCGTCACGAAAGAATTGCCGGCGGCGGTGCTTATCGACGCCGATCGTGCGCCGGGCCAGGTCTCGATGCGTCTCGCCGCCGCCGAGGCGGTGCGCAAGGCACGTGCTGCCGGTATCGGCCTTGCGCTGGTGCGGCGCACGACGCATACCGCAGCGCTCGGCTTCTACACGCGACTGGCGGCACTCGAAGGCATGGCAACGATCGCTGCTTCGGCCTCGTGGTCGAACATGGTCTACCACGGCGCGCGCGAGGTCGGCGTCGCCTCCAATCCGTTCTCGATCGCCATCCCGCACGGCTCTTCTTCAGGAAAAGGGGGCGAGCCGCTGGTGCTCGACATGGCGACGGCGGTCGCCGCGCTCGGCAAGATCGTGCACGCCGCGCGCAGCGGCAAAAGCATTCCCGAAGGCTGGGCGCTCGACGATGATGGCAACCCGACCACCGATCCGAAGAAAGCGACCTTGCCATTGGCGCTCGGCGGACCGAAAGGCTCGGGGCTCTCTCTTATGATTGAGGCAATTTCGAGCCTCATCACTGCCAACGCGATCATCGCCGAGACCATCGAAGGCACGCCCGAGGGCAAGAAGCATCGCCAAAATGCTTTCCTCATCGCCATCGATATCGCGCAGTTCCGCGACTTGCCCGGTTTCGACCGCGACCTCGCGCGCATGATCAAGGCGCTCAAAGGCCAGCCGCGTCAGGCCGGGTTCGAGGAGATCCTCATGCCGGGCGAGCGCGGTGCACGCGAACTCGAGAAGCGGCGCAAAGCGGGAATTACGATCCCCGCCGCGACCTGGGCGGAATTGACGAAGGTCGCGGACCGGTTCGGGGTTAAGGCGCCTTAGGTCGTCCGCTCGTTCTTTCCAGTTTCGCTTGCTCTTTCCTCGTCACCCCCGCGAAAGCGGGGGGCCATCGGCGCACATGGATTCCCGCTTTCGCGGGAATGACAGGAAGGAAGGTTTAAGGCACGTCCCTTCTCATACCGACGAGAGCCCTGTCGTATCCATCAGTGGGAACGCGCTGAAGAGTCCCGGCGGGTTCATGGACGTCGATGCTGTTATCAGCGATTTGTTCAGCGCCGCGACGTTCTTCGCGCCGAGATTGGCCATGCAGGCCTCGATCTCCTTCTCGAGGATTTCGAGCACGCGCACCACGCCGGCTTCGCCGTTCGCCAAGCCATAGGCGTAGAGCCGCCCGATGCCGACGATATCGGCGCCGGTGGCCAGCGCCTTCACGACATCGGTGCCACGATAGACGCCGCTGTCGAAGACGATCGTCGCCTTGCCTTTCGCCGCTTGGACGATTTCCGGCAGGATCTCGTAGGCGCCGCGCGCGTGATCGACCTGGCGACCGCCATGCGTCGAGACCCAGATCACCGAGACGCCCGCTTTCAATCCAAGCTCGGCATCCTCGCCGGTCGTGATGCCTTTAAGGCCGACGGCGACGTTTTTATGCCGGTCCTTGAAGCGCTTGATCTTGTCCCAATCGAGCGTTGACAAATACGGATCTGGCTCGTCGCTGAGATTGGCGTTGTTGCCCGCGTGGATAATGTCGCGCTCGCGGCGGCTGAAATGCGCGCTGTCGATGATGAAGGCGAAGGCGTCATAGCCCGCCTTGATCGCGCGCTCGGCGTATGCGTCGATCCATGCATCGTCGCCGCGGACGTAAAGCTGCACGATCTTCGGGCAATTGCCTGCAGCAGCCGTTTCTTCGAGACCCGGCTTGGCGACCGAGCTGTAGCCCATCGCGACGCCGAACGTCGAAGCCGCCTTGGCGACGGTCGCGGCACCGCCGGGATCGATTAAGCCGACCGAACCGATGCCCGACATCAGCACCGGCAGGCGCATGGTCTTGCCGAGAAATTTGCCGCGCGTATCGACTTTGCCGACGCCGCGCAGGGCGCGTGGCTTGAATGCGACGCTGTCGAGGGCATGACGATTGCGCCGCATCGTCGTCTCGGTATCGGCGCACCCCAGCAGATAATTCCAGGCGATCGGTTTCATCTTCGCATGGCCTGCCTGCACGAGCTGATGCATCACGACGAATTTCGCCGGATCGAAAGCCTCGCCTTTCGGTTGTGCCGAGTCTTTCGGTTGCGCGAGCATGGGTGTTACCGCTGGCGGCTGCGCGTCTTCCGCGATCTGCTCGGCCGCGTTGCCGCGGCGCGGGCCGAGTGCGACCGCGGCGGCCGTGGTTGCCGCACCGGCGCTTTGCAGAAACCGGCGCCGCGGAATACTTCCGTCCATGATGCTCCTCCCTCAACGATGAGCTTTTGCCCGTTGCCGGAAGTATCCGCCCGAAAGAAGGCGCCGGTCAACGAGAGACGATCATCCCTTCTTGCCGCGTCGCGGCGCGCCGCCTATAGAGGGCGCACACTGCAACAAGAAACCGGCTACTTCTGGAATTCCTCGGGGGAAACATGGCTGACGTGACCGCGCCAATCGATCGCACTGAGGCCGATCGCTATCAGATTGCTGCCCGCATCGAGCGCCTGCCCTTTTCGCGCTGGCACCTCAAGATGGGCGCTATCGTCTCGACCGGTTGGTTCTTTGACGGGTTCGATGCCCTCGCGATCGCGTATGTGCTGCCGGTGCTGGTGCAGCAATGGCACATCAGCTTCGCGACCGGTTTCACGCTTATCAGCGCCGGTTATGGCGGACAGCTTGTCGGCTCGATCGTTTTCGGCTGGCTGGGCGAGCGTTACGGGCGGGTACCGATCTTCCGCTACACCCTGATCCTCTACACCGTGATGAGCGTCGCTTGCGCTTTCGCCTGGGATTACAACTCGCTCTTCTGGATGCGCGCGATCCAGGGCCTCGGCCTTGGCGGGGAAATCCCGATCATGGCGGCCTATATCGGCGAATTCGCCAAGGCTACCCATCGCGGCCGCTATGGTCTCGGCTTCCAGCTCTGGTTCTCGATCAGCTTCATCTTCGTCTCGGGCATCTCGTACCTGGTCGTGCCCAATCTCGGCTGGCAGTGGATGTTCATCGTCGGCGCGATTCCGGCGGTGATCCTCATCCCGATGCGGCAATGGATGCCCGAATCGCCGCGCTGGCTCGTCAACAAGGGGCGTGACGAAGACGCCAATCGGGTCCTCACCAAGATCGAAGATCAAATCTCCGAGCACGGCGCGAAGCCGTTGCCGCCGCTGCCGACGGAGTTCGCACCGGTCAAGCCGTCGACGGCAACGATCGGCGATCTGCTGCGCGGCATCTATCGTCGCCGCACTCTTGCCGTATGGACGATCTGGTTCTGCACCTACATCATCGTCTACGGCCTCAACACGACCGTTCCGACGCTGCTGCGCACCACCTACCATGCGACCTTGGAGCAATCGATCAGCTTCGGCTTCTTCTCGAGTTTCGCCGGCCTCTGCTTCACGATCACCGGAACCTTCCTGATCGACAAATTCGGCCGCAAGCCGCTCTTCGCCTTGGGTCAGCTCTGCAGCGCGATTCCGCTCGTGCTGCTCTTCGCCTACGCTTTTCCGGGCCAGAGCCTCGTCTTTCTGATGGCGATGTTCATGCTCGCCTCGGCGTTCAATTCGATCCTCGCCTTGGGGCTCAGCACCTATACCGCCGAACTTTACCCGACGGAGATGCGCGCCATCGGCGTCGGCGTCGGCAATGCGTGGGTGCGGTTCGCGGCAATCATCGGGCCGATCTTCCTCGGCTGGGCAGGGACCAATATTGGCCTGAACGGCGCCTATTTGATCTATGGGTGCTTTGGCCTCGTCGGCGGGCTGACGGTGATCTTCGTCGCGGTCGAGACCAAGGGAAAGGTGCTCGAGATCCTCTCGCCGTCGCTGCGCACCAGCAGATGAAGGCTGCTTTGCTGCAAGGATGAGTGAGGCCGGTTCGGGAGAAAATCCAGGGAGCGACGCTGCGACCGACAAACGGCCGCGCGGCGAAGCCGCCGTCTCTTGGGATGCATTTCTTTCGACCTATCTGCCGGCACTCGTGCTGGCGATCGGCACCGGTATCGCGCTGCCGGCGATCCCGACCCTCGCCAAGACCTATGCGGTCAGCTTTGGCATGGCGAGCGGCATCGTCACCGCTTTCGTGCTCGGCAACGTCTTCGGCACGATTCCGTCGGGATGGCTGATCGATCGCTTCGGCAATCGCATCGTGCTGATCTCCGCGCCGCTGATCACCTCGGTGACGAGCTTTGCGATCTTCTTCTCGGACGATTTCACCGAGCTGCTCATACTGCGCTTCCTCACCGGCATGGCGGCGCAGATGTGGCAGATGGCGCGGCTTGCCGCGATCTCCTACGGCGCGGCCCCGTCGCAGCGCGGCCGGCTGGTGAGCTGGATGTTCGGCATGGACAGCACCGGCCGGTTGGCGGGTCCAATCATCGGCGGCTTCATTGCCGCGTCTTGGGGCCCGCGCGCGCCGTTCATCGTCTTTGCCGCGATGGCGCTGATCGCGCTGATCCCGACCTCGACCTTCGGCAAGGACACGCCGCGGCAAAGCAAAAGCGACAAGAAAGCGCGAACGATGTCGCTGCGCGACCTCATCCTGCCGCGCCTCGTCTATTTCGGCGTCGCGCTCTTCGCGGGGATGACGCGCGGTCCGCTCAACGCCGATCTCCTCCATCTCTACGCCGCTTTCGCTTACAATCTCGGCCCCGCGCAGATCGGCTATCTCGCGACCGCCGCCTCATGCCTCTCGCTGCCGATCGGCTTCACCGGCGGCTGGATCATGGACCGCTTCGGCCGCAAGCGGACGATGGTGCCGGGCTTCACCGGCGTCACCATCGCCATGGCGCTGCTGGCCGTGTCGGCATTCGCGCATCTGTCGCTCGCCTGGTATGTCGGGCTGTTCCTCCTTGGCGTCGCCACCCAGGCGCTGACGGGCGGCTCGGTGCAAACCGTCGGCGCCGATGTCGCGCCGGCGGAAGCGCGGGGCACGTTCCTCGGCATCTGGCGCTTCACCGGACAGGGTGGCGTCGCGCTCGGCCCGATCATCTTCGCGCTGGTCGCCGATCAGGTCGATTACGGCACCGCGTTCCTCTTCACCTCGTCCTGCGCTGCGGTGGTCGCCTTCCTGTTGATCCGCTACGTACCGGAAACCGGGCGGCAAACGGATTAAGATCGGGGGATGGCTGTGAAAAGACGGATACGAGACATCGCTTGCGGCGTAGCGGCTCTGCTTGTCGCCAGCAGCGCAGCGCAAGCAGCCGACGTGGTGAAGATCGCGACGGTGAAATCGACGGCGCTCGGCGCGATCTATGTCGCCGTCGACAAGGGCTATTTCAAAGATGCCGGCATCGAGATCGAATTCGCCAACTTCGATTCGCCCGGCTTGGTGCCGCCGGCCGTCGTGTCCGGCTCGTCCGATATTGGCTCGACCGGTGTCTCGGCACAGCTCTACGCCTTCGCCGCACAAGGCGCGATCAAGATCATCGCCGGCCAAGCGCGCGAGCATCAGACCTTCCAGGTGAACGGCTTCATTCTCTCCAACGCGGCCTCGGCAGCGGGGCTCACCAGTCTCGACAAGCTCGCGGGCCATTCGGTCGCAATCTCTTTGATCGGCTCGCCGGTGCATTACGCCGCCGCGCAGGTCGTGCTAAAGCACCACATACCGCTCGATCAGGTGCGTTTTCTGGCGCTGCAGGCGAACGGCAACATCGTCTCGGCCGTGACCGGCGGCACCGCCGATACCGGCGTCATCCCCGCGACGATCATGGCGCCGTCCTTGGCCAAGAATGATCTGAAGCTACTCGCCTTCGTTGGCGACGAGGTGCAATGGCAATCGAGCGCGCTCATCGCCTCGCCCAAGGCGCTCAACGAGCGCGGCGACGTGTATAAGCGCTTCCTCACCGGCCTGCGTCGCGGCCTGCGCGATTTCCACGACGCCTTCACCGCCGCCGACGGCACGCGGCACGACGGTCCCGGCGCGCCGGAAGCCCTCGCCATCATGGCGAAATATCTCGGCCAAACGCCCGACGAGTTGCGCGTCGCCGTGCCTTACGTCGATATCAACGCGGGCCTCGATTTCGCCGACATGACCCGCCAGCTCGACTGGTTCGAGCAGCAGAACATGCTGAAGGGCAAGGTCACGCTCGATCAGGTTGTCGACAGGCGCTTTGCCGAGGATATGACGCGGTAGCAAGCATTCCGCGCCCCGCGCGACCCGTCACTTCCCCCACTTCTTCTGCCACGCCGGCAGCACGGCAGGATTGACGACATAGACCGGCGGCTCGCCGGCGATGGCGCGCTCGATATTGGCGAGGGCCGTGCGCGGCACGGCTTCGGCGCCTTCGCGCGAATGACCGACGCAATGCGGCGTCAGGATCGCATTCGGCAGATCGCGCAGCGGATTGTCGGGCGCCAGCGGCTCGCTCTCGAACACGTCGAGCGCGATCTTGTGCAGCCGTCCCTCTTTCGCGATCCGCACCAGCGCCGCCTCGTCGGCGATGCCGCCGCGCGCGGTGTTGACCAGGATCGCATTCGGCTTCATCAACCGCAGCTTCGCTTCGTTCAAAAGATATTTCGTCTCGGCATTGAGCGTCGCGAGCACGCAGACGACATCGCTGCTCTGCAGCAGTTCGTCGAGGCCGACGAACGTGACATTCGGCGGCACCGGCTCGTGCACCCGCGGCGCATAGGCCTGCAAGGTCACATCCCACGTCGACAGGCGATGGACGATAGCGCGCGCCATATTGCCGAAGCCGATCATGCCGACCGTCTTGCCGCGTAGCATCCGCGCATTCATGCGCGACGGCGCGGGCTCGCTGGCACGCAGCGCTGCTATCTTGTCGGGCAGATTATGAAGACAGGCGAGGATCAGCATGATCGTTGCTTCGGCGACGCTGAGATAGTTCTCCGGCACCTGGCCATTGGCGACGACGACGCCGAGCGACGTCGCGGCGGCGAGGTCGAAGCCTTCCATGCCGATCCAGGGGTTGACCACGGCGCGCAATTGTGGCGCCTTCTCGAGCAGCGCGCGCGTGCAGGGATAGGCGTTGCCGTAAAGGATGTCGGCTTTGGCGAGCGCATCGGCCTGCGCCAGGAACGGCGCCGCGCCGACGTAGCGGATGACGTCATGGCCGCGGCGCTTCAACTCTTCCTCGACAGGAACGAAGGCATATTCAGTAGCGGCCGGGCCGACGACGACGATTTGCATGATGTCCTCCTGTGGCCGCTTTTACCGACCAATGCGGCCGGGAGCCAGCCGGGCCGCGAGTTTGAGCGAGCGGGGGAAAACCCTATACTTCGTTCAGGAAATGCCTTTCCGGGGAGATGGCACCATGGTGACGCCGACGCCGCTGCATCCAAATTCTTCAAAAGGGGAACCGACGCTCCGCAATTCCATTCCGCCGGCCGAGTGGCAGGCGCGGGTCGATCTCGCCGCCGCCTATCGTCACGCGCAATATGCCGGCTGGAACGATTCGATCTTCAATCACATCACGCTGCGCGTACCCGGCGAGCCCGATCATTTCCTGATCAAGCCGCATGAGCTGCTGTTCGAGGAAGTGACCGCGTCGAGCCTCTTGAAGCTCGATATGGAAGGCCGGCCGATCGGCGAGGACAAGCCGATCAATCCCGCCGCGACGACGATCCACACCGCCGTGCTCATGGCGCGCTCGGACATTAACGCCGTGATGCATGTCCACACCGAGCCGGGCATCGCGATCTCGGCGGTGAAAGGCGGGCTTAAATATTTCTGCCAGGATGCGATGAATTTCTATAACCGCATCGGCTATCACGATTTCGAAGGCATCGCGACCGACAGCGACGAATGCGCCCGCCTCGCCCGCGATCTCGGGCAGAACAACCATTCGGTCATCCTGCGCAATCACGGCCTGCTCACGACGGGCGCCAATATCAGCCGCGCCGTCACCACCATGGCGATGCTGATCCGCGTCGCCGACGCGCAGCTGCGCCTGATGGCGGCCGGCGCCGACATCATCGAGCCGAAGCCCGAGGTCTGCGAGCACACGGCAAAGCAATTCGACAAGCAGCGCAACAGCGGCGGCCAGGTCGAATGGGCCGCGATCCTCCGCAACCTGGACCGGCTCGATCCTTCGTTCAGGGATTGATCCGCGTATCGTCATTCGCAACCCGCGGGCCTTGTCTCGCGGGTCTTCTTTTTGCTCCCTTCCTCGAAAAAGAAACGCCGCAATGAAAGTCTTCCTGTTCGATCTCGTACCTTACGGCCATAAATTCACCGAATTCAGCGACCTGCCCTATCCCCTTCCCGGCAAATATTTCGATCCCAAGATCGCACACGAGACCTATCAGGAGCACATCAAAGCCTGGAAGCTCATGGACGAGCTCGGCTTCGACGGTGTCGGCTTCAACGAGCATCACACCACGCCGCATTCGTTGATGAATTCGCCGAACATGCTGATCGCGGTCGCGGCGCAGCATACGAAGCGACTGAAATTCCTCGTGATGGGCTACCTCCTGCCGATGCACGATCCGCTGCTCGTCGCCGAAGAGACGGCGATGGCGGATCAGATCTCGGGCGGGCGCGTGATCGCCGGCTTGGCGCGCGGCGCGCCGCGCGAATATCACGTGTTCTCGATGCCCGCGTCGGAAGCGCGCGCGCGTTTCGAGGAAAGCTACGAGATCATCATGAAGGCGTGGACGCAGGAGACCTTCTCGCATGAAGGAAAATTCTGGTCCTACAAGGAAATCTCCCTCTGGCCGAGACCCTATCAACAGCCGCATCCGCCGATCTGGATGCCGGTGACGGGCTCGAAAGAGACGCTCGACTGGGCCGGGTCGCGAAACTATCCGATCGTGCTGCCGGAATTCTCGCGCGGCTTGATCGAGGACATCATCGCCTACTATGCGAAAGCTGTGGCCAAGACCGGCAACAAGGTCACGAGCGACCAGATCACTCTCTTCGCCGATGCCTATGTCGCGGACAGCCGCGCTGCCGCGATCGCGGAATACGGACCCAACTACGTCTATTTCCAGAACATGCTGTTCGGCCACGGCAACAGCGTCGCCCTCGCCCGCCTCGGCTCGGCGCGTAATCCGGCATCCTTCGATTACGTACGGCCGGAAAATCGCGGCCCCTTGATGAACGAGCGCGTGAAGACAGCCGCCTTCACCATGGCCGATGCCGAGAAACGCGTTGCCGATCGCGCCGCCTGGGGCTCGCCGAAAGAGGTCATCGAGCGACTCATCGACGAAGCCGAGCACGCCGGCGCCAACAACCTTCTGCTCAACATCAATCAGGGCGCCGTGCCGCACGACATGTTCATCGAGCAGATCCGCCGTCTCGGCCAAGAGGTACTGCCCGCGCTGCACGCGCATGAGGTGAAGACGGTGCGGCCGGCGGAGATGTTCGCCTAGTTCTTAAACATTCCCTCTACGTGCTTGCGGGGAGAGGGAGGGACCCGTCGCCTTAGCGATGGGCGGGTGAGGTGTGACGCAGCAGGCGCGATTTCCTCTGAGTTATCGAACACCCACCTCACCCTACCCTCTCCGCCCTCCAGGGCGGAGCGGGAAAAGGTCAGGTTGGTTCCACACCGCAAACCCCATCGCGCAGCCGACTCCCGTCGGTTGGCGATAGCACGGGACGTAGTCGATCATCTTGCCGCCGCGACCCATGGCGCCGGCGAGGATGATCCAGTTGCGGATCTCGGACGTGCCTTCGACCAATACATCGGCCGGCATCGAGGCGTAATAGCTCTCGTCATGCGTCTCGAGCGCCTTGATGAAGGCGGCGTCGAGCGCTTCATCGATCACCGTGTGGCTGAGGCCGCCGGACGCGACCAGGGCAATGCGCGCCTCACCCGGCAAGCCTTCGATCACACGGCGCAGCGCCTTGCCGAGATTGAGACAGCGTTTCGCGCTCGGCGCCGGCGGGTAATAGGTGTTCACCATCAGCGGCACGATCGGGAATTTCTTCAGCGGCATCAGGAAATCGAGCGCACGACCGAAGGCATGGCCGAGCCCATATTCCTCGCGGTTCTTGCGCGACCAGGCGATGTCGAAGCCTTCATCGGAGAGTCCGTGGTAAAGCTGCATGCCGAGCGCGCTGGCGACGGGATAGCGCGTCATCTGATCGGTCGATTTCACGCCGAGATAATTGAAATGCAAGGTCGCGTCGGTCTCGGGCGCGAGATAGATCAGGAACGGCGGCTGGTTGTCGTCGAGGATGTTCTCGTGCTGATCGTCGCCCATCACGATGACGGCGTCCGGCGCCCAGGCTTCGAGCTGTGCCCGGAGCGCGCCGATCGCCTTGTTGCAGCGTGCCTGGTTCGCGAGTTTCGCCTCATCGGTGAGGTCTTTGGCGATATCGGGCTTGGGATTGAACGGGCCTTTGGTGCGCGTCGGCAAATCGCTCCATTGCAGCGCCGGCATCAAAAGCTGCGGCGCGTGCGAGGTCGCCAGTCCGCCGATGATCTGGGCCATCTGTTCTTCCCTTTCTTAGAGCGTCCGAAAGCCGAAGCGCCGGCCGATTCCGCGCGCGATCATCGCCACGCCCCAGGTCAACACCACGATGAAAATGCCGACGATCGACGCCGCCTCGTATTGCCCGTCGATCATATAATCGATCTGCAACAGCGCCAACGGCCGGTTGCCGCCCGTCGCGATCATCACGATGGTCGCGACGTTGCGCGCCGCAGTGCTGAAGATGTAGAGCGCCGCGGTGACCAACACAGGCGCGAGCAGCGGCAGTATGATCCGGCGATAGGTCGCGGCGCGGCCGGCGCCCGCGATCTGCGCCGCTTCCTCAAGCTCGGCACCGATCTGCACCATATTGCTTTTGATGATCTGCGTGCTGGTCGTGATCGCGCTGATCAGCACCGCTACCACCAGCACCGCGATCGTGCCGTAGAGCGGCCGCAGCGGCCTCACCGTGAGGAACATCCAGAGCAGGCCCAGGCTGAGGATCACGCCGGGCAGGCTCGCCGGCAGCCACGTGACGAAATCGAGGAGCTTGCGGCCCGGATAGCGCGTCCTTACCGAAACATAGGCGACGAGCGAGAACCAGAACATGCCGATGAGCGCCGCCGCCCCGCCCATGACGAGCGTGTTCCAGAGCGCGCGCAGCAGCAGCGGATCGCTCAGAACCTCGGACCAGTGATCCAAAGTCCAGATCCGTGCCATGTCGAAACGGCCGAAAATGTTCATGAACGTACCGAGGATCAGACAGATGCCTGGCACGACCGTGGTGAACACGCCAAGCAGCGCCAACAGCCAGAAGAGCGGCCAGCGCCACGCACCGAGACGGAAGGCTTGCATCCGCGCTTTCCCGGTCACCGTGACGAAGCGGTTCGCCGCGAGCAGCCGCTGCTGCCATAGAACCAGCGGCAGCACGATGAGCAGCACCCCGAAGCCCAGCACCGTTGCCTCGCCGAAGAGTGGCGGCGATTGCCGCATGAGCTGATACATCTTGGTGCTGAAAACGTAGAAGCTCACCGGCGGGCCGAGGATTAGCTCGATCTCGAAAGATTCGAGCGAATGGATCAGCGAGATCGCCGCGGTGATAAGGATCGCCGGCATCAGCAGCGGCACCAGGATCGCACGGATGGTTCCGAACGTGCCGGAGCCGACCACCCGCGCCGCTTCTTCCAGCGATGAATCGATATTACGAAACGCCGGCACCAGGAAGATGTATTTCGCCGAGATCGAACGCGACGCGAGATGGGCGAAGACAATGCCGGTGAAGGTATAGATGTTGAACACCGGCTGGGTGATGCCGAAGCCTTTCGCGAGCAGCTGATTGACCACGCCGTAATCCGGATCGAACAGCAGGATCCAGCCGAGCAATACGGGCAGCGCCGGCAGGAAGAAGGCGACCCACATGAAATTGTCGATCAGCCGCTTGCCGGGCAGATCGCTGCGCGCGACCAGCCACGACACGCCGATGGCCAAGGGCAACGAAATCACCTCGGTCGCGATCGTTCGGGTCGCCGTGTTGAGTAGCGATGCCCACATGCCCGGCTGATTGATGGCCGAGAGCCAGGTCGCGACGCCGTAGCCGCTGCTCCCATCGGCGCGGGTCACGACAAAGCTGCCATAGACGAGCAGCGCCAGCGGATACAGCACAAAGAAGCCGGTGATCAGCAGGACGAGGCCCGCGCCGCCCGAGCCGAACCGCGCAAAGCACGCTTTCTCGCGGCGGCCCTCTACGCCGACTAAAACACCCTCGCCGCTCTGGCTCACACTTCCCCCGACATCCGCGGCTTTGCATTTTTTCGCGTTGACTTTCATCCTGCGATTCACGGCAAGATGCTGTCAAGCAAAGCGAATTTGCCCATTCCAGATGCCGGGCGTGGGCGGGAGGACAGCATGACAACACGCGAGGAAAACGCTCTTCTGACCCGGACCGGGCCAGGCACGCCGGGCGGCGAATTGATGCGCCGCTATTGGCACCCGATTGCGCTCTCCTCTGAATTGCCGCCGGGCGGCGCACCGCAGCCGATCCGCCTCTTCGGCGAGGACCTTGTCCTCTTCCGCGACGATCAGAACCGCGCCGGGCTGCTCGGCATCCTCTGCTCCCATCGCTGCGCCGATCTGTCCTACGGCCGCGTTGAAGATGGCGGGCTGCGCTGTCTCTATCACGGCTGGCTGTTCGATGTCGCCGGCCGTTGCCTCGAGCAACCGGCCGAGCCGCCGGAGAGCAAATACAAGGACGAGATTCGCCACCTCTCCTATCCGGTGGTCGAACGGGCCGGAATGATTTTTGCTTGCCTCGGTCGGGGTGAACCGCCGCTGCTGCCGGATTACGAATTCCTGCGTGCAACCGGCGATCATCTCTTCCTGCAAAAGACCATTCTCGATTGCAATTACCTGCAATCGCTCGAAGGCGATATCGATCCCTCGCATCTTTCTTACTTGCACAAGCCGATCAAGCGCATCGACAGCCGGAACGTGCCGGGCAGCCAGAAATCCGCCGATCAGTATTATCGCGAAGACGGACGGCCGAAGCTCGAGGCCGAGCGCACCGATTACGGCGTGCGCATCTTCTCGGTACGCAATTCGGGCGACCAAGGCAAATACGTTCGCATCACCAATTTCATCCTGCCCAACAAAGCGGCGATCATCGGCAATGAAGGCCGTGTCGGCGAAGGCTATTCGGTGCATTGGCACGTGCCAATCGACGACGAGACGCATTACCGCTTCGATTTTATCTTCAACCGCGTGCGGCCCGTCGCCCGCGAGCGCTACGAGGCCGAGATCGCACACGAGATCCGCGACCACCGCTACATCCGCAACAAAGCGAACCGCTACATGCAGGATCGCAAAAAGCAGAAGACCGAGAATTATACCGGCATGGGCGGCTATTTCCCCGTACACGACGCTTTCGCGACGGAAACGCCGGGGGCTATCCACAAACGCGAGAACGAACATCTCGGCGTCTCCGACACCTGCATCGTGGTCGCCCGCCGGCAGTTGCTGAACGCGATCGAGGATGTCGGCGCGGGGCGCACGCCCGGCCATGTCGTGACCTCACCGGCCGAGAACGACATGTCGCATATCGTCGTCGTCTCCGAGATCGTGCCCCACAACATCGACTACCACGACATCTGGAAGCAGCGGCAAGTCAAGCCGGCGGCGGCAGAGTGATGATGGTGCGTATTTGTTTTCCTTCGTCATTGCGAGAAACGCAGCGACGAAGCAATCCAGGGCGACATGCGAGGCTTCTGGATTGCTTCGCTGCGCTCGCAATGACGTTGGTAATTCTATCGGTGTCTCCTCCCGCCCGCGCCGATTGGAAATCGGATTGGGACGCGACTGTCGCCGCGGCGAAGAAGGAAGGCGCGCTTGTCCTCTCCGTTCCGTCGGGCCGCGCCTGGCGCGATGCGTTGGCGAAATTCCAGGAAGCCTATCCCGACATCAAGACCGAGATGACACCCGTGGCGAGCCGCGATTTCTGGCCGCGCATCATCAAGGAGCATGAGGCCGGGCAATATCTTTGGGATTTGCGTATCGGCGGCATCGACGCCCCCTCTTACGACATGAAGAACAAGGGCGAGCTCGTGCCGGTGAAGCCGCTCTTCATCCTGCCCGAGATCACCGACGAGAAGAATTGGGGCGCGGGCTTCAACGGGCTGTTCCTCGACAAGGAAAAGCAATTCTTCCCGGCTTTCGTCGCTTATGAAAGCCAGAGCGTCTATTACAACATGGCCAAGCTCAACGGCACCGCGGCGCCGACGATGCTGACCCTCGATGCGCCGCAATGGGCCGGCAAGATATCGATGGCCGATCCGCGCGGCGGCGCCTCACTCAACGTCCTCGTCGTGATGGACAAACTGTTCGGCGACGAGCCGATCAAGAAGCTGATGGCGCAAAAGCCAGTCGTCACCGGCGAACCCCGGCAGATGATGGACTGGCTCTCTTCCGGCCGCTATCCGGTCGCCTTCGGCCTGCCGAGCGCAACCTTCGTCGATTACGCCGCGCGCGGTGCCTCGCTCGCCGATTTCGTCAAGGTCGAGGGCATCCATCTTTGGAGCCCGGGCGTCGGCGCGATCGAATATGTGCAAAAGGCACCGCACCCGAATGCATCGAAGCTCTTCGTCAACTGGCTCTTGTCGAAAGCGACGCAAACCATGCTGATGCAGGCGGTAAAACTCAACAGCCAACGGGTCGACGTGCCGCAAGGCGATCCGGCCGAAGCCATCGATGCCAGACTTATGAGCGAATACACCTGCACCCAGGCGGAAGAGCTCGAGCCTTACGAGCAGCACGTCGTCGCGCTGCTGCACGATTATTTGCAATAGCGAGTCCTCCATGACCAAAATTCCGGTGTTGATCGCGGGCGGCGGCCCGGTCGGGCTCGCGCTTGCCGTCGAGCTTGGGCTCGCGGGCATCCCTTGCACATTGGTCGAGCGGCGCGACGGCGCGCTCAGCGTGCCGAAGATGAGCGGGCTTTCCGTCCGCAGCATGGAATTGAACCGCCGCTGGGGCATCGCCGAGACAGTGAAGCGCAACGGCTGGCCGCAGACACGGCCGAACGATTTCGAATACTGCACCAGCATGACGGGGCCGACTCTGACCCGCGTGCGCATCCCGCCTTATGTCGACAAGCACCCGCCGCACACGCCGGAGCCCGATTGCGGCTGCGCCCAGATCTTCTACGACCCGATCCTCTTGGCGCGCGTGCGCGAATTGCCGTCGGTGACCTTGCGCCACATGACCAGCCTCGACGCGTTCGAACAGGATGCGGACGGCGTGCGCGCCACGGTGACCGACCGCAAAACCGGGAAAAGCGAGATTATCGAAGCCGACTATCTCGTCGGCTGCGACGGTGCCGACGGCGCGGTCGCGACCCAGCTCAAGCTCGATTACGAAGGCGTCGGCGTCTTTGCGACGAGCACGAATATCTATTTCCGCTCGCGCGAGCTGATGGAGATTCACGACAAGGGCTGGGCGCGCTTCTTCCGCTTCACCGATACCGAGGGGACGTGGGGCGAGATCATCGGCATCGACGGCAATGAGACGTGGCGCCTCTCGGTGCTGAAATCGATCGAGGGCTACGACACGCCGGATTACATGCGCCGACTCGCCGGCCGCGACTTCGCCTATGAGGTGATCTCGGTCATGCATTGGGAACGGCGCGAGCGCGTTGCCACCCGCTATCGCGACGGCCAACGCGTCTTCATCGCCGGCGACGCCGCGCATCAGAACTCACCGACCGGCGGGCTCGGCCTCCATACGGGCCTGCAGGACGCGCTCGATATCGGCTGGAAGCTTACTGCCGTACTGCAAGGCTGGGGCGGCGCGCACCTGCTCGACAGCTACGAGATCGAGCGCCAGCCTGTCGCGCTCAACAATGTGCGGGCCTGCACTGGCGAGTTCGAGTTGCTTTCCTCGCTGCCTTGCGGCCCGGCGATCGACAAGGAAACGCCCGAAGGCGATGCGCTGCGCGAGCGCTGGGCCGAGGTGTTCTACGCCACCAACCACGCCAACATGCCGATGTTCACCGAGAATCTCCGCCTCGGCTATTGCTATGCCCCCTCGCCGATTGTGGTCAGCGACGGTAGTCCCGCGATCCCGGTTGAGACCAAGCAATTCGTTCCCTCTGCTCGGCCCGGCACGCGCGCGCCGCATGCGTGGCTTGCGGATGGCCGCTCGACGCTCGATCTTTTCGGCAAAGGCTTTGTGCTGCTGCGCCTCGGCGCCGCTCCGCCGTCCGGCGCGAGCATCGCCGCCGCGGCCGAGACGCGCCGCGTGCCTCTCACCGTTGTCGATCTACCCGACGAGAAGATCGCTGCGCTTTACGTTCGCCGCCTCGTGCTGGTCCGGCCCGACGGTCATGTCGCGTGGCGCGCGGACGAGCCGCCGGCGGATGCGCTCGCGCTGATCGACAAGGTCAGGGGAGCCTGGTAGCCGCTCTCGGCTTCCAGAGACTCCCTCAGCTTGCGTCTCCCGACGCGCGCGGAGCGCCGTGCAGCTTCTCGATCGTCTCGATGAGCACCGAAGTATCGAAGGGCTTCTTCAAGATCGGCCCGATAGCTTCGTCGGTCGGCACGTCGTGCGCCGTAATGTAGATGCAATGAATATTCGGATGCTTCATCCGCGCCATCCGCGCCAACGCAAAACCGTGGACCTCGGGCACGAAGAGATCGGTGACGAAAAAGTCGAACCGTTCGCCGTTTTCCAGCGCAGGCAAAGTGTCGCGAAAACTGCTCGCCTCGACGACATCGAATGTTTTCTCACGGAGGCTCTTGGCAAGAGCATAGCGAAAAGCTTCGTCGTCATCGACGAGAAGGATTCGAACGGTGTCGGAAGAAGAAGCGGCCGGCATTGACTCACGATTCCTCAATCTCGATGACGCGGAAGAATGTCGAGAAGCCAACATTCCTTCGTCTCAGAAAGTATTCATAGCAATTTTATTGTCGTGGGACAGCAGGGGCAGCTTGGGCGCAATGCCCCTCGGTTGCAAGAAAAACCGTCGCAAACGCGCCGGTCGGCAGCTCTCATTGCGAAGTCAGGCTCGCGGGTGTACCGTATTTTCATCGTTGGCATCGATACCGAGCGCCTACGGCTGAGAGTCGCAAGTCCCCACTAAAACGATAATCGGATGGGGCAATATACTCCCGCTCGAAACGTGCGGGATATCCATGCGAACAGCGAAAGAGTGCTTGCAGCAAGCCGAGCATGCCGAACAGCTGGCGCTCAAAGCCAGCGATCCGCGCTCAAAAGCCCTTCTCCTCGACATCGCACATCGTTGGCGTGAGTTGATCGGGAAAGACGCGGACACTTTAGAAAGATCGTCCCGTGCCGGCTAACGATCCTCGGGAGCTGCGTAAAGAAGCGGCCCGACACCGGCAAGCAGCGCATTTCGTGAGCGAAGCGATCGCGGAGAATTTGCGGTTCCTCGCTCTGGAATTGGAGACGCGCGCGAGCCTACTCGAACAGCATCCAAACGCAGGGAACGAATGATGTCCGTCGACGAGGTCTTTCTTCCGAGATTGATCGCGGCACATCGGGAAACGCTGCTCGCGGCCTGGCTCGAGCAACAACGCGCCGCCAATAGGGGAAGCGTCGAGGATCAAGCCGAATTGCGCGATTACTCCACGTGCTTTCTCGATTCCCTGTGCATTGCGGGCGTCGCACAGTTGGAGGATATCACAACGCCGTCCTGGAGCGAGACGCGTCTCGTCCTCGAAGAATTCTCGCGTGCGCGCGCTTTGCGCGGTGCGAGTCAAGTGCAAACGGCGACGTTCGTCTTCTCGCTCAAAGCGCCGCTCTTCGATCTGCTCGGCCGCGAGCTCAAGGATGCTCCATCGCTCGCGCGCGAGGTTTGGACCGCGACGCTGCTGCTCGACAAGCTCGGCCTCTATACGACGGAGATCTTTCAGACGAGCCGCGAGGAAGTAATCCTGCGCCAGGGCGATGAGCAGCTCGAGCTGTCGACGCCGGTCGTGACGTTGTGGCCGGGCGTGCTCGCCCTGCCGCTGATCGGCACGCTCGACAGCAATCGTACGCAAGTGATGATGGAAAATCTGCTGCAGACCATCGTTAACACCGGCGCGGAGATCGCCATCATCGACATCACCGGCGTGCCGACGGTTGATACGCTGGTCGCGCAGCATCTGTTGAAGGCGATTTCGGCGGCTCGCCTAATGGCGCCGACTGCATCGTCAGCGGTATCCGTCCGCAGATCGCCCAAACCATCGTCCATCTCGGCGTCGAGCTGAGCGTCGTGTCGAAAGCGAACATGGCCGATGCGATCGTGCTGGCCTTTCGCCGCATCGGCAGGGCCGTGGTCGATCGGGCGCCCGGCGCCAGGTTATAAACCCCCTCGTCATTGCTGCGACGAATTTCGACAGCGCCGCTGTTGATCCCTACTGCGCCCAGTAGAAATCGACGACCGTCGTTTGAATCGGCGAGACCCGGTTCTCTTTCACCGCGACTTCTTTCGTGTGGACGAACTGCATCGGCAAATCGGCGACCGGGTAGATAAGGTTCCGCTCGTTGATGTGGTCGATCGCCTTCTCGTAGATCGCGTCGCGTTTCTTCGCATCGAATTCGACGGCGCCTTTTTCCATCGCCCCTTTAACGACCGGATCGTCGCCGATATAGCCGCGATTGCCGTTGACGAAGAAGTCGAGGATGTTGTCCATGTCGGGCTGTGCCGTCGTCGGATAGAAGCCGAGGAATGACGTCATCTTGCCGTCGCCGCGCAAGCGGACATAGAGCGTCAGCGGCAGCGGCCGCACGCTGGCGCGGATGCCGACTTTGCGCAGCATGCCGGCGATGGCCTGGCCGATCTCGGCCAGCGGCTCGTGCACGTCGAGCTCGAGATCGACCCCGTCTTTATAGCCGGCCTCGGCCAGGAGTTTTTTTGCATCTTCCGGATTGAAATCCGGCGGCTTGGTCGAGGAGACGCAGCCGATATTGCTCGGTATGCAGATGCCGTTGAGGAGCTCCGCAATCTCGCCGCCCGGGATGATCGTCTTGGCGAGTTCTTTGCGATCGATCGCTTCCATGAAGGCTTTGCGGACGCGCTGATCCGTCATCATCTTGTTGTCGGAGCGGCCGGCGGCGTCGAGGGTGATATACATCAGCAAGCCGTTATGCATCGGGCTCACGACCGTGTTCGGCGCCTGCGCGAGTTGGCGCGCGGTATCGGCCGAGGCGTTGCGGATGAGATCGACGTTGCCGGTCATGAATTCGGCGATCTGAGTCTGCGGATCGGGGATCGGCCGGACGACGATATTCTTGATGTGCGCGCTGTACGGCCCGTCTTTGGCGTAATAATCGTCGTTTTTCACCAGCACCATCTTTTGCTGGTCGATCGAGACCATCTTGTAAGGCCCGGTCGCGATCGCGTCGCCCGTCCGGCCGTAATCGGCTTTATTATCGAGCTTCGCAAGCACCTTCGAATCGAGGATATAGAAGCGATAAGCGAAGGTGAGCAGTTCGACCGCGAACGGCTTCTTGGCGGTGATGCGTACGCTGTAAGGACCGGTCTTCTCGACCTTGTCTATCCAGTCATAGACGCTTTTGAAGCGAAGCGGCACTTTCGGATCGAGCAGATAATTGATCGTCCCGACGACGTCGTCGGCGTCGAATTTATCGCCGTTGTGGAATTTCACGTTGTCGCGCAGATCGAACTCGACCGTCTTGTCGTCGACCTGGCGCCACGCCTTGGCGAGCCGCGGAATGATCTTGTGCTCGCGCTCGTCGTAACCGATCAGCGTCTCGTAGACGATGGTGTAGAAGATATTCGCTTCATCCAGCGGGAATTGATAAGGATCGAGCGTACTCCACCAATCGTGGACCGCGACGGTCAAAGTATCGTTCGCCCTGTTCGCCGCGGCCGGTGCGACGCCGATCGCCAAGACCGCCACCAGGCCGAGGATTCCCGCCCAAATCTTCTGCACCGTATGCCTCCCCCCGCAAAGCTTTTGCGGCAAGTGTCGGCTAGAACGGATCGGATCGCAAGCGGATTGGGGTGGGAAATGCCGACACCCGCGCCCACGCTCGGCCGCTAGGGCGCCCAATAGAAATCGTCGACCTCGGTGTTGATCGGCGTGATCGGGTTCTCTTTGACCATGACGTCCTTGGTGTGAACGAAGACCATCGGCAGATCGGCGACCGGCAGGATGAAATTCTTGTTATTCACCTCATCGATCGCCCGCTTGTAGATATCGCCGCGCTTCTCGAGATCGCCCTCGATCGCGCCCGTCTTCTGCGCCGCTTTGATAATAGGGTCGGCGGCCCAATAGTCGCGATTGCCGTCGAAGAAGAGGTCGAGGATGTTGTCCATATCCGGCTGGGCATTGGTGGGGTAGAAGCCCAGAAACGCGGTCAGCTTGCCCTCGCCGCGCATGCGCACGTAGAGCGCCAGCGGCAACGTCCGCATCGTCGCCCGGATGCCGACCTTACGCAGCATGCCGGCCATCGCCTCGCCGATTTCGGCCAGCGGCTCGTGCACGTCGAATTCGAGATCGAAGCCGTCTTTGTAGCCCGCTTCGGCCAAGAGCTTCTTCGCGTCCTCAGGATTGTAGGCGGGCGGTTTCGTCGAGGAGGCGCAACCGATATCGGCCGGGACGCAGATTCCGTCAAGGAGCGCGGCGATCTGGCCGCCCGGGATCACGGTTTTTGTCAGCTCTTGGCGATCGATCGCCTCCATCACCGCCTTGCGCACTTTTTGATCCATCATGACCTTATTGTCGGAGCGGCCGGCAGCATCGAGGGTCAGGTACATCAGCAAGCCGTTATGCATCGGCGTCACGCGGCTATCGGGGTCCTTCGCCAGTTCGCGCGCGAGATCGGCGGTCGCGTTGCGAATGAGATCGATATTGCCGGTCATGAACTGGGCGATCTGCGTCTGGCGATCCGGGATCGGCATGACGACGATATTCTTGATCGGCGCCGTGCCGGGCCGGTCTTTGTCGTAATAATCGTCGAAACGCGTCAGCACCATTTTCTGCTGGTCGAGCGAAACGACCTTGTAGGGGCCCGTCGCGATCGCGCCCAGGCGACCGTAATCGGCCTTGTTCTCGAGCTTGTTCAGCACTTTCGAGTCATAGATATAAAACCGATAGGCGAAAGCCATGAGTTCGCCCGCGAATGGCTCCTTGGCCGTGATCCGTACTTTATACGGATCGACCTTCTCGATCTTATCGATCCACAGGAAGACGTCCTTGAACCGAATCTGCGTGTTGGGGTCGATGAGGAAGCGAATAGTGTCCACCACGTCATCGGCATCGAAACGATCGCCGTTGTGGAATTTCACATCGTCGCGCAGCGTGAATTCGACCGTCTTGTCGTCGACCTGGCGCCATGCTTTGGCGAGACGCGGCAGTATCTTATGCTCGCGCTCGTCATAGCGGACGAGCGTCTCATAGACACCGCGATAGAAGACGCCGGCTTCATCGAGCGGGAATTGATAGGGGTCGAGGGTGCTCCACCAATCGACCACCGCGATGCGCAGCGTATCGTCGGGTTTGCCGGCCGCAGCCGGCGTTATGCCGAGCGCCAGAAGCGCCGCTAGCCCAAGAATCCCCGTCCAAAGCTTTTGCACGGTCTCCTCCCCTCGCGATACTTTTTCTGCGAGTGTCTGCCAGAATCCGCACAACCGCAAGCGCGTCGGGGTGGGAGCGCGCGGCGCTGCGGCAGGGCCGCGCCCACTGCATCCGCTGTGGGATGGCCGACAAACAAGCCCGTTTCAATACGCTGGTGCCAGTGCTAGGCTTCGTTCGCCGCGTGCGAAGAAAAACCCAAGCGCGTCGGCGGTCGACAGGGAGTTTGGACGCGAGAGAAGACTGCGATGTCGCGGTTCCTCATCCATCGAGCAATGATCGCGCTGTTGGTCGCGATCACCGTGTCGATCATCGGCTTCACGCTGCTGCGGTTGTCGGGCGATCTCGCCTCGGCTTTGGCCGGCGATACTGCGACCCAGGAGCAGATCGCCCAAACGGCCCATCTCTACGGTCTCGACCGGCCGCTCTATATGCAATATTTCGACTGGGTATGGAAAGCGCTGCACGGCGATCTCGGCCGCTCGCTGTTCACCAACGAGCCAGTGACCTTCCTCATCGGCCAGCGCATCGGGGTCACGGCGCAGCTCTCGATCATGTCGCTGATCTTCGCCCTGCTGATCGCGATCCCCTTAGGCGTGGTCGCGGCGACGCGGCCGAATAGCTGGATCGACCGGGCATCGCTCGGTCTCGCCGTCCTCGGCCAAGGCATGCCGAGTTTCTGGTTCGGGCTTATCCTTATTATCGTGTTCGGCGTCAGCCTGCGCTGGCTGCCGATCTCGGGCACCGATCATTTCTCGAATTTCATCATGCCGACGATCACCCTCGGCACCTCGGTGATGCCAGCGATCATGCGCCTCACCCGAACCGGCATGCTCGATGCGCTCGACAGCGACTACATCCGTACGGCCCGCGCCAAAGGCCTGCCGACCCGCTCGGTGCTGTTCAAGCACGCTTTGCGCAATGCGATGCTTCCGGTTGTATCGCTGACCGCTGTTTCCCTCGGCTTCCTCTTGGGGGGGTCGGTGATCGTCGAATCCGTCTTCGCCCTGAACGGGATTGGTTTCCTTGCCTTCCAATCGATCCTCCGGACCGATTTCCCGGTGGTGCAGTCGATCGTTGTCTTCGTGTCCTTCTGCTACATCTTCCTGACCTTGCTGTCGGACCTGATCAACGCCTATCTCGATCCGCGTATCAGGCTGGGATGAGAGGCACCGCATGACCTCGATCGAACGCGACCGTATCATCATCTCGTCGCCGGCGCCGACCTACGAAATCGAGATCGAAGCGCCCTCGCCGCGGCAGATCATGCGCCGCCGGGCGCTGACCCATCCCGGCTTCCTCTTCGGCGCGACCGTGGTGCTGGCGACGGTGCTCATCGCGATCTGCGCGCCGCTGCTGACGCCCTACGACCCTTACGCGCAGGATCTGTCGCAACGCCTCATCCCTCCGGTCTGGGCGGCGAAAGGCAGCTGGGCGCATCTCCTCGGTACCGATTCGATGGGCCGCGATTACCTGACGCGGCTGATGTATGGCGCGCGCGTCTCGCTTACCATCGGTTTCGGCGCCGCTTTCATGGCCGGCGTCATCGGCACCAGCCTTGGCCTCATCGGCGGCTATTTCGGTGGCTGGGTCGATAGCGTGGTGATGTATATCGTCAATGTAAAGCTTGCCCTCCCCGGCATCCTCGTCGCCCTGTCGCTGATCGAGGTGTTCGGCGGCACGGTGTTCAGCGTCACCATCATCCTCGGCGTGCTGTTCTGGGATCGCTTCATCGTCGTCACCCGCAGCGTGACGCAGCAAACGCGGGTCGCCGACTACGTGACCGCCGCCGAGGCGGTCGGCGCCTCGCGCTTCCGCATCATCGTCGGCGAAGTACTCCCCAACGTGCTCAACCACATCATCGTCATCGCGTCGCTCGAAATGGCGGTGGCGATCCTCGTCGAAGCGGCGCTCTCTTTCCTCGGCCTCGGCATCCGGCCGCCGACGCCGTCCTGGGGACTGATGATCTCCGAGGGGCGGAACTTCATGTTCTTCCAGCCCTATCTCGTCGCCGTGCCGGGCATCGCCATCCTCGTCCTCGTCGTGGCGATCAACATGCTGGGCGACGGCATCCGCGACATCACCGCGCCTGAAGGGCGAAATTGAGCGGGCTAGAGAAAGTTCTTCACGTCGAGGGCCTGTCGGTATCGCTCGACACGCCCGGCGGGTCGCTGCGCGCGGTCAGCGATGTCGATCTCCATGTCGGCCGCGGCGAGACGCTGTGCATCGTCGGCGAAAGTGGCTGCGGCAAGACCATGACCTCGCTCGGCATCATGGGATTGCTGCCGCGGCGCGCGCATCTTTCCGCTCGGCGGCTGGAGCTCGAAGGCCGCGACCTCGCCAAGCTTTCGGCCAAAGAGCGCGCGTTGCTGCGCGGCGACCGCATGGCAATGATCTTCCAGGACCCGATGACCTCGCTCAATCCGGTCTACACCATCGGCAATCAGATGGAGGAGATCTACGTCAGGCACGGCAAGGGCAATCACAAACAGGCCCGCGAGCGCGCCGAATATCTGCTGCAGAAAGTCGGTATCAGCGCTGCCTCAAGCCGCCTCGGCCAATATCCGCATCAGCTTTCGGGCGGACTGCGCCAGCGTGCGATGATCGCGATGACGTTGATGTGCGATCCGACCCTGATCATCGCCGACGAGCCGACGACTGCGCTCGACGTGACGATCCAGGCGCAAATTCTGCACCTGCTCGACGATCTGCAGCGCGAATATCGCATGGCGCTGATCCTCATCACCCACGATCTCGGCGTCGTCGCGCGCATGGCCGATCGTGTCGTGGTCATGTATGCCGGCCAGATCGTCGAGACCGGCACGGCCGAGGAAGTCTTCGCGGCGCCGCGCCATCCCTATACGCGCGGCTTGCTTGAGTGCATCCCGATCCCCGGCAAGACACGTCCCGGCGCGCCCCTCGGTTCGATCCCCGGCATTTTGCCGCCGCTGTTCGGCCCCATCCAAAGCTGCCAATTCCGCGATCGCTGCCCGCAGGCTTTCGCCGATTGCGCGAAGGCGCCCGTGCCGCTGCGCGAGACCGCGCCCGGCCGCGCCGATCGCTGCCTCTTGCCGCTCGGTGCACCGCTCGAGCCGCGCCGCGCCTCCGAAGCGCTCGGAGCCGCAGAATGAACGAGGCCGCGGTCAAGACCGATATCGTCCTCGAATGCCGCGACGTCGGCCGCATGTTCTCGCTCGGCGCGGGCATGTTCGGCGGCGCCGGCAAAGAATTACGCGCCGTCGATGGTGTCGACCTCGCGCTGAAACGTGGCGAAGTGCTGGCGATCGTCGGTGAAAGCGGCTGCGGCAAGACCACCTTGTCGCGCATGATGCTCGGCCTGCTGCCGCCGACCAGCGGGGAGATTTATTTCGCGGGCCAGCCCATCCAGTCGATCGGCCGCCACGAGATCGCGCGCCGCGTCCAGCCGGTATTCCAGGACCCCTACTCGTCGCTCAATCCGCGCAAGACGCTGGCGCAGATCATCGCCCTCCCGCTCGACGTGCATAATGTCGGTACGCGCGACGAGCGCCGCGCCCGCGTCGAAGAGTTGATGGAGCTGGTCGGCTTGCCGCGGCGGCTGATCTACGCCTATCCGAGCCAGCTTTCCGGCGGCCAGCGCCAGCGCATCGCAATTGCCCGCGCGCTGGCGATGAGTCCGGAAGTCGTGATCTGCGACGAGCCGACATCGGCGCTCGACGTCTCGGTGCAGGCGCAGATCCTCAACCTGCTGCAAGATCTGCGACGCGAACTCAATCTCACCTTCGTCATCGTCACGCATAATCTCGCCGTGGTTGAGCACATGGCCGATCGCGTCGCGGTGATGTATCTCGGCCGCGTCATCGAAGCTGGCCCGACGGCGCAGATTTTCTCCGCGCCGCGCCATCCCTACACACAGACGCTTTTGGACTCCGTGCTGACGCCCGATCCGACGCGCGGCCTGCCGGAATTAGCGTTGGGCCCGGGCTTTCCCAACCCGCTCGCCCCGCCGCCGGGTTGCACCTTCCATCCGCGCTGCCCGAAAGTCATGGCCATCTGCAAGACCCATCGTCCCGCCACGACGCGCGACGGCATACGCATGGTCGAGTGCCATCTCCACCAGCCAGCGGCCGCACGCGTAGCGCCATAGGCGCTCGCGTCCTTTTTAGACACGGACCTCGTGGGCCGCCATCGGGAGAGCGGCGGACGGCAATAGCGATCGCCGCAGCAGTGTATTCATCGGCCGCGTAAAATACGTCTCGACGAGATGCGCGAATACGGCCGCGATCGCAACTGCATAAATCACGGCCATACCGTAATTCAGCCGCCAGACGAAAAAGGTTGGCGCCACGAGGACAAGAACCAGCGGATGGAGCAAATAAAGCTCGTAACTGAGCTCACCGATCCTCGCGACGATCCGGAACAAGGGCCCGAGGACAACGCCCTTGAAAACATCGTCCTTCGCCTGATCGCCAAGGATGAAGATCGCGGCGCCGCCGATCACGAGGAACGGCCGCAAGCCGGCAAGCTCGGGCGCGACGACGCCCAACCCCAAGATTATCGCGCCGAGCGGCATCGCGGCGATGGCCAGCCGCGCCGGGAATAAAGGCGCGAGGATCGAGGCCAGAACACCGACGCCGAGCGCATCGTAACCCGTGAACGAAGAAAAATCGGGTGCGCTCAGCCGTTGGCCGGCGCAGACCGCGATCGCCGCGAGCAAAAGCAACAGGAAGCGATTCCGCTGCCCCGCAAGCCACAGCGCGATCGGCAGCACGAGGTAGAATTGTTCTTCGATCGCGAGCGACCACATCACATCCCAATGCATGCCCCATTCGTTAAGCATGCAGTTCTGCGCTGCAGCGACGCGCAGCCAATTGAAGCTGAAGGTCACCAGCGACAGCCAAAACGCGGCATCGAACCGACCATGGGGCTGGTTCATGAAAGGCTCGGCCGTAAACCCCAGCGCCAGCATCGCCGCACCGAAAGCAATCGAAGCAAGCAGCAGAGGCTGAATCCGCGCGATCCGACGGATGTAGAAACCGCGTAGCGAAAGCCGATAAAGATCGCGCTCGCGCAGCATGATCGCGCGCGTGATGAGAAAACCCGAGACAACGAAGAAAAGCGTGACGCCGTCCGCCCAGTGCGGTTTAGCGATCAGGGCGGGCAGGCCTTGCGGCGCCGGAATGTAGATGTTGTTGATATGCACCGCGACGACTTGCACGATCGCCAAGGCACGCAGCAGATCGACGCCGACGAGCCGTTCGACCCGCCCGACACCGCCTATGCCCTTCATCGCGGCCGAAGCTGATCCTGACAATTGCGCGATCCCGGCCGGTGACCTGCCCCCGGGTCAAGTCGGGGGAGGCCGCCGGCCAACAAGTGATCGCCGGATTCTAAAGAGTGACCGTTAATTTTTGTTAATAGCGCGGCCGAATCACCCCTGCGTATGTTCGCGGAACCACTTCTCCGCGCCCGGGTGAAGCGGCACGTCGATCGGGGTCTCTTCGGTGTCGCGGCCGAGTTGAGCGATGCCCTTGTAGTCTTCCTCGAACGGCATCTCGAAATCGCGCGCGGCGATCGCGCCGCACACATCGTAGACCGTCTTCTCATCGAGATTGGCGCTGCAATAGATCGGCCAGCCGCTGAAGTCGATGCAGTCGTGATCGTGTTTCACACCCATCTTGCCGGCCGGGATCTGCTTCTTGCGCCAGCCGAGCGCGGTCAGATGCGCGAATTCGGGTTGTGTTAGATTGAGCGGCACCATGCCAGCCGCGATCGATTGCGGCAGCCAGGTCTTGATGCCTTCATCGAAGATCATGTCCATCTCGCCCTTGGCCACCGGATCGAGCCTGCGCACATCGCCGGGGCCGCCGCAGAGCACGAGCTTGCCGCCCCACTTCTCGACATCCTTCAACGTGAAGCCGTGCAGCGACAGGACCTGATCGATCAGCACATGCGTCGAATGGGTTGGGTCTTCGCGCACCGAGATCTTGAGCGGCTTGCCCTTCATCTCGGCAAGCGATGTAACACCACATTTCGGGTTGACCGTGACCACGAAGCGATCCCAGCTCGGATAGGATGCGACCACGCGCACCGGCAATGCCTTCTTGAAAAGACCGACGCCGCGATAAGCCTGGGTCAACATCGCCGACGGATTGACGAAGGCCATTTCAAGATTTCCGCGGCACACATCCTCGGCCATGATCGCCGAGCCGGTACCCAATCGAAGCCAGGGCTTAAACGTGTCTTGGCCGCCGCTGCCGACGGTGATGCAGGTGTCGCGGTTGCCGCCATAAGGCGTGAGCGGATTGCCCGCGATATGCAGGCCGATCTCCCACAGCATCTTTGCGCGGATGAAATTTGCGCCCTTCGGCAAGGGTTCCATGGTCTTCCTCCCATATGGATCACTTTCGGATGGCCGGTATTTTGGTCCATCCGAGGCGCCCGCGCCAGATCGAGCGCCTCTATTTATTGTTATCGACAGCCGAGAGCTGCTCTGCAGCTTGCAATGCAGCGATCTCTTCCTGCAGCCGACCTTTGCGCTCGCTGCCGGCGGAGAGATGGAATTTGTTGATCGCTTGATCAAGGCCGGCGGCGAGCGCAAGGGCCGAAGAACCCCCTGGTCCTTTCATCTGCTCGCGCACGATGACGTGTAATGTCGCGATATGGGCGTCGACGACAGCCGACATCTGATTGCGCGATAGATCGCCCGTGGTGAGCAGCCTGCACAGCGAGCGCCCGAGGATCGTGATCAGCGGATAACCGAACGTCCCGCCATAACCGGCAAGCTCATGCGCAACGTTGAAGATCGACGCGACCGTCTCGCTGGTGAGCGTTTCCGGGGCAGCGAACCAGGCGCCGCGCAGTTTGTTGATTTCATCGGCGAGGAGCGTGGGATAGCGCGACAAAACGTTGACGACGGCTTGCTCGGCCCGGGTCATGTCCTCGACATCGAACTTGGTGCCGGCGAATTCGGCCAATCGCGCCCGCGCCGGCGGCTGGACATATCCACGAGGACGGCGGAACGGCGGGACCACGGTCAGACGCCCCGATACGCGGGACCGAAATAGCTATCGGTGCGCAGGAAAGGCCGCGGATTGTCGATGATCGACGCCACCCGCGCGAGAATCATGGACGGCTGTGCCGGCTTCATCAGATATTCGTGAACGCCGGCATTGCGCGCCTCGAGTACCCAGCGCTCCTCAGCATGCGAGGTCAGCATGATGATCGGGAGAAACGGATTATCCCATTCCGGCAATTTGCGTACCTCCCGTACGAAATCGAGCCCGTCCATCGGCTCCATTTCCCAATCGCAAAAAGCGAGATGCGGGCCGAATGCCGGCATCATATCGAGCGCGCTGCGCCCATCGGACGCGGTCATAAAATGACGCACGCCGACGGATTCCAACACGCTCTGAACCATTTCGCGGATCATCGGCGAGTTATCGATGAGCATGACCCGAAGGCGGTCAAGCTTGGCAAGCGACAAAACGGGCATTCGCAATAAGCTAGCCATCGCGACTTAAGCGATGCTTAAGCGGCCTTCCCCGTTCGCCCGCACGCGGCGTCGATCATGGTTTACGCCGATTAACCAAGTTCCTCTGCTTCAGCGAGAAACACGGTGCCGATGCAGTTTTCTTCGCAGCCCGGCGGGATGAAAATCGCCTCGACAATGCCGCGCAACCAGCAGCCCTCGCATTCGACCTCGATCACCGTACCGCGCGGCGGCTGGGTCGCGAGCCGCACCGAACCGGCGCGGCGAAAATCCACCCCGTCTCTGACCCGCAGCATGATGTGATAGGTCGCGGGACCGATCCCACTGCTCGTCTCGTCATTCATCGAGCGCGGCCGGCTCTTGCGAGAGATAGAGCAGGATGTTCTGACCGCGCGGAGTCAGACTGGCGGAAATTACCGGCCGAGGCTTGCCCATGCGTTTCGGCGGTACAGCGATGAGCACTCCGTTCTCGATCAGCTTCTCGAGCACACGCATCTCTTCCGATGAAAGGCTGGCAGGCGATTTCTTCTTCGGCATGGGCAACTCGGCCGGTGGCGCTGACGCTTACTTTAGCGGGAAAGAACCGCATGGACTGCATCCAAATCGCACCACGAGCGTTTTGAACCCGACGGAAGCATGGCAATAAGATGGAGTCCCCTCCCATTTCCTCCCAATCCGGCCTCATACAATCCACCCTCGCTCAATCCGGACGTCGCGACGTGTTGAAAGCGGCAGCCGCGTCTCTGCTCCTGCCCTCTGCCCTAACGGCCGGCGTGTCGTTCGGATCGGCCACGGCGCGCGCCGCCGATGCTCCGCCCGCGGCGACACAAGGCACAGGCTGGCAGCGCAAAGCGCAATGGCGCTTCGGCACGTCGCCAGGGAACAATATCGGACGCTTCAGCGATTGGCTGCGCGCGGGCTGGTTTATGAACGAGACGCCGCGCTTCCTCAACGACGAATGCGAGACCTACAACACGACGGACCTCAGCGATAACAACGCGAATTTCGTTCCGGCGGCCGATCACTGCGATATCGTCGCGATCTGGAACGGCGGTGCCGTCGCATCCGCGCGCGGCAATGGCAGCATCTCCTCGCTGATGATGCGTTACAACGTGCCCTCGCCGAGTCCGGTCGGCTATTACGAACTCGAATGCCGCGTGCCCTCGGTGAGCGGTGCGTGGCCGGCCTGGTGGACGCTTGGTCACGCCGCCGGCACGCCGCAAGGTTCGTCGAGCTGGGGCCCCGAGATCGATATCATCGAGACCTACGACAACAAGACCGATCTGATGTCGAGCACGCTGCACGGCTCGCGCACGCCGTCCAATTGCTTTATGCGCCGCGGCGGTCCTCCGCCCGGTCGCGGCGAGACACCGACGACCAGCTATCAGGCGCAGCCGTGGAATATGGGGACGTTCGATTATCGGCCCGGCGGCGATTTGGGCCAAGGCTTCCATCGCTTCGGCGCGCGAATCGCACCGAATTACAACATCACGATTTTCGTCGATGATCGCCCGATCGGCACATTCGCAGCCGAGCAATATTGCGATGATGCCGGCAAGCCGGTCGGCGTGCAGCTGCTCGTCAATCTCGCGCTGGGCACGCACAATCCCGATCCGGTGCGCTCGATCCGCACCGCCGATTTCGGCGGCGCGAACAACCGTGGGCCGAGCAATAAATTTCGCTTCGGTCTCAAGACTCTTCAGATCTGGGCGCCCTAAACAGCCGCTAGCGCGGCCTTAAGCGTCGTGCATCGGAACAGAAAAAACGCAGCTAATCGGTGCGCTATGCGTTGTGGCGACCAGCCCCGGGCAAAAGACCCGGATGACATTTTTTGATGGCGGCGAATGACGTTAGCAAAGCCGCACAAGCTGCACCTTGGGTTGTAGTCGACACATGAAGGCGGAAGCGCTGGCTCGAAAATTGACGCGGCTTCGCTGTGCGTTGCCGCTCACGCACGATCTGAGGGGATCGCATGAACGATACTTATCGTCGCCTAACCTCGATTTTCCACGACGTCTTCGAGGATGACTCGATTGCTGTCACGCCCGATCTGACCGCGCCGGATGTGCCTGGCTGGGACAGCCTCAGCCACATCCGGCTCATCCTCGAAGTGCAGCGCACGTTCGGCATAAAATTCGCGGCGGCGCAGACCGCGAATCTGAAGAATGTCGGCGAACTCGCCGAACTGATCGAGGCAAAGACGGCGGCCGCCGTATGAGCGACGACCTTTACACCAGCCTTGCCTGGCTGCCGGCGCCGCCGGCTGATTTCGTGGCAAAGCTCAAGCAGCTCGACATCGCGACAGCGCCCGGCGCGCTGTGCCGCACCCTGGCCGGCCATGCTCTCGATGATAATCAGCTCGGCCGGCTCGGTCGCGCGATGATGCGCGCGCAACAGCAAGGCCGCGATCTGTCGCCGCTGCAGCCTTTCCGTCTGGGTATTCTTGGCAACGGCACGCTCGATCTGCTCGTGCCGTTGCTGATCGCGAGCGCCGCCCGCTATGGGTTCGCGCTCGAATGCATTCTCGCGCCTTACGGGCAAGTTGCGCAGCAAGCCTTCGCGCCCGACAGCGTCATCAATGCCCGTAAGCCAGATGCCGTTTTGCTCGCCATCGATCATCGTGGTCTGCCGCTCCGCTTCGCCGCCGGCGATCAATCAGCAGAGAGTGCGACGGTCGACGCCGCCCTCAATTATCTGTCCGAGCTGCGGCAGGCGCTTCGGCACCACGGCGGCGCGATCTCGATCGTTCAGACAGTTCCACCGCCGCCCGAAGGCCTGTTCGGCAGCTTCGATCGCAGCGTCCCAGGCACGCGGCGCCGCGTGATAGCATCTCTCAACCGCACCATCGCGGAAAGCATGCCGGGCACCGAGGATCTGCTGCTCGATGTCGCGAGCCTCGCCGAGACCATTGGTCTCGGTCTCTGGCATTCACCGGCGCTCTGGAACATGGCGAAACTCGCCTGCGACAATCGCTGCATGCCGATCTATGCTGAGCATGTGGCGCGGCTCCTCGGCGCGTTGCGCGGCAGGAGCCGCAAATGCCTCGTCCTCGATCTCGACAACACGGTCTGGGGCGGCGTGATCGGCGATGACGGTCTTGAGGGCATCAAGCTCGCCCAGGGCGACGCCACCGGCGAGGCACATCTCGCGTTGCAGGAAATGGCGCTAGCGCTGCGTCAGCGCGGCATCGTGCTCGCCGTCTCATCGAAGAACGAAGAGTCGGTCGCGCGCACGCCGTTTCGGCAACATCCCGAGATGTTGCTGAAAGAGGACCACATCGCGGTCTTTCAGGCGAATTGGCAGGACAAGGCGACAAACATCAAAGCCATCGCCGAGGAATTGTGCCTCGGTCTCGATGCGATGGTCCTCGTCGACGACAATCCCATGGAGCGCGATCTGGTACGCCAGATGCTGCCCGCCGTCGCGGTGCCGGAACTGCCGGACGACCCGGCGCTCTATGCCCGCACCCTGGCCGCGGCCGGCTATTTTGAATCCATCGCCTTTTCGAGCGAGGATCGCGAGCGCGCCGAGATGTATCAATCGAATGCGCGGCGTGTGGCTCTGCAAAAGCAGGCCGGCGATCTGGACTCCTACCTTGCCTCACTCGACATGGAGATCGTCTTCGCGCCCTTCGATCGCACCGGCCGCGCACGGATCAGCCAGCTCATCAACAAGTCGAATCAGTTCAACCTCACGACGCGGCGCTATAGCGAGGCCGATGTCGCGGCGGCGGAAGAAGATCCGGCGGTCTTCACGCTCCAGGTCCGCTTGACCGATCGCTTCGGTGATAACGGCATGATCAGCGTCATCGTGTGCCGTCCGGAAGCCGGCAACCAGCTCGGCAGTCACGCCTGGCAGATCGACACCTGGCTGATGAGCTGTCGCGTTCTCGGACGCAAGGTCGAAGAGATGGTGCTGCGCGAGATCGTGATGCGCGCGCGCGAGGAAGCCATCGACACGCTGGTCGGCATTTATCGGCCGAGCGAGAAGAACGCGATGGTGCGCGACCACTATGCCAAGCTTGGCTTCTCCAAACTGCGCGAGGATGCCGACGGCACGACGATTTGGGCATTGGCCTGTTCCACCGAGATCGACGCCGCGCCGATGACCGTCCGCCGCTTCAACCGGACGCTCGCGGAGGTCTAGGTGACGCTCGCGCTTGGGGGCCTGCCACGGCGGGATCTGTGGCTGCTGCCGCTCGTTTCGTTTGCGACAATGGTGGTTTTGGCTCTCGGCGCCGAGTTCGCTGCGCGAACGATTTGGCCGGAGCAGCTTGTCAACGCTTGCCGTCTTTCGGACCCAGCGGTCGGCGTCCGGTACCAGCCAAATTGCTCGACGACGATGAAGACACCGGAAGGTCCGTGGTACATCGCGAGCTACAATAACTGCGGTTACCGCTCCGCCACCCCTTGTGGTCCCTTGGCAGCGGGAAGCCGTCGCATCGCCTTGCTGGGTAGCTCGACCAGCGAGGGCTATCTCGTCGAATACACCGACACGATCGCGGCAAGGCTCGCAGCCGATCTGACGCGGACCTGCGGTGCGCCCGTCGATGTACAGAATTTAGGGGCTCTTGCTTCCTTCGGTCCTCAGCTCTTGATTCGAATGGACGAGGCCTTGCGCTTGAAACCAACAGCGGTCGTGCTCGTCGTTGCGCCGTTTGACCTCGAAGAACTCGCCAGCGATCCCGCGCCCAATAGCGAGAGGGCCGGCAATCCCCTTAGTAGCTCTTCAATGAGCTTTCAAAAAAAGATGTTCGAGGATATCAAGGACAGCCGAGCCCTTAAAATGGCCCAGCATTTCCTTTTTCGGAATCCGTCCGTCTATCTGCCGCTGTATCTGCGCTACGGCGATAAAGCCGACTTCTTACGGCCCCCGCTCACCGCGAAATGGCAGAACCGGCTCCAAGCATTGGACGGCATTATCGCGGGGATGAGCGACCGCGCGCGCAGCAATGGCGTCGACTTTGTTGTCGCTTTCGTGCCACAAGAAGCGCAGGTCGCGATGATGGCCGCGGGCCGCACCCCGCCACCCCGCATCGATCCCACGGCCTTGCCGACGGCGATTGCCGAGATCGCCAAGCGCCGCGGCGCGCAGTTCGTCGACAGCTCGATCGCCTTGCGCCAACACCCGGCGCCGGAGCGCCTTTATTACCAAGTCGACGGTCACCTTACCGGGGAAGGCCAGCCGATCGTCGGCGCCTATATCGCGCACGAACTCGCCGGCACAAAAAGCGGACCATTTGGCGTCTGCCGCGGTACGATCGCAGCGAGCGCCGAGGCTGCGCAATGAGAGCGACCATGCATGCCTGGATCGCCGCGGCCCTCGCCGACCTGCCGCGGCGAGATCTGTGGCTGCTGCCGCTGATCGCGCTGCTCACGATCTGCGTGCCAGTCGGCGGTGCCGAGCTTGCTTCGCGCCTTATCTGGCCGCAGCAGCTCACCAACGCTTGTCGCCTGACCGATACTCAAGTCGGCGTGCGTTATCGACCGAATTGCGCGGCCACGATGAAGACCTCGGAAGGTCCGTGGTATGTCAGTGCCTATAATGATTGCGGTTACCGCTCGGATGCGTCTTGCGGCCCGCTGCCGGCGGGGCATCGCCGCATCGCATTGCTCGGCAGCTCGCTCACCGAAGGCTATCTCGTGCCTTATCGGCAATCGATCGCCGCCTCGATCGAGACGGATCTCACAAAGACATGCGGCGAGCCGGTCGAGGTGCAAAATCTCGGCGCGCTCGCCGGGTTCGGCGAACAGCTTCTGCCACGGATGGACGAAGCCTTGCGGCTGCATCCGAGCGCCGTGGTGCTGATCGTCGCGCCGTTCGATCTTCAGGAAGACCTTGCGCCCGCGGTCGGCCATGCGCGGCCGACGCCAAGCCTACCGGAACGTGCCTTCCAGGCACTGAAGGACAGCCGCGCCCTGGAAATGACGCAGCATTACCTGTACCGCGACCCTTCGATCTACCTGCCGCTCTATCTGCAGTATGGCGACCGCGCCGATTTCCTCCGCCCGCCCTTCACCGAGAAATGGCGCGAACGGCTGGACATCCTGAACAAGATCACGGCTGCTCTCAGCGCGCGCGCCCGGCAGGCGGGCGTCCCCTTCGTCGTCGCCTTCATTCCGCAGGAGGCGGAGGTCGCCATGATGGCGCCCGGACGCACGGCCCCGCCCGGCGTCGATCCCACCGCCCTGCCCGATGCCATTGCCACGCTGGCGGCGGATCACGGCGCGTCTTTCATCGATACGTCGCGGGTGCTGCGCCATGATCCCGCGCCCGAGCATTTCTATTACACCGTTGATGGCCATCTCACCGGCGCGGGACAACCAGCCGTCGGCTCTTATATCGCCGGCCGCCTCACGAACGGCGCGTTCGCCGATTGTGGCATGGCGGCAATTCACCAGATGAGAGCATTGCGTTGATTGTTCCCTCGCTCCAATTCCTCGCCTTCGCCGCGATCGCCGCTCTGCTGTTCAATCTGGCGGCGACGCGAGGCGGCTGGCCGCGCCTCGTGCTGCTCGTCGTCAATTTCGTCTTCTTCGCCAGCTTCGCGCGTAGCCCGCTGGCTGTCATTCCGTTCGCGGCGTTCCTCGCTATCGGCTTCGTCGCGCAGCGCGTCGTTCGCGACGGCGCAAAGAAATGGCTTTTTCCGGCGCTGCTGATCGTCATCGTCGCAGGATTTTTCTGGCTCAAACGCTACAGCTTCGTGCCCAGCACGGTGTTGATGCCATTTCCTTATGTGCTGGTCGGCTTGTCCTATGTCTTCTTCCGCGTGCTGCATCTGATCATCGACAGCCATCAAGGCGTCATTCCCGAACGGGTCAGCCCTCTGTCTTATCTGAACTACACGCTGAACTTCACCGCCCTGACCTCGGGACCGATCCAACGCTATCAGGATTACCGTCGGATGGAGGTCGAGCCGCTCCCGCTCGACCTGGTAATCGCCGGGCGCGCGATCGAGCGGATCGTCATCGGTTATTTCAAGGTCGCAATCGTCTCGATGCTGTTCGAGCAGGCGCAGCATGCGGCGATCGGCGTTCTTACGCCCGATGCTTCCTTGCCTCAGCGCATCGGGATCGGCACCGCAATCGTCGCGCTCTATCCGATCTATCTTTACATGAATTTTTCCGGCTACACCGATGTCGTGATCGGCGTCGCCCGTTTCTTCCGCATCGCGTTGCCGGAGAATTTCAACCGTCCGTTCATCGCCGGCTGTTTCATCGATTTCTGGGGCCGATGGCACATCACGCTGTCGAGCTGGCTCAAGACCTATGTCTATAACCCGCTGATGCTGGTCGGGATGGAGCGCATCACCGCGCCCGCGCTCGCACCCTACGTCGCCGTCGCCGCCTATTTCGTGACCTTCTTCCTGGTCGGCCTCTGGCACGGTCAGACATCCGAATTCGTCTTCTTCGGCTTCCTCCAGGGCGGCGGCGTCGCCATGAACAAGCTCTACCAACTGCTGATGCAAAACCGGCTGGGGCGGAAGCGCTATCTCGATCTGACGCGCAACGCGCTCTACCTCGCGTTGGCCCGCGGCCTCACCTTTACCTGGTTCGCATTTACTCTGCTGTGGTTCTGGTCGAACTGGTCGCAGATGGCGGGCTTCGCACAGGCGCTCGGGATTGAGGCGTCGCTATGCATCACCATCGCGATCTTCGGCCTGGCGACGGTCCTGATCGCCGTGGGCGAAGCAATGCGCAACTTGCTGATGGGCATCGAATGGCGCGAGCAACCCATCGTGCTGTCGCGCTATCTGCGCACCTCTTGGTGCACCGCGTTGGTCGTCGTGACGGCGGCGGCCATTATCCTCTTCGCGTCGCCCGCACCCGATATCGTCTACAAGGGCTTCTGACGCGCCGTCTCAATTGCCGTAGAGTTCGATCTCGCCGATGCCGGCGAAGCGGGCGGCAACGCCGCATTGCAACGCCGCCCGCGCGAGATAGAGTCTCCGATTGACCTGCCGCGGGTGGAGCAGCGCGCCGGCGACGAGCAGCGCTGCTTTGCCCAAGGCAATCGGGCCTTGGCAGAAGCGGCGGATGCCGCTGGGCGAGAGCTGCCGCAAACGCCGCGCATGGGTTTGGCCCTGGCGAAAATTGCGCTTCAAGATATAGCGAAGCCGGGTGCGCTCGATCGGCACCGGCTCTTCCGCCAGCGTGGTGGCAGCAGCTCCGATGCGGCCGCCGGCATCGCAAAAGCGATAAAAAAAATCCGTGTCCTCGCCGCCGTACCGGCCGAGCGCGACATCGAATCGCAGATCGTGGCGACAAATGAAATCGCGGCGCAGCAGCACGCTCGTCGTGTAGCCGGTGACAATCCGGTCCTGTTTCTTGACGTAGCGCGCCGAGTGGAAATCGCCATCGCGCATCCACGCGGGCACCGCCCCCGGGTAGATCGCCCGCACGGGACCGAGCACCGCGTCCCAATCGCCGCGTTGTGCTTCGGCCATGAGTTCTTGCAGCCAGACCGACGATGGCACCACGTCATCGTCGACAAAAGCGAGAAATTCGGCCTGCGCCGCAGCGAGGCACGCGTTGCGGGCAATCGAGATGTTCCGCGCCGGCGCGTGCACGTAATGGAGATCGAGACCGTGCGCCGCGCCGAGCGCCGCGATCGTCGTGGCAGCGTCCGGCGTGGTATCGTTATCGGCGACGATGACGCGGATATCGAGATCGGTACAGCCCGTCTGTACCGCGAGCGCTTGGAGTGTGGTCGCAAGCTGCGGCCGGCGGTAGGTGCAGACGCATATATCGACGCCATGCCGGCTTTCCCCGCGCCAGGCGGCGCGATCGGCGGACGTCGGGGCGGTCTCCCCTCCTGGGTGCATCCAGCATCAATGCCCAATCAAAGCGGCGCGAGGATGGCGCTAACGCGGCAATTCCGGGTAACGGACCCTCTTCCCGGCCCGTGCCCCGACCGCTAAACGGTGGTCAGAACATTCACCGGGGAGGTCCGCCATGCCGCTCGCGCCACGCTTTCTTGTCGCCGCCGCTATTCTCGGGGTCCCCGCGTTGAGTGCTGCGCCCGCGGACGCCAACCCAGCAATCAAGGTCGGCAACAGCTCGGCGCAGGCCTTCAACTTCCTGCCACTCGCCATCGGCATCGAGCAGAGATTCTATGAAAAGAACGGCGTCGATGTGACCGAGATCGATCTCGGCGGCAGCGCCAAGCTGCATCAGGCGATGACCGCTGGCGCCATCGATATGGGTCTCGGCGCCGGCACCGATATCGCGTTCTTGGTCAAGGGCGCGCCCGAGAAAGCGGTCGCCGGCATCGCCGTCACGCCGGCACTGTTCGGGGTGATCGTCGGCTATGATTCGCCGATCAAGAAGCTCAGCGACTTGAAGAATGCCCGCATGGGCATCTCCACGGTCGGCTCGCTGACACAGTGGCTCGCCTTCCAGATCGCGAAGAAAGAGGGCTGGGACCCGAACAGCTTCACCTTCGTCAATGACGGCTCGGAATACACGGCACAACTCGCGGCGCTTGAGACGAAAGCGATCGACGCACAAATCAGCGGCGCGGCGCTCGGCTGGAACCTCGAATTGCAGAAGAAGGGCCGGCTGCTCGCGCCCGCGTCCGAATGGGTTGGCGCCTTTCTGCAAAACGTGGTTTTCGCCTCGGACGATCTGATCAAGAAAGAGCCGAACGCGGTGCGCGGCTTCATCAAAGGCTGGCTCGAAGGCGTCTCCTACATGGAGACGCATAAGAAAGAAACCATCGCCTTCGCGCGCACCAAGGACCATTTCGCGGAAGAAGTCGAAGAGAAACAATACGCCTCGGTCATGCCGTCATTCGCCCCCGGCGGTAGCTTTCCGCCCGACGCCGTCGCGCCGGTGCGAGCCTCCTTCGTCGAGCTCGGCATCCTGCCGACCGAACCCGATATGTCGAAATATATGACCGAAGAATTTCTTCCCGGTCACAAATAGTGCCTATGCGACATCCGGCGCGACCTAACGCCACGGCAGAGCGCGGCGATCTTGCGTCGTTTGCTGATCGCGGCACTATCGAGCAGATTTCCGGCCGCCCGAAGGGTGCAGGATGACCAGCGCCGCCGACTACGTCGTCGTTCTCTCGCGCCTGCAATTCGCGATTACGACACTCTTCCACATTCTGTGGCCGGTGCTGACCATCGGCCTGTCGCTGTTCCTCGTCGTCACCGAAATGATGTGGCTCAAGACCAAGGATATTGCCTGGTATCACCACACGCGTTTCTGGAGCCGCCTGTTCTTGTTGAATTTCGGTGTCGGTGTCGTGACCGGCATCCCGCTGGAATTCGAGTTCGGCACCAACTGGGCCACCTTCTCCAACATCGCGGGCGGCTTCTTCGGCAATATCCTCGGCTTTGAAGGCGCCATGGCTTTCATGCTGGAGGCTGGCTTCCTCGGCATCATGATGTTCGGCTGGGATCGCGTACCGCGTTTCATGCATCTCTTTGCGACGTCGATGGTCGCTCTCGGCGGATCGATGTCGGCGTTCTGGATCCTCGTCGCCAATTCCTGGATGCAGACCCCGGCCGGCGGCCATATGGAAAATGGCCGTTTCGTCATCGAGAATTACTGGCAGGCGATCTTCAATCCCGACATGCCCTGGGGCGTCTCGCATATGTGGGTTGCGTGCCTCGAGACCAGCCTCTTCGTGATCGGCGGCGCGAGCGCCTGGCATCTGCTGCGCGGCAGCTCGGTTGCATTCTTCCGCAAATCCTTCCTATTGGCTTTCGTCCTCGCCATCATCGTCACGCCGCTGCAAATCTGGCTTGGCGACGGCAGCGGCCAATCCGTCTTTGCCGATCAGCCGGCGAAGGGCGCAGCGATCGAGGGCGATTGGGACACGAACCGGCCCGGCAAGTCGGCCGATTGGGCTATCCTGGCTTGGCCCGACAAGGCCGCACAGCAGAACGATTGGGAGATCGCCATCCCCCGCGTGCTGTCCTTCCTCGCGACTCACACGCTGGACGGCCAGGTGAAGGGTCTGCACGATTTCGCACCGGAGGATCAACCGCCGCTCTTGCCGCTGATCTTCTATGCCTTCCGCATCATGGCCGGTATCGGCTTTGCGCTGTTCTTCCTGATGCTGTGGACAGGCTGGGCCGCGTACAAGGGCCAGTTGAAGACCGAAACCGTCGCGGCGCAGAAATGGCTGCTCCGGGCCTGGGTCGCGTCGATCCCGCTCGGCTATATCGCCGTCGATATGGGCTGGACGGTGCGCGAGGTCGGGCGCCAGCCCTGGATTATCTACGGCCTCTTGCGCACCAGCGAGGGGGTCTCGGCCCTGTCGCCGGCGAGCGTCGGCTTCACCACCGCCGTGTATTTCCTGATCGACAGTCTGCTGCTCGTGACCTTCGTGATCTTCGCCTGGCGCATGATTCGCAAAGGCCCCGATCTGGCGATGCCGGCCCCCGCGTTAAGCGAGCAGCACACGCTCACGTCCGAAGGCCATCGCGCAACCACGGGCAAGGCCTGAGACATGGATAGCGTGCATGTTTTCCTGATCGATGTCTGGCTGTGCTTCCTCGGCCTGTTCCTGACGTTCTACGTTCTGCTCGACGGGTTCGATCTCGGCATCGGCGTGATTTCGCTGTTCGTCCGCGAGAGCGAGCGCCGCGGCATCATGATGGCGAGCCTCGGCAGCGTGTGGGACGCGAACGAGACCTGGCTTGTCGTGCTCGGCGGTGCGCTCTTCGGTGCGTTCCCGCTCGGCTACGGGTTGATTCTCAACGCGCTCTATCTGCCGATCACGGTGATGATCTTCGCTTTCGTTTTCCGTGGCGTCGCGTTCGAGTATCGCGAGCATGCGAATAAGCGGCTCTGGGATTACGCTTTTGGCATCGGCAGCCTGGTCGCAACGCTATGCCAGGGCTTCGCGCTGGGCGGGCTGATCGCCGGCCCCACCATCACCGGCGATCGTTTCACGGGCGGGCCGTTCGACTGGTTCTCGCCCTTCTCCGTTCTCGTCGCCCTCGGCGTGGTCTTCGGTTATGTGCTGCTCGGCGCGAGCTACCTGATCATGAAGACAGAAGGCGAAGCGCAACGGCATGCGATGCGTACCGCATGGATCGCGGGTGCGCTGATGCTGGTCGCCGCGGCTGGCGTCTCGCTGTGGACGCCGATCCGCTATCCGTTCATCGCCGAAAAATGGTTCGGCGGCGGCATCGTCAGCGGTTTTGTGATCCCGCCGCTCCTGGCCGTTTTATGCTCGGGCCTGCTCGCCCGCGCGCTCGTCCGGCGCCAAGAGCATGGCCCCCTCATCTGGAGCATCGGGATTTTCCTATGCTCGCTCAGCGGTCTGGCAGCGAGCTTCTATCCCTATCTCATCCCGCGCAGCGTGACCGCGGAGGCTGCCGCGTCGGACAGCCTCACGCTTGTCATCATGATGCTCGGCATCGGGCTGCTGGTACCGGTGATGATCGTCTACAACGCCTATCAGTACGTGGTCTTCCGCGGCAAGGTCAGCAGTTCACATTACGGCGGCTAGCGCCGTCAACGCTTGTCGGTCGGCGGCGATGCGTATTGGCCTTGCGACATGGAATCAGCGCCGCCGGAGCCTGAGGCGCCGCCCTTTGCGGTCGCGTCCGGATTTGTGGCGGTCTGGCTCGGCCGCGAATCGTTGATCCCCGATTGCGCGTTCGCACCGGTCTGGCTCGGTATCGAATTGTCGGACGCGCTCGATGACGGCGTAGCGCCGCTCCCCGGGCCGAGATTGCCGTTGCCGCTATTGGGGTTCGAGCCTTTCGGAATATTCGCCGCGTTCGAGGGCGACGCCATGCCCGGCGTCGGGACGCTGTCGGGCTTCGGCGTGGTGTTGATCGCGGGATTGCCGGCGGCCGGCTCGGGCGTTTGCGCCGATGCCAAGATCGGCGCCAACAGCATGGCAGCCGCAAGCGCGGCGCCCGACAGACCGAAACGACGACAAATGCCCATGACGAAGCCTCCGCGATTGCCATTGCCCCAAGCCTCAATGATCGGTAGCGAAGGGGGCGATCTTGTGGTTTTGTCGTGATATCTTCCCACGGACATTTCCGGCAGCGGATGGCACGCCGCCGTCGAGGGAGGAATCGATGAGATTATCGCGACGGGCTTTCCGTCCGGCAGCGGCCCTGGCCGCGCTCGGCATCGCCGCTTGTGTCGGCACACCGACGGAAGCGGGCGAGCCGATCCGGGTCGGCATCGTTTCCACCTCGCTCGCCAGCATCCCCCTCGTCGTCGCCGACGCCAAAGGCTTTTTCCGCGACGAGGGCTTCGACGTGACGATCGTGCCGTTCGAATCTGCGCAGCCGATCGTTGTCGCGATCGCCGCCGGCGACGTCGATTTCGGTTCGGCCGGCCTCACGGACGCGTTCTTCGTGCTCGCCAATCAGGGCAGCATGAAGGTCATTGGCGGCGACACGGTCGAGCATGCGGGCTTCCACGGTCTCGGCTTCATCGTCTCGAACCAGGCTTATGCAGCCGGCCTCACCTCGCTCGACGGTTTCGCCGGCCATTCGGTCGGCATCACCCAGCTCGGCTCGCCGCTGCAATACTCTCTCGCCCTGATGCTCGAGAAACATCACATCGATCTCTCCAAGGTACGCGTGCTCGGGCTGCAGTCGAACGGCAATGTCGCCTCGGCGCTGACCGGGGGCCAGATCGACGCCTCGATCATGAGCTCCGCTAATCTCAATGCGATCCTGGCACGCGGCGGTGGCAAGTTCCTCGCCTGGCTCGACGACGAGGTGCACGGTGCCAGCGTTACCGGCACGGTGACCTCGACCAAGATCGCGAATGAGCGCCCCGACACCGTGAAACGCTTTCTCGCCGCTTTCCGTAAAGCGGCAAAGACCTGGGACGCCGGATTCGTCGACACGCAGGGTAACCGCGCCGATCAACCGAGCGCGCCGGAATTGATCGCGCTCATGGCCAAAGGCCTCAATCAGAAGCCCGAGGTGATCCTCCAAGGCATGAATTATGTCGAGCCGGAAGCGCGCATCAACATTAGTGATGTCCAGCACATGCTCAATTGGTATGAGGCGCAAGGCATGCAGAAAACGCACATCGACGCGAAGAACATCATCGATATGCGCTACGCCCGGCTGACCGATCAATCCTCTGAATAGCGAAGAGCGCGATTGCGCTCGCACCATCGCGACGCTTGGCTTCCCGCATTCCCGGCGCTATGTCGGGACATCGACGAAAGCGCGTTATGCCGGTTCAGGGAAGGCTAACGCCCCCGGGCCAGGGTTTTTCCTGCTTCGCGCGCCTCGGTGAAGATCGCCGCCATCTCTTGCGGCCGTGGATCGAGTTGCTCGAGCAGCAGCTTGATCCGATCGCCAAAGCTGCGATCGCCGCGGATGCTGTCGTGCATCTCGCGCAGCGCAATACGCATGACGAGTTCTTCGCGCGGCTCGAGTGCCTCGAGCTTTGCCAGCAGCTGCGGATCGGGCCCCGTCTCGACCATCGCCCCTTCTCCCTCACGCGACTTTGTTATCAAGCACCGGCAATCTGCTAAGCACGGCGCCCGCCGATTTGCAAATATTCGTGACCGTGCGACCACCCGCTGTTCCCCACGGCGCCGGCCTCTGATAGCATCCGATCGCCGTCGGTTTCTGCTTATTGGGGGGGATAAGTTGAAGCTATTGATCGGATCCCGGATCCGTTATTCCGGTTGGAATACGCTGGACATCGTCGCGGGTCCCGAGGTCGATTACGTCGGCGACTGCGAGAACCTGTCCCAATTCGATACGAGCTCGATCGAGGCGCTGTATGCGAGCCACGTGCTCGAGCATGTCCCTTACGCCAATCTCTCCGCGACCCTCAAGGAATGGCATCGCGTGGTGGTGCCGGGCGGTAAGATCATGGTCGCCGTCCCCGACATGAATATCCTCGCACAGCTCTTTGTCAGCTCCGAGATCAAGGGCGCAGACAAGGTCTTCGTCATGCGCATGATGTTTGGCGGCCAGCTCGACAAAACTGACTTCCACTGCATCGGTTTCGACTTGGAAATTCTCGGCGTGCATCTCCACATCGCCGGCTTTATCGATATTCAACGCGTCGCGGGCTTCGGCCTTTTCCCCGACACCAGCACCCAGGATTTCAGGGGCGTGCCCATCAGCCTCAACGTCGAGGCGCGAAAGCCGGCGGCGTAGTTCAGGCGGCGGCTGTAAACCGCTATCGACCTGGCCGAAGGGCATGAGTGCCAGGGCGATAGTCTCGGACGCGATGCCGGGAGAAAGTATTCCTGGATCTGCCTATAAAAAGAATGCTGACGAGCAGCAAGCCTAGGCCGATTATCCTAAATAGCCGCATCCTTTCCCGAGCCTGGATCGGCGCGGGGCTATGTCAGAATGGGCTGCAACGGAACTCCAATCAGCCGAGAGTGAACGAACATGACAGCGGTCGAAGTCCATCGGGCTTGGCTCGATATTTATTTCGGCGCAGGTTTTTTGGTTCTTGCCGTCGTCGAATATCTGACGGGATGGACCACGATGATTTATCAGGGCTTTGTCTCCAGGGATAAGGACCCCATCAATTATTGGGCCGGCGTCATCATCATGGCCGGCGTTGGAGTGATTGCGATCGGCCTGGGTATCTCGAAGTTGCTATGACGAGTTGGTGCAGATCCGCCGGTGGACAGCGCAACGTTTCAACGGTTCATCCGTTTGACTGATCGCGAGAGAGAGTGCCGGTCTGTGGCTGGACCGGCGCAATCCACTAGCGGCTCTCCGCCGCGGAGAGCCGCTTTTTTTCCTGGCAGGAACAGCTCCGTCGAAGCTTCGCCGGGCCTCACCGTCGCGTCATTGGTCGCGTGCTTTAACGTGTCCTTAACGGCTCATAAACCATGATCGCGATGGAAGGCGACCACGGCGAGATCGCGCTTCCCAATTCGGGCGGCATCAAAGCGATGCCGCCTCTTTTTTTGCGCGCGCAGCGTCGGCCGGTTTAACGCGATCACTGCAATGCAGCGCCGATCCAGGCTGCGGAACGACTCTGCTTTCAGCCTATGCCCGAGAAAAGCGCATAAAACCGCACCACCAGCGCGGCGAGCATGACGAGCGTCATGCTTCCAAGCGCTGCATGCCAGAGCCTTTCCTTGAGAGCGCTCGTTACTGTCGAACGCCAGGCGCTTGTAACTCGAATATTCGAGAAATGAATATCGGCTGCCATCTAGGCCTCCCATGGCCACGTCTAAGGCTTTTGTTCTATATTTCAAAACGGAATACAATTCGTTCAGTTCCAAGTAAAAGAAAAAGCCCTGCCGAAGCAGGGCTGAACTTCGTTGGAGATTTCGCGCTGTCCGTGCTTAGAGACGCGCGCGGATCTGGCGGATGGGGTGAGATTCGAACTCACGGTGAGCTTGCACCCACGCCGGTTTTCAAGACCGGTGCCTTAAACCGCTCGGCCACCCATCCGTATTGCAGGACAATGGTTTAGCAAGCGACAATCGGGCGGGGAAGAGCTTGCAACGCCTCAAACATCGCCAGCTGGTGCTCGCGGCGTTCTCACCGATCGCGGGGGCCTGAGTGTCCCGGCTAACTGCCGGCGATCGGAAGCCTGACCGTCACGACGGTGCCCTTCCCGCTTTCGCTCGCGATCTCGATCGTGCCGCGATGTTGTTCGACCAGATGCCGAACCGTCGCAAGCCCGAGACCGGTGCCGAAGCTTTTGGTCGAGAACAAGGGCTCGAAAACCTTGGGAAGGATGTCGGCGGGAATGCCGGGCCCGTTGTCGCCGATGGTCAGGACCACTTGCCGCGCATCGAGCCATGTCGAAACCGTGATGCGGTGCGGTCTCGCACCGGCCGTCAGCAATGCTTCGGCAGCATTGTCGACCAAGTTGATGATGACGCGCCGGAACCGGTCGCCATCGATCGCGATCTCGGCACTTCCCGCGGCGAAGCGGCGCTCGATTTCGATCCGCGGATCGAGGGCTTGCTCGCCGATCACGTCCTCGAGCCAGCCATCGAGACCGACGGGTTCAACGGTAATCGTCCGCGTTCTCGTATATTCCAGCAGATCCTGGATGAGCCCGTCGCAGCGCGCGATACTGCGCTGCATGCGCTCGATCGGCCGCTCGAGCGCTTGGTCCTTGATCCTTTCCGCGATCACGAAGATCGTGTTGCGCACCACGCTCAAAGGATTACGCAACTCATGCGCGACGGTTGCAGTCAACTCACCGAGGACGGATAGCCGCTGCTTTTTCAACAGCTCGGCCTCGGCGTCGATGCGCGCATGCTCGGCGAGCAGCCGTGCCGCGTTGGACTGGATCATTCGAATGACCGCCCACGCCATCGCCGCTATCATAATGCAGAGGACGACCGATAGCGCCGCGATCGAACTGCTCTCGTTCCACCATTCCGCCAACGCTGCCCGTTCCGTATTCGTGACCGCAACGGCAAGGGGATAATGCGCGAGAGCATGGACGGCGATCAGGCTATCTTGTCCATTGAGCACCCCTACTTGTCGTCGCGTGCCCGCGTCTCCATGGGCCAGCACATCGAACACGGCGCTTCGGCCGAAGGCTCTCCCGATCATCGCATCGAGATGCGGATAGCGCGCCAGCAACACGGCGTCTCGGCGAAACAAAGCAATCGAGCTGTCCGAACCGAGATCAATCGCCTGATAGAAATCCTCGAAATACTTGAGCTGCATCGCGCCCAGAACCAGCCCCAGGAATTCGTGATGGGGACCGCTGACCCGGCGCGCAAGATAGATCGTCCAGGTTCCGGTTCCGCGGTTGGGCACCGGCTCGCTGATAAAGCGTTCCCTGTTGGGCTCATCGCGCAAAGCCTTGTAGTAATCGCGATCCGAGACGTTCACCTTCGGTATCGGCCAGTAGCGTGAGAAATTGATCAGGTTGCCGTCGGCGTTGATCATCGTAACGGCGTCGACATGCGGCAGGCCGTTGATTTTGTCCTTGAGCATAAGCTCGATGTCCTCGCCGGACATCATCAGCTCGTAATCCGCGGATGACTTTATGCCGAGCCCCTGAATGCGGTCGATCAAGCTGGTTTCGACAAGATCAAGCGACTGAAACGCCCTGTCGGTTTGCTCGGCCAGGATCAAAGCCGTGTTCTGCATCTCACGCTCCCCATCGCGGAGCGCGGCTTCGTGGCTATGGCGGAGCAAAAGAGCGGCGCAACTGCAAACGAAAACGGCCAGCAGAAATCCGCAAAATGCCGCCGCAAAGATGGGCGAATGGAGCAAAGCTGTAAGGGCAGGCCAGCGCGATCGTCGATGGATATTATGTTCAGTGAACGCGGTCATGAATTTTCATTCTGCTGGGACTATCGATGCTCGAGGGCGTCGGTTAATTTTGCGCTTACTTCTCGCAGAGTGCTCTCAACACGCGGCCCGGGCGAGGCTCTCCGGTCATTTTCGCGCTTGGGAGGCATCGATCGCCTCATCCTCGCAAATCGCCTGGCGCGGCAGCATCGTGCAAAAGTAGGATTTTCGTGGCTTTACCTATGCAGTCCCATACGGCAGCGGACGGTGCCTGACGCACCGGCCGAGCTTTCGCGGCATCCTGTCACTGGATCGTCGGTGGATTTTAGGTTAACAAATCACCTACCCCACGAACGGCGCGAATGCGCCCTAGTTTTGATGACGAGCGAAGGAGGCTCGGCTTGCCGATTTGGTTGTGGTGGCTGCAGCAGTTCCAGGGAATGATCATCGGCCTTGTCGGCTTTGCCGGCGTGATCATGACCCTCGCGATGAATGATCTGATCGCCCGGCGGCAGCATGCCGCAACCGTGATGCACGACCGTCAGAGCCTCCGTACCGCGCTGATCGAGGAACTACAGGTCCTGCGCAGCATGTATGACGGTAATGCGCGTACCTGCCACAAGACTCAAGAGGCACATCCCAATCCGCCGCCGCGCGCCGCGTTCGACGTGCCGATGTACGATATGACCGACATCTACGATCGCTCGACGGCGCGGCTCGGTCTTCTTACGAGTTCGGAGCTCGGCATGGTGATGCGCGCCTATATGATGCATCGCCAGGTGCGGCACCGCATCGTCAATCTGCTCGCCGACCCGCAGACCGTCACCCCGAGCAGTGTCAAAGTGCCGGCGACGCGGACGGGGCTGCTCAAGGCGATCTGCGAGAGCCTCTTGCCGGAACTCGATGCGACGATACGGCTCCTGACGAGCTGTGCCGCGGCCGAACCCGATAAAGCCACGGCTTGACGCCGTACGCCACGCGCTGATAGACCGCTGCGGCACTGAGGACCGGCGCCGTTGGGGGAAAGTCATGGCGGGTAAAAAGACAAAAAAGCAAAAGCGGACCGCTGCGACGGCAAAAGGAGGGTCTTCAGGAAAGAGCCCCTCGCCGGCACGTTTCTATCGCAGCATCGGCGATAAGGGCTGGAACAACAGCGATTATTTTACCTACTCGTCGAGCTCGCCGGCGTTTCGCGCCTGGCTGCTCGAAGAGCTTGGCGACAAGCCGCGCGATATCCTCTCGATCGGCTGCGGCAATGGCGAACTCGAGACCTATCTCATCGGCGAAGGTCATCGCTTGACCGGTCTGGATCCGGCGCATCCGATGCTGAAACGCGCCGCGCGCGCCGGGCTCAAGCGCAGCGTCGGCGGCGATGCGCGCGCGCTACCCTTCGCCGATGCCTGTTTCGATATCGTGATCTTCCCGGAATCGATCGGTCACGTGCCGCTGCCCGAGGTCTTTGCGGAATCGCGGCGAGTGTTGAAAAAACGCGGCGCACTGATCGTCACGACCTACGCGTCGCATGTCGGCGTCCATCCGCAATACCGCAAATATCGCCTCGCCGAAATGGCCGCGACGGCCGAAGACGTCGGCCTCACCGTCAGCGCGCAGCGCTATTTGGCCGCCAAGCGCAATTCGATCGCCGACGCCCCGAGCGATGCGAAAGCGACGCTGCTTTATTTCCGCGCCACTGCCCCAACCGCCAAAACCCTGCCGGCGAAACCGCCCAAACGCAAGGCGGCGCCGGCCAAAGCGGGCCGGTCCGGGTAGGAGCCGCTTAAGATCGCTCTAGCGGCCGCTGCCCGGCGGCCCCCGTCAAGGTTCGTCGCCCGAATGGCGGCGATCAGCGATCCCAATCGGACTTGTTCTTCTCGCTCACATCGCCGCGCGCGAAGAACTGGTCGTAGCGGCCTTGCCCCGTCATCTGGCCGGCGCCGACAAACTGAAATTCCCAGTAATTCTCGTCCAGATCGCGGAAGTAGAACGAATAACCGCCGTGATGGTCGGTGATCCGCGAGATCTGATGGATGCCGTATTTGTCCTTGTACTCGTGCGCGAGCGCCAGCGCGCGATCGACTTCCTCGCGCGAGGCGAGATCGAGACCCCAATGATGCTGGCGATCGACCGGCTTCACATGATCGCCGACTTCGAGACAGACGATCGAGCAATAACCGCCCTTGCGCAGCAGCACGCCACGCTCGGTATGCTGCACGACGTCGAAGCCGAGGAATTCTTCGTAGAAGCGCCGCGAGGCTTCGAGGCTTTTACATGTGATCGTGCCGTGCGACAGCATGACCGGCTTGTTGAGCGGCTCGGTCTTCGTCGTCAATGCGGTATCGGGCATGAGGCGTCTCCTTCCCGTCTTATTTTAATCAGCGAACGAAGTCGCCGCTATACATGCCGTCGAACGAGGCCAGCTTGTCCGCCGACTTGGTCAGGCCGGTGTTGATCTCGAAATTCTGCGAGCTGGCGAGGATGTCCGCCGACGGCGCCAACGATGCCGGCGTCGCCGCGCGATAGCTATCGAGGGCCGCCGCCAGCGTCTTCTCGTCGAGGGTGCCAAAGCGGGGCTTGATAATCTCCTGCGTCTCGCCCGGATGGTCCTTCATGAAATGCGCAGCCTCGACGAGGCCATGACCCAGTTTCATGCAGATCTCGCGCTGCTGCTTGCAGAAATCCGGCCGCGTCACGATGATGCCGCCGCCGAACGGCACGAGCTCGGGGAAATCGCCGGCCGGCACCGACACCAGCCGCACCGCCGCGCCATCGACGATGACCGCCGTCGTCCACGGCTGCGATACGGAAAACCCGTCAATCGCCTTGGCCGCAAGCGCTGCCGCCATGGTCGGCGATTGCATGGGCGCGACGGTGACATCGCTATCGGCGTCGAGTCCGCCCTTGCGCGCGACATAGCGCAGGAAGCCGTGATTGATCGTGTTGATCGCATCGACGGCAATACGCAACCCCTTCACCATCGTCGCGCGCTTGGCAAGCGGCTCACCCGGATCGAAGCCTCGTGCCGCGGCGATGTCCTTGCGCAGCACGACCTCGTCCATCGGCCGGTCGGTGAGATTCGCGATCGCCATCATCCGTTGCCCCGCCACCGCGGCGCGGATCAGCGTGCCGGCCGTGCTGCCGGAGAAATCGATGCTGCCGGCGATCACCGCGTTGATCGTGCCGACGCCGGCGATCTGGCTCACCGTGACGTCGAGCCCTTGATCTTTCCAGAAGCCCTTGTCCTGCGCCACGTAAACCACAGTGAAGCCGGGCGTGATCGAGGGCAGCGCCAGCGACGTATGAAGCTGCGCCAGGGCCGGCGTTGCCGTCAGCGCCAAGAGCGCGATGAGGATGACGCGCGCGCTCTTCATTTGGTGAACTCGTTATCGATGATCGCCGCGTAGTTCGGCAGCTTGTCCTTCTCGGTCATGAAACCGGCCGCGATGTTCATCAGATCGGCATTCTCGAGCGATTTCGGCGTGGTGATCGGCGGCATCGGGGTCATCGCTTTCATCGCCTCGTAGGACGCTTCGACGACCTTGTCGTCGAGCTTGAAGTTCTTCTCGATGATCGCCACCGTCTCCGGCTTGTGATCGTGAATGAACTTTGCCGCTTCGACGATACCATGCACCATTTTCTGGCAGATCGAGCGGTGCTCGGGACAGAAAGAGGCGCGGGCCAGCAGCAGGGCCGAAGAAACCGGCGAATATTCCTTGGGCTCTCCCTTGGCCGAATCCGAGACCAGCACGCCGGTACCCTCGATCAGCGCCTGTTGCGTGAAGGGAGGGCCGGAGACGAAGCCGTCGATCGCCTTACGCGAGAACGCCGCCATGAATTCCGGTGGCTGCATCGGCGTCGTCGTCACATCGTCGCGCGGCACGCCAGCAATTTTCTGCACGGTCTTCAAGACGATATCGGGGATCGCCGCTGCGCCGCCGGTGGCGATGGTCTTGCCCTTAAGGATCTTGCCGCGCTCGGCGAGCGAGGCATTGGGGTTGAAATGGGCCGCGTCGGCGATCTCCTTGCGGATAACGATATATTCGTCGGATTCGGAGATCGCGGTGGCGAGCGCGGTGAGTTTCTGGCCACGTGCGTTGGCGCGCGTGATCGACGGACCCGACGACATCGAGAAATCGACCGAGCCCGAGATCACCGCATTCATCGAGCCGATTCCCTGGATATGCTGGACCGTCACATCGAGGCCCTGTTTTTTCCAAAAGCCCTCTTCCTCCGCGACATAGCGCGTGATGAAGCCGAGGTTGATCGCCGGCACGGCGAGCGTGGCTCTCTCCTCCGCTGCGGTGACCGGCTGTGTGAGCATTGCCATGCCGACGAAACCGAGCATAGCGATCGTGAGCGATTTCATGACCGAACCTCCCTGCTGACCATATCGAGCACGTTTTCGTGCTTCGTCGGGAGCGATCTTAGCGCAAAGCGACCTTGAGACGCGACAGCAGCAACATCTGCCAGGCACAAAGCGCGGCGAGGAAATAAAGCGCGGCGGTAAAGCCGCCGGTCGCATCGTAAAGCGTGCCGATGGTCAGCGGCCCGAGCACGCCGCCGATCTCGCCGGCAGTGAAATACATGCCGGCCGCGGCGCCCATGCGCGTGCCGTCGACCTCGCGCAATTCCATCATCACCAGCACGACGACGACCGAAAGCGTGCCGCGCGCCAGGCCTTGCAGAATGAGGCCGGCGATCAACGTGCCGCCGCCCCACTCGATAAAGAGCGGCGCGAGCAGTTGCGCCAGGAACAGCGTGGCGAGGATCTTCATGCGCCGCTCGGGAACGGCGAGCCGCGGAAAGATCATCGCCCCGATCATGCCGATGACGACAGGGATACTCGCCCAAAGCCCGGCGCTGGGCGGGGCCATGCCGCCGAAGCGCAGGATCTCCGGCAGCCAATTGTTGAGGCCGTGGCCGAAGAAAAAGGTCCCGACCGCGAGATAGAGCACAATGCGCATCGCCGGGCTGCGCAGCAATTCCAGATATTGCGCAGATGATGCCGCCGGCTTCTCGGCGCGGCGCAAACGCTCGTGGGCGCGGCTCGCCTCGTGGCTGCTGATCGCGAACCAGACCAACGCCGCGGCAAGTGCGAGGAATCCATAGACGATCAACACGAGCCGCCAAGCGCCGCCGGCAAGCGCCAGGCCGACGCTCGAGGTCAGCGACAGCGCGCCGATCGTGCCGAGCGACTGCCCCATATTGTAGATCCCCATGGCGAGGCCGCGCTCGCTGCCTGTGAACCAGTCGCGGATCACCGTCGGCGCCCCAACCGATACCAGCGGGCCGCCGATGCCGAACGCGCCGACCGCAAGCAACATGGTGATGTAATTGGTCGCGACGCCGCGCAGGATGCCGGAGAGCGCGACGACCAGCGCACCGAGTGCAAGGCCGCGCCGCGGCCCGATGCGGTCGAGCAACGCGCCGCACGGGATCGCGGCGCCGATGTAGACGAGCTGCCACGCCCCGAGGATCGAGCCCATCTGCGTATGACTGAGATTAAGCTCGGCGGTGATACGCGACACCAGCGGCGCAATCGCTGCCGCCGTCGAGCCGAAGCAGAAATAGACCAGCCACACTCCGGCCAACATGGCCCAACGATGTGAATGCTGCGCGCTGTCTTCCCCCATAAGATCGCGACTAATTCAAAGAGAGCGCACAGACAAGAGACGCAATCGCAATTACAACGTCAATGCGAGCAGAGCGAAGCAATCCGGTGTTGAAACAGACTGGATTGCTTCGTTGCCCTACGGGCGCATCGCAATGACGAGTTTAGACGGGCTTATCCCAGCGGGCCGAGCAGCGTTTCGCCGTCGAAGGTGTCGCTCATGCCGTTGACCGTTTCCGGCCAGTTGCTGTTGTCGATCTTCGGCCGCTCGGCCGAGCCGCGCACCCGTGCGTCCCAACCGACCTGCTCCATGTAGTAATAGAGCTGGATCGTGTGACCGTCGGGATCGACCGCGAAGGCGGTGTAATCCATGCCGGGGAAGAGCTCGGGCGGCAAGTACCTGATCGTGGCGCCGTTCGCTTTGAGGAAGTCGATCGCGTCGCGCAGCTGCTTATAGTCGCCGACCTGATTACCGAAGCTCATGCAGCTCGTATGCGGCGAGAGGCCAAGCTTGGCGCGCAGCGCCTTGGGATAGAGCGCGAGCGAGTGATGCTCGGTATTGCAGCGCAGGAAGACGCAGCGATGGCCGTCATAGACGACCTCTTCGGTCACGCGCAGGCCGAGTGTCTTCGTATAGAACTCGAGGCATTTATCGACGTCGTCGACGAAGAGCCGCACCGGCCCGATCTTGATGACCTTGAACGGCCGCGGCAGCAGCACGCCGCCGACGTCGTATTTGAACGGCAGCTTCTCGGTGTTGCGCATGCCGGAGTTCATGTCCATGCCTTCGGCCTTGAACATCTCGATCTCTTGATATTCGCTGATCTGCGGCAGCTCGGGCTTTTCGTGGAAACCGCGCTTACGCACCGCCGGCGGCTTCGATTGCAGGTTCCAGCCGATCTGCTCGATGCCGTAATAGATCTCGTTGGTGTGGCCTTCCGGATCGGAAGGATAGGAATGCCAGTTCGAGCCCGGCACGTCGCGGCCGACGCGGCCCGGGTTGATGCCGATCGATTTGAAATAGTCGATGCCGTCGCCGACTTCGCGCAGCGTGCCGACCTGCCAGGTGATCTGGTTGGTCGTCACTTCGGCATTGGTCACGTGACCGCCGGCGCTGCCGCGGCCCATGCGATCGAGCGCCGCTTTCGGGAAGAGCACGAAGGAATGATGGTCGGTGCCGTGGGTCGTGAAATAGCCGACGGCGGAGATGCCTTCGAAGAGCTTGGCACCGTCCGGCCGCACGCGCGCGAAATCAAGCGTGTCGGTGATGCGGAAGCCGAGCAGGTCGTTATAGAAATGCATGGCCTCGTCCATCTTGTAGACGTTGTAGCCGAAATGGCCGAGGCGCCTGATCTTGAACGGCCGGTCGAGCAACACGCCGCCGACGTTGTACTTGCTGCCAATTTTGCCGGTGCCATCCATGGTGCATCCTCCGCGATATAAGCCCCTGCGCGCATCTTTCGCGCCAATTGCCGAGATGATCGCCGAGCGCCCCAACCCTGTCAACGACGGGACCGGCAACAAACAAGTGCCGAAAGGCGCGATTGGGCGCTGAAAACCGCCAATCGCACCGACACGCAAAAGGCACGCCAGGATGCCTGCCGCGCCTTTCCCTAAAGCAACTGCCCGTTACTTCGCCGAAGCGGTTTGCGGTGCGCCGTAATTCGTCGACAGATAATCGACGACGCCGGACACCTGATCGCCGGACATCGGCGAGCCGAAGAAGACCATACGGTTGGCGATGTTCAGCCACTCGGCCTTGCTGCGCTTCGTCGCGACGACGCGGTCGAGACCGTGACAGAGTGCGCAGCCGCCTTCGACCAGCGGCTTGGCCGCGCCATCGGCCAGCGACACCTGCGCCGGTTGCTGGCCCGGAAACGGCACGCCCGGCCCATAGCTCGCCACCATGTATTTGACCGCGGTGTCGATATCGTCGGGACCGATCTGCGCGCCGCGCAGGACCATGTCGTAGATCTGCGCGCGCCAGGCTTTGTCGCCCATGCGCAACTGGGTGAAGACATTCGGTCCGTGGCATTGCGTGCATGCGACAGAGACGATCTCGCGACCGGGGTGATCCGGGAAAGGATTCACCGCCACCGCGTTCGAGCCGAAATTGCCGGCACCGCCGCCAGCCGGTGCGGCAGGTGCCGCTTGAGCCGCCGGCGCTTGCTGTTGCGCCGGCGCTTGTTGGTGGCCTTCCTGGGCCCCCGCCGTCAGCGCAGCACCAAGAAGCGCGCCGCCGAGGGCGAGCGAAACGAGAAATTTCCGCATGATCAAACCTTCCGCGTGCGCTGATCGGCAATGGAGTAAGCTGGATACCAGGTCGACGCGGCGCCCACGCCGTCGCGGTCGACATGGACATCGAGCAGATAGGGCCGGCCGTCGTAATTCGCCTTCTTGGCCCGGCCCAGCGCCGCCTTCAGATTGCCCGGATCGGCCACGACCTCGCCTTCGACACCGAAAGCCTGCGCCGTCTTGGCGAAATCGACATCCGGGCTGCCGTTGTAGCAAGTCATGTCCTTGCCCAGCTTGAACTGCTGCCCGCCGATGAACGACCAGATGCGATTGCGCTCGTTGTTGTAGCTCTTGTTGTTGACGACGATGTTGGTGATCGGGGCCGAGTAGCGTGCCTGGCTCCACAGCGGCTGCGGGCCGCCGAAGAGTGCGCTGCCGTCGCCGACGCAGGATAGGACCGGGCGATCCGGTTGTGCCAACTTGGCGCCGGTCGCCGCGGCGATGCCCCAGCCGAGGATATTCGGACCGGTCGAGATATAGGACCGGCCACCACCACCGCCCCAAGAGATAAGCGGGTCCATGGTCCGGCCGCTGTCGCAGTCGGAGACATAGATCGTGTCCTTGTCCATATGTCCATCGAGTTCGACGCCCAGCCGCTCCATCTTGATCGAGGAGCCGTTGTTGAGATCGGCCGAGATCGTCTGGCGCATCTTGGCTTGCGCCGCCGACTGATCATGCACCCGGCCGACACGACTATCGACGATCTGCTTCAGCCGCTCCTTTGTCGCCATGCTCTTCACCGCAGCGATGAGATCGGCAACGCCGAGCTTGATATTGCAGACGATGCCGAGATCGACCGGCCACACGCGCGCAAGACCCGTCGGATCGCGGCGCATCGAGATCAAGGTCGCACCTTTCATCGTGCGCTCGGCGCCCTGGTCGCCGATGTTAATATGCACATCCACCTGTCCCGGGAAGCGCATGTTGGCGGCATAGGCGCCGACATAGAGCGGGTTACGCGTCGGGAACGGCTTCGACCAATTGCCCTGCCCGGCTTGACCGCACACGGTGAGACCGAGCAACTCGGCAAGCTCCACGATCTCGGCCTCGGCATGGTCCTGGGTGATCTCGTCGCCGACCGAGAGCAGCGGGTTCTTCGCCTCGATCAGCATCTTGGCGACGGTCTCGACGTCCTTCTGATCGGGGCGGATATTCAGCGACACGTTGAAAAGGCTGCCGTCATAGATCGCCGCCGTCGCCTGGCCGCGCAGGATATCGTCCGGCACGGAGAGGAAGACCGGTCCGGCCGGCGGGGTCTGCGCGAATTTCAGAATGCGGCGTGTCACGTCGGGGATATCGGCCGTCGATTCCGCCAGCCACCAATTCTTGGTGATCGGCTGCATCATCTGCTCTTGATGCTCGTAATCCTGGGCGTAATCGCGGCCCTCGACCTCGGTCCCGAAAGCGGCAACGGTCAACAGCACCGGGATATGATCCTTGTAGCTGTTGACCAGCTGGGTCATGCCGTTTGGCAAGCCGACATTGGCGATATGAGCGACGCCGACCTGACCCGATAGCCGCGAATAACCATCGGCCATCGCAACGACCGCGCCTTCCTGAATGCCCTTGATGAGCTGGATCTCGGGGATATCGACCAGCGCGTCGTAGAACGGCGCATCGCCGGTCGACGGGTTGAAGAACACGTATTTCACGCCGGCGGCTCTGAGCTGCTGCATGTAGAGCGTGCCGCCACTGCCGTGGACTTGGCGAATCGCGCCGCTGGCTGCCGCTTCCTGCGCCATCGCCGGGCTGATGGACAGCGAATCGATGATCGATTTCGCCACGCCGCCGGAGAGGCCCGCCGCGCCAAGGCCCCGCATCAGCGAGCGCCGCGAGATTCCATGCTCAAGATATTGCTTGATGAGATCTTTCACCGGTCGCTTCTCCCTTTGACGCCGGGAGCTCTCAAACGGTGGGCCCCGGTAGTGGGAGCATGCCTGTTTTCCGCCCTACCCGCAACGGCGCGTGGGCCAGGCTCTCTCGTCCGCGACCCGCCAGCGAGAACGCGAGCCCCAACGACCGCACCGGCCCCGTCGACGACATCGATCCGGGCTTCTATGTTTCGAACCCAGTAGTAAGCCGGCAAAACAAAGGATCGCGACCAAAGCTCGAGCTTCCAGATATCGGCCGAGGATGCCCGGCGGGTTCCCATCGGCCAGCCGCCCCTGATAGCGGCTCGTCACCCGCCTTTCACACCGAAGAAACCCAAGAGAAATCTATGAAAATCATCGCGTTGGAAGAGCATATTTCGACCCCGCTTTATGCCGAGAAAGAGGTCGTCACGCCGCGCCGCAAGCAATCGATGATCGATCGCGGCCAGCGCGTCGGGCATGACGTGAATGCCGAGTTGTTGAACGTCTCGAACACGCGCATCGCGGCGATGAACGAGGCCGGCATCGATTTCCAGGTTCTCTCGATGACCATGCCCGGCCCGCAAGGCCTGCCGACCGACGAAGCCATCGCCGTGGCGCGCGACGCCAACGACCGCATGGCCGACGCGGTCAGGGCGCACCCCAACCGCTTCGCCGCCTTTGCCTGCCTGCCGACGCCCGACGTCGCGGCGTCTGTCAAGGAGCTGGCGCGCACGGTGAGCGGCCTCGGCTTCAAAGGCACGATGATCAACGGCCACACCAACGGCGAATTCCTCGACGATAAGAAATTCTGGCCGATCTTCGAGGCCGCCGAGGCGCTCGGCGTACCGGTCTATCTTCACCCCCGCGATATACCGGCCAAGGCGGCGTTCTACTTCGAAGGCTTTCCTGAGATCGCCACGGCGGCCTGCGGTTTCACCGTCGACACGACAATCCATTTCATGCGCCTGGTGTTCGGCGGCGTATTCGAGGCTTTCCCGAAGCTCAAATTCCTCCTCGGCCATCTCGGCGAAGGTCTCCCCTTCGTGCTCGACCGGATCGAGGACCACACCGCCCTCGCCACCAAGCGCAAAGGCCACAAGAAAACCTTCGCCGAAACCATGCACGAGAATGTCTGGGTCACCACCAGCGGCAATTTCTCTGTTCCGGCCTTACGCTGCACCGTCGACACGCTGGGCATCGAGCGGGTGATGTTTTCGGTCGATTGGCCTTATGAGTCGAACAAGATCGGCATGGCATTCCTGAACAGCCTCGACCTGCCGACGGCGGATATGGAAAAGCTCGCGCACGGCACCGCCGAGGCGTTATTAAAGCTCTAATCTTCAGCGGGTTGCGGAACCCGCTCTTCGATCCCGGTGTTGCGGATGTGGGAGACGGCAATGGCCGGCTCCCTGGCCAATTCGACTCATGGGTTGTGGACGGAGGTCGCGATGCCTTTCGACGGAAGGGATTATTCCACACGCATCGATGCGCTGGAAAAGATCGATCGTGTGATCGAGCAACTGCCGAGCGAAGAACGATGGTGTAAGGGCGCGCTCTATACCGTCGATGGCCGGCGCTGCATCCTCGGCGCGATGCAGGCGGTGAACGGCGCGATGGTCCTGAAGCAGCCGATCCTGCAAGCCATCCAGGAAGTGACCGGCCGGCGCTATACCGCGATCGAGACCTTCAACGACCGCCGCACCACGACCTATCCCCAAGTCGTCGCCGTATTGAACCGCGCGCGCCAGGACATCATCGACGGCAGCACGGGCTATACGCCCAGCACGACGTCGCGGATCTCGTGGTTGAAACGGCTGGTAAGCGCCGCCTAAGCGCCGACCCGACCGCTAGACCATCGCGCCGATAACCGAAGCAAGTTTGTCGAGCGCGTAAGGCTTGTCGAGCCGCGGTAGACCGGAATCATCCTGGGCCGCGAGCTCGGCGTAGCCGCTGGCGAGAACAACCGGTAGATTGGGCCGCGTCTCGCGGATGCGGCGCGCCAGTTCTTTGCCCGTCATGCCCGGCATCGCGTAATCCGTGATCACGAGATCGACACTCGTGTCGGCCCCCAGCATTTCCAGCGCCCGCCCGCCCGAGGATGCGACTTTGACGCGGTGCCCCAGAACTTCGAGCATGCCCACGGTCGTTTCGGCGACCATCGGATCGTCATCCACCAGCAGAATGCTGCACGCACGCGTCCTGGCGCAATCGTCCCTCGCCACCGCCGGCGCGCCGAGCATGCCGCGTTTGTCGGCACCCACCGCAACCGGGAGCCACAGCTCGACGGTCGTCCCGATGCCGACGCGGCTCGAAATCGAAATCGCACCGCCCGATTGCTTGGCCATGCCGTAGACGCTCGAGAGACCGAGCCCGGTTCCCTTCCCCAGCCCCTTCGTGGTGAAGAACGGCTCGGCCGCGCGTTTCAGCGTCGCTTCGTCCATACCCGTGCCGCTGTCGCTCACGGCGATCCGCACGAAGTCGCCGGGGGCCAACTCACGCGCATTGAAATTGTCCACGCTCTCGCGCCGCGCCGAGATCATGAGCTTGCCGCCCTGCGGCATGGCATCGCGCGCATTGATCGAAAGATTGAGGATCGCCAACTCGAGCTGGTTCGGGTCGACATGGACCAACGCCAGATCGTCGGGGAAAGACCCGCCGAACTCGATCGTCGGCCCCAGCGTCCGCCGCAACAGATCGCTCATGTCCTCGATCAGCCGCGCCACATCGATCGGCTCCGGCCGCAATTCCTGACGCCGCGCGAAAGCCAGGAGGCGTTTGGTCAATGCCGCCCCGCGCTCGGCCGCCCGGCTCGCGCCATCGATGAGACGCCGCGTCGGATCTTCTTTGCCGATCCGCCGCGACATCATCTCGAGATTGCCGAGGATGGCCATGAGCAGATTGTTGAAGTCGTGCGCCAGGCCGCCGGTGAGCTGGCCGAGGCTATCGAGCTTCTGCATCTCGTGCACCTGCGCCAGCGCCTGCTCGCGCTCGGCGGTGCGTTCCTCGACACGCCGCTCGAGATCGGCATTGGCTTCGGCGAGCTCGGCCGTTCGCTCGGCGACGCGGCGCTCGAGCTCGATATTGAGCCGCTCGAGATCGCGTGTCTTGCGATAGAGCTCGGCAAAGACGCGGACCTTGGCGCGCAGCAATTCGGGCACGACCGGCACCGGCACGTAATCGGCTGCACCGTATTCGTAGCCTTTGACGCGATCGAGATCGGTCATCGCGATGGCCGAGACGAAGATGATCGCCGTCGTCTTGAAGCGCGGATGCTCGCGGATCATCGCCGCGAGCTCGAAACCGTCGAGCTCGGGCATGCAGACATCGATCAGAACGACCGCGATCTCGTGCTTCAACAGAAACGTGAATGCTTCCCGCGCCGAATTGGCCTTGAGGAGATTCTCGTGCAGCTCCTCGAGAATCACTTCGTAAGCCAGCAGCTTGGCCGGCTGGTCGTCGACCAGGAGAATATTGACTTTGTCGTTCTCGGCCATGATTTCGAAGACTTAACGATGGAGCCACATGCGCAGCGCGGATAGCAGCTGCTCAGTGTTCACGGGTTTCGCGAGATAATCCGAAGCGCCGGCTTCGAGACATTTCTCGCGGTCGCCTTTCATCGCTTTCGCGGTAAGCGCGATGATCGGCAGCCGCCGGAACGACGGGTTCTGCCGGATCACGCCCATGGTCTCGTAGCCGTCCATCTCAGGCATCATGATGTCCATCAGCACGATTGCGACGCCCGGCGTGTTGTCGAGCATCGTGATCGCTTCCCGACCGGTGGACGCCGTCAGCACCTGCATCCCGCGGCGCTCGAGTACCGAGGATAGCGCAAAGATATTGCGCGCGTCATCGTCGACCACCAGCACCGTCCGGCCGACGAGATCGTCGTCCGACATATGCAAACGCTCGAGCATGCGCTGCTTCTCGGCCGGCAGCTCGCCGACCACGCGGTGAAGGAAGAGCGCGGTCTCGTCGAGCAATCGCTCGGGCGACTCGACGCCTTTCACCACGACGCTGCGCGCCATCGTATGAAGCTGCGCGTCCTCTTCCGGCGACAGCTCGCGGCCGGTGAAGACGACGATCGGCAGATCGGCGAGACGAGTATCGTCCTTCATCTGATCAAGCAGATCGAAGCCCGACATATCCGGCAGGCGGAGATCGAGCACGACGCAGTCGACCTCCTGCACCCGCAATACCGAGAGCGCCTCGGAGCCGGTCTCGACCGAGACGATCTCGATATCGTCGTGACCGAGCAGCTCGGTGATGCTCAAACGCTCGTCGGCGTTGTCCTCGACCACCAGCAGGCGCTTGCGGCGCGGCTTGGTGTAGTCCTTGATGCGGTTGAGCGCTTCTTCGAGGCCTTCCGGGGTTGTCGGCTTGTTGATGAAAGAGAATGCGCCGCGCGACAGGCCGTGCTGGCGATCCTCATCGAGGGTCACGATCTGCACCGGGATGTGACGCGTGGTCGGATCCTGCTTCAATTGGCCAAGCACGCTCCAGCCCAGCATGTCGGGTAGGAAAACGTCGAGCGACACGGCGTAGGGCTTGTACTCCCGCGCCAGGGTCAGGGCGTCGGCGCCGCGCATCGCGACCAGGACTTTGAGCCCCTTGTCGTGCGCAAGATCGGCCATGATCCGGGCGTAATGCGGGTCGTCCTCGACGATCAGCAGCACCGGCTCGCCGGGCTCCAGACTGTCGCGATCGTCGGCCACCTGCTCGGCTGCCGCATCGAGACGCGCGTTGTTGAGCATGACTACCGACGGCACGGCCGCCGCTGCAATGGCCGCCGACGAGGCTTCGCCGCCGACCGGTCGCGACTGGGCCCCGGCCGGGCCTTTGTATTTGAGCGGCAGGTAGAGCACGAAGGTACTGCCGACGCCGGGCGCCGAGCGCAACTGGATTTCGCCGCCGAGCAGATTGGCCAATTCGCGGCTGATCGCGAGGCCGAGACCGGTGCCGCCGTATTTACGGCTGGTCGAGGCGTCGGCCTGTTGGAAGGCTTCGAAGATCAGCTTCTGCTTTTCGGGCGCGATACCGATACCGGTATCCGTCACCTCGAAGGAGAGCACTTGCGGCTCGAAGGACAAGGTCGGGTGATCGGCATTCCAGCCTTGATCGGCGATCCCGATCGCCAGCTTCACGCTGCCGTGCTCGGTGAATTTGAACGCGTTCGATAAGAGGTTCTTGAGCACCTGTTGCAAGCGCTTGGAGTCCGTGACCATGGCGCGCGGCAGTCGCGGATCGACGCTGACCTCGAAATTGAGCTTGCGGCTCTCGGCCTCGTGGCGGAACGGCAAGGCTACCATGTCGGCCAAATTGGCGAAGGCGATGTCTTCGGCGTTCACCGACACTGTGCCGGATTCGATCTTCGACAGGTCAAGAATGTCGGAGATGAGATTCAGCAGATCGGTACCGGCGGCGTGAATGGTGCGGCCGAATTCGACCTGTTTCGCCGTGAGGTTGCCTTCGGGATTGTCGATGAGCTGTTGTCCCAGGATCAGGATCGAATTCAGCGGCGTGCGCAGCTCGTGCGACATGTTCGCCAAGAATTCGGACTTGTACTTCGAGGTCAGCGCCAGCTCGGTCGCCTTTTCTTCGATGGCGCGCCGCGCTTGCTCGATTTCCTGATTCTTCCTTTCGACTTCGACGTTACGTTCGGCGAGCTGCTGCGCTTTCTGCTCAAGCTGCTCGTTGGTTTGCTGCAATTCGCGCTGCCGCGTCTGCAACTCGGTGGCGAGCTGCTGCGACTGTTTGAGCAGCGCTTCGGTCTGCATCGTCGCTTCGATCGAGTTCAGCACGATGCCGCTCGAGGCGGTGAGCTGATCGAGGAACGAGGTCTGGAGATCGGTGAAGGCGGTCATCGACGAGAGTTCGATCACCGCCTTGACCTGACCCTCGAAGAGGATCGGCAGGACGATGATGTTCTTCGGCAACACCTTCAAGAGCGCCGAGCCGATCGGCACGACGTTCTCGGGCACGTCGGTGATCAGCAAGCGGCGGGCGTCGGCGGCGCATTGCCCCATCAGCCCTTCGCCGATCATCAGGCGCTCGGGATGGCCCTCGCCCGGGCCCTGATCGGCGTAGCTCGCCAGGAGACGCAGGCTCGCGGGCCCTTCGGTCTGTACCAGGTACATGACGCCCGATTGCGCGTTCACCAGCGGTGCCAATTCCGAGAGCAGCATCCGGCCGACTACCGCGAGATCGCGCTGGCCTTGGAGCATGTTGGTAAAACGCGCCAGATTGGTCTTGAGCCAGTCTTGCTCTTTGTTGCGGTCCGTCGTGAGACGGAGGTTGTCGATCATCGTGTTGATGTTGTCTTTGAGCTCGGCGACCTCGCCGCGCGCAGAGACTTGGATCGACCGGGTCAAGTCGCCCTTGGTCACGGCGGTCGCCACTTCGGCGATCGCGCGCACCTGGGTGGTAAGGTTCGCAGCCAAGAGGTTGACGTTACCGGTCAAATCCTTCCACGTACCGGCCGCGCCCGGCACGTTGGCCTGGCCGCCGAGACGGCCTTCGACGCCCACTTCGCGGGCAACGGTCGTCACCTGCTCGGCGAAGGTGCCGAGCGTGTTGGTCATATCGTTGATGGTCTCGGCGAGCGCCGCGACCTCGCCCATCGATTTCACCGTCAGCTTCTGGCGCAGATCGCCGGTGGCGACCGCGGTCACCACCTTCACGATGCCGCGCACCTGTTCGGTGAGATTGGCGGCCATGACGTTGACGGTATCGGTCAGATCCTTCCACGTACCGGCGACGCCCGGCACCACCGCCTGACCGCCGAGCTTGCCTTCGGTGCCGACTTCGCGCGCGACGCGGGTCACTTCGGCGGCGAAGGCATTGAGCTGGTCGACCATGGTGTTGAGGGTGTTCTTCAACTCGAGAATTTCGCCCTTCACGTCGACGGTGATCTTCTTCGACAAGTCGCCGCGGGCCACGGCGGTCGCGACTTCGGCGATGTTGCGCACTTGCGTGGTGAGGTTGGCGGCCAACAGGTTGACGTTGTCGGTCAAATCCTTCCACGTACCGGCGACGCCGTGCACGTTGGCTTGGCCGCCGAGCTTGCCTTCGGTGCCGACCTCGCGCGCGACGCGCGTCACTTCCGAGGCGAACGAGCGCAACTGTTCGACCATCGTATTGATGGTCTCCTTGAGCTGCAGGATTTCGCCGCGCACGTCGACGGTGATCTTCTTCGACAAGTCGCCGTTGGCGATCGCGGTCGCGACTTCGGCGATGTTACGGACCTGACCCGTCAGGTTCGACGCCATGAAGTTCACGCTGTCGGTCAAGTCTTTCCATGTACCGGCGACGCCCGGCACGTTGGCCTGACCGCCGAGGCGCCCTTCGGTGCCGACTTCGCGCGCCACGCGCGTCACTTCCGAAGCGAAGCCGTTGAGCTGATCGACCATCGTGTTGATGGTGTTCTTCAACTCCAAGATTTCGCCTTTCACGTCGACGGTGATCTTGCGCGACAAGTCACCGCGCGCCACGGCCGTGGTCACTTCGGCAATGTTACGGACCTGACCCGTCAGGTTCGACGCCATGAAGTTCACATTGTCGGTCAAGTCTTTCCACGTACCGGCGACACCCGGCACATTGGCCTGACCGCCGAGCTTGCCTTCGGTGCCGACCTCGCGCGCCACGCGCGTCACTTCGCCGGCGAAGCGATTGAGCTGGTCGACCATGGTGTTCAGCGTTTCCTTCAGCTGAAGGATTTCGCCGCGCACGTCGACGGTGATCTTGCGCGACAAGTCGCCGTTGGCGATGGCGGTCGCGACTTCGGCGATGTTACGCACCTGGCCGGTCAAGTTGCCGGCCATGAAATTCACGCTGTCGGTCAGATCCTTCCACGTACCGGCGACGCCCGGCACCGCCGCCTGACCGCCGAGCTTGCCTTCGGTGCCGACTTCGCGCGCCACGCGCGTCACTTCGCCGGCGAAGGCGTTGAGCTGATCGACCATCGTGTTGATGGTCTCTTTGAGCTGCAGGATTTCGCCCTTCACGTCGACGGTGATCTTGCGCGACAAGTCGCCGCGCGCCACGGCGGTGGTCACTTCGGCGATGTTACGCACCTGACCCGTCAGGTTCGACGCCATGAAGTTGACGTTATCGGTCAAGTCCTTCCACGTACCGGCGACGCCCTTCACCTGCGCCTGACCGCCGAGCTTGCCTTCGGTGCCGAC
>DASZLU010000010.1:0-3464 GCA_035552195.1 Allostellaceae bacterium | reverse complement strand
TTCCAGAATTATTTCCGCCTCTATCCGAAGCTCGCCGGCATGACCGGCACCGCGATGACCGAGGCAACCGAGCTCAACGAGACCTACAAGCTCGACGTCATCGACATCCCGACCAACGTGCCGGTCATCCGCAAGGATTCCGACGACGAAGTCTATCGCACCGCGCGCGAGAAGAACGAGGCGATCCTGACGCAAGTGCTGGAATGCCGCGAGCGCAAGCAGCCGGTGCTGGTCGGCACGGTGTCGATCGAGAAATCCGAGGTCCTGTCGGAACTCTTCAAGAAAAAGAAAGTCCCCCATCAGGTCCTCAACGCCCGCTACCACGAGCAAGAGGCAATGATCATCGCGCAAGCCGGGCGCCCGGGCGCGGTAACGATCGCCACCAACATGGCCGGCCGCGGCACCGATATTCAGCTCGGCGGCAATCTCGATATGCGGCTCAAGCAGGAGACGGCGATCATCGCCGATCCTTCGGAGCGCGCCGTGAAAGAAGGCGCCATCCGCGCCGAAGTTGCGGCGCTGCATGACGAGGCGGTGAAAGCCGGCGGGCTTTATGTGATCGGCAGCGAGCGGCACGAAAGCCGCCGCATCGACAATCAGCTGCGCGGCCGCTCCGGCCGTCAGGGCGATCCCGGCGCCTCGAAATTCTTCGTCTCGCTCGACGACGATCTGATGCGCATCTTCGGGTCGGAGCGCATGGACAGCATGCTGCAGAAGCTTGGCCTCAAGGAAGGCGAAGCGATCATCCATCCTTGGATCAACAAGGCGCTGGAGAAGGCGCAAGAAAAAGTCGAGGCGCGCAACTACGAGATCCGCAAGCATCTGCTGCGCTTCGACGACGTGATGAACGACCAGCGCAAGGTCGTCTATCAGCAACGCCGCGAGATCATGAGCGCGCCCGATATTGCGCAGACCGTCGTCGACATGCGGCACGAGACGATCGAGCATATGGTCGGGCGCTTCGTGCCCGAGAACTCGCTGTCCGATCTCTGGGATATGGCGGGACTTCATGCCGAGATCGGCCGCGTCCTCAATCTCGATCTGCCGGTTGTCGATTGGGCGAAGGAAGACGGCATCGCCGAAGACAATCTGCGCGAACGCCTCACCGAAGCGTCGGATGCGAAGATGGCGCAGAAGGCGGCGAATTACGGTCCCGAGCTGATGCGGCTCGCGGAGCGCAGCCTGTTGCTGCAGATCCTCGACCAGACCTGGAAAGAGCATCTGCTGGCGCTCGATCATCTGCGCCAGGGCATCAATCTGCGCGCCTATGCGCAGCGCGATCCGCTGAACGAATACAAGAGCGAAGCCTTCGTGCTGTTCACGGAGATGCTCAATCATCTGCGCGAAGCGGTGACGAGCGTCCTCTGTCATGTCGAATTGCGCGTGCAGCGTGCCGACGATCCGGGTCAGGCGCCATCGGGCGCGCCGGTACCCCCGCCGCCGCGCCAGCGCATGATCGAGACGCGCGAAGATCCGGCCTGGTCGGGCGGCGGCTTGGCACAAGACGGCGATACTGCCGTTGCGACGGCGCCGCCGGCATCGCAAGCGGCGGATTCGCCTTGGGCGAGAACGCCACGCAATGCGCCGTGTCCCTGCGGTTCGGGCAAAAAATTCAAACATTGCCATGGCAAGGTCTGATCTCGGGCTTAGAATCTCGGGGCTGAAGCCTGGGCCTAAGCCCTGAAGGTCCGCGTCGGCGTCTCTGAAACGCGCCGAAAGTTCAAGACAGCGTACGGTTGCGCGCTACAATCACTTGGGCAACCATTCCGGAATGACAAAGATTTAATAGGAGCGAAGGCGGCGCGTAACCCGTCTTCGCTCATGTTAATCGCACAACGTTATTCATTCCCGAGGGCCGCGGCGAAGGCACCGCGCGCCGATCACCGAACCCGAGATCACCGAACCCGAGAGGTCCCCACCCCCATGTCTTCGCTCCCTGCCCGCTCATCCGCCCCCAAGCTGCGTCTCGCCACTTTGGTTGCCGGCGTCGCGCTGTCGCTTGCTTTCAGTCCGGTCACTGGCGTTGCGCCGGCTCATGCACAAAGCAATTCGCCGCTCGCCGCGGCGCTGCCGAGCTTTGCGCCGCTCGTCAAGAAAGTGATGCCGGCCGTGGTCAATGTCTCGGCGACGCTGAAACCGGGCACCGCGGCGACGGAAGATCAAATGAGCAATGGCGACCAGGGGCAAGATCAGGATCAGGATCAGGACCAGAATCAAGACCAGGGTCCCGATCTCGGCGGTCCCGGCGGCTCCAACCGCGGCTTCCCGCAATCGCCGTTCGACGAGATGCTGCGCAAATTCTTCGAGCAGCAGGGCCGGCCGATGCCGCGCCAGGGTCAGGAACACACGGTTGCGCTCGGCTCGGGCTTCATTATCGATCCAAGCGGCTACATCGTCACCAACAATCACGTCGTCCAGAACGCCGACAAGGTGACGGTGATCTTCCAGGACAACAGCGAGCACGCGGCAAAGGTCATCGGCCGCGACACCAAGACCGATCTCGCGCTGTTGAAGATCGAGGCGCCGAAGCCGCTGCCTTATGTGAGCTGGGGCAACAGCGACAGCGAGCAGGTCGGCGATTGGGTGTTGGCGGTCGGCAATCCCTTCGGCCTCGGCGGCTCGGTGAGCCCGGGCTTCGTCTCGGCGCGCGGCCGCGACATTCATGCCGGCCCTTATGACGACTTCCTGCAGATCGACGCGTCGATCAACCGCGGTAATTCCGGTGGCCCGACCTTCAATCTCAACGGCGAAGTGATCGGCATCAATACCGCGATCTATTCGCCGAATGGCGGCTCGGTCGGTATCGGCTTCGCCATCCCGTCCTCGCTCGCCAAGCCGGTGATCGATCAGCTGCGCGAGCATGGCAAGGTGGACCGCGGCTGGCTCGGCGTGCAGATCCAGCAAATCACGCCGGAAATCGCCAAGAGCCTCGGCCTGCCGAAGGACCAAGGCGCGCTGGTCGCGGATGTGACGACCGACGGCCCCGCCGCAAAAGCTGGATTCCAGCAGGGCGATGTAATCCTGTCTTTCAACGGGCATGACATCAACAAGGTCCGCGACCTGCCGATCGTGGTGGCCGAAACGCCGGTTGGCAGCGATGCCAAGGTCCATGTCTGGCGCAAATCGGGCGAAACCGACCTCAACGCCAAGATCGCGCAGATGCCGGAGAACCCGCAGATCGCGCAGAACGGCCGCGGCGGCAACGGCAACCGCGACAATGGCGGTAGCGCCACCGCGCAGAACAGCAGCGCCATGGGCCTGCATCTCGCGCCGCTGTCGACCGAGTGGCGGCAACGGCTTCACCTCAATAAAGAGGTGAAGGGTGTGGTCATCACCAGCATCGCCGACAACAGCCCGCTGGCCGATCTCGGCCTGCAACGCGGCGACGTGATCGAATCGGTCAATCAAAAGTCGGTGAATTCGCCTAGCGAAGTCGCCACCGCCCTCAACGACGCGAAGAGCAC
>DASZLU010000009.1:0-5961 GCA_035552195.1 Allostellaceae bacterium | reverse complement strand
TGTGGCTGATCATCCTCTCAGACCAGCTACGGATCGTTGCCTTGGTAGGCCGTTACCCCACCAACTAGCTAATCCGACGCGGGCCCCTCCTAGAGCGATAAATCTTTCTCCCTCAGGACGTATGCGGTATTAGCCGAAATTTCTCTCGGTTATCCCCCACTCCAGGGCAGGTTCCCACGCGTTACTCACCCGTGCGCCACTCCTGTATTGCTACAGGCGTTCGACTTGCATGTGTTAGGCATGCCGCCAGCGTTCGTTCTGAGCCAGGATCAAACTCTCACGTTAGCCTCGTCTTCGGATCGAAACCCTCAGACAAGTCTCCTGGTCCCATTACGTACGTTTTGCATCGGTTCGGAATTGACAAGTAGTCAATTTCCTTAGTGATGCGCGTACAGAACAGTACCGAAACGGCACCGCCGCCCGCGCATCCCTTCCTCTTCTCAACGATGTCAAAGAGCACCGCCCTTGCGAGCGAGGGGCCGCTTTTAAGCCCCCCTTTTTGCCAAGTCAACCAAAACTTGGCGGCAATTTTTTCGCTGCTTGTTGCAGACGGCACAAAAGCCTGCTGCAAGCGCCACAGCGCAAAAACCACCTATTGCATTGGCGGAGGCCACTTCGTGAAGCGGCCGAGCAACCAATATAAAATCCGACCCGGATCGTGTCTAGTCCGTGACGAAAATTTTTTAGAGCAGCCCCAATTCCCGTAGCTCGGCCAGCATTTTCGGCGGCAAACCTTGGGTTTTCGCGCCCTTCGGCAGGTCCTTGGGCGCGTCCTTGGGCTCGAGATAGCGCCAGCCACGGAACGGCCGATGGGGCCGCCAGTCGGTCGGGGTCAGCTTCGCCTCGAAGGAAACGAGCACCGCCGGACGGCCGTGACGGTTGACGATCGGGCGAAAGCCTTTGATCTTTTGGCGCGCCTGGATCTGGCCTTTGATGACCCAGAAAACCGAGCCTCCGTCGAGGATTTCTTCCTCTCTTTTCGGCATGTTACGGGTGTAGAAGGCGTAAACGCCGCGCTCTTTTTTGCGCTCTTTTTGGAGCTCTTTGAGCGCCGTCAGGTCGCCGACCCCAGCGGCGATTTTGAGCATATGCAGCGCCATCACCCTCTCCCAAACAAACGCTCCGATCATATGATCGAGCCACTTGGCCCGCGCAAGTTCGCTCTCCCTTGCGTCGTTCACGGATTTTCCTTACGCTTCCGGAACGATAGAAATCGGGGGCAAATTTGATCGTCAGCAAGATTACCAGCAAAGCACAGACCACCGTGCCGCGCTCGGTCCGCGCCGCGCTGAAACTCGGCGTTGGCGACACCATCGTCTACGCGATCGAAGGCGATCACGTGGTGATGACGAAAGCAATAGCCGCAACTGTCGACAGCCCCACCGCTTCCTTCGATGAATGGGGTTCCGAGAACGACCGGCACGCTTATGCCGGCCTTTGAGCCTTGGGACGTCCTCAAGATCCCGTTCCCCTATCACGTCCGTCCGGCTTTCGAATATCGCCCTGTTTTGGTGATCGCCGGCGGGCGACTCGAATCCGCGCATGGCTTGCTCTGGGTCGTGATGATCACGAGCGCGAATAACGCGGCATGGCCGAGCGATGTCCCCATCACCGATCTGCGCAGCGCCGGCTTGCCCGCACCGTCCGTCGTGCGCTGCGCGAAAGTCGCGACCGTCGCCACGAACGAAGCCCAGAAGATCGGCGTGCTGTTGCGCCCGGCCGAGCGCGCCGCTGTTGCGCGCAATATCGCCAACTCTGTGGGACCTGCAATGGGACGCCAGACTAACGACTAACCGGCTTCGGCTACCCGAGACGTAGCCGAAGCGCACGCCACGCCCCATCTATCCTGCATGGCGATCAGTGCGGAAATCGAGCGTCACCCCGGCATTACCCATGCCGGAAGCATTACCTTGGCCGGCGCCCTCGGCGCACGTCGTCCTCTTACGGCGCGGGCGCTGCTATTGGGCGAACGGATCGCGACAAACCGCTTCGAATCAAGCGAGCCGCTCGCGCGCGTGCCGTTGACCGTTGCCGTCGATGGCGGTGGTATCGCGATCCTTTTTCGCTACGGCATCGTCGTGCTGATCAATGTTTCGCGCGATGCCGAGACTGCATTGCTCGAGCGGCTGATGCCCATTGTCAGCGAGCCTTTCGAGCTGCGCGAGAGCGAAGAACTACGCGTCGATGTGCGGCCGGATGTCGATGAGCAGATCGATCTCAGCGGCACGGTGTTGATGAAAGAAATCACGCTCGAACGGCTGCAGCTCATCGCCGATGCGCTCGCCAAGAGCGTCGTGCTCGCGCATTACGAGACACGCGTCGGGATCGGCTTCGATCGCGCCGAGCCAATGGCCGAAGCGCTGCGCCGCGATGGTCGCATCGCCGTCGCCGACCGGCCATTGCTGCGGCAGCTCGGCAGCGCACTTCTCGTGCAATATAAGATGGTCGGGCGTGTCGAGACGGGTGAGAAACCCGAATTGCTCTGGGATCATCCGGAGTTCGAGCGATTTTATGCGCGCCTCGCCGAAGAATACGAATTGCGCGAGCGCTCGCGCGCGCTCGATCACAAGCAGGACGTCATCCTGCGCACCAGCGAGACGTTGCTCAGCCTGGCGCAAGAGCGCAGCAGTCGCCGACTCGAATGGTATGTGCTGCTGCTCATCTTCGCTGAACTTGCGGTCGCGATTTACTCGCTCGCCAAGTAATCGCGCCTCACCATTTGAGGCGGCTCATGGTGACGACGCAATGGAACAGGGAGACGCCGCGGAACGAATAGATCCGTTACCCGAATTTAATCCGCGCTCCATGGGCAATAAGGGATGCGTTTCGGGGGCTGGGCCTAGAACGAAGCAAGCCTTGTGCGGCTTGATTATCTACCCTTAGGAGACATCCGTGAAAAAGCAACTGATCCTTCCCGCGGCGCTCGCGCTGGTTCTTGGCGCCACCGCCGCTTGCACGTCGGGCTATGCGCAAACGCCAGCCCCGTCGGACCAGACGACGGTCCCCGCCGCGCCGCAGCAACCCGGCGCCGCCGCCCAGAACGCACCGCATCGCAATCGTGCGATGCAGGGCCGCGACGATATGCATCGCCGCTTCGACTTCACAGCACGCGCCGAGGCGCGTATCGCCTATGTGAAAGCAGACCTCAAAATCACGCCGGCGCAGCAAGCGGCGTTCGATCGCTATGCGCAAGTGATCCGCGACAATGCCGCTGCGATGCAGAAAAACTTCCAGGCTATGCGCGGCCAACGCGATCAGCACAAAAATATGAGCGCGATCGATCGCGTCGAGCAGCGCGCGAAGATGGCGCAAGAGCGTGATCAGTACGAGCAGCAATACCTTGCGGCGTTCAAGCCGCTCTATGCGAGCCTCTCGGCTGACCAGAAGAAGGTTGCCGACGATCTCGCCGCCCCGCATTTCGGTCATGACTTTCGTGGCCATGGTCGTGGGGGCCAACAGCATGATGGCCCCGGCCCGCAGCGCTAGTTCTTTCAGCTAGAGAACCAGGCAGCGCGATATCTCAGGAAATCGCGCTGACCTGCGCATCGTAAACCGCGACCGCAGTCATATTCAGCAAACCGCGAACCGTGGTCGATGGCGTCACGATGTGCGCCGGACGCCGCGTGCCCATCAACATCGGTCCGATCGCCAGTCCGTCGCCGAGCGTCGTCAGCAAGCTGAACGCGATATTCGCCGCATCGAGATTCGGTAGAATCAACAGGTTGGCCGCACCTTTCAGCATCGAATTTGGGAAGATGCGGTGACGGATCTCTTCCGAAACCGCGGCATCGCCATGCATTTCGCCTTCGACCTCGAGCGACGGCGCGAAGTCGTGCAATAAAGCAAGCGCCTCGCGCACTTTCTTCGCGGACGGCGCGTTCGAGCTGCCGAAATTCGAATGCGACAACAGCGCGACTTTCGGCTCGACGCCGAACATGCGCACGACGGCGGCGGCGCGCAGCGTGATCTCGGCGAGTTGCGCCGCGCTGGGCTCATCGATCACGAACGTGTCGCAGAGGAAGAACGTGCCCTTCGGCAGCACCAGCGCCGAGAGCGCCGCCGGCGCGCTCGCGCCCTGCTGCAGACCGATGATATCGCTGATATGCGCCAAATGGCGATGATACTGGCCAACCGCGCCGCACAGCATCGCGTCGGCCTCGCCACGCTTTACCATCAGCGCGGCGATCACCGGATTGCGCGTGCGCACGAGATAGCGCGCATAATCGGGCGAGATGCCTTTGCGCTCCATCAGCTTATGATAAAGCGCGGAATAATCGTTGTAGCGCGGGTCGCTTTGCGGATCGACGAGCTCGACATCCTGGTCGAGCTTGAAGCGCAGATTGAGCTTTTCGATACGTCGGCGCGCGACCTCGCGCCGCGCGATGATGATCGGCCGCGCGATGCGCTCGTCCAACGCCTGCTGCACCGCGCGCAGCACACGTTCGTCTTCGCCCTCGGCATAGACAACGCGTTTGGGATCGCTGCGCGCGCGCTGGAACACCGGCCGCATGACGAGGCCCGAGCGAAACACAAACTGCGTCAGCCGTTGCTGATACGCGGCGAAATCCTCGATCGGCCGCGTCGCCACGCCGCTGTCCATCGCGGCCTTCGCGACGGCCGGCGCGAGCTCGAGGATCAACCGCGGATCGAAGGGTTTCGGGATCAGGTAATCGGGCCCGAATGTCAGCGCTTCGTCGCCATAAGCGGCTGCAACCACATCCGACGGCGGCGCCTGCGCGAGCGACGCCAGCGCCTCGACGCACGCGATCTTCATCGCCTCGTTGATCGTCGTCGCACCGACATCGAGCGCGCCGCGGAAGATGAACGGGAAGCAGAGAACGTTGTTGACCTGGTTTGGATAATCGGTGCGGCCGGTGGCAATGATCGCGTCGGGCTTCGCCTCGCGCGCCTTCTCGGGCAGGATTTCCGGCGTCGGATTGGCGAGAGCGAAGATCAGCGGCTTGGCCGCCATCCGCGCCACCATCTCTTGCGTCAGCACACCCGCGGCCGACAGGCCGAGGAAGATATCGGCGTCGCCGATCACATCGCCGAGCGTTCGCGCGTTGGTGTCCTTGGCATAGCGATCCTTGCGCGGATCCATCTCTTCCTTGCGACCGCGCCAGACCACGCCGTAGCGATCGGTCACGATCGTGTTCTCGATCTTGAGGCCCAACGTGACCAGCAGATCGAGGCAAGCAATGGCCGCCGCGCCGGCACCGGACGCGACCAGCTTGACCTCCTCGATTTTCTTGCCGACCAGTTTCAGCGCGTTGCGCACCGCAGCACCGACGATGATCGCGGTGCCGTGCTGGTCGTCATGAAAGACCGGAATCTTCATCCGCGCGCGGAGCTGCTCCTCGATCGTGAAGCATTCCGGGGCTTTCACGTCTTCGAGGTTGATCGCGCCGAAGCTCGGTTCGAGCGCGGCGACGATCTCGACGAATTTGTCGGGTTCCTTGGCGTCGATTTCGATGTCGAAGACATCGATGCCGGCGAATTTCTTGAACAGCACGGCCTTGCCTTCCATCACCGGCTTGGCGGCGAGCGGGCCGATCGAGCCGAGACCGAGGACGGCCGTGCCATTGGTGATGACGGCAACGAGATTGCCGCGCGACGTGTAATTCGATGCCTGCGTCGGATCATCGGCGATCGCGAGGCATGCCTCGGCGACGCCCGGCGAGTAAGCGAGCGCGAGGTCATGCTGATTGGCAAGCGGCTTGGTCGCAACGATCGCGATTTTGCCGGGAACAGGCAGGCGATGATATTCAAGCGCAGCGCGGCGCAATTCGTCAGCCATCGCCCTGCCCCCCGAGGGAAAGATGGTGCGGTCGAGAAGACTCGAACTTCCAAGGGGTTTCCCCCGCTAGCACCTCAAGCTAGTGCGTCTACCAATTCCGCCACGACCGCACGGAGCGGCGGTAACATGGACCGAGCCGCGCGGGCGATTTAGCAAACCGGCGG
>DASZLU010000008.1:0-29721 GCA_035552195.1 Allostellaceae bacterium | reverse complement strand
TCGAGCAGCGCATCGATCGCGCCATGCATCGCATCGACGGCACGCCGCAAGCGGACGAGCTCGGCATTGGTGTCTTCGGCAACGACTTGGCGAATGACCAGCGCCGGCTCGTGCAGCACCGCCTGGCCGAGGGCCAGCCCGGCATTGAGGCGCGCGCCTTCGATGCGCAGCGGCAACTGCCCAACGCCGGCGGGCTGTTGCCGCTCCAGCGGACTGACCAACTCGCCCGATGCCGCGAGCTCGGCCAGCACCATGGCGATGGTCTGCAGCGCCTCGATCTCGTCTTCGTCGTAATGGCGGCGGGTGCGGTTCTGCACCACCAACACGCCCAGCACGCGGCCCGAGCGCAGGATCGGCACGCCCATCAGCGAGTGAAAGATCTCTTCGCCGGTTTCCGGGCGATACGCGAAATCGGGGTGGGTTTGCGCGTCGGCCAAAGCGAGCGGCCGCGCCGAAGCGGCGATGACCCCGACGAGGCCTTCGCCGACACGCAGCCGCGTGCGATGCACGGCTTCGGGCCGCAAGCCTTCGGTGGCGAAGAGCTCGAGCACTTCGCCGGCGCGCATGATGTAGCAAGAGCAGACTTCGGCAACCATGTCCGCGGCAATGATGCGAACAATGGTGCTGAGGCGCTCTTGCGCGGTCCCCTGCCCCGCCATCACGTCGCGCAGACGGCGGAGCACGAGGCGTGAAGAGGGGACCGTCTCGGTCATTTTGCAGCTTCGCTCAGCGGTGGCGGCTCGGCCAAGGCAATGCGCGTGCGCGCGCTGAGCGCCGCCACGGCTTCGGCCACAAGCTCGTCGAGTATCTCACGCGTCGATTGCTCGCGTGTGACGAAACCGACGCTTTGTCCCGCCATCACCGAGCCGTGCTCGACATCGCCCTCGATCACGGCGCGGCGCAAGGCGCCGGCCCAGAAATGCTCGATCTCGAGCTGCGCGTCCTCGCGCGTGATCTCGCCGCGATTGAAGCGATCGATCACGCGGCGCTGACAGTCCGCGAAAGCCTGCGTGCCGTCATTGGCGAGGGCACGCACCGGAATGACAGCAAAGCGCGGGTCGATCTGGATCGACGGCACCGCGTCGCGCGCGCCGGCGCGCAGGAAGGCCTGCTTGAAGCGGCGATGCGCGATCGATTCGCGCGCGCAGACGAAGCGCGTGCCGAGCTGCACGCCCGATGCACCCATTTCGATATAGGAGGTGATCGCCTCGCCGCGGCCAATGCCGCCGGCGACGAAAACCGGCACTTCGCGCAACGCCGGCAGAATTTCTTGCGCCAGCACGCTGGTCGAGACCGGACCGATATGGCCGCCCGCTTCCATGCCTTCGATCACGATCGCGTCGGCGCCCATGCGCACCAGCTTCTTGGCGATCGCCAGCGCCGGCGCGAAGCACACCAGCTTGGCGCCGGATTCCTTGATGCGATTGACTGTGCTGGCATTCGGCAAGCCGCCGGCGAGCACGATGTGGCCGACGCCGCGCTGCGTGCAAACCGCGACCAGCTCGGCAAGATCGGGATGCATGGTGATGAGGTTGACGCCGAACGGCTTGCCGGTGCGTTCGCGCGTCGCTGCGATCTCGGCCTCGAGCTCGGCCGGCTTCATCGCGCCGCAGGCAATGACGCCGAAGCCGCCGCCGTTCGAGATCGCCGCGACGAGATTGCGCTCGCTCACCCAAGTCATGGCGCCGCCCATGATCGCGAGCTCGCAACCGAGAAATTCGGCGCCGCGGCGCCAGAGATGGTCGAGCAATCGGCGCGCGGCATCATCCGCGCAGGCAGAATTCGGCGTGGCGGGCTTAGCGGCGCTGCGCGGCTCCACGCCTGCCGTCATACATCCAAGCCATATGCGGTGTGTAGGGCGCGCAGCGCGAGCTCGGTGTATTCCTCGGCGATGAGCACGCTGACCTTGATCTCCGATGTCGAGATAACCTGAATATTGATGCCCTTGTCGGCAAGGGTGTGGAACATCATCTGCGCGACGCCGGCATGGCTGCGCATGCCGACGCCGATCACCGATATCTTCACGACATTCGGATCGGGCTTCAGCTCTTTGAATTTGAGCTCGCCACGGCGTTCTTCGAGCGTCTTCACCGTGCGTGCGAGATCGGCCTTGGTCACCGTGAAAGTGAGATCGGTGGTGCCGTCCTCGGCGATGTTCTGCACGATCATGTCGACATTGATCGCGCTGTCGGCGAGCGGGCCGAAGATCGCCGCCGCGACGCCGGGCCGGTCGGGAACCCGGACGAGCGTCACCTTGGCCTCATCACGGCTGTAGGCGATTCCGCTCACGACTTGCTGCTCCACGATCTCGTCCTCGTTCACAACCATTGTTCCGGGTGCATCGGTAAAGCTCGACAGCACCTGCACGCGTACACGATGGTTCATCGCCAGCTCGACGGAGCGCGTTTGCAGCACCTTGGCGCCGAGCGATGCCATCTCCAACATCTCTTCGTACGTGATCTTATCGAGCTTCTTTGCCTTCGCAACGATGCGCGGATCGGTCGTGTAGACGCCGTCGACATCGGTGAAGATATCGCAGCGTTCGGCCTTGAGCGCCGCGGCCAGGGCGACAGCCGACGTGTCCGAGCCGCCGCGGCCCAGCGTCGCGACGCGGCTGCCGGGCGCGACACCCTGGAAGCCGGCGATCACCGGAATCTCGCCGGCCGCGATCGACGCATCGAGTGCCGCCGTCGGAATCGCCGCGATGCGCGCCTTGCCATGCGCTTCGTCGGTCTCGATCGGCACTTGCCATCCGAGGAAAGACCGTGCTTTCGCACCGAGCTCGCGCAACGCCAGCGCGGTCAGGCCCGCCGTCACTTGTTCGCCCGAGGCGACGACGGTGTCGTATTCCTGCTGATCGGGCAGGCCGCCGAAACTGTTGGTCCAGGCGACGAGCTGATTGGTCACGCCGGACATGGCCGAGACGACGACTGCGACTTCGTGGCCGGCATCGGCCTCGCGTTTCACGCGGCGCGCGACGGCTTTGATCCGCTCCACATCGGCGACCGAAGTGCCGCCGAATTTCTGCACGATGCGCGCCATACCCTCGTCGCCTGCTCGGGGCCCTCAAAACAGGGCCGATCTCCGTTTTATGCGCCGAACGGCTATCGCGTTGCGGGCGCTTGCCGGCCTATACATACTCCGATCCGGGAAGGCAATCACGACGAGGCGATAGCGAGAGACTATGGCTCCCCATCGAGGCGCAACCGTCGACGCAGCGGAAGTAGAGCGCTTTGCCGCGATCGCGCCCGAATGGTGGAGCGAGGACGGCGCGTTTCGCCCCCTCCATCGCCTCAACCCGGCGCGTATCGAATATATCCGCGACCGCCTCGCCGGACATTTCGATCGCGACATCAAAACGCGCGCGCCTTTCGCGGGACTTAGCCTTCTCGATATCGGTTGCGGCGGCGGGTTGATCGGCGAACCGATGGCGCGGCTGGGTTTCGCGGTGACCGGCATCGATGCCGACGCGACCGCCCTCGCCGTGGCGCGCGATCACGCGGCAACGCAGGGACTGGGCATTGATTATCGCGGCGATGACGCCGAGGAGCTCGCGCGCTCGCGGCGTTTCGATGCGGTGCTCGCGCTCGAAGTCGTCGAGCACGCGGCCGATCCGGCACTCTTCGTGGCGACCGCGGCAAGTCTGGTAAAGCCCGGTGGGGCGCTCATTCTTTCGACCATCAACCGCACACCGGCAGCCTATGCCACCGCGATCATCGGCGCGGAATATGTGCTGCGCTGGCTGCCACGCGGCACGCATGAGTATCGGAAGTTCCGCCGCCCGTCCGAATTGGCGCGCGATGTTCGCACCGCGGGGCTGATAGTTGGCGATATTACAGGCCTTGCTTACGACCCATGGAAAGATAGTTGGCGGCAAGCCAACAATCTAAAAATCAACTATTTCCTATTTGCCACATCGCCAAAGTAGAAATAGAGTAACGCCGTCGCAACCGGGGGGTTTGCGATTGAAACCTCCGCGGGGGCGGCAAAGGCACGCTTTTGCTCGTGGGTGGTCCTATGAATGCTTTTCAGATGCCGCCGGGGGGCGGCGAGCGACTTTCCGGCAAAGTGAAGTGGTTTAACCGAAGCAAAGGCTTCGGTTTCATCGTCCCGGCCGACGGCTCGGGCGATGTCTTCTTGCCTCTGGCGGTGCTCGAGCGATCGGGTTTCGGCGAGGCGCCGGATGGTGCCGACATTACGATTGAATGGGTGCAAGGTCCGAAAGGCCGTGCCGCAACGCAGGTGCTGGAGCTCGATGCATCGGCGGCTGCGCCGCGTCCGCCGCGCGAAGGCCGGCCGCCGCGCCGCGATTTCGATGATGGCGGCGGTGGTGGTGGCGGCGGTCCGACCGAGCAGCTCGATGGTGTCGTCAAATGGTACGACCCCGCCCGCGGCTTTGGCTTTGTCCTGCCGAGCGATGGCGGCAAGGATGTCTTCGTGCATGTGACGGCGCTGCGCCGTGCCGGGATCGACGATCTCCAGCCCGGACAAAACGTGCGCATGGAAGTCGCCCAGGCCCGCCGCGGCCGCGAAGCCTCGTCAATCCAACTCCTCGGCTAACGCCTTCCGCGCGGAAGTTATCCTCCTCGCGGAGGTAATCTTCCCTCGCGGAAGGACGGAGCCGTTTCGCCGGCGGGTGATTTCTCGCCTGCCGGCTCTGAATCGATTCGCGTCTGACTTAACCATGTGCTACTATATCTTGGGGTCGCAAGGCCAGTTATCCACAGGATACGGTAGGGGAGCATGGATTCGATCTGGACGCCAGAACTCATGGAGCAACTCGCCGCGCTTTGGACGGAGGGTCATTCCACGGCCGAAATCGGCCGCCGGCTGGGCATCAGCAAGAATGCCGTCGTCGGTAAAGCGCATCGTCTGAGCCTGAAGCCGCGGCCGTCGCCGCTGAAACGGCCGCCGACTCGGCGTATCGTCGGCATCACGGCGCCGAGTTGCACGTGGCCGCTGGGCCATCCCGGGGAAGCGGATTTCCACTTCTGCGGCAAGCGGCCGGTGCAGGGTAAGCCCTATTGCACCGAGCACGCGGCAATGGCCTACGTCGCGCCGAAGAAAACAAACGCGGCTTGATTGATATTTCGGGCGCTTTCGTCGTTCCAATACTGCGACGGCGCCCGAATTTTATCGCGTGAGCTTGCGCATCGCGCGATCGAGACCTTCCAGCGTCAACGGATACATCCGATCGTCCATGATCTCTTTGATCATGCCGATGGAGCGCGTCCCCGCCCAATATTTTTCCGGCACCGGGTTGAGCCAAATCGCCTTGGGATAAGCGCCGACGAGTCGCCGTAGCCAGACCTCGCCCGCCTCGTCGTTGAAATGCTCGACGCTCGCGCCGGGCTCGGCGATCTCATAGGGACTCATGGTGGCATCGCCGACGAAGATCAGCCGGTAATTCTGGTCGTAGGTGCGGAGAATTTCCGCCGTCGGCGTCTGATCGTTGCGCCGGCGCTGGGCATCGGGCCATAGCGCTTCGTAAGGGCAATTGTGGAAATAGAAATATTCGAGATGCTTGAACTCGGATGAAGCGGCGGAGAACAGCTCGGCACAGGCGCGGATATGCCCGTCCATCGAGCCGCCGATATCGAGGAGCAGCAGCACCTTCACCGCATTGTGCCGCTCGGGCAATAGCTTCAGGTCGAGCCAGCCGGCATTGCGTGCGGTCGCGCGGATCGTGTCGTCGAGATCCAGTTCCATCGCAGCACCCTCACGGGCAAACTGCCGCAAGCGGCGCAGGGCGATCTTGATGTTGCGCGTGCCGAGCTCGATCCGATCGTCGAGATTCTTGAATTCGCGCTTGTCCCAGACTTTGACCGCGCGCTGATGACGGCTTTCTTTCTGGCCGATGCGCACGCCTTCGGGATTGTAGCCGTAAGCGCCGTAAGGCGAGGTGCCTTCGGTGCCGATCCATTTATTGCCGCCTTGATGACGCTCTTTCTGCTCGGAGAGACGCTGTTGCAGCGTCTCCATCAGCTTGTCCCAGCCGCCCATCGCCGCGATTTGGCGCTTCTCTTCCTCGCTCAGCAGCTTCTCGCCCAGGCGCTTCAGCCATTCCGCCGGAATCGCTAGCGGCGCATCGGCGACGGTCTCGAGGCCTTTGAAATAGTGCCCGAAGACGCGGTCGAATTTATCGAGATGCTTCTCGTCCTTCACCAGCGCGGCGCGCGCGAGATAATAGAAATCATCGACGCGCCACGAAGCGACGCCGCGCTGCATCGCCTCCATCAGCGTCAAAAATTCCTTCAGCGAAACCGGCAGCTTCGCGTCGCGCAGCTCGATGAGGAAGCCTTCGAGCATTAATTCCCGCGCTCGCGGCGATGGAGGAACGCGAGGCGCTCGAAAAGCTGCACGTCTTGCTCGTTCTTCAAGAGCGCGCCGTAAAGCGGCGGGATCAGCTTGGCGGGATCGCGCTCGCGCAGCGTTTCGGCCGGAATGTCACCCACCAGCAACAGCTTGATCCAATCGAGCAATTCCGAGGTCGATGGCTTTTTCCTCAAGCCCGGTACGTCGCGCACTTCGTAGAAGACCGTGAGCGCGTCGCGCAGCAGCGCCTTCTGCAAATTCGGATAATGCACCTCGACGATGCGCGCCATCGTCTCGCGATCGGGAAAGCGGATGTAGTGAAAGAAGCAGCGGCGCAGGAACGCGTCCGGCAGCTCTTTCTCGTTGTTCGAGGTGATGATGACGACGGGGCGATGCTGCGCCTTCACGGTCTCGCGGGTTTCATAGACAAAGAATTCCATGCGATCGAGCTCCAAGAGCAGATCGTTCGGGAACTCGATATCGCCTTTGTCGATCTCATCGATCAGCAACACCGGAGACTCGGTCGCGGTGAACGCTTCCCAAAGCTTGCCGCGCAGGATGTAGTTGCGGATATCCGCGACCTTAGCATCGCCGAGCTGACCGTCGCGCAGCCGCGTCACCGCGTCGTATTCGTAGAGACCCTGCTGCGCCTTGGTCGTCGATTTGATGTGCCAGGTGATGATGTCCTTGCCGAGCGCTTTGGCGATCTCATGCGCGAGGATGGTCTTGCCGGTGCCGGGCTCGCCTTTGACGAGCAGCGGACGCTCGAGCGCGACCGCCGCATTGACGGCGACGCGCAGATCTTCCGTCGCGATGTAGCTGTCGGTGCCTTCGAAACGCGTCGTCGCCAAAAATTCTCTCCCCTCGTTTTGTTACCGGCACCTATTCCACGGCTAGCGGCTTCGCCAAAGCCCGCGGCGATTGGCGCGTGCTGTGTTCTCGGCGCCGAAATAGTCGAAGCTTTGGTTGGTATCGGCAAGGGCATAACCCTGACCGATGAGAAAATCGGCAAGATCGGTGCCGCTGTTGTCGGTGCAGATCGCGGCCGGATCGGCGCCGCGCTGACCCGGGGGCACGCGGCAAGCGACATGGGGATAATGCTGCAGCCGCTGCGCCAACGCGTCGCGCGCGACATCGCCGCACGAGCGATTATCGCCCGTGCCGAGGCCGCAGCGATCGCCCGGATTGGGCGGCTTCACGCCGAAGAGGCGGAGATTGCGGCCGGTCACCGAGAGCGTCATGCCGCCAACGGCGTTGGCCCGGCCGTCGAAGGTCGCGCCGGGCAGCGCCATCGCGACCCGCGGATTGGATGATGGCGGCGCGACGAGCGGCCGCGCCGATCCGCGCGAGCCGCCGGCGGCGGCGCCGCCCGGCCCGACCGACGGCACATAGGTCGGCGACAGCCCGCCCGAGGGGCTCAGCTCTTTCAAGGTACGGCCGTTGCGGTCGACGACCGTCACCGAGGCCGACGGCGGCTCGACATCCGGCACGGCGTGCGCGGTCCGCGGCGCGACATCGATCGTCGGCAGATCGGATGCGGGCGGTTTCGCGGGCGGCGTCGCTTCTGCTGTCGCGGCGGGCGGCGGCTCGGGTGTGGCGGGGGCCGCCGGGCTCGCCGCAGACATTTCCGGGGCGGCATCCTGCGGCGGCAGGCCGGCAGTCGCCTCACCTCTGCGAGCCGGCTCACTCGCGGCCGGCGGCCCGTTGGAGGATGGCGGGACAACCCGCGGCGGCGCGTGATGGTCCAACACCACAACCGCCGCGCCGACCGTAAGGCCGGCCGCGACGACCACCGCCACCAACAAAGCTTGTCGCATCGGGCGACCCTAGAAGCTTTCGATCACGGCGTCACGGGTGACGGCGCGGGGCCCTAGTAACCCGGACGCCCAAGCGCTACATCAAGGGCTTAAGTGGTCTTACTCCGCGTGAGGGACCCCGGCGATCGGGCTTTTCCCTTGACAAACCGGGCTTTGACCGGCGCCATACGGACAATCGATCGCCTGAATTGACCGGTCACTAGATTTCAAGGATTACCCATGGGCTCGTTCAGCTTGATGCATTGGATGATCGTGCTGCTCATTGTTCTGCTCCTATTCGGAGCGGGCAAGCTGCCGCGCGTGATGGGCGATTTCGCCAAGGGCATCAAAGCATTCAAGAGCGGCATGAAGGAAGAAGACGGCGACGAGGCGGCATCACCGCCGCCGAAGCAGCAAGTCCCGCCCCCCTCTTCGACGATGTCGGCCTCGACCGCGCAGCCCGAGCACGTCGCGCACGATCGCGGCTGAGCCCGGCGCGGCCCGTCCCGCGACCATGATTTCTTCGCGACCATGATCCGGTATTCACGGCTGGTCGGCGCGCTGCCGGCGGTCGTGCCCTTCGTTCCGCCGGAAGCCTTCGAGCGACGGCTTGGCGCGCCGATCAAGATCCGTATCGGCGCCAACGAGAGCGCCTTCGGCCCCTCGCCCAAAGCGATCGCCGCGATCAATGCCGGCGCGCCGCGCATCTCGTGGTATTGCGACCCGGAAGGATTCGAACTGCGCGAGGCGCTTGCCAAGCATCACGGCGTCGCGCGCGAGAATATCGGCCTCGGCATCGGCGCCGACGATGTGCTGGGCCTCTGCGTGCGCAGCATCATCGATCCGGGCGATCCAGTGGTGATGTCGCACGGCGCCTACCCGACTTTCGCCTTTCATGTGAACGGCTTCGGCGGCAAGTTCGTCACCCCGCCCTATCGCGATTTCAAGAACGACGCCCAAGCGCTCGCCGATGCCGCGGCCAAAAGCCAAGCGCGCATGGTCTATCTCTCCAACCCCGACAACCCGACCGGCTCGTGGCTCGGCGCCGACGAGCAACTTGCGATCGTCGCCAAACTCGCGCCCGGCGCGGTGCTGATCCTCGACGAGGCCTATAGCGACTTCGCGCCGCCCGGCAGCATGCCGACGCTCGATCCCGAGGATGAACGCGTCATCCGCGTGCGCACGTTCTCCAAAGCCCATGGCATGGCCGGTGCGCGCGTCGGCTACGCCATTGCGTCCAAAGCGATCGTCGCGAGCTTCGACAAGATCCGGCACCATTTCGGCGTCACGCGTTTGAGCCAGGAAGCGGCGCTCGCCTCGCTCGGCGATCAGGCCTACATCGCCGATGTCGCGCGGCAAGTCGGCGAAGGCCGGCGCGATTACATGGCGCTCGCCGAGAGCCTCGGCCTCAAAGCGCTGCCCTCGTCGACGAATTTCGTCGCCATCGACATGGGCAACGGCGACCGCGCGCGCGCCACTTTGGCGAAGCTGCTCGAAGACGAAGCGGTGTTCCTGCGTATGCCGGGCGTCGCGCCGCTCGACCGCCTGATCCGGGTTACGGTTGGGACGCCGCCGGAGCGTCAGGGCTTTGCAACGGCGCTGACGCGAGTGGCGACGGCGCTTCCACCGGCGCGATAGGCGCGACGCTGAACGCGCTCAAAAACTCGCCGAGGAATTTCTCCATCCCTTCGGGATTGTCGCGCGGCGGCGGCGTATCGCCCGACGTGTAGCCGAGCGCGGCAAATGGCTGCACCAGATCGGCATCGCGCGACAGCACATAGACCGGCACGGTCCAGGACTGACCGGCAACGCGCGTGATCTCGGGCGGCTGATGATCGCCGAGAATAATCACCAGTGCATCGCGATCGAGGCCTTTCAGCCAGGCACTCAGCGTCTTCAGGTCATACGCGATGCTGTCGAGATATGGCTGATCGAGATTGTTCCAATCGGGCTGCGCGTAGATGCGCTTCCAAGCATCGTCGGACACGGTCTTGTAGTTGCCGGCGTCGCTCCACTCGTTGAGATACGGCGGCACCGGCGCGAAGGGCGTGTGGCTCGACACCAGCACGATCTGCGCGAAAAGCGGACCATGATCCGGCGTCAACTCGTGCGCCGAGAATTGCCGCAGCGTGTATTGATCGGGGATGGTGAACCAGCCGAAAGGCGGCCCGCCATAGTGCAGATCGGCGTCGAAATAATGCGCATTGAAGCCCCAGAACGCCGCTTCCGGATCGGGTTTCTTGATGCCGGGCATCACCTCGACCGTGCGATAGCCGGCGGCGGCGAGATAGCGCGGCAAGGTCAAGCGCTGACCATTGAGCAACAGCTCGTTCGCCAACTGATCGAGCTTGATGCCGCTCGCCAAGGTGCCGTGCGCCAGCCACGAGCCGCCGCCGAAGACCGGCGAGACGAGCCGGCTCGACAGCAATGTGTAACCCGCTTCTTGGGTGGTGTTGGCAAAATCCGCGAGTGCCGGATCGAGCACGTGGCGATAGGCCGGGTCGTCGAGCGCCACCGTGCCGTAGCTTTCGACAAAGACGAGATAAACGTCCTTGCCTTTGAGCCCGGGCAGCTTGCCGGCTTCCGGCTGCTGGGCGCTCAACGCATCCGCGTAGCGCTTGTCGAAGCCGTGCAGCACCGCGAAAGCGCGGTAGGCACTCATCGTCTGCGCGCCTGCATCGCGCATCGCGGCAGTATCGATGGGCTGCCGGATCGGCAAAGCCGTGACCAGCAGCCCGACCAGCCCGACCGCCAGCGATGCCATTGCGGTCATCGGCCGCGCCATCGCGCGATCGATCGCGGCGAGCGCCCGCGCCGTCAGCCAAAGCACCAGCCCCGCGCCCAACCCCGACGCGATCACCACCAGAACGCCGCGCCAACCCGCGGCATCGAGATAAAGGCCGAGCAAGCTCGGCACGTGGCGAGCATCGAAATAGAGATCGAGCGGGCGATCGAGAATCGCCTCCACCGAAGCGGCGACCAATTGCAGCAGCGCGAGCAGCACGACAACGATCGCCAGCAGCCAGCGCAGAACCGGCCGCAAGTTCCAGCGCATCTGGCCGATGAAGCCGAAGAGCAACAGCGCCGCGAACAGCACGACCGGCGGCCGCGCATCGATGCTCAGACCGCGGTCGCCGTAAAGCGGCAGGAACAGCGCCCAAAGAAAAAGCCCGCCGAGGAAGAAGCCGGCGAGACCGGCGCGCGCCCGTCGGTTCATGATGCCGCTTTGAACAGTGCGGCGAGACGTTCGTAATCGGCCATCTCGTTATAGGCTTGCGCCGCGACCCGCACCCAGAGCGCGTTCTCGAGCACGACGAAGGCCGCGCCGATCTTGTGCTTCTCGGCCATCTCGCGCATCAGCGCGGTGGCGCGTGCACCGGTCGCTTCGCCGGTGAGCGGCAAGCGCACCGTCACCATCGCGGCGAACATGTCGCTCGGTCCGGTCAGCCCGGTGCGCCAGCGCTCGCTCAACATCTTCCCGGCATCGCGCACCAGCGCGATGTTGCGCTTCATCAGCGCTTCGCCGCCGAGCGAGCGATGAAATTCGATCGCCGCCGGTGTCGCCAATGCCGGGGTCACGTCGCGCGTGCCGGTCCATTCCCATTCGGCACGGTAACCTCCGCCATAGCCATGCGAGATGGCGAGCGGCCGCGTCGTCGGCTGCTGTGCCTTGCTCGTCCAGAGAAAGCCGCAGCTGCGCGGTGCGAAATACCATTTGTGCAGATTGCCGACATACCAGTCGGCACCGATCGCGCCGATATCGAGCGCAATCTGCCCCGGCACATGCGCGCCATCGATCATCACCTTGGCGCCGGCTTCGTGCGCAAGACGCGTGAGCTCGGCGGCCGGGAGCAGCAGGGCGCTGTGCGAGGCGATGTGATCGAAGATCGCGAGCTTGGTGCGGATGTTGAGCTTGCCCGCGACGGCGCGCAGCAGCGCGGCTTTGTCGGCGAGCGGCAGCGGAATCTCGGCCTCGATCACGCGCGCACCGCAACGGGACGCGGCATAATAGGCTGCCTTGCGGATCGCGGGATAGGAAAGGCCGGTGATCAGGATCTCGTCGCCCGGCTCGAAATCGAGCGAGCGCAGCACGGCGTTGAGACCAGTGGTCGCGTTCTCGACGAAGACAACATCCTCGGCCGCCGCGCCGATCGCCTTCGCCACCGGCACGGTTGCCGCACGTATCGCCTCTTCGACATCGAAGGTCAGGAAATGCGTCGGGTTACGCTCGATCTTCGCCCGCCAGCGATCCTGCGCGGCGAACACCGCCGCCGGCGTGACGCCGAAGCCGCCATGATTGAGGTACGCAAAAGCGGGATCGAGGCGCCAGCGATCGCGTAGCGCGGCGCCCCAGGCCGGGAAATCGCTCATGGGAGACATATGCCCGAGGCATGGCCCGCGCTTCAAGTGACGCCTGACCATGCCTATCTGAATAGAGGATGCTCTTTTTTGATGAACGGGAGTTCAGAAATGACCGTTTCGTCCCTGCTTGGCGGCAAAGGCCACCACGTCGCCACCATTCGCACCACCGAGAAAGTCTCCGCCGCGATCGAGAAGCTCAACGACGAGCGTATCGGCGCATTGGTCGTGGTCGACCGCTGGGGCAAGCTGGCCGGCATGTTCTCGGAACGCGACGTCGTCCGCGGTGTCGCTCAAGACGGTCCGGCGGCGCTCGCTTTCGAAGTTCATGAGCTGATGACTCCCGACGTTACCACCTGCGCGCCCGAGGACCCGATCGACAAGGCGATGGCCATCATGACCGCGCATCGCATCCGCCATCTGCCCGTGATGGCCCAGGGCAAGATCCTCGGTCTCGTCAGCATCGGCGATCTGGTCAAATACCGGCTCGACGAGAAGGAAACCGAGGCGAACGTCCTCCTCGATATCGCCCGCGCGCATCACTGATATTCCGCGCTTCCCCCGGCGCAGCCGAGGCGCTACGCACGGGGCCCATGCGCGTCGACGAATTCGATTTCGATCTGCCGCGCGCGCTCATCGCCGAACATCCGATCGAGCCGCGCGATGCCGCCCGGCTGTTGCTGGTAAGCGATAGCATCGCCGACCGCCATATCGGCGATCTGCCGCGCTTGCTGCGCGCCGGCGACGTGCTGGTGGCCAACGACACCCGCGTCATCCCGGCGCGGCTGACCGGCACGCGCGGCGCCGCGACCATCGAGGTGACGCTGCATCTCGATCAGGGCGGCGGAACGTGGCGCGCTTTCGTCAAAGGCGCGCGCCGCGTCAAACCCGGCGACACCATTCGCTTCGCCGATGATTTCTCTGCCGAGGTGATCGAGAAATCGCCCGAAGGCGATGTGCGGCTGCGGTTTTCGTCGGAGGGCGCAGCGCTCAAAGCGCAACTCGAGCGCCACGGCCGCATGCCTTTGCCGCCCTACATTCATCGCGGCCGCGACGGCGATCAACGCGACCGCCACGATTATCAGACGATGTTCGCGGCCAAAGACGGCGCCGTCGCCGCGCCGACCGCCGGGCTGCATTTCACCCCGCCGTTGCTGGCCGCGCTGAAAGACGCCGGCATCGGCCATGAGACCGTGACCTTGCATGTCGGTGCCGGTACTTTCCTGCCGGTCAAAGCCCTCGACACCAACGATCATCGCATGCATGCCGAATACGGCGTGGTCGACGCCGCGACCGCCGCGCGCCTCAACGCGGCGCGCGCCAACGGCGGCCGTATCGTCGCTATCGGCACAACGAGCTTGCGCGTCCTCGAAAGCGCCGCCGATGCGCGCGGCGAGATCCAGCCTTTCGCCGCCGAGACGACGCTTTTCATCACGCCCGGTTATCACTTTCGCGCCATCGACGTGCTGCTGACCAATTTCCATCTGCCGCGCTCGACTCTCTTCATGCTGGTCAGCGCTTTCGCGGGCTTGGAGCGCATGAAGGCCGCTTACGCGCATGCCATCGCCGCGCGCTATCGCTTCTTTTCTTACGGCGATGCGTGCCTGCTGTTTCCGGCAGGTGCGGGATGATCGGTTTCACCCTTTTTGGCAAGGACGGCGCCGCGCGACGCGGCCGTCTCACCACCGCGCACGGCACGATCGAGACGCCGGCTTTCATGCCGGTCGGCACCGCGGCCACCGTAAAGGCCATGCGACCTGAAGAGGTCGCTGCCACGGGCGCCGAGATCATCCTCGGCAACACCTATCATCTGATGCTGCGGCCGGGGGCAGAGCGTGTGGCTGCGCTTGGCGGCCTGCATCGCTTCATGAATTGGCCCCGCGCGATCTTGACCGACAGCGGCGGTTATCAGGTGATGTCGCTCTCCGAGCTGCGCAAGATCAGCGAGAACGGCGTCACCTTCCGCTCGCATCTCGACGGCGCGAAGATGGAGCTGACGCCCGAGCGCGCGACCGAGATCCAGCGTTTGCTCGGCGCCGATATCACCATGTCGTTCGACGAATGCACACCCTTCCCGGCGACCGAAGATCGGGCGCGGCAATCGATGGAGCTGTCGATGCGCTGGGCCGCGCGCTCGAAAGCAGCCTTCGTCGATCGCGAGGGCGCCGGCCTGTTCGGCATCGTGCAAGGCAGTGTCTATCCCGCGTTGCGCCATCAATCGGCGGCGGCACTGAAAGAGATCGGCTTCGACGGCTATGCGGTCGGCGGCTTGGCCGTCGGCGAAGGCCAGGAGGCGATGTTCAAGGTCCTCGACGAGACCACACCGGCGCTGCCGCAAGACCGGCCGCGCTATCTGATGGGTGTCGGCAAGCCGAGCGATATCATCGGCGCGGTCTCACGCGGCATCGACATGTTCGATTGCGTGCTGCCGACACGCTCGGGCCGCACCGGCCAGGCTTTCACGCGGCGCGGCGCGCTCAACCTGCGCAATGCGCGGCATGGCGAAGACCCGCGGGCTTTGGATGAGGGCTGCGCCTGCGCAGCCTGTACGCAGTATTCGCGCGCCTATCTCCATCACCTTGTCCGCGCCAACGAGATCCTCGGCAGCATGCTGTTGACCGAGCACAATCTCCGCTACTATGCCGATCTGATGCGGGGTTTGCGCGGCGCCATCGAGCGACAGGCGCTCGCCGAATTCGTCGCCGATTTCACGCAGCAGCAAGAAGCCGGCGACATCCCGCCGCTTTAGAGAATTGCTTTATTCATGACCGATCAGGCTTATCGCGATTTGAAGCTTCTGGGCACGCACGCCCCGCTCCCGGCCTCGCCCGAGGAAGCTGTGCTGGAGCGCGTGCCCAATCCGCATCCCGGCGATGTTTATCTCGTGCGCTTCACGGCGCCCGAGTTCACCTCGCTCTGTCCCGTCACCGGCCAGCCGGATTTCGCGCATCTGGTCATCGATTACGTCCCCGATCAGCATTTGATCGAGAGCAAATCCTTGAAGCTCTACCTCGGCGCCTTCCGCAATCACGGCGCCTTTCACGAGGACTGCACGCTCGGCATCGCCAAGCGCATCGTTGCGGCGATTGCGCCGAAATGGTTGCGCATCGGCGGCTATTGGTATCCGCGCGGCGGCATGCCGATCGACGTCTTCTATCAGACCGGCACGCCGCCCGACGGGTTGTGGCTGCCCGATACCGGCGTCCAGCCTTATCGCGGACGCGGCTAGCCCATGGGCGCGGACGCCAAAGCGGCGATCCGCCAGGCGGCGCTGGATCTGGGCTTTGACGCGGTGGGTTTCGCGCGGCCCGAGCTCGCCGACGAAGCACGCCAGCGTCTCGCGGAGTTTCTCGCCAACGGGTACCACGGCGATATGGGATGGCTCGCGGCGCGCACGGACGAGCGCGCGCAGCCGAAAACTCTCTGGCCTGATGTCAAAACCGTGGTCGTGCTCGGCCTCAATTACGGGCCGGAAGGCGACGCGCTCGCCGGCCTCGCCGATCCGCAGCAGGGCAATATCTCGGTCTATGCGCGGGGCCGCGATTATCACGACCTCGTCAAATCGCGGCTCAAAGCGCTGGCGCGCAAGATCACCGCGGGGTCGCCAACGCCGCTCAAAGTCTTCGTCGACACCGCGCCGGTGATGGAGAAGCCGCTGGCGATGAATGCCGGGCTCGGCTGGCAGGGCAAGCACACCAATCTGGTCTCACGCGATTTCGGCTCATGGCTATTCCTCGGCGAGATCTATCTCTCGCTCGAGCTCGAGCCCGACGCGGCCGAGATCGACCATTGCGGCGCCTGTCGCGCCTGTCTCGATGCCTGCCCGACCGCAGCCTTTCCGGCGCCCTACCAGCTCGATGCGCGGCGCTGCATCTCGTACCTGACGATCGAGCACAAAGGCCACATTCCGGAAGAGCTGCGGGCGCCGATCGGCAATCGCATCTACGGCTGTGACGATTGCCTCGCCGCCTGCCCCTGGAACAAATTCGCCCAAGCCGCGCGCGAGACACGCTTCACCGCGCGCGCAGGGAATGCCGAACTGGCCGAGCTGGCGACACTGGACGATACCGCGTTCCGCACGCGCTTCGCCGGCACGCCGGTCAAGCGCACCGGCCGCGACCGCTTTATCCGCAACGTACTGATCGCCGTCGGCAACAGCGGCAACGCCAGCTTGGTGCCTATTCTCATCATCCATTTGGATGATCCCTCGCCCCTGGTTCGGGCTATGGCGGTTTGGTCGCTCGGTCGGCTCGCCAAGCCGGAGACGTTTGCCCGGCTTCGCGCGACCCGGGAAGCCACCGAGAGCGATCCGGACGTCCGCGAGGAATGGACTAAAAACACAACTAGAAGTGTGGTTTAGGGAATTTTTACCGGGTAAGCGGACAAATGGCCTACCCATACCTTGTCTACGCCTGCATCGTTCAACAGCACGATTTGCGGTTGGTAGTCCTCGCTGCTTTCGTCTGCTTTTTGCCTGCTTTACGGCAATCAACCTCTTGGTTCGCGCCCGGGAGGCGAGCGGTAAGCGCCGGCAGCTCTGGCACGCGGCCGGCGCCACGGTCTTCGGCGTCGTCAACGCCAAAAAGACACGCAAAAGTAGAGTGCCTTAGGATTTTTTTTACCCTAGTGGGCGTTAAATAGCACTGTGCTTCGTTACCTGAGATGACCCTATGAGCCTCCACGTTTTGATCGTCGACGACGACCGCGACCATGCCGAGAGTGTCGCCGACATCCTCGAGATGCGCGGCTATGCGATCGATATCGCCGGCAGCGGTGAAGCTGGCGTCGCCAAATTCGGCGAAGGCGGTTTCGATGTCGTGCTCATGGATGTGAAGATGCCGGGCATGAACGGAGTCGAAGCGTTCTTCGCCATCCGCGAGCTCCGGGCCGATGCGCAGGTTCTGATGATGACGGGCTTCAGTGTCGAGGAGCTGGTCGACAAGGCCATGGCCAACGGCGCCATCGGCACATTGCGCAAGCCGCTCGCCATTCAGCAGCTGTTGCAGACTTTCGAGTCGCTGGCGAAAGCGGCCTGAGACCTGCCATCTGCGGCGCGGCTCGCTTCTGCGATTCAGGCCACCGATCCATCGAATTTTTGGCAAAAGCTTCGTCGCGGCGTGGCGCGCCCGGAGAGAGTCGAACTCCCAACCCCCAGATTCGTAGTCTGGTGCTCTATCCAGTTGAGCTACGGGCGCATTGCCGCCGTCGAAGCCGGGCGAAACTAGCCGCAAGCGTCTCTGATATCAAGATGACTGTTTCCGCGGCACGAAAGCTCCTTGTCGCTGCACGCGGCATTGCATAAGATCACGCCCGACGCAAAATCGCTTATCTGGGGTGCCTTGCATCGCCGAGCGATAGCGGTCGTCGGGGGTTAGACAGTAAATCGATGTCTTTTGCCGGCAGAAATAACAAAATAACACGGGGGTATCTGTTCCGTATGCGTTGTCCGCGCTCCACAAGCTTGGCACTGGTAGCGGCGCTCGCGCTTTCCGGCTGCTCTTACACCGACAGCGTGCTCGATTGGGCGACCGGCACATCGGCCCCGACCAATACCGGATCGTCGAACACCTCGATCCCGATAGCGCCGTCCGCGGCTGAAATGAATGCGCAGCCCCAGGTCACCGCCTCGCAGCTTCCGCCCGTGGCAGGCGGCGGCGCGCCGATCAGCAACACCGTCGTCGGCGTCAAAGTGCAATCGCTGCGCGCGGATCTGGGCCAGTTGCAAGGCAATCTCGCGCGTCACAACAGCGAGTTGATCGCGACGCGCCAAAGCATCGGCAGCACCTCGAGCAGCTATTTCGGCACCATCGCGCAGATCAATTCGCGGCTGCAGGCGGGCACGACACCGGGCAATCCGGAACTCGTCGCGCGATGGGGCCAAGCGCAGTCGATGCTCGATCAGATGAATACCGGGGTCGCACGGCTCAACGGCATCTCGAATGAGGTCGCGGGCGATTCGTCAGCCGGCAACTATCTGCTCAACCAGATTCGCGCCGCTTATAACCTACAGGGCGGCGTCGATTCCGATCGCGATCAACTGAAGCAGCTCGAGGGTCAGACCACGGCGTCGCTGGCTCAAGCCGCTCAGCTCCTGAACACGCTGAGCGATGAGATCGCTCGCCAGAGCGCCTCGGTCGCCGGCGAGCGCAACAACCTCATCACCCTGTCGCTGGCAATTCAGAACGGTCAGCTCTACGGACCGAGCCTCGCCAACCGGCAATTCGCGACAGCCGCCGCAGGCGCGCCGAACCGTGCGGCATCGGCGCCGCGCGCCGCCGCGCCGGCTCCGAGCCGCGTCGCTGCCGCCCCCGGCCCCAGCGACCGGCCCCTGGTCGTGATCCGCTTCGATCAGCCGAATGTCGATTACGAACAGCCGCTCTACACCGCGGTCAGTCATGCGCTCGAGCGCAAGCCCAGCGCCACTTTCACCATTCAAGCGGTCGCACCGAATGCCGGCAGCACCGCCGACGTCGCGACCAACACCAATAATTCGCGGCAGAATGCAGAGAACGTCCTCCGCTCGCTCACCAATATGGGCTTGCCGGCGGATCGCGTTTCGCTTTCGGCCACGATGAGCCCGGACATTCAGAGCAACGAGGTCCGGGTCTTCGTCCGTTAGGCGCGATGGTCGGGCCGAAAACGCCTCCGAAGAAAACGCGGAAAGCGCCGGTCGCCCAGGCGCCCATTACCAAGACCTTCCCGGTCGGTTGGGACGAGCTGCATCGGAATGCGCGCGCCCTCGCGTGGCGCCTGTTTGAGCGCAGCGCGTGGAAAGGCATCGTTGCGATCACGCGCGGGGGTCTGGTGCCGGCTGCGATCGTCGCGCGCGAGCTCGACATCCGCCTCGTCGATACGATCTGCATCGCCAGCTACGACGACCGCATGCAAGGCAGCCCGGTCATCCTGAAATCCGTCACCGGCGATGGCGATGGCTGGCTGATCGTCGACGATCTCGTCGATACCGGGAGCACCGCTCGCATCGTGCGCGACATGCTGCCGAAGGCGCATTTCGCCACCATCTATGCCAAGCCCGCGGGACGGCCGCTGGTCGACACCTTCATCACCGAGGTAAGCCAGGACACCTGGATCCTCTTCCCCTGGGATATCGATCTGCAATACGCGCCGCCGATCGCCGCGCGGCCAACGCGGTAAGCCGAAAAGATGAAACGCGCGCTCATCCTTCTTCTCCTAAGCGGCGGCCTCGTCGGCGGAAGCGCGCACGCCCAGCAGCACGCAGCCTCTATTCACGATCGGCGCGACATGGTTGCCGCCGCCAATCCACTGGCGGCGGAAGCCGGGCGCGAGATGCTGCGCCGTGGCGGCACCGCGGTCGACGCTGCGATCGCGACACAGATGGTGCTCAACCTCGTCGAGCCGGAATCGTCCGGCATCGGCGGCGGCGCCTTCGTCGTGCTCTACTCGGCGAAAGATCATCGCGTCGTCACCTTCGATGGGCGCGAGACCGCACCAGCGGCGGCGAAGGGCGATCGCTTCATCGGCCCCGACGGCAAGCCGATGAATTATTTCCAGGCGCTGGTCGGCGGCCGCTCGGTCGGCGTGCCCGGCGCGCTGCGCATGTTGGAGATGGCACATCGCCGCTACGGCAAGCTGCCCTGGGCAAGTCTGTTCGCGCCGGCGATCAAGCTGGCGCAGGGCGGTTTCCCGATCTCGGAAAAACTCAACGGCGAGCTGGCGCGCGACAAGCTTTTCCCGCCCGACGGCACGGCGCGCGCCTATTTCTATCAGGCCGACGGCACCGCGAAACCCGCCGGCACGATCCTCAAGAATCCGGCACTCGCCGCGACGCTGACGACGATCGCAAAACGCGGCGCCGACGCCTTCTATAAGAGCCCCATCGCCGACCACATCATCGCCGCGGCCGATCAGGCCTGGGTCAATCCGAGCGATATGACGCTCGCCGATATCGCCGGCTATCAGGCGAAAGAGCGGCCGCCGATCTGCGGCTTCTATCGCCAGTATCGGTTGTGCGGCATGGGACCACCGAGCTCGGGCGGCGTCGCGGTGCTCGAGCTGCTCGGCCTGCTGCAGCCTTTCGATATGAAAGATCAGGTCAACACGACCGAAGCCTGGAACCTCTTCGCCCAAGCCAGCCGTCTCGCGTATGCCGATCGCGACCGCTATGTCGGCGATCCGGATTTCGTGCGCGCGCCGATCGCCGGGATGATCGATCCCGGCTATCTCGCGCAGCGATCGAAGCTGATCGACAGGCAGCATTTCGCCACCGGCACCGTTCCGCCCGGGGAACCACCGGGTCTGCACGCCGATAATTTTGGCCGCGACCGGACGCCCGAGTTCCCCTCGACCAGCAACATGGCGATTATCGACCGCAACGGGAATGCGCTGGCGATGACGACAACGATCGAATTTGCTTTCGGCTCGCATCTGATGGTCGACGGCTTTCTGCTCAACAACGAGCTGACCGATTTCTCGTACGTGCCGGAGAGCGACGGCAAGCCGGTGGTCAATCGCGTCGAGGGCGGCAAGCGCCCGCGCAGCTCGATGTCGCCGACGCTTGTCTTCGATCAGAAGGGCAGGCTGATCATGAGCCTCGGCTCGGCCGGCGGGCCGGCGATCATCACCGACGTCGCCAAGACGCTGGTCGCGACGCTCGACTGGAACTACCCGATGCAGCAGGCGATGGACCTGCCGAATATCAGCAACCGCAACGGCGGGACCGAGATCGAGGCAAAGCCGGCCGCGGATGCGCTGGCGGCAGCGCTGAAAGCCGAAGGCCACGATATCCGCCGCAACGGCCGCAACAGCGGGCTTTCCGGCATCCGGACAACGCCGCAAGGCTTCGACGGCGCCGCCGACGATCGCCGCGCCGGCACCGCGCTCGGCGATTGATCCTCTCCGCTATTTGATTGACCGGGTATTTGATTGACCGGAGCGACAATTCCCCTAAAGCACGGGCGATGAGCGACCCTGCCCGCCCGATCCTTCGCTTGCAGCCCGGCCACGATAAGCGCGCCGCGTCCGGCCATCCCTGGGTCTATTCGAACGAGATCCAGATGGACGCGGCGGCGAAAGCGCTGCCCGCCGGCAGCCTCGTCGTATTGACCAGCGCCAACGGCAAGACTCTCGGCACCGCGACGTTCAATCCGCATACGCTGATCGCCGCGCGCTTCCTCAGCCGCGACGCCGCCACGCATATCGACCGCGGCTTCTTCGCGAGCCGGCTGGAGCGCGCGCTGGCGCTGCGCCATCGGCTTTATCCCGAGCCTTATTACCGGCTGATCCATGCCGAGGCCGACGGCCTGCCCGGCATCATCCTCGACCGTTTCGGCGATGTGCTGAGCGCGCAGATCAACACCGCCGGCATGATGCTGCTCGAAGAGGAATTCCTCGCCGCCTGCCGCGAGGTGTTGGCGCCGCGCGCGATCGTCCTGCGCAACGATACCGCGGCGCGCGGTCTCGAAGGCCTGGAAGGCGAAGACCGGGTCGCGTTCGGCGAGGTAACGCCGCCGGTCGAGATCGTCGAGAACGGCGCGCGCTTCGCCATCGACCCGCTGGGCGGGCAAAAGACCGGCTGGTTCTACGATCAGCGCGAGAACCGCCGCCTCGCCAGCCGCTTCGCCAGCGGCGGCCGCGTGCTCGATCTCTATTGTTTCGGCGGCGGCTTCGGCACGCTCGCGGCGCTCGCCGGTGCCGAGCAGGTGCTGGCCGTCGATCGCTCGGATGCCGCGCTGAAAAACGCCGCGCGCTCGGCCGATCTCAACGGCGTCGGCGCACGCTGCCGCTTCGCCAAGGGCGACGCGTTCGACGAACTCGAACGCCTCCACGGCCAGGGCGAGCGCTTCGATCTGGTGATCGCCGACCCGCCGGCTTTCGCCCGCTCGAAAAAGGATCTGGGCCCGGCGCTGCGCGGCTATCGCAAGCTGGCGCGGCTCTCGGCGTCGCTTGTCGCCAAAGGCGGCACGCTCTTCATTGCCTCGTGCTCGCATCACGTCGAGACCGAGGCTTTTGCCGATGCGGTACGCCGCGGCCTGCAGGATGCCCAGCGCGACGGGCGGATCATCGCCACCACCGGCGCCGCCCCCGATCATCCCGTGCATCCTTTTTTGCCCGAGAGCGCTTATCTAAAGGCACAGCTTGTGGCACTCGATTGAAGCGGCCCGGCCCAAAATACGTTGGATAAAAAAATACGTTGGATAAATGACGGAGGCGGGCCGATGGTAACCTTTCGTTTGCCATTTCGAGCTTAATAGGACTGTAGGTCGACTCATTGGCGACCGGAGAAAATTGCGATGTTCGCCCTCTTCGGAAAACTTTTCCGCTTCCGCCGCGCCGCGGCACCCGCCATCCCAGCGCCGATCCCGGCTAGAGACGGATTCTATACCGTCGTCGCGCCGGTTTGGCGCACCGACGACCGGCAAGGCATCTATCGCGGCATCAGCGGGGATGCAATCGCGGTCGTGAAAAACCTCGACCAGGCGCTGACCTTGCAGGACACGCTCAACCTCGCCAATGGCGACCGACCGAGCCGCCGCCTGCTCGACGCCATCTATCGCGAGAATTCGGAAATCGTCGCGCGCTAAACCCGCGGCAAACTCAACCGGAAGATCGTTCCGGCACCCGTGCTCTCATCGAGAGCGATGTCGCCGCCATGGGCGCGCATGACCTCGCGCGCAATCGCCAACCCCAGCCCTGTTCCACCGGGACGCGCCGAACCCGCAAAGGGCCGGAACAGGTTTTCGCGCGCCTTCGGCGGCAGGCCGGGCCCGTCATCCGCCACTTCGATCAGCACCAGCGTGTCGCTCGCAGCGGCGCGGTAGGTCAAGACGTGCGCACCGCATTGCGACGCGTTCTGCGCCAGATTGTACAGCACCCGGAACAGCTGATCGCGGTCGGCGCCGACGATGATCGAGGGCGCCACCCGGTTGTCGATGAAGAAGCCCTCGGCGCCCTCGCGGAATTCCATCTCGGCGATTTCTTCGGTGAGGCCGGCGAGCGCAAAACGCGTGCGATGGAGCGGCGCCGCGCCTTCGCGCGTGTAATCGAGCGTGCCGGTGGTGAGCGCGACGGCGCGGTCGATCGCGGCAGCGAGCCCTGGCGCGACCCGTCTCAGTTCGGGCGCAGCGCTCGACGAGATGCCGTCGGCCAGAAGCCGCATCGTCGCGAGGATGTTCTTTAGGTCGTGATTGATCTTGGTGACGGCGGCGCCGAGAGCGGCGAGGCGTTCTTTTTCGAGGAGCGCCTGCCGCACGGTTTCCTGCATCGCCGCCAGCTCGCGCTCGGCCTGACCGAACTCGTCGCGGCGCCGGGCCGGCTGGATGACGCTGGTTGCGTCATTCGGATTCTCGCGGAATTTGACGATGCCTTGGGTCAGGCGCCGCATCGGCCCGACCAGCAGCCATTGGATGCTGACATAGACGAGAGCGGCCGTCATGAGCGAGATGACGAGCGAAATACCAAAAAGCCGGCCGCCATAGGCCCACATCTCGGCGCGGAGCGGCTTCTCGTCGAGCAGCACCTCGACCACGACGCCCGGCTCTTTCGACGAGACATCCATCACCCGGAGGATGCGATTGTCGGTCCGCGGCAGGGCCATGACCGCATCCCGGATCAGCGCCGACATGGAAACGCCGCGCAGATCGAAGGTCGCGTTCGGCACGGGCGGCATGTCGCCATCGATCATCAGGGTGGCGTCCTCCTCGTGGACGGCGATGCCGTGGGCGCCGACATCGGCGAGGAGGTGGTTAGCGAGGGCCGGGCTGACCACGTTGTCCGGGGTGGCCTCGAGGGCGAAAACCGCCAGCCGGGCGGCGTCGATCCGGTCCTCGAGATAGGCCAACCGGTCCCGCGCCACCGAGGGCACGAAGATCAGGACTTCCGACAGCATGACGAAGAAGACCGTCAGCACCAGCAACCGGGCCGATAGCCCGGATGCGACACTGGTCCATAAGCGCTTGACGCTCATAAAGATTTTCCGGTTTCTGCGCGCCGGCACTGCGGTTTTGCGTTGACTCGCAGCGTGCCTAACCCTATACAGCGCGCTCATTCCAGTAAAGAAGGGGCGCGCCCGTGAAGCGCACTTATCAGCCGAGCAGAATCGTTCGTAAGCGTCGCCACGGTTTCCGGGCGCGGATGGCGACTGTCGGCGGCCGCAAGGTGCTTTCCACCCGCCGCGCCAAGGGCCGCAAGCGGCTCAGCGCCTAAAGGAACTTTACGGCTCGCATCCATGGCCGGGCTCGCGCGTCTGAAGCGCCGGCCCGAATTTTTAGCCGTAGCGGCGAGCCGCCGCAGATGGGTTGCGCCCGGCCTGATCCTGCAGGCGGCCCGCCGCCCGGAGGATTCGGAGTTGCCACTCGCCCCGCGCATCGGCTTCACCGCAAGCCGGAAGGTCGGCATTGCTGTGGTGCGCAACCGCGCCCGGCGCCGGCTGAAAGCCGCGGCCGAGCAGGTGCTGCCGCGCTGTGGCGCCCCCGGCTTCGATTACGTCGCCATTGCCCGGACCGAGACGGTCTCCATTCCCTTTGCCGAATTGGTCGCCACGATGACCTTGGCGATGGAGCGGCTGAACGCGAAGGCTGGAGCCGGAGCACGGTGATGAGCGGGCTAAGCAACGCCCTCAACGCTCCGTCATTCCCGCGAAAGCGGGAATCCAGCGGTGGCCCTGGATCCCCGCTTTCGCGGGGAAGACGAATATTGACCAACGCGCTATCGGCCGCGAGCCGTGGCCTATTACAGGGCCTTATCGGCGCCTATCAGCTTTTGATTTCGCCGTTGCTCATGCCGGCGTGCCGCTTCGAGCCGAGTTGTTCACATTACGCGCAGGAAGCGATCGCCGAGCACGGTGCGCTGCGCGGCCTTTTCTTGACGCTGAAACGGTTATCGCGTTGCCACCCTTGGGGCGGCAGCGGCTATGACCCGGTTCCGCCGCATACGGATCACTGATCGATGGACAATCAGAAAAACCTCATTCTCGCGATCGTCGTCTCCTGTGTGATCCTGTTCGGCTTCCAGTATTTCATGGCGCCGAAGAGCCAAGCACCCGAGCCCGCGACCCAGACAACCCAGCAAGGCGGCGCGCCTCAAGCGCCCGCCGGCAGCCCGCCCGCCACCCCGGGCGTTGCCGCGCCCAATCCCGGCGGCACGACGCCGGCGACGCTTGCCCCCGCGGCATCGCGTGAAAGCGTGCTGGCGAAGACGCCGCGCGTTCAGATCGAGACGCCGCGGCTCAAGGGCTCGATCGATCTCGTTGGCGCGCGGATCGACGACCTGACCCTGCTCAATTATCGCGAAGAGCCCGATGCGAACTCGCCGCAGATCGTGTTGCTCGCCCCCGACAGCTCGCCCGAGCCTTATTTCGCGGAATTCGGCTGGGTCGCCGGCGATCCGAACGTCAAAGTCCCGGGTAACGCGACGCAATGGACCAGTTCGGGCGGCGCGCTGACCCCGGACCATCCGGTCGATCTCACCTGGGATAACGGCGCCGGGCTGCGCTTCACACGGCACTACGCGATCGACAGCGATTATATGTTCACGATGACCCAAAGCGTCGCGAACAACTCGGGCGCGAAGGTCACGCTCTATCCCTATGGCTTCGTCGCGCGCAAAGGCGAGGTGCCGGTCTCGTCGACCTATCTGCTGCATGTCGGCCCGATCGGCGTGTTCAACAACGCGCTGCAGGACGGCTACAAATACGCCGACATGAAAGCCGACGGTCCGACCTTCTCGTCGACCGGCGGTTGGATGGGCATCACCGACAAATACTGGCTGACGGCGGTGATCCCGGACCAGAAGGAAAAGGTCTCGTCCAATTTCCGTCACGTGACGCAGGACAAGGCCGACGTCTATCAGGTCGATTACCGCGGCGACGCGCATGACATCGCGCCCGGCGCCACACTTTCGGTCGGCGATCATTTCTTCGCCGGCGCCAAGGAAGTCTCGCTGCTCGATCGCTACGAGGATACGCTCGGCGTGCCGCGCTTCGATCGCGCGATCGATTTCGGCTGGTTCTACTGGCTGACCAAGCCGATCTTCCTGACGCTCGACATTTTCTACAAATGGATCGGGAATTTTGGCCTGGCGATCATGCTGCTGACCGTGATCATCAAGGCGATCTTCTTCCCGCTCGCCAACAAATCCTATCGCGCGATGAGCAAGATGCGCGTGCTGCAGCCCGAGCTGACGAAGCTGCGCGAGCGTTATGGCGACGACAAGGTCAAGCTCAACCAGGAAATGATGGCGCTCTACAAGCGTGTGGGCGCCAATCCGATGGCCGGCTGCTTGCCGATCGCGATCCAGATCCCGGTGTTCTTCTCGCTCTACAAGGTGCTCTACGTCACGATCGAGATGCGCCAGGCGCCGTTCTACGGCTGGATCCACGATCTCTCGGCGCCCGATCCGACGAGCTTCATCAATCTCTTCGGCCTGATCCCGTTCACACCGCCGGATATCACGCTGCTCCATATCGGCGCGTGGCCGATCATCATGGGCATCACCATGTTCCTGCAACAGCGGCTGAACCCGCAGCCGCCCGATCCGATGCAGGCGAAGATGTTCTTGGCCTTGCCCTTCATCTTCACCTACATGCTGGCGCAATTCGCCTCGGGTCTGGTGATCTACTGGGCGTGGAACAACCTGCTCTCGATCACGCAGCAATGGCTGATCATGCGGAGCGCCGGGGTCAGCCGCGCCAACCCGCCGGGCGGCAACAAGACGCCCGCCAAAGCCGCCAAGACTTAGAGCCCCGCGCGATGTCGGCCGCCGTCTATCCCGCCGACGCGGCGCCCGACGCGGAAGCGGAAGAGCAGGGCCGCCTGCTCTTCGCCGCGCCGTGCAGCTTCGTTGCCGGCGCGACCAATGACGAGGCGATCCCGCCCGACACGTTGCCCGAGATCGCCTTCGTCGGCCGCTCCAATGTCGGCAAATCGAGCCTCGTCAACGCGCTGACCGGACAGAACGCCCTCGCCCGCGTCTCGCGCACGCCCGGGCGCACGCGGCAGATCAATTTCTTCGATCTCGGCGAGCGGCTGATGCTCGTCGATCTGCCGGGCTATGGCTATGCCGAGGCGTCGAAGAAAGAGATTTCGCGCTGGACCGGGCTGATCGCGCGCTACGTCAAAGGCCGCGCCAGTCTGCGCCGTGTCTTGCTGCTGATCGACGCGCGGTTCGGCATCAAGGACACGGACAAACCGTTCATGAAGCAGCTCAACGAGGCGGCGGTGTCGTTCCAGGTGGTCCTCACCAAGGCCGACCTCGTTCCATCGAACGAGCTTCACAAAAGGGTCACCGCGCTCGCCGAGAGCCTCACCAAGCAAGGCGCGGCCCATCCGGTCATCCATCTGACCAGCGCCCATAACAGCATGGGTGTTGCCGCCCTGCGCGCCTCGTTGGCCGCGCTCGCTGAGCCCCGTTCCGCGAGCCACGTCTAGCCGGAAAGGACGCTGCGCGGTAAATTCCGCGCATGAGCGACACACCGGACAAACAAGCTGACGCCGCCAAGAAAGCGGCAACCCTCTCGGCCGCGCTGCCCTATTTCCGGCGCTATTCCGGCAAGACCATTGTCGTGAAATATGGCGGCCACGCCATGGGCGACGATGCGATCGCGCGGCAATTCGCCGACGACATCGTGCTCTTGAAGCAAGTCGGGATGAATCCGATTGTCGTGCATGGCGGCGGTCCGCAGATCGGCGACATGCTGAAGCGGCTGCAGATCAAGAGCCAGTTCGTCGACGGGCTGCGCATCACCGATCAAGCGACGGTCGAGATTGTCGAGATGGTGCTGTCGGGTTCGGTCAACAAAGAGCTGGTCGGGCTGATCAACAAAGCCGGCGGCCTCGCGGTCGGTCTTTCCGGCAAAGATGCCGATCTCATCCGCGCGCGAAAGCTGGCCCACCCCACCGCACATAAAGAGACCGACAGCAATATCGAGAAAGTGCTCGATCTCGGCTTCGTCGGCGAACCCGTCGGCATCAACACCAATATCCTCGAGCTGCTCGAAAAATCCGACATCATCCCGGTGATCGCACCGATCGGCGTCGGCGAAGAAGGCGAGACCTACAACATCAATGCCGACACCGTCGCCGGCGCGGTCGCCGCCGCGATGGAGGCGACGCGCTTCCTGCTGCTGACCGATGTCGCCGGTGTGCTCGACAAGGACAAGAAGCTGATCCCGCAGCTGTCGGTCGAGAAAGCACGCGAGCTGATTGCCGACGGCACGATCTCCGGCGGCATGATCCCGAAGATTGAGACCTGCCTCGATGCGATCAGCGGCGGCGTCGAAGCCGCCGTCATCATCGACGGCCGCGTGCCGAATTCAATCCTGCTCGAGCTGTTCGCCGAAGGCGCCGGCACGCTGATCCGCCGGGGCAAGTAAACAATACCGATCCCCCTCACCCCAACCCTCTCCCCGGCGGGGAGAGGGAGGGACCCGCGAAGCGGGAGGGTGAGGGGGACACATAACAACGGGAGACACGCCATGGACATGGCGACGAAAACCCCCACAAGACGGCAACAGGGGGGCAAGCCGCGCATCGGCATGGCGCCCAAACGCGGCTATCCCGATCTCCACGATCATCTGAAGACACTCGAGAAAGAAGGTCTGCTGGTAACGGTCGATCGCGTGATCGACAAGGACACCGAGATGCATCCCCTGGTGCGCTGGCAGTTCCGCGGCGGCATCGCCGAGAAAGACCGCAAGGCCTTCCTCTTCAACAACGTCAGCGACGCCAAGGGCAAGCGCTACAGCATCCCGGTCGCGGTCGGGGTGCTGGCCAGCAATCGCGAGATCTATTCGATCGGCATGGCCTGCGAACTCGATCAGATCGAGGCGACATGGAACCGCGCCGTCGCCCATCCGATCCCGCCGCGCGTGGTCGAGACCGCGCCGTGCCAGGAGATCGTCATCACCGGCAAGGCGCTCGACAAGCCGGGCCAGGGCCTCGACGGGATTCCGATTCCGATCTCGACGCCGGGCTGGGACGTATCGCCCTACACGACGCTGTCGCAATACATCACCAAGGATCCCGATACCGGCATCCAGAACATGGGCATCTATCGCGGCCAGGTGAAGGCACCGCGACGGCTCGGCATGAATCCCTCGCTCGAGCTGCGGCCCGGCATCTACGCGCATTGGGAAAAAGCCAAGGCGAAGGGCAAGAAGCTTCCCGCCGCCGTGATCCTCGGCTGCCCGCCCTGCATCGCCTATACCTCGGCGCAGAAATTGCCTGAGACGGTGGACGAGCTGACGGTCGCCGGCGGCTTGGTCGGCGCGCCGATCAAT
>DASZLU010000007.1:0-69100 GCA_035552195.1 Allostellaceae bacterium | reverse complement strand
AAGACGGTCGATGCGCGCGGCAAATATCTCGTGCCCGGCTATCTCGACATGCATGTGCACTCGCTGAACCAGCCCGATCCGACCGCGAGCTTTGAGCTGATGCTGGCGAACGGCATCACCGGCGTGCGCCAGATGTCGGGCTCGCCCGAACTGCTGCAAAAGCGCCGCGACGGCAAGCTCATCCTGCCGTCGGACGGTCCCGAATTGCTGGCGATGCCGGGCACGGTGCTGACCGGCGCCAATGCCGGGACGCCGGAAGCCGCGATCGCCGAAGTCGATCGGCAAAAGCAGGCAGGCGCCGATTTCATCAAGGTCATCGATGTGAAGTCGGACCCGTTCTTCGCGGCATTGGCCGAATCGAAGAAGCTCGGCCTCGTCTTCGACGGACATCTGCAGGCGACCTCCGCCATCGAGAAAGCAGCCGATGAAGGCATGTCGGCGATCGAGCATCTCGGCCCGCGGGAAAGCGTGCTGATCGGCTGCTCGAGCGATGAGGACGCACTGCGCAAAACCATCGCCGAGAAGCCGCCGCAGGCGCCGCCCTCCGCATCGGGTCCGGGCCCAGCCGATCGCGCCTTACGCGCCACCACCAATCCGATCATGTCGACCGATCCTGTCAGCTTCGATCTGATGAAGCGCGTCGTCGCGACCTATAGCGACAGCAAATGCCGCGACCTGATGCGTCGCATCAAGAAAGACGGCATGTGGATGACGCCGACACTCATCCGTTTGCGCACGATGGAATTCGGCGACGATCCCGCCTATCGCCACAGCCCGAATTTGCGCTACGTGCCGGCGAAGACGCAGCAATTGTGGCAGCAGATGGCGGATCAATTCCCGACGATCGTCACGCCCGACCGGCGCGCGATGCTGAAGAAGTTCTGGGGGCTGCAATTGCGGCTGACGAAGCTGCTTGACGATTCCGGCGTGCCGATGATGGCCGGCACCGATGCCGGCGGCGCCGGGCATTGGGAAATCTCCGGCGTCGCGCTCCACCAGGAATTCGATCTGCTGCATCAGGCCGGCTTGAAGCCGCTGAGCATCCTGCAGATGACGACAATCAACGGCGCCAAATTCCTCCACCGCGAGGACCATATGGGCAGCGTCGCGGTCGGCAAGGACGCCAATCTCGTCCTGCTCGACGCCAATCCGGTCGCCCGCGAAGCCAATCTCCATCGCATCGACGCCGTGGTGCGCGGCGGCAAATACTACGACAAGGACGCACTGGCAAAACTGAAGCAGGACGCCGAGAAGCGCGTCGCGGGATAACGCGCGACGCCACGTCGTTCACGATAAAAGCGATGGCTCATAATGTTCGACGACCGGGAACGGATCGTAAAACCCGTGCAATAGCGCACGCCATCGCTCGTAGCGGTCCGACTGGCGAAAGCCGACCGTATGATCTTCGAGCTTGTCCCACATGACGAGCAGAAGATATCGCTCGGGCGTCTCGATGCACGGCCGGAGCTCAATGCTTTGAAATCCGGGCGCCGCCGCGATGAGGGGGCGAGCCGTCCGCATCGCTTGCTCGAAGTCAGCGGCCTGCTCCGGCCTTACGTTGAGGATCGCGACTTCGAGAATCATTTCGGACCGTCATCGAATGTCCGCGGAGAGACTTTTCCCGCAGCCGGCAGCATATCAGCAGTGCACCGCTGGTGCGGGAACGAAATCGGGTGCGGCGGCCTATAAGAGGCGTCGCGACTGATATTCGGAGATTGTTTGATGGCTACAGCCGATCGGCGGCCGAAGCTGCTATTGCCGTTTCTTCAACCGTTCTACGATCGCGTGATTCCGCTCTCTTGGGCGATCATCCGCGCCGGCTTCGGCATTGATCTCGCCATCCATGGCTGGGAGAAAGCCGTCCGAGTGCCGACGATCGTTTCGGCGATCATGAACGGCACCACCGCGTCGCTCGGCCCGCAACTCGATCCCTTCCACAATATCTTTCTTGCGATTTTCGAGTTCGGCGGCGGCATCTGCATCGCGCTTGGCCTGTTCACGCGCTTCTTCGCCGCGGCGGCGGCCATCGATCTTGCCATCATCACCTTCACGGTGTTCTGGCCGCATGGCTATAAAGCCTATGAGTACACGTTCTGGTGGGGGCTCGCGATGTTCGCTATCGCGCTGCATGGCGCGGGCCCCTATTCGCTCGATCGCAAGATCGGCCGCGAGCTTTAGCCGCCGCCTAATTCCGCCGCGCGGCGATGTAGTCGTCGCTTTGCATTTCGATGAGGCGCGAGACGGTGCGCTGGAATTCGAACGAGCCGTCGCCTTCGGTGTAGAGATCTTGCGGCGGCGCTTCGGCCGAGCAGACGAGGTTGCCGTGCGCGTCGTAAAGCGTGTCGATGAGGATATTGAAGCGCTTGGCCTCGTTGCGGCGCTCGAAATCGAGCTTCGGGATGCCGTCGAGAATAAACGTGTGAAAGCGGCCGATCAGCGCAAGATAATCGTTCGGTCCCAGCGCGTTCACGCAGAGCTCGTCGAACGTGAACCAGGCGACATTCTTCGCCGCGCGCGGCACCTCGAGCGCGCGGCCGAGCACGGTGAGCGTCTCGCGCTCCGGCGTCGCGCCGTCGGTCAGGTCGGCAAAGGCCTGCGCCAGCGCGGCCTTGGCCTTCTCGTCCGGCGGCGTGAAATAGACCTGGCGGCCTTTGAAGCGCTGCAGCCGGTAATCGCGCGGGCCGTCGAGCTCAATGACGTCGAGCCGCTCTTTCAAAAGATCGATGAAGGGCAGGAAGCGCTCGCGCTGGAGGCCGCCCTCATAGAGACGGTCGGGTTCACGATTCGAGGTCGCGACGACGACCACGCCGGCGGCGAAAAGCGCGGCGAAAAGCCGGCCGAGGATCATCGCGTCGGCGATGTCGACGACATGGAATTCATCGAAGCATAGCAGCGTGGTCTCGTTCGCGATGTCTTGCGCGACCGGTCCGATCGGATCGCCCTTCTCAGCCCGGCGCGCATGAATGCGGGCATGGACATCGGCCATGAAGGCGAAGAAATGGACGCGCCGCTTCTTCTCGCCCGGCACGGTCGCGTAAAACGCGTCCATCAACATGGATTTGCCGCGGCCGACGCGGCCGTAGATGTAGAGACCTTTGGGCGCATGTTGCGCCGCCGGCTTGCCGAAGCCGAGACGCGCGAGGAAGCCGCTGCCGATCTGCGGCTGATAGGTTTGGAGTTCGTCCCAGAGTTGCTGGAGCCGCTGGGCCGCGCGAGCCTGAAGCGTATCGGGCGCCAGCTCGCCGGCGCTGAGCCGCGCGTGAAAAAGAGCGAGCGGACCTTCCGCTAGCGCGTCTTCGTCAAGGATCGGCGGCGTCAATGTTTCGCGACGCGCCTCATCGGCGCTCGACCATCATCTTCTTGATCTCGCCGATTGCCTTGGCCGGGTTGAGGCCTTTCGGACACGTGCGGGTGCAATTCATGATCGTGTGGCAGCGATAGAGCCGGAACGGATCCTCCAGCGCATCAAGCCGATCGCCCGTATGTTCGTCGCGGCTATCGGCAAGCCAGCGATAGGCTTGGAGCAGGATCGCCGGGCCGAGATAGCGGTCGCCGTTCCACCAATAACTGGGACAGCTCGTCGAGCAGCAGAAACAAAGGATGCATTCCCAAAGCCCGTCGAGCTTCGAGCGCTCTTCCACCGACTGCAGCCGTTCGCGATCGGGCGGCGGCGGCGAGTCGGCCTTCAGCCACGGCTCGATCATCCGGTACTGCGCATAGATGCGGTTCAGGTCGGGAACCAGATCCTTCACCACTTCCATGTGGGGAAGCGGATAGATCTTCACCTCGCCCTTCACCTCGTCGATCGCCTTGAGGCAAGCGAGGGTGTTGGTGCCGTCGATATTCATCGCGCACGAGCCGCAAATACCTTCGCGGCACGAGCGGCGGAAGGTGAGCGTGGTGTCGACCTCGTTCTTGATCTTGATCAGCGCGTCGAGGACCATCGGGCCGCACGCATCGAGATCGATCTGATACGTGTCGAGCCGCGGGTTCTGCCCGTCTTCGGGATTCCAGCGATAGATCTTGAAATTCCTGACCCGCTTGGCGCCAGCGGCCGCCGGATATGTCTTGCCGGTGCCGACCTTGGAATTCGCGGGAAGCGTGAATTCAGCCATGATGCCTCAGTAGACGCGCGCCTTGGGCGGAAAGACCTGAACTTCGTTCGACATGGTGTACATGTGAACCGGACGCGTGGTGATCTTGACCTTGCCGTCGTCACCCAGCGAAGCGACAGAATGCACCATCCAATTGGCGTCGTCGCGATTGGGGAAATCCTCGCGCGCATGGGCGCCGCGGCTTTCCTTGCGATTGACCGCGGAATAGATCGAGACCTTCGCCTGGGCGATGAGGTTCTCGAGTTCCAGCGCCTCGACGAGATCGCTGTTCCAGATCAGCGAGCGATCGGTGACCGCTAGATCGGTCAGCGTGCCGGCGATCGCGTCGATCTTCTTGGCGCCGGCCTCGAGCGTCTCGGCGGTGCGGAACACCGCGCAATCCTCTTGCATGACCTTTTGCATGGCGAGGCGGATCTCGCCGGTCTTGAGCTTGCCCTTGGCGTTGCGCACGCGGTCGAACCGCGCCAGCGCTTTGTCGTCGACCGACGCAGCGAGCGGCTTGTGCGGCTGACCCGGTTTCACGATCTCGGCCGCGCGCAGCGCCGCGGCGCGGCCGAACACGACGATGTCGAGCAGCGAGTTGGTGCCGAGACGATTGGCGCCATGCACCGAAACGCAGGCCGCTTCGCCGATCGCCATCAGGCCGGGCACGACATGATCGGGATCGGTCGCCGTCGGGGCGATGACCTCGGCGTGATAGTTCGTCGGGATGCCGCCCATGTTGTAGTGGACGGTCGGCAGGATCGGGATCGGCTCTTTCGTCACCTCGACGCCGGCAAAAATCTTCGCCGTCTCGGAGATGCCGGGCAACCGCTCGTGCAGCACCTTGGGATCGAGATGCTCCAAATGCAGCATGATGTGATCCTTCAAGGGACCGCAGCCGCGGCCCTCGCGGATCTCGATCGTCATGGCGCGGCTGACGACGTCGCGCGAGGCCAAGTCTTTGGCCGACGGCGCATAGCGCTCCATGAAGCGCTCGCCCTCGGAATTGGTGACGTAGCCGCCTTCGCCACGCGCGCCTTCGGTGATGAGACAGCCGGCGCCGTAAATGCCGGTCGGATGGAATTGGATGAATTCCATGTCCTGCAGCGGCATGCCGCCGCGGAGCACCATCGCGTTGCCGTCGCCGGTGCAAGTATGCGCCGAGGTGCAGGAGAAATAGGCCCGTCCGTAACCGCCCGAGGCGAGCACGACCATATGGGCGCGGAAGCGATGCAGCGTGCCGGTCTCGAGGTCCCAGGCGAGGAGACCGCGGCACACACCATCTTCGTCCATGATCAGATCGATGGCGAAATACTCGACGAAGAACTCGGCGTTGGCCCTAAGGCACTGCTGATAGAGCGTGTGGATGATGGCGTGGCCGGTGCGGTCGGCGGCGGCGCAAGCGCGCTTCGCCATCTCCTTGCCGTAATCGACCGTATGACCGCCGAAAGGCCGCTGATAGATGCGGCCGTCTTCGGTTCGCGAGAACGGCACGCCGAAATGCTCGAGCTCGTAGACCGCGGGGATCGCCTCGCGGCACATATATTCGATCGCGTCCTGATCGCCGAGCCAGTCCGACCCTTTGACGGTGTCGTACATGTGCCAGCGCCATTCGTCCGGACCCATATTGCCGAGCGCGGCGCCGATGCCGCCTTGCGCCGCGACGGTGTGGCTGCGCGTCGGGAAGACCTTGGTCACGCAGGCCGTCTTGAGACCCGCGGCGGCCATGCCCAGCGTCGCGCGCAGGCCGGCGCCGCCGGCACCGACGACGACGACGTCATAGAGATGTTCGGTGACGGTATAGGCTTGCGGCATCGTGGATCAGCCCTGAAAGGCGATGCGCAGCACCGCGAAAATACCGGCGGCGGCGAGCGCGAAAGCGAGGAATTTGTTGATCACCAACAGCGTGACCTTCGACCACTCGCTATGGATATAGTCTTCGATCACGATTTGGACACCGAGCGCCATGTGATAGAAGACGGCGATCAGCATCAGCACGGTGACGATCGCGGCGAAGGGACTGTGCAGCCAGGCGACCACTTCGGCACGCGGCGCGCCGGTCAGGCTGATGATCTCGATCACGAACCAGATCAGGAGCGGGACCAGGGCGATGGCGGTGAGCCGCTGGGCCCACCAATGCGCGACGCCTTCCTTGGCCGAGCCAAGGCCCATCACCCGACCGAGAGGGCTTTGCAGACGGCTATCGGCCATGGGTCACCCTCGCACCATGTAAGCCGCGACCCAGGCGATCACCGTCAGCACGACGCTCGCCGTGACGGCGGTCCAGCCGGACGCGTAGGCGGCCTTGATCTCGTAGCCATAGCCCGCATCCCAAAAGAGATGCCGGATGCCGTTGCTCAAATGATAGAAGAGCGACCAGGTCCAGCCGAAGAGCAGCAGGCGGCCGAACCAGGAATACCAGAAGGCCTGCGCGAGACTGAACGCGTCGTTGCTCGTGGCGGCGGCGAGCAGCCACCAGACAAGGAAGATCGTACCGCCGGCGAGCGCCAACCCGGTCGCGCGATGCACGATCGAGAGGACCGACGTGAGTTGCCACTTGTAGACTTGAAGGTGCGGCGACAGCGGCCGTTGAACTTGCGACATCCGGCGTTTCTCGGCTCGATCGCGGGGCGGGCGAAATGTGACGCTGATTTAACGTGGAGGGTGGGCCAAGTCAACCAACCGCAGCCCACCTATGCGGCCTTGAGAGCCTCGATTGCTGCTGCCAGATCAAGGGTTTGTTGCGCCGCATCGGCGTGGAGCTGTTCGATCATGCGGCCATCGAGCGAGGCGACGGCGTGGCCGTCGGCCTTGGCGGCCGCATAAGCTTCGACAATGCGCGTGGCCTCGGCGATCTCTTCAGCGCTGGGGCCGAAGGCGTCGTTGGCCGGTCCGATCTGATTGGGATGGATCAATGTCTTGCCGGCAAAGCCGAGATCGCGGCCTTGGCGGCAGGCTGCGGCGAAGGCGTCCATATCCTTGAAATTCGGCGACACGGAATCGAGCGGGTCGAGGCCATGCGCGCGCGCCGCCAGCACGCAAATCTGCAGCGCGGCCATCATCGTCGAGCGATCGGGCATGACGCGTGCGTGCAGATCCTTGCCGAGATCTTCGGTGCCCATGACGAGCGCGCGCAGATGCGGCGTCGATGACGCAATCGATTCCGCGCGCATGAAGGCGAGCGGCACTTCCATCATCGCCCAGAGCGGCATGCGATGCTTCAAGCCGGCCCCGGCGAGCATCGTCTCAGCCGCGACGATATCGTCGCGGCTGGTGACTTTGGGCAGCAGCACGCCGTCGATCCTGAGATGCGCGGCGAAGCGCAGATCGTCGTCCTGCCACGGCGTCTCGGCGCCGTTGACGCGCAGGATGAGCTCGCGCTGGCCGTAGCCGCCGGTCTTCAGCGACGTCGCGATCTGATGCCGCGCCGCCGCCTTCGCTTCGGGCGCGACCGAATCCTCGAGATCGAAGATCAGCACATCGGCCGGCAGTTCGCGCGCTTTCTCGTGCGCGCGCGCGTTGGTGCCGGGCAGGAAGAGAACGCTGCGGCGAGGGTGCGAACCGTTTCGTCCCGACGCCGCCATGGCGTCACATCGCCTTCTGCGGTGCTTTGGCCGAAGCCTTGGCGCCGGTGAGATAATCGCGCGTCAGCACTTCCGCGATCTGCACCGCGTTGAGCGCCGCGCCTTTGCGCAGATTATCCGAGACCACCCAAAGATTGAGGCCATTGGTCACCGACGGATCCTTGCGGATGCGGCTGACATAGGTCGCGTCCTCGCCCGCGACTTCCGCCGGCGTGACATAGCCTTCATTGGCGCGATGATCGACAACGACCACGCCCGGCGCTTTCTGCAGTGCCTTGCGTGCCGCATCTTCGTCAATCGGGCGCTCGCATTCGATATTCACCGCCTCGGCATGGCTGATGAACACCGGCACGCGCACGCAGGTCGCGGTGACCGCGATCTCGGGATCGAGAATCTTTTTGGTCTCGACCACCATCTTCCATTCTTCCTTGGTCGAGCCGTCGTCCATGAAGATGTCGATATGCGGGATCACGTTGAACGCAATCTGCTTGGTGAAGAGCTCCGGCTTTGCCGGATCGTTGACGTAGATGCCGCGCGTCTGCGTGAAGAGCTCGTCCATCGCCGCGCGTCCCGCGCCCGACACCGATTGATAGGTCGAGACGACGATGCGCTTGATCTTCGCCAGCTCGTGCAGCGGCTTCAGCGCGACGACCATCTGGATGGTCGAGCAATTCGGATTGGCGATGATGCCTTTCTTGGTGTATTGGGCGATCGCCTGCGGATTGACCTCGGGCACGACCAGCGGCACGTCCTTGTCCATGCGGAAATAGGAGGTGTTGTCGATCACCACCGCGCCGGCCTTGGCAGCGCGCGGCGCATGGACGGCCGAGACTTTGGCGCCCGGCGAGAACAGGGCGATATCGACGCCTTTGAAATCGAATTTCTCGAGGTCCCGAACCTTCAGCACGTCGTCTTCGCCGAAGGAAACCTCGGTGCCGGCGGTCCGGGCCGAGGCAACGGCAACGACTTCAGAGACCGGAAAATTGCGCTCGGCGAGGATACCCAGCATTTCACGGCCAACATTCCCGGTGGCGCCGACCACCGCGACCTTATACGCCATAGGCTCGCTCCTGATTGATAGGCCCAACTAGCCGAATTCGCGGGTGTTTGACAAGCCTGGGCGTCGAAATACGCGTATAGTCGCGGGGCAAATCGGGGAAATCAGCCCAGGGAATCGGCCATGAACAACCTTCTGGTACAGAATTGGTGGGCTCTGGCGCTGCGTGGCGCCGCAGCCGTGATTTTCGGCTTGGTTGCGTTCGGTATGCCCGGCCTGACGCTGACCGTGCTGGTGCTGTTTTTCGCGGCGTACCTATTGGTCGACGGCGTTTTCGCTTTGGTCGCGGGGCTTCGCGCGGTCGAGCATCACGAGCGCTGGGGCGCCCTCGCCCTCGAAGGCGTCCTCGACCTGATCGCCGGCGCGGCGGTGATGATGTGGCCCGGCCTCACCCTGGTCGCGTTCGTCTATATGGCGGCGTTCTGGGCGTTGGTGACCGGCATCGCCCTCTTGATCGCGGCATTCCGCCTCCACCGACAGCATGGCGAGGCGATGATGATCGTCGCCGGCATCCTGTCGGTGGCCTGGGGCATCCTGGTGGCGCTTTTCCCCATCGCCGGCATCCTGGTCTGGGCCTGGTGGATCGGCGCCTATGCGCTCGTCTTCGGTATCGCCATGTTAATATTGGCATTCCGGCTGCGAAGACATCACCCGGGCTGAGCGCATGGCTGCTCGGCTTGACCCGGCCAGGGGCCGCGGTCCAGTCTGCCCACGCCTCTGGGCCCTCGTTCTCCGGGCCATATGGAGATACGCATGAGCGTTACCCCGGTCGAGAAGAAGCAGACCCCTGCCGCGTTGCGCGCGCGCAAGGGCGGCACGCCGATCGTTTCCCTCACCGCCTACACCGCTTCGCAAGCGCGAATCCTCGATCCGCATTGCGACATGCTGCTGGTCGGCGATTCGCTTGGCATGGTTGTTTACGGTCTCGACAGCACCCTGCCCGTCACCATGGAGATGATGATCGCGCATGGCGCAGCGGTGGTGCGCGGCGCCAACCGCGCCTGCGTCATCGTCGATATGCCTTTCGGCTCGTACCAAGAAAGCCCTGCTCAAGCTTTCCAGAATGCGGCCCGCATCTTGGCCGAGACCGGCTGCTCGGGCGTAAAGCTCGAAGGCGGCGCAGTGATGGCCGAGACCATCCGTTTCCTCGCCGGCCGCGGTATTCCGGTGCTGGCGCATATCGGACTGCAGCCGCAATCGGTTCACGCGCTGGGCGGCTTCCATGCCCAAGGCCGCACCGAGGCTGGGGCCGCACGAGTGATCGCCGATGCTCAAGCCGTGGCCGAGGCCGGCGCTTTCGCCATCGTCGTCGAAGGCACGGCCGAACCGGTCGCGCGCAAGCTGACCGAACTGGTTCCGGTCCCAACCATCGGCATCGGCGCGTCGGCCGCGTGCGACGGCCAGATCCTGGTGATCGACGACATCCTCGGCACCTTCACCGGCTTCAAGCCGCGTTTCGTCAAACGCTATGCCGAGTTGTCGGGTGCGATCTCGGCCGCCGCGGCAGCCTATGCCGACGATGTCCGCGCCCGCCGCTTCCCCGGCCCCGAGCATGTCTATGGCGCGGGCCCTGCAGAGAAGAAGCCCGGCAGCGAAAAGGCCGCGAGCTGAGCGCGACGGCTCAATCGGAGTTTTGTCCTCGGCTTACGCGAGGCACCGCGGCGGCGCGTTAGCCGCCCGGGACGAAGCCTTTGCCGAGCATGCAGCGATGGATGATGTCGCTGGTGCGGTTGTGGTTCTCGGCGGCGAATTCCGACATCTGCGTGTTCATGACACCGGTCTGGCGCCAATCATTGCCGCGCGTCGCCATGATGTCGCTCATGATGTTGGTGTCGCGCTCGGTCGCGGCACGCGCCTGGCCCTGGCAATCGGAGAGCTCGGCCGCGGTTTGCTGCGAGGAGGTGCCGGAGCGGCTCCAATCGCCGTCATTCGCGCAGCCTGCAAGCACAACCGCCAGCGCCACGATGATGAATTGCTTCAAAGCCGGATACCTCTCCTGGCAACTGCGACAACCCGGTACCAGCGATACGGGGAATCGCAGCAAGATTCGATTAACCACCACGGCCGTAGAATAGCGGGAGATTAAGGATAAATCTCGCCCTCAATGCACCGAAACACGATTTCCAATCATTGGTTTGGCCGAGTCTCGAGCCGGTTGGCGGCCGCCATGCTGCTTTTCGCTCTGGCAGGCTGCAATGCCTGGCAGAACCGGGCCGAATTCGCCGCGCCGCAGAGCCGGTGGCCGGCGAATTACCCGTCGCCCGTCGCGGCCGACGCGCCGCCGCCGCCGATTCCGGCGCAATATTGCTATCGCACGCTTGCCTCGGTCGATTGCTATAGCGAAGCCAAGCCCGACCGCGCCACCAGCTATACCGGCGTCTATCCCGATCCGAACAGCGTCGCGACGGCGGCGCCTTATTCGGCGGCGCCGCGCAAGCCGCTGATCCCGGTCCCGTCGTTCCTGCAATAACTCAGAACCTGCCGGCCTGATAGTCCGCGATCGCGGCGCGGATCTGCTCCTGCGTGTTCATCACGAAGGGGCCGTAGCGCACGACCGATTCCTTGAGCGGCTGACCCGCCACCACCAGCACGCGCGCCGGTTCGGCTTTCGCTGCCAACGCCACGCGCGTGCCCTCGCCCAGCACCGCAAGCGTGCCGCGCGGCACCGCGCGGTCGCCGACCGCCGCCTCGCCCTCGAACGGATAAGCGAAGGCATGCTGCCCGAGCGGCAGCGCGAAGCTCGCCGATGCGCCGGCCGGCAATTCGACATCGAGGTAAGTCGGCGCCGTGGCGATGCCGTTCACCGGACCCGCGACATTGCCGACCTTGCCGGCGATGACGTGCACCTTCACGCCGCCCGGCAATTCGGCAACCGGCACCTGCTCGGGCTCGAATTCCTGATAGCGTGGCGCCGTCATCTTGTCGGCGGCGGGCAGGTTGACCCAGAGCTGGAAGCCCCACATGAGCCCGTCTTCCTGTTCGGGCATTTCCGAATGGACGATGCCGCGGCCGGCGGTCATCCATTGCACGCTGCCCGACCGCAGCAAGCCGCTATGGCCTTTGTTGTCGCCATGGCGCATGCGGCCGGCGAGCATATAGGTCACGGTCTCGAAACCGCGATGCGGATGATCCGGGAAGCCGCCGATATAATCGGCGCCGTCTTCGGAGCGGAATTCATCCAGCAACAAGAATGGATCGAGTTCGCTGAGGCTGCGATTGCCGATGACGCGGTTGAGCTTGACGCCCGCGCCGTCGCTGGTCGGCTCGCCGCGCGATAGTTTGACGACCTGACGGGTATCGCCGGTTTGGTCGAGCATGTTTCGCCCTCTCAAAAAATGAAATTTCTGAGGGCTTATATAGGCACGGACCCGCGGGCGAGCGATGCCCGCACTCTTCGGCCCGGCCTTACAGTGCTTTCGGGATTACGAGCCCTTCGGCTGCGGCGCTTCGACGAGATCGTCCATCTTATCGCGCAGCGTCTTCGCCTTGTCGCTCGGCAGCGCGTAGATCCAGGGCGAGACCTTGGCGGTGAGATCGCTCGCCGCTTTCTGGCCGTCGCCGGTGCCCGTCGCGGTGATCTTCGCCCAGCTCTTGCCGTCCTTGTCGGCGAGGTCGATCGCGACGGTCTCGCCGTTGAAGGCAACGAACTGCGCGTGGCTGACGCCCGTCGCCGGGAAAGCGAAATCCTTGGCCGGCGCGACATCGTCGAGCTGCAACCCGCCGAGCGTGGCCGCTGCGTCGTCGAGGATGCTGTCGTATTTCAGCTTCTTGTCTTTCGGCATGTTCGCGAGGGCGAGCTTGTCGCCGGCCTTGTCGCGGCCGATCGTGACGCTGGCGCCGTCGGCCTGCGTCAGCACGACTTTCTGCACCTGCGCGCCCGGCAAATCCATCAGCGCCTTGTCGAGCCAGTCGGCCGTGTTGCCGGCGAGATCGAGCTTGCCGCGCGCGAGCCATGATTGCGGCGTGCCCGGCTTGCGCACATAGACGCCGCCCTCGCCGCCGCCGAGCTGATCGTCGCGATGCTTGCCGGTGATGATATCGCCCATCAGCGCGCCTTTGTTATCGGCGAGCGTCACCATGGTCGATTTCGAATCCTTGCCGCCCGCATCCTCGACTTCGAGACGCGGATAGGACGCCGCCTTCGTGGTTTTGGGCTCGACATAGGTGAGATCGGAAAGGCCGAGGAGCGCCTGGTTCACCTTGGTCGCATTGGCCGGATAGTTGCCGCGCTCTTCGATCGACCATTTCTCGCCGTCGCGCAGCAGCGTCGTCTTCTGATCGCCGTGCACCAGCGCCACCCGGCCGATATCGCCGGGCCGCGATGCGACTTCCGGCAATACCGGCTTGCCGGCGAGCGGATCGGCTTGCGGGCCGGTGGTGCGCGTCGCCACGGCGGCGAGGCCAACCGCGACGACCGTCACCGCGACCAAAGAGATGAGACCTTTGTGCTGCATGACGTTCCTCTTAGACGGCCGCGACGCGGCGCGCCTGGCGCTTGCGCCGACGGAAACGCACCCAGCCGATGATGACGGCGACGATGGCGACGAGGATCGGCACCAGCGCGATATCGAAGAATTCGGTCACCGCTTGCAGCTTGTTGATGTCCTGCCGCAGCGCCAGTTGGACCTGCCGCAGCTGCTGGCGGATCGACAGCATGTCGGTCCGGAAATTGTCGATCGCCTGCTCTTGCTCTTTATCGACCGTGGCGCCCGGCCGGCCGCCCTGGTCCTGCAGCTGCTTGATCTTGTCCTGCGTGTCCTTGAGCTTGGTCTGCAGGTCCTTCTCGGTCGCCTGATAGCGCGCATCGGCGGAACGCTGGATGGTGTCGACCATGGTAAAGGGTCGCGCCGAGGTGCCGCGGCTGCGCAGCGCGATAAGATCATCGCCGCCCGCCAATGAGTCGAGCGCGTTGGCGACGAAATCGCCGTTATTCGCGACCGGGATAACGACGGTCTGGCCGAAGAAATCCTGGCTCTGCTCCCAGAAGCGATCCTCGAGGACATCGGTGTCGGCAACGACGATCACGTCGATCGGCTTGGCCGAGGCCTTGATCTGCGGCGGACCGGCGGGCGCAGCCGCATCGGCAGGCTTGGCGGCATCCGCCGGTTTGGAAGCATCGGCCGCCTTGGGATCAGCGGGCTTCGCCGCGTCGTCCTTCTTGTCCGCGTCCTTCTTCTCGTCTTTCGGCGGGCCGTCGGGGAAAGCCGTCTCGGCCGTGCCGGTCACCTGTGCCGCAAGCGTCAGCCTCTCGCCGCTCGGCTTGAAGTCGCGCAGCAAGCCGCCGACATCGGGCACGCCATTGACGCCTTTGATCTTGTCGGCATCGATCGCCATCGAATCGGGCGAGGTGGTGATCAGCGGCGTGAAATTGGTCTTCGCGCCCTTTTCGGGCTGAAGAATGCCCGCCGACGCCATGTTGATATGCGTCAGATTGGCGGTGATTGGGCTGTCGCGATTGAGGTCCTGCTGATCGAGCGACAGCCAGGCGACGTAGTCCATCGCCTCGACATGCTGCTGCGTGCCGGCGTTGACGCGCCGCGCCGCGCGCCGGTCGCCCGCGACCTGCTTGGGATCCATCGACAGGCCCCAGGCCTTGAACAGCTTCGGCATATCGCTGACGAGCGGCATGCCCGGCGGGTTGAGCTGGCTCGGATGCATCTGCTGGGTTTCCGAGTTCGGGTCGACGAAGACCAGCGTCTTGCCGCCGCCCAGCACGAATTGATCGATCGCGTAGAGCGTCTTGTCGGTGAGATGCTGCGGATGCGCGATCATCAGAACGTCGACATCCGCAGGAACGGCGTCGAGGTCGGACGATAGATCCTTGATCGTGTAGAGCGGCGCCAGCTGTGCGATGACCGCGTAGGGGACCATCGGCTGCCCCTGCATCGCCGCCATCATGTCGCCTTCGAGCGGCAGGTCGGTGATGAGGCCGATCGTCGGCTTCTTCGGGAAAGCGAGGCTGTGGATCAGCTTCGTCAGATCGTATTCGAGGAACGGCTCGCGCTCCGGCTGGAAGAACGGGACCGTCTGCAGATCGTCGGTCGAGTTGGTCGCGGCGAGGCCGAAATAAATCTGCTCGCCGCCCTGATTGAGCGGTACGCCCTGCAGGCCGAAAGCGACGGCGCGATCCTCGACCGCCGAGAAAGGCGTCGGATCGAGCTCTTGCAGCTGGATCTTGCCGTTGGCCGCGGCGGCGTATTCCTCCAGCATCTCGCGAACGCGCTGCGCATAGACGCCGTAGGACGGAATCTCGCTGCCGAGCTTCTTCGAGTAGTAGAAGCGCAAGACGATCGGCTCATCGAGCTTCGACAGCGTCGCGCGCGTGCCCGCGGACAGCGTATAGAGCTTGCCTTGGGTCAGATCGATGCGCGTGTTGCCGAGCGTGCGATCGGAGATGACGTTGACGGCGGCGAAGAGGATCGCGGCGGCGATCAGGCCAATGGCGGCGAGGCTGCGGCGTGACATCGGCTCAATCCGCCTTGGTGAGATCGACGATGACGGCGTTGGCGTAGAGGAAGAGCGCCATCACCGAGACGAAGAAAACCGCGTCGCGCAGATCGATCACGCCGCGCAGGATCGCATTGAAGTGGCTATAGAAGCTGAAGGACGCGATCGCGTCCTGCAGATTGGGCGGCGCCCAGTTCTGCAGGAAGCCCAAGACCACCGTCGACCCGCTGACGGTGAAGAGGAAGCACACCGCGGCGGTCACCACGAAGGCGATGACCTGGTTCTTGGTCAGCGCCGACAGCGCCGAGCCGATCGCGAGATAGCCGCCCGCCATCAGGAAGCTGCCGACATAAGACGCGAGGATCACGCCGTTGTCGGGGCTGCCGAGGATATTCACGGTGATCCAGAACGGGAAGGTCAGGATCAACGCGATGCCGGAGAACGCCCAGGCGGCGAGGAATTTACCGAGCACGGCCGAGCTCAGCGATATCGGCAAGGTCAGGAACAGCTCGATCGTGCCGCTCTTCCTTTCTTCCGCCCAGAGCCGCATCGACAGCGCCGGGATGAAGACGAGATAGAGCCAGGGGTGGAAGCTGAAGAAGGAGACGAGATCGTCCTGGCCGCGATCGAAGAAATTGCCGAGGAAGAACGTCAGCGCGCCGGCCAGCACGAGGAAGATGACGATGAACACATAAGCGAGCGGCGTCGCAAAATAGCTGGCGAGCTCGCGGCGGAAGATGACCCAGGTGTTGTGCATTGGTTTATTACTCTGGCGCTCAGGCTGCCGGCGCGGTGATCGCGCGGAACACATCGTCGAGCCGTCCGCGCTCGACCCGCATGCCGGCGATCGGCCAGCCCGCGGTGCGAACGAGATCGGTGACTTCGGAAACGATCGCATGACCCTCGCGCGGGAAGATCATCAGCCCCGCGCCTTCGGCGTCGCTGACCGGCTCGACCGATTGCACGCCGGGAAGGCGCATCAGCGAGGTTGCCGCGTCGGGCGCCTCGCCCGAGATCGCAAGCCGCACCGCATTGTGATGGCGCGAGCGCGCTTCGAGCTGCGCCGGCGTGCCGTCGGCCAAGAGCTTGCCTTGCGCGACGATGATCGCGCGCGTGCAGACCGCGTCGACCTCTTCGAGGATATGGGTCGAGATGATGATCGCTTTCGAGGGCGCGAGCTCGGTGATGAGCGTCCGCACCTCGTGTTTTTGATTGGGATCGAGACCGTCGGTCGGCTCGTCGAGGATCAGCACATCGGGATCGTGCAGCAGCGCTTGCGCAAGACCGACGCGGCGCTTGAAGCCTTTCGAGAGCGTATCGATCGATTGCGCGAGCACGCCGCCCAGCGACGTGCGATTGACCGCGAGATCGATCCGGCGATCGGCATCGGCGCCGCTGAAGCCGCGGATGCGTGCGATGAAGCGCAGGAAGCCGAGCGTCGTCATGTCGGGATAGGCCGGCGCGCCTTCGGGCAGGTAGCCCATATGCTTTTTAGCCGCGATCGGATTCTCGACGATATCGGCGCCGCAAATCACCGCGGTGCCGCCGGTCGGCGCGAGGAAACCGGTGATGACTTTCATCGTGGTCGATTTGCCGGCGCCGTTCGGCCCGAGGAAGCCGAGCACCTCGCCGCGTTCGACCGAGAACGAAACATCGTTCACCGCTGTGACCGGGCCGAAACGCCGGGTCAGATGGCGAACATCGATCATCGCGTCCATGCTAACGGTCTCGCTCCCAATATCTTCTTTTCGCTGCCGGTAGAACACTATGGCCAACGACCTTACGACCACGGGCCATAAGCCGCATTTCAGGCGGGAAAATCAAGCCCTGCCCACCGCGCCTGGCGCTTAATTCGCTGTAATGTTGTAGAGATTCTCAGTCCTTCAACGCGGCTTCGATCGCGCCGGTGATGGCCTTGTCGTCGGGTCCGACTCGCGACGCCCACGCACCGGCCAGCGTGCCGTCCGGGGCGATGAGATATTTATGGAAATTCCACTTCGGCGCGCCGCCCTCTTTCGCGACCCATTGATAGAAAGGATGCGCCTCGCCGCCGGTTACCGGCTCTTTCGCCGCGAGCGGAAAATCGACGCCGTAATTTTTCTCGCAGAAGCGCTTGATCTCGGCTTCGCCGCCCGGCTCCTGCGCGCCGAAGTCGTTCGAGGGGACACCCAAGAGCACGAAGCCCTGATCGCGATAGCGCTGCCACAGTTTCTCGAGCCCGGCATATTGCGGCGTGTAACCGCATTCCGACGCGGTGTTCACCACCAGCACCGGTTTGCCGCGCCACGCCGAGAGCGGCAGCGCGCCGCCGTCGATCTTGCGGAAGGAAAAATCGTAAGCGTTCATGCCGAGGCCCCTTTTATCACGCGCCCTTTTTTCACGAAACCGGCGCGAAACGCTTCGCGTCGTCGGCTGCATAGGCGGCGACCTTTATATCTGCCGCTTGCGCGCGTTTGAGCAACGCGACGAGTTCGCCGAGCTTTGCCGCCGGCAGCGCGCAGGTCACTTCGTTATTCGACATGCCGGTGCGCACGCGGCTCAACATGCAGCCGCTCGACACCGCGACCTCGCCCGTCGATTGCGCGAGCGGGATGATGTGGCATTGCGGCTTGCCTTCGAAGCGCAGCTCGGGCCAGGCGTCGTTGACCAGCATCAGCTGCTTGCCGTTGAGACGGAGGAAGACGACATCCGGCTCGAACGCGCCGGCGGCGAGCGGACCATAGAGCACCGCCGCGGGCTTCTTGCCGACCGTCGGGATTTTCGCCGCGGCTTCCATGCTGACCCAATCGGCGCCGACCAGCGCTTGCACATCGGCGCCCTGCGCCGCTTCCATGAGCGTCTTGAAGCCGTGCGTATAGCTGCCGACGCTGCAATTGCCGTGATCAGCGGCGATGGTGGCGAAGGCGCCATCAAGCGCCTTATTCCAGAAGACACAGCCTGCCGGCACGGTGCCGGTGCGGCCATCCGCGGTCGGCGACGGCATCGTGCTTTTCGTCCGGGACAAACCGGCCGGCACCGTATCGACGAAGGCAATCGCGATCGGCGCGATCGACAGGCCGAGCAATTCGCGCAATTCGCGATCGAGCGTGGCGCCGGTTGCTTTGTCCATGTCCTTCCCCCTTGCCGCACGGTGGCGCGATATTCATAGGGAATTGGCGGGCCGCGTCCAGCGGCGACACCGGCGCAATAAAGAAGCCTCCCTTCGCTCTCGGGCGAAGGGAGGCTTGCGCCTAACGCGGTGTCAGTCGGGGCTAGTTCTTCAACTGCCCGAGCGATTCGACGTAGGCAACGCCACGATAGACCGTGCCGTAGGTCGGCCCTGCGACAGTAACGAAGGACTCATTCTTCACCTGGTTGGTCATCGTCGTCGCGCTGAGCTTATCCGTGATCATCACGATCCGGTTCGGATCAGCACCCGTATTGCCCGCGGCACTCGTGCCGACCGCGGCGTTCGTGGTCGCAGTAGCGGCCCAGAGCGTCACCGTGCTGTTGTTGCCGTTGCCGTTGACAACGCCGGTCATGTTGCGAAGTCCGATCGTGGTGACATCGGGATATTGGCCGTCCGGACCGTTCAGATTGGTGGCGGTGGTCATCAGGCCGTTGCTCAGCACGTAGTCGAGGTACCACGTTCCGTCGACGAGGCTCCATTTTTGGATCCCAGCATGGGTCGTGGCATCGGTGTTATCGCCGGTGCCTTCGTCGCTCACATACATCGTCGTCGCATTGGCGAAGAATATGGCGAAAGGCGTGTAATCGCCCCCGCTGGTCTTCGCCACATCCGTCGGGAATCCAGGCACAATGCCGATCGTCGCGGCACCCGCTTGGTCGACGGTCGGCAGCGGAAATTGCGAGGTGACCGTATAAACCGATTGTACGCCGTTGCTGCCGCTGCCTTTGGTAAAATAGAGCGCGCCGCCATATTCGGTGACGCCGCGATAATTGTTATCCTTGCCCGGCTTGTCGCCAGCAATCGTCATGAGTAACGGGTCGACTTCGGCGGAGTTGTTGGCCGGGATGGTCGTCGGCAGGAACATCGCGTCGATCGGATTGACCACTTCGAGTCCAGTGGTTTCCGTCACGTCGGGCTTGGTGCAGTTGACGGTCTTGGTGCTCACGACGGGGGGAGTGGGGCAGTTGCCAAAGGTCGCTGCCTTACCCGCGTTCGAATTGCCGACCATGTAATAGAGGCCGTTGCTGCCGAGCAATCCGTTGCGACCGTTATCACCGCCATAAGCGATGGTCGGCGTATAGCCGATGTTCCCTTCGCTATCGATCGACACGACAGTCCGTGCGAAGGCGTAATTACTACCGAAGGCCATCGTGACAGGATTGCTCAGATCCTGTCCCGGCACCGCATCCGAATTGGAGACGTCGAGCGCGCCGACCCCGGGGCTGGCATAGCCGACGATGACGAGATGCGCATTCGGCCACGCCTGGGTGATGTGAAGCCCGCCTTCCGATTTCGACGGAAAGCTGGTCACGACCTGATCGGTTGGCACGCTGCCTTGATGCAGAACGCTGCCCGTCGCCGGATCGATGTCGGTGAGCGTGATCGCCGATGTCACGCCGAAATTGCCATCCGCCGACGTGTTTTTCCAAACATTAACGTAGTTGTTGTCGGCGACGGCGGTTGCGGCGCTTGCGGTGGTCCCGATCTTCGACCCGACGCTGAGGTGCGAAACGGCGCCTTGCGTTTTGTCGTAGGTCGAGCTGCTGATCACCAACGTGCCCGGATCGAACACGAAAGGCGGGTTTCCCGCATTGGCCGGCGCGATGAAACTGGCGCTGGTCGCGGACAGAATGGTGCCGGCGAGCAGCAGAAGACGCAAAGATACACGTGGCGCGCCAATATTGGCCGTCATTTCGGGACTCCCCTGGAAAAATTGCGGAACGCGGCAAAAGTTAACGGCGAATTGTGACGCTTAGTTTTCAGCGCCATGACCGCGTCGTGACGCTCGGCGATTTACCAGTGGACAAGCGTTGCTTTAGTTAGCCGTAGCGTTCCTCTTTCCACGGATCGCCGCGATCGTGGTAGCCGTTGGATTCCCAGAAGCCGCGCCGGTCGCTCGCTCTGAATTCGATGCGCGTCACCCATTTCGCGCTTTTCCAAAAATAAAGCTTCGGCACGATGGCGCGCATCGGCCCGCCATGCTCGCGCGCCAAAGCCTCGCCCTGCCAGGAATGCGCGATCAGCACGTCGTCATCGTCGAAATCGGCGAGCGGCAGGTTGGTGGTGTATTCGTCGCCGGAATGGAAGACGACGAAACTTGCTTCGGCCATCGGCCTGGCGAGCGCGATGATGTGCTTGGCGCTGACGCCGTCCCATCGATTGTCGTAGCGCGACCACGCGGTGACGCAGTGAATATCCGACATGTCGCTGAAAGCGGGTTGTGCCAAGAACTCGTCCCAGCTCCAATCGAGCTTGTTCTCGACCCAGCCATCGACCCGCAACCGCCAGTCCGACGTTGCGACCTCGGGCACGATGCCGAGGTCGAGCACCGGCCAGTCCCGCACCAGATGCTGACCGGGCGGCAGCCGCTCGCTTTCGGCGCGCGCGCCGCGATTGCCGGTCAGCCCGCGGCCTTCGCGCGCCCAGCGCTGCTTGGCCTCGACCAGCTTGGGCCGCGCGTGCGCCAGCTTGTCATCGGGCTCATCGCTCATCGCTCGAGTCTAGCCCGCGGCGTTAAGCCAGGGAATTCCCTCCTGAAATCCGTTGCGTCGCGGCGCCGCGATAGTCGAGACTGGCGCGGCGCCATGCTGCTCGTCATCCTCGCCAAAGGCATCGTCGTCGGTATCGTCATCGCCCTGCCCGTGGGTCCGGTCGGCGTGCTCTGCGTGCGCCGCTGCCTCTTCGAGGGCGCGCGCTATGGCTTCGTCTCGGGATTGGGCGCTGCGGCCGCCGACGCCACCTTCGGCGCCATCGCCGGCTTCGGTCTTACCTATCTGCGCGACTGGCTGTTCCATTATCAGGATTGGTTCGGCCTCGCCGGCGGCGCCTTCTTGCTGATCTTCGGCCTGAAGGCGCTGTTCTTCGGTCATCCGCGCGAGCCCGAACCCTTGGGCGGCGAGCGCTTGCTCGGCGCTTTCGCCTCGACCTTCGCGCTGACCATCGCCAACCCGATCACCATCCTCTCTTTCGCCGTGATCTTCGCCAAAGTCGGCGCCGAAGCGATCGCCGGCATGGGCGATATTTCGATACTGGTCGGCGGCGTTTTTCTCGGCTCGCTGCTGTGGTGGCTGGGCTTGAGCTTCGGTATTACCTCGGTGCGCCATATGGCGGGCGAAATCGTCATGCTATGGCTCAATCGCGTCTCGGGCGCGATTTTGCTGTCCTCCGGCGGCGGCTTGCTGGTGCTCGCGCTCAAAGGGCTGCGCACCGTTGGTTGAGCCCCGATTCTTGGCCTTGCGATGAGGTGCGGTTAAGCTTTGCCGATCATGATTCGATGCCGATTCTTATCGTGGATCGCTGTCCTGGCGCTCTGCTTGCTGCCGCTCAGTCTTGTGCCGGCACGGGGCGCGCAGGCGCAAAACGCTGCGCCGGCGCCCGCGGGCACACCGACGGTGGAGCAGCTGCAGCAACTCGTTTCGACGCTCAAGGACGATAAATCCCGCGCGCAATTGATCGACCAGCTGCAAGCGCTGATCGCGGCGCAGAACGCGCAACAGCAGCCGCACGGACCGGAATCGCCGAAAGCCTGGTTCGCCGGCCTGCCCGCGCAGCTCGACACGATCGGCGGCGAGATCCTTGCCGCCGCGCCGATCCTGGCGCAGGCACCGTCGATCGGCGCCTGGATCGAACATCAAGTCGAAGACCCGGATTTACGCCAGCGCTGGATCGATATCTGCAGCAAGCTCTTCGTGATCCTGGCCTCCGGCCTCGCCGCGGATCTGATCACGCGCTTCTTCCTTCGGCACCCGGCGCGCTTCCTCCACGCGCGGCAATGCGAGAGCGCGCCGCTGCAGCTCGCGCTCCTTATCCTCGCGATGATCGTCGAGCTGCTGCCGGTGCTGGCTTTCACGGCGGTGGCTATTTTCGTCACGCCGCTCACCGAGCCGGCGGCGCGCACCCGCGGCGTGGCGATGGTGCTGATCTCGACCACCGTTTGGGCGCGCAGCTTTCTCGCCGTCGCGCGTTGCCTGCTGTTGTCGCCGCGCGCGCAAACGCTTTACCCGCTCGGCGACGAGACGCGGAACTACCTCTATATCTGGATGCGCCGCTTCGCCTATTGCGCGGCCTACGGCTATGCGATTTCGATCTGCGCCTGGTATTTCAACGCGCCGGGTGCGATCGAGGGGCTGCTGATGCGCAGCGCCGTGCTGGTGCTCGCCGCGCTCGCCGTCGTCTTCGTGCTGCAAAATCGCGCGCCGGTCGCCGAATGGTTGCGCGGCGGCGAGCGCGCCGACGAGATCCGCTGGCGCGTGTTGCGCAATCGCCTGGGCGAGAGCTGGCATGTTCTCGCCATCGCCTACGTCGTCGGCACCTTCGGCGTTTATGTGCTGAACGCCGAGGGCGGCTTTGCCCTGTTGCTGCGCGCAACGGCGCTCAGCCTCGTGGTGATCTCGGGCGCGGCGATCCTCGCCCGGGTCAGCGAGCGGCTCCTGCGCCGCAGCTTCTCGGTATCCGACGAGCTGAGGGAGCGTTTTCCGCGGCTCGAGGGGCGCGCCAATCGCTATACCGCGATGGTCACCGGCGCGACCGTCGCGGTCATCTATCTCCTCGCCGCGGCGGCGCTGCTCGAGGCTTGGGGCATCAGCGCTTTCACCTGGCTGTTCGATCTGGCGCAGCAGCCGAGCTCGCGCAACCTCATTTCGCTCATCGTCGTGCTGGTCGCCGGCGTCGTGCTGTGGGAATTCTTCAGCGCGATGATCGAGCGCAAGCTCGCCGGCATCGATCACGGCGGCCGCTCGCGCGCGCGCACGGTGCTGCCGCTGTTGCGCAGCACCGTGATGGTGGTGCTGATCACCGTCGCCGCATTGATGATCCTGTCGCAGATCGGCATCAACATCGCGCCGCTGCTCGCCGGCGCCGGCATCGCCGGTATCGCCGTCGGCTTCGGCGCCCAGGCGCTGGTCAAAGACGTGATCACCGGCTTCTTCATGCTGCTGGAGGACACATTTGCCGTGGGCGATCGCGTCGATGTCGGCGGCGGCCATGTCGGCGTGATCGAATCCGTGTCGATCCGCAATTTCCGGCTGCGCGACATCCAGGGCATCGTCCACACCGTGCCGTTCAGCGCGATCACCACCGTGCTCAACATGAGCCGCGACTTCGCCTATGTGGTTTGCGACGCCGGCATCGTCTATCGCGAGGACCCCGATCGCGTGATCGACGTGATGCGCGAGGCCGGCAAGGAGATCGCGGCCGAGCCGCGCTGGTCGCGCTGCGTCCTGGCGCCGCTCGAGATTCTCGGCGTCGAGCGCTTCACCGACACCGCGATGATCGTCCGCGCGCGGCTCAAATCGGCGCCGCCCTATCAGCTCGAGCTCGCCCGCGAATTCAACCGCGTGCTGAAGCGCGCCTTCGACCGCGCCGGCATCGAAATGGCGTCGATCAACCAGCTCAATTATTCGAAGCAGATCGTCGTCGCGACCGGCCCGAGCGAGAGCGCCGCCCTCAACCCCGGAAACGGCGCCGGCGAAACCAAGGCGCCGGCATCCTAATCGTCGTCCGCGCCGCCGCGCGCCAGCCGCTCCAGCGCCTCGACATCTTTCGCGCGCAGCACGCGGCGGGCGAGATCGAGGCGAAAGCCGGCGCGCGCCAGGCTGGCGAGATCCTTGTCGCGGAAATCGGCACGCTTCTCCGGCGCGCGATAAGGACCGAGCCGGCGGCGGCGCACCAGCGCACAGGCCGCGGCGAGCTCGGTCGCCTCGCCTTCCTCCTCGAGCGCCGCGATGGTCTGCGACACGAGCTCGCCTTCGACGCCTTTCTGCGCCAGCTTGCCGGCGATCGCGTAACGCGAGGCGCCGCGCCGCGCGAGCGATGAAGCCGCCTGTGCCGCGTAGGCGCGATCGTTGAGCAGACCTTTTTCGAGATAGCGCGCTATCAGCGCCTCGACCATTTGCGCGCCGGCCACGGCTTGCCCGTCCTCGGCGTTGCGGGCACCGCGCGCGACCTTGCGCATCAGCACGCGCCGCAGATTGCCGCTCGAGGAGGCGAAGCGGCTGAGATAATAGACCGCCGCGTTTTCGAGCGAGGCCGCCGTCACCGGCCGCGGCGGTTTTCGCTCTCGCGCTTTTCTCGACTCTGCCATGCGCCGGTTGCCTTGCTGCCCCTCCACCCTGCCCGTAAATTCGCCGCTCGTCACGGGAGAAACGCTCAGATGCACGCCCCGCTCGCGCGGCAGGTCCGCCAATTCGGCTTCGTCAATTGGCAGGGGCTTTGGACGCTCTATCTGCGCGAAGTCCGCCGCTTTCTCAAGGTGTCGATGCAGACGCTGTTCGCGCCGGTGGTGACGACGCTCATCTTCCTGATGATTTTCCTCTTGGCGATGAACGGCCAAAGCCGCGTCGTCGGCAATGTGCCGTTCCTGCAATTCCTGGCGCCCGGTCTGGTGATGATGTCGATCACCCAGAACGCCTTCGCGAACACGACCTCGTCGATCATGATCATGAAGATGCAGGGCAACATCGTCGACATGCTGATGCCGCCGATCAATGCGTGGGAGCTGACCTGGGGCTTCGCGCTCGGCGGGCTGACGCGCGGCATGATGGTGGGCGCGGTCGTGACCGCGGCGATGGCGATCTTCGTTCATGTCGAGATCGCGTCGATCTGGGCGGCGCTGTTCTTCTCGGCGGCCGCCTCGTTGCTGCTGTCCGTGCTCGGCATTCTCGGCGCGGTCTGGGCCGATAAATACGATCACCTTGCGGCGGTGACGAATTTCGTCATCACGCCGCTGTCGTTCCTGTCGGGCACGTTTTATTCGATCGAGCAGCTGCCGCCGACCTGGCACACGATCGCGCTGTGCAACCCGTTCTTCTACATGATCGACGGGTTCCGCTATGGCCTGACCGGCCAGACCGAGGCGCCGCTCTGGCTCGGCGTGACCTTCCTGACCGCGATCAACGCCGCGCTGCTCTATCTCGCCTACTGGATGATCGATCGCGGCTACAAGCTCAAGGCCTGAGCCTACTTGGCGATTCGATCGACCTCTTCCTTTTCCGCAGCGGTCAGCTTCCAGCTCGCACAATGCGCGTTCTGCTCGACCTGTTCGGCGCTGGTCGCGCCGGCGATGACGCTCGGCACGTAGTCATGCGCCAAGAGCCAGGCGAAAGCGAGTTCGAGGATGGTCTTGCTGCGCTGGGCGCAGAAGGCTTCGAGCTTTTCGACGATCGCCCAATTCTTGTCGTTCATGTAGCGGCCGGAGAGACCCGGCGCCGACAGCCGCGCGCCTTTCGGGCCGGGCTGGCCGCGCTTGTATTTGCCGGTGAGCATGCCGCTCGCCAGCGGAAAGTAAGGCAGCAGTCCGAGCCCCTCGCGCTTCAGCGCCGGCACGGTCGCTTGCTCTTCGTCGCGCACCAAGAGGCTGTACTCGTCTTGCGAGGAGACGAAAGCGGCGAGCTTGTTCTGGTTCGCGGCCTTCATCCCGTCGTCGATCTGCTTGGCCGAGAAATTCGAACAGCCGATGTATCGCACCTTGCCCTGCTTCACGAGATCGTCGAGCGCGCGCAGCGTCTCTTCGATCGGCGTCGAACTGTCGGGCGTGTGGATCTGGTAGAGATCGATGTAATCGGTCTTGAGGCGCTTGAGGCTCGCCTCGCAGGCCGACATCACATAGCCGCGCTTGGCGCCGCTGCCGGCGCCTTCGAAGACCATGCCGAATTTCGTCGCGAGGACGATGTCCTTGCGCCGGCTGCCCAGCGCCGCGCCGAGATCGACTTCGGAGCCGCCGTAATTGTTATAGGTCCGGCCGCCATAGATATCGGCGGTGTCGAAGAAGTTGATACCGACATCGATCGCCTTGGCGACGACCTCGCGCGTGCCGGCAAGATCGAGCCGGCCGCCGAAATTGTTGCAGCCCAGCCCGACGACCGAGACCTTGGGACCGTTCTTGCCGAGAACGCGCGTTTCCACGTCAGACACTCCGCCGAAAGTTCAGCAGCCTATCTAGGTGGATTCGCGCGCCCTTGGAAGCCTGAGGGGGAGCCGGTCTATTTGCCCGGCGTGTTCACGTCGAGCTCGACCTTGCTCGGTGCGCCGCCACCGCCGCCGCCATGCGGCATGTGACCGCCAAAAGCGACGAAGCCGATCACGCCGACGACAACCACCAGGGCGCCGACGATGAAATAAAGGCCGCCACCACCACCCGAATTATTATCAGCCATGGGTAGACCTTTCTGCTCCTGCCACGCGCGCGCCCTTTGAGAAAGGCTTGGGCGGCGCCTTTGCTGGAATACCAACGCTATAGCTGGCGATGAGTTCCGGCAGTCGAGCTGACGCTAGGAAGCGTAGCGAGCACCCGCCGGGACAAGCGATGACCGCGCATTGAGCCCGGCAGGATCGAGTCCCGCCGCTTGCTGGAAGGAGCGCGAAATCTGCTCGAGCTCGGCGCGCGGGATCACGTCTTCGATATTCGCGAAGCCGTTCGGCGCGCGCTCTTCGGCAAGCTGCATCGCCGCTTCCGGACCGAAATTGCGATTGCGCAACGTGATGTCGTTCATCACCGGCCGGCGGCTTCGGTCATAGGCCGCGAGCGCCGCGACCGGATCGCGCTCGGCGAGCAGCGCAGCCGTCAGCAGGCGTGCATCGACGATCGCCTGCGAACCGGCTTGCGAGCCGGTCGGCTGCATCGGATGCGCCGCGTCGCCGATCAGGGTGACGCGGCCGAAGCTCCAGCGCTCGACCGGATGGCGATCGACCAGCGGGAATTCGAAAATCTCCGCGGTCTCGTCGACCAGCTTGGGAAAATCGAGCCAATCGAAGCGCCAGCCGCGGAAAGCGTCGATGAAGCGGCTCTTATCGACTTTGCGATTCCAATCTTCGCGCGGCGGCGCTTTTGTATCGACGGTCATCTGCGCGATCCAGTTGGTCAGCAATTTGCCGCTGCCGCAAGGTGCGATGGGATAAGCGACGATACGCTGATGGAAATGACCGGCGATCGCCATCGTCGCGCCGCCGAGGAACGGCGGCGTCTCGATCGCGGCGCGCCAGAGAATCTGCCCGGCGAAATTCGGTTCGCCTTCCTGCGGATAGAACTGCCGGCGCACCGCGGAATGAATGCCGTCGGCGCCGACCAGAATATCCGCGTCGTCCTCGGCGACGGTGTCGCCGTTGCGATCGACGAACATCGCGGCGATCTTGTCGCCGCGCTCGACCAATTTCTGAAAGACGTGACCGGTGCGCAGATCGCCGCCGATACGCGCGCGCGCCGCCTCGAGCATCAGCACCTGCAAACGCCCGCGATGGATCGAATATTGCGGCCATTCAAAGCCAGCGGCGCGGCCGCGTTTTTCACGCTACACCGTCTGGCCGAATTTGTTGAAGAAGGACAGCGCCTCCGTCGCGATGCCGATTTTCGCGAGCCGCTCGCCGAGGCCGAGCTCGATCAGCTCGCGTACCGCGTTGGGCTGGAGATTGATGCCGACGCCGAGCGGCGCAACCTCGCGCGCGGCTTCGTAGACGCGCACATCGACGCCGATCTGGTTGAGGCTCATCGCCATGGTGAGGCCGCTGATGCCGCCCCCGACGACGATGATCTTCATCGATTGTTGCCCAGGAAGCGCAGCAGATGCTCGGCGGTCTCGTCGGGGAATTGGTCGACGAAGAAATGTCCGCCGGGCAAAGACGCCGCCGTGACATTGACGCAACGCTTGCGCCATTCGGCGGGAATGTCGAAATGCTTCGCGATCACGCCATTCGCGCCATAGAACACGAGCGCCGGGCATTGCACCTTGCGCTCGATGTCGGCTGCATCGTGTTCGAGATCGATGGTCGCGGCGGCGCGATAATCCGAGCACGAGCCGTGGATCATTCCGGGATCGCGCCAGGCGCGGCGATAGGCATCGAGCATCTCGCTGCCGAGCCCGTCGAGATTGGTCGCGCCCCAGCCGCGAAAGCACGCCTCGAAAAAGAAATCGGGATCGTTGCCGATGACGCGTTCCGGCAATGGCTCGGGTTGCGAGAGGAAATACCAATGCCAATAAGCGCCCGCGATATGGCGGTTGGTGTCCATGAACATGGCGTAGGTCGGCACGATGTCCATCACGGTGAGCGAGCGCACGATGTCGGGGTGATCGAGCGCGAGGCGATGCGCCGTTCGTCCGCCGCGATCATGACCGATAACATGAAACCAGGCGAAGCCGAGCGCCTGCATCAGCCCGAGCTGATCGGCCGCCATCGCGCGGAAGGAATAATTCGATTTATCAGGCAAGCAATGCGGCTTCGATGAATCGCCATAGCCGCGCAGATCGGCGCAAACGACCGTGTAACGCTCGGCCAGGCGCGGCGCGACGCGCGCCCACATCGCGAGATTCTGGGGATAGCCATGGAGCAGCAGCACCGGCGGCCCCTCGCCGCCGATCACGCAGGCGATGTCGACATCGGCAACCGTTATTTTCTTGCGCTTGAAATCGTCAAACATACCGTCCGACCATAGCACCAGGCCCCACCCCTTGCCCCGCCCTTCCCAAGCGTCCCGCGACTCGGAATTGACAGCCGCCACGCCAATCCCCATACTTTGCGTTTCCCTCCAAAGGGTTGGAGCAGGGCCATGCGGGTAGGACGCGGGATAAAACGCCGCGAAGGGTTCGAGCGACGACGCTAGCGGCGTTTGTCGTGTGGCTTCCCTTTTGACCTACTTGCCGGAGAGACTTTCGTGATTCCAGCCATTTTGCCGACTTACGCTCGGGCCGACGTGACGTTCGAGCGGGGTGAAGGCCCCTATCTCATCGCGACCGACGGCCGCAAATACCTCGATTTCGGCAGCGGCGTCGCCGTGAACGCCCTGGGCCATGCGCACCCGCACATGGTCGAGGCGCTGACCGCCCAGGCCCAGAAACTGTGGCATTGCTCGAACCTCTACCAGATCGCGCCGCAGCAACGCGCCGCCGAACGGCTGGTCGCGGCGAGCTTCGCCGACACGGTGTTTTTCTGCAATTCGGGCGCTGAGGCGATGGAGGGCGCGATCAAGGTCGCGCGCAAATGCCACGCCGAGACCGGCCATCCCGAGAGATACGAGATCATCGCCTGCACCGGCTCATTCCACGGCCGCACCTTGGCGACGCTCGCCGCCGCCGGCAATGAGCGCTATCTGCGCGGCTTCGGCCCGCCGGCCCCCGGCTTCACCCATGTGCCCTACGACGATCTCGCGGCGATGCGCGCGGCGATCAAGCCCGAGACCGCGGCCATCCTGGTCGAGCCCGTGCAGGGCGAAGGCGGCCTCGCCACCGGCACGCCCGAGTATCTGAAAGGCCTGCGCGCGCTCTGCGATCAGCACGGCATCCTGTTGGTAATGGATGAAGTGCAAAGCGGCATGGGCCGCACCGGCAAGCTTTTCGCGCATGAATGGGCCGGGATCACGCCGGACGTGCTGGGCACCGCCAAGGGCTTGGGCGGCGGCTTCCCGGTCGGCGCGGTGATGGCGACCGAGCGCGCTGCGGCCGGCATGACGCCGGGCACGCACGGCTCGACCTTCGGCGGCAATCTGCTGGCCATGGCGGCGGTCAACGCGCTGCTCGATGTGATGCTGGCGCCCGGCTTCTTCGACAACGTCAACCGCATGGCGGGCCTGTTGCGCCAGCGGCTCGAGGAGGTCGTCGCGAGCCATCCGAAGATTTTCGCCGAGCAGCGCGGCAAAGGCCTGCTGACCGGGCTGCGTTGCGTCGTGCCGAATGTCGAAGTCGTTGAGAAGCTGCGCTGGGGCGGACTCATCACCGTCGGCGCCGGCGAGAACGTCGTGCGGCTGCTGCCGCCGCTCAACATCGGCGAGCACCATGTCGGCGAAGCGGTGCAGATCATCGACAAGGTGGCGTCGCAATGGAAACTGTGACCCGCCCCGCGCCGGTGAAGGCGCCGCTGAGGCATTTCCTCGATCTCGATCAGATCAGCGCGGTCGAGCTGCGCCGCATCGTTGACCAAGCCGCGCAGTGGAAGCAGACCGGCGACCGCTCGAAGCCGCTCACCGACAAGACCCTGGCAATGGTGTTCGAGAAGCCGTCGACGCGCACGCGCCTCTCTTTCGAAGTCGCGATGAAACAGCTTGGCGGCGACGTCGTCACGTTGACCTCTGCCGATTCGCAGCTCTCGCGCGGCGAGACCGTCGCCGATACCGCGAAAGTCCTGTCGCGCTATGTCGACGCGATCATGATCCGCACGACCTCGGTCGCGAAGCTCGAAGAGCTGGCGGCGAATGCCAGCGTGCCGGTGATCAACGGGCTGACCGATGCGAGCCATCCCTGCCAGATCATGGCCGACGTCCTGACGCTCGAAGAGCATAAGGGTCCGATCGCCGGAAAGATCGTCTGCTGGAGCGGCGACGGTAACAATGTCGCGGTAAGCTGGATCCATGCTGCGGTGCGCTTCAATTTCGAGCTGCGTCTCGCCTCCCCCGACGCCAATCGCCCGCCGGCGCGCGTGCTCGCCTGGGCACAGCGCGAAGGCGGCAAGGTGTCTTGCGTCTCCGATCCGCGCGCGGCGGCTTCCGGCGCCGATTGCCTCGTCACCGATACCTGGGTGTCGATGAACACCGATCTGAAGCTCTTCCGGCCCGAGGCGATGGCGCCTTATCGCGTCGACGAGAAGCTGATGGCGTGCGCCAAGCGCGACGCGATCTTCATGCATTGCCTGCCGGCCAAGCGCGGCGAGGAAGTGACGGCGGGCGTCATCGACGGGCCGCAATCGGTGGTTTGGGACGAAGCCGAGAATCGCATGCACGCGCAAAAGGCGATCCTCGCCTGGTGCCTCGCGTAAGCGATGCCGCAAGTTCCAGACGATCTCGTACAGCCCTTCCAAATCGAACCTTTTGCCTTGCGCGGCCGCCTGGTGCGGCTGGGCCCGGCAATCGATTCGATTCTGACGCAGCACGCTTATCCGCCGCTGGTCGCCCAGATGCTGGGCGAAGCGATCGCCCTCGCCATCGCCTTGGCCGGCGCGCTCAAATACGAAGGCGTCTTCACGCTGCAGACCAAAGGCGATGGGCCGATCAAGATGATGGTCGCCGATGTGACGACGTCCGGCGCCCTACGCGGCTATGCGCAGTTTGATGCCGCTCGGCTGGAAGCCGAGACCGGGGCAACCGGCCTGGTGCCGCGGCTCTTGGGGGCCGGCTATCTCGCCCTGACCGTCGATCAGGGCGAGCATACCGAGCGCTATCAAGGCATTGTCGAGCTGACCGGCAGCACCTTGGCGGAATGCGTGCATCACTATTTTCGCCAGAGCGAGCAGGTCGAAGCCGCGCTCAAAGTCGCGGTGGCGCAAGTCCCGGACGAGAGCGGCGCCACCCACTGGCGCGCCGGCGCGCTGATGATCCAGCGCCTGCCGCGCGAGGCCTATACCCTCGAGCGGGAGACCGAGGACGACGCGTGGCGCCGCGCCGCGATCTTCATGAGCTCGTCGACCTCGGCCGAGTTGATCGATCCGGCGCTCGCGCCCGAGCGGCTGCTGTTCCGTCTGTTCCATGAAGACGGCGTCCGCGCCTACAAGCCGCATGCGTTAATGGCGAAGTGCCGCTGCTCGCGCCAGCGCGTCGAGAATGTCCTGCGCGCCTTGAAGCCCGATGAGGTCGCCGACATGAAAGTCGACGGCAAGATTTCCGTGACCTGCGAATTCTGCAGCACGGTTTATGATTTCGACGACGAGGCTCTCGGCGCTCTCGTTCCCGGTTGACGGGACCGTGCAACCGGAACCGTCGCAAGGTGTTTGGTTCGCGGAGGTTTTTATGACCACTCGACGCCAGTTCATTTTGACCGGCCTCTCTTTGGGCGCGGGCTTCACCCTCGTCTCGTGCGGACCGCCGTCGCAAGCACCGGAATTTCCGGATATCCGCTTCACCGGCCAGCCGCCGTTTATGCTGCAAGCGTCGCAGGTCGAGATCCGTACGATCTATCAGCCGGGCGATGCCGACAACGCCTTCCCCGTATCGCCGCTGCGCGCCGTCCAAAACTGGGCGCGCGACCGGCTGCGCGCCACGGGCCAGGGTGGCCCGGCGCGCTTCACCATCGCCGACGCGACGGCCAAGGTCACCGACCTGACGGTGAAAGGCGGGATCAGCGGCACCTTCACCGATCAGGTGTCGCAGCGATACGACATCGCCCTCGATGCCGCGCTCGAGCTGCTCGATTCGACCGGCGTCGTAGTGCGGTCGGCACGGGTCACGGTTTCGCGCAGCGCCACCGTTCTGCAAAGCGCGACGGCCAACGACCGCGCGCGCACGCGTTACGGCATGGTGCGCGACATGATGGCGGATTTCGACAGCCAGGCGCAGCAGCGGATCATGTCGGGCTTCGGCCAGTATCTCTTGTCCAATTAAAGTATCTCTTGTCCGATTAAAGCCCGGTCCAACCGACGTTCGGCGCGTCGAAGACCGGAGACGCCGTTCTTCAGGACGGCGTTTTCGTTTCCATGTTCTTGCGGATGATCGCGATGATGATCAGCACGAAAGCCAAGAGGCGGAGCAGATAGCTCCACACCACGTCCAGCTCGTAGCCGTTGGATACGGAGACGGCGAAGCCGTTCACCGCCATCAGCCAGAACGCCCAGGCGAACATGCGGAAAAGCGGATCGCGCGTGCGCCGCCAGAATTTCAGGAAAAAGACGCCGAGGACGACATAGCCCATCGTCAGGATGCCGCCGAGGAATTGAAAGAGATACATCGGCCCCATCTTCAGTCGATTTCCCAGATGAAGGCGTAGAGCAGGATCGCGACGCCGATCAGCGCTGTCAGCGCGCGCACCGGCCGCAGATCGATGCTCGTCGGCAAGACCACGAGATCGAAGAAAAGAAAAAGGTTGTTGAGGGCGAAAGCGACGAACGCCGCAGCGCTCCACAGCAAGAGGCGCGAGCGGTTTTGCCGGTAGCTGCGCAGCAACAGCCACATGGCGACGAGGCTCGTCACCATGCAGAGGATATAGACCGTCGATTCGAAGAGGTGTAGCACGCGTCAGTCCTTTTTGATCTTGAACGCGTCGGCGAAGATACGGATGCCGCTATGCGGCGCGCGAAGAATGGCCTCGGTCACGGCGACGGGAGAATTCGCGTAGGCCGTGGCGATATCGCCGACCAAGTGATCGAGCTCCGGCGAGATCGGCCAATATTGATATTGGTCATCGGCGTTGCGGTTGACGAGGCCCGCCTTTTGCAACGCGCCGAGCGAATCCCCGACGATGAGCACGCTTGCCCGCAACTCGCGAACCAATTCGTCGGCGGTCCAGAGACGCGTCCGCAGCCGATAGAGCAACAGAAGAAGCTCGAGCTCCCAAACGGAACGCACCGCGTCGCGCAGGAAGCGCTCAACATGCGCCGGCAACATCACCAACCACCTAAAAGCCACCCCCACCATTCGCTACGACGACAACGCCCCCGCCAGCCGCATCGCCGGTCAGACATTGGCAGGCGAATGCCCGTCGAGATCGATATGCGCCAGGAATTCGCGGCGCGTCGACGGATCGCTGCGGAACGCGCCGAGCATATGCGAGGTGACCATCGACACGCCAGGCTTGTGCACGCCGCGCGTCGTCATGCATTGATGCGCCGCCTCGATCACTACCGCGACGCCTTTCGGGCGCAGCACCTCGTTGAGCGTCGTCGCGATCTGCGCCGTCATCTTCTCCTGTATCTGCAGGCGTTTTGCGAAGGCGTCAACGAGACGCGCGAGCTTCGAGATGCCGACGACGCGCTTGTTCGGCAGGTAGGCGATATGGGCGCGGCCGATGATCGGCGCGAGATGATGCTCGCAATGGCTCTCGAAACGAATGTCCTTGAGGACCACCATTTCGTCATAGCCGTTGGTCTCCTCGAAGGTGCGCTGGAGAAGTTCGACCGGGTCGCTTTGGTAGCCGGCAAAAAATTCGCCGTAGGCGCGCGTGACGCGACCGGGCGTGCCGCGCAGCCCCTCGCGGTCGGGATCGTCGCCCGCCCAGCGCAGCAACACACGCACGGCCTCTTCGGCCTCCTCGCGGGTTGGCCTTACGACGGGCGCAGACTTCGCAGAAGCGCGTTTGCGCGATGATCTCGCCGCCATAACCAATGCTCCTTGTTGGACTAATTCAGCCGGCGCGGCTGGTGCGGGCTGTCGAGCGAGAAGGGCGGGATCGCGACGGCGAAGCATTCGCCGGTCGGCAATTCCATCTCGTAGGTACCCACCATGATACCCGAGGGCGTCGCGAGCGGCGTGCCGCTGGTGTATTCGAAGCTTTGCCCCGGACCAAGGACCGGCTGCTCGCCGACGACGCCGGCGCCGCGCACATCTTGCACCCGGCCCTGCGCGTCGGTGATCCGCCAGTGACGGCGGCGCAATTGCACGGTTTCGGCGCCCTGATTCTCGATCCGGACGTGGTAGGCCCAGACATAGCGATTCTCGGCCGGCGAAGATTGGTCTTCGAGGTAGGTGGGATTGACCACGACTTTGATCGACCGAGTAACTTCCGAATACACGCTCGCTGCCCCCCAATCCGGGGCCATTTTCGCCGGGATCGCCGCAAGGTCAAGTTGGGCAGCGCCGCACGGCGTGTCGATCGGTGGGCGCCTTACGGCGTCTTGCGGATGCCGACAGAGCGCTCGGCCGATGCGACGGTGTTGTCGAGCAGCATGGTCACGGTCATCGGGCCGACGCCGCCCGGGACCGGCGTGATATGCGATGCCTTCTCGCGCACGCCCTCGAAATCGACATCGCCGACGAGCTTGCCGTCGGGCAGGCGGTTGATGCCGACATCGATCACGACGGCGCCGCTGCGCACCATTTGCGGCACGATCAGCCGCGGATGCCCCGCCGCGACCACGAGAATGTCGGCGAGAATGGTGTATTGCGAGAGCTCGCGCGTCTTGGCGTGGCAGATCGCGACCGTCGCCTCGCGTTGCATCAGCATCAGCGCCATCGGCTTGCCGACGACGTTGCTGGCGCCGACCACGGTGACGTTGCGGCCTTCGACCGGGATGTTCTCGTATTCAAGGAGCTTCGAGACGCCATAGGGCGTGCACGGCGGGAACACGGTGTTGCCGATGACGAGGCCGCCGACATTGTAGAGGTGGAAGCCGTCGACATCCTTGTCGACCGAGATCGTCGTCAGCACGCGCTGCACCGAAATCGTCGGCGGCAGCGGCAACTGCACGAGAATGCCGTGGATCGCCGGATCGTCATTGAGGCGGCGGATATAATCGAGCAGCCGTTCCTCGGCGACATCGGCCTCGAAACGCATCACTTCGGAATGGATGCCAACCTCGCCGCAGGCCCGCACCTTGTTGCGGACATAGACCTCGGACGCCGGATTGGCGCCGACAAGGATCACGGCAAGGCCGGGCTTGGTCGCGTGTCGCGAGACCAGCGTCTCGACGCGGCCGCGAATGTCGTTGCGGATCTGCCGCCCGATCGCGACGCCATCGATAATCTTTGCAGTCATGTTGGCGCTTATATCAAACCGCACCCCACTTCGCGATTGGCGCCGACGCGGCGGCGTGCCGCATGACGCCGCCCTAGTGGGCAAATGTGGGCGTTAGATGAAGGGCTTGCCGCGTGATTTCGGCGGGCAACCTTCTTATGCCGTGCGAAGGTTTGGCCTGCCAAACGAAGCTTCTTGAGGGAACTCTTGTTCGCCCATTGGGCTTTGGAGGGCAAATTCCGCACATCGTGCGAAATTTGGTGGAGCAGAGGGGGATCGAACCCCTGACCTCGACATTGCGAACGTCGCGCTCTCCCAACTGAGCTACTGCCCCGCCCGCTGAGCGGCGGATTTTGGAAAACGAGGGTGGTAAAGTCAAGGCGGGCGAGACGCTTAACCATCGGCAGGATGCCGCAGCGCCGGCGCTTGCGCCTGGGTGGGCCAAAGCTTAGGCTCGCGCGCGCTTTTTCGAGAAGCCGCTTTTCAAAAGGATTCGGGGCGGATGGGCGGTTTTGTCGTGCCGTTGATCAGGGTGGTCATCGCCATCCTCGATCTCTATTGGTACCTGGTGATCATCCAGGCGGTGATCTCCTGGCTGATCGCCTTCAACGTGATCAACACCTATAGCCGTCCGGTCGCGATGGTCCTCGACTTCCTTTATCGCATCACCGAACCCGTCCTGCGGCCGATCCGCCAATTCGTACCGTCGATTGGTGGCCTCGACATATCGCCGGTGATCCTGCTGCTGATTATCTGGCTGGTCGAGATGGAGCTCACCCATCTCGCCTTCTATCTCTACGCCTACTGAGCTTGGTGCAACGCTTGCCGTTCGTGATTTCGCGCGGTCGCGTCCGACTGGCGGTTCGCTTGACGCCGAAATCCTCGTCCGATCGTATCCTCGGCATCGTCGAAGACGGGCCGCAGGGTCCCGCGCTGCGAGTGGCCGTGACCGCGGCACCGGTCGACGGCAAAGCGAATACGGCGCTCATTCGCTTGTTGGCGCGGGAATTCGGATTGGCGCCGCGCGATCTGAGCATCGTCGGTGGCGAGACGGCACGGCGCAAGCTGGTCGAACTCTCGGGCGATCCCGACGCTCTGGCGCAATGTATCGAGCAGAGGCTTCTTCGTGCCTGACACCAAGCTGATCGACGGCAAGGCGCTGGCGGCGCGGCTGCGCGCCGATGTCGCGGCGCATGCGGCCACGCTTAAAGCCGAGCGCGGCATCGTGCCGGGTCTCTGCACGGTGCTGGTCGGCGACGACCCGGCCAGCCAGATCTATGTCCGCAGCAAGGCCATAGCGAGCATCGAGGCGGGTTTCGCCAGCTTCGAGGAAAAGCTGCCGGCCGCGAGCAGCGAGGCCGCGCTGCTGACGCTGATCGCGCGGCTCAATCGCGACGAGCGCGTCGACGGCATTCTGGTGCAATTGCCGCTGCCGCCGCAGATCGATCGCCGGCGCGTCATCGACGCCATCGATCCGGCAAAGGATGTCGACGGTTTCCACGTGCAGAATGTCGGCGGGCTGTGGAGCGGCGGTCCGGCGCTGCTGCCTTGCACGCCCTATGGCTGCCTGTTGCTGCTGCGTGACGCGACGCCGCGTCTGAGCGGCGCCGAAGCCGTCGTCATCGGCCGCTCCAATCTCGTCGGCAAACCGATGGCGGCGCTGTTGCTGCGCGAGGACTGCACCGTGACCCTCGCGCATACCAAGAGCCGCAACCTGCCCGCGATCACGAGCCGCGCCGATATCCTGGTCGTCGCGGCCGGCCATGCCGAGTTGGTGCGCGGCGCGTGGCTGAAGCCCGGCGCCGTGGTGGTCGATGTCGGGATCAATCGCGCCGACGTGCCGGGCAGCAAAGCGCGGATCGTCGGCGATGTCGCCTTCGCCGAGGCGCAGGGCATCGCATCGGCGATCACGCCGGTGCCCGGCGGCGTCGGGCCGATGACCATCGCCTGCCTGTTGCGCAACACGCTGCTCGCGGCTTACGGCCGCCGCGGCCTCTCGCCGCCGCCGATCTGACAAAAGAAAAGCCCCTTGCCCGCGCGGGCAAAGGGCTTCCCGGCGTCTGACGGCTGCTTTACTGCACCATGATTTCGACGACGCGGTTACGCGGCTCGCGCACGCCCTTCGCCGTCGCCACCGGCGGATTGCGGAAGCCGTCCCACGTCTCGTCGACAATGCGATCCGGCACGCCCTGCGCCCGCAGCCGCGCGCGGACCGCATCGGCACGGCGATGCGACAGCGCCATATTGTACGGGTCCGTGCCGGTCAGATCGGCCTTGCCGAGGAGGCGGATGCGGACATTGGGCTGACCCTTCGTCGCCTGCGCCACCGCATCGACCACCTGACGACCTTCCGGCGTCAGATTCGAGCGATCGAACTCGAAATAGACATTGAATTGATGCGCGGCCGGCGCCGACACGGCCTTGCCGCTCAGAGCTTGTTCGAGCGCGGTGATGGTCGCGATGAAATCGCGATGGCACTGGCCATCGAATTCCTTTGCCCAATCATCCTCCGTGCGCTCGAGCCAGCAATCGTAAGCGACCTGGGCACGAGCGGCGAGGCCGGGGAAGCGGTCGCGTCCGCCATTATCGAGATCCGTCACAAGGCGCGCGCGCGCCTGGGCCATCTGCGTGCGGAAGCCGTAAGGCTGCTCGAGCGGGATCGCCCAATTGGAATTGTCTTCCGGCGGCACCAGCATACCGTGCTCGGCGGCGATGCCTTTGCGCGCGAAATAATCGACGTCGGCATAATCGGCCTCGTCGGCTTCGCCGTGATGCGCCAGATAATCGGCGAGACCGGCATAATCATGCGCGGTCTCCTGAATGAAATTGCCGCCGGCGGGCGGCGCGCCGGCATCGACCCGCGCGTGATTGACCGCTTCGGTCATGAAGTTGCCGTGCATCGGGGGCGCGTAGCTCCAATTGGAGCACCCGGCGAGCAGCAAGCCCCCGGCAAGAAGCGTAGCGGCCGACAAAAATGTGCGTGTCATTATCTAAATTCTCCCGCGTGCTTTTCGGCCTAACGTCCCGCAAGACGAGCGCGGTAACGAAAAACGAAGAGTCGCCTCTCCGCAAAATCTTGCGGAGAGGCTTCTCTCAGACCTATTCGCGATTACCGGGAATTAGCGCTCCCAAACGGGGCGGCCGAGGTCGACGGCCGAGGGCGACGTCGCCGCGCCCGCAACCGCACCCGCGCCCGCACCGATCGCCGCACCGGCCAGCGGATTGCCAACCATGGCGCCAATCACCGCGCCGCCGGCTGCACCGATACCGGCGCCCGACAGGCCGCGATCGCCAACCGTTTCGCCGCAGCCCGAAAGAGCAATGGCAGCAACAAAGAGGATAGGCAGTCCAAAGCGCGTGTTCATCGTAATCATCCTTCCCTGCTGAAACCCAAGAACGATGGGATGGCCGGAAGGATGGTCAGGGATTGTGTCGGCAAAGCGGCAGAGGCGGGGTATTTTCACCCCGCTTTAAAGGCGCTTCGGACAAAACCTTTAGGATTTCTGCGCTTTTTTCCCGAGCCGCAGCCGCAACGCGTTCAGTTTGATGAAGCCCTCGGCATCGCGCTGATCGTAAACCTGATCGGCCTCGAAGGTCACATGCGCGAGGCTGTAGAGCGACCGCGGCGACTTGCGTCCGACGACATGCGCCGAGCCCTTGTAGAGCTTCACGCGCACGGTGCCTTCGACATTCTCTTGGCTCTTGTCGACCAGGGCTTGCAGCATCAAGCGCTCGGGCGCGAACCAGAAGCCGTTGTAAATCAGCTCGGCATAGCGCGGCATGACCTCGTCTTTGAGATGCGAGGCGCCACGATCGAGCGTGACGCTTTCGATGCCGCGATGCGCCGCCTGCAGGATCGTGCCGCCGGGCGTCTCGTAAACGCCGCGCGACTTCATGCCGACGAAGCGGTTCTCGACGAGGTCAAGGCGCCCGATGCCGTGCTTGCCGCCCAGTTCGTTGAGCTTGGTCAGCAGCGCCGCCGGCGACAGCTTCACGCCATCGACCGCGACGGGATCGCCGTGGCCGAATTCGATCTCGACATATTGCGGCTCGTTCGGCGCCTGCTCGGGCGCGACGGTGCGGCTGTAGACATATTCCTCGGGCTCGTTCCACGGATCCTCGAGGACTTTGCCCTCGGCCGAGATATGGAGAAGGTTCGCGTCGGTCGAGAACGGCGCTTCGCCGCGCTTGTCCTTGGCGATCGGAATCTGATGCTTCTCGGCATATTCGATGAGCTTGGTGCGCGAGCCGAGATCCCATTCTCGCCACGGAGCGATCACCGTGATGTCGGGCTTCAGCGCGTAATAGCCGAGCTCGAAGCGCACCTGGTCGTTGCCCTTGCCGGTCGCGCCATGCGCCACCGCGTCGGCGCCGACTTTTTCGGCGATCTCGATCTGGCGCTTTGCGATCAGCGGCCGCGCGATCGAAGTGCCGAGGAGATATTGTCCTTCATAGAGTGCGTTGGCGCGGAACATCGGAAACACGAAGTCGCGCACGAATTCCTCGCGCAGATCGTCGATGAAGATCTCCTTCACCCCCATCTGCTCGGCCTTCTTGCGCGCCGGCGCCAGCTCTTCGCCCTGGCCGATATCGGCGGTGAAGGTCACCACCTCGCACTGATAGGTCTCTTGCAGCCAGCGCAGGATGACCGAGGTATCGAGCCCACCCGAATAGGCGAGCACTACTTTTTTCACATTTTTCTTCATCACCGATCCTATTCCGCGGCGCGATTCTTGGCCGCTTCCGAAGCGAAGTGTGTGTCGATGGTTTTCTTGGTGGCGGCGCGATTCTGCGCGCTGAACTCGTCGCGATTGGCGCGCATCCATTCCATCGATTCGTTGCGTGCCTCATTGGCGCCGTTGAACTTGGGCAGGACGTAGCGCGCGAAGAGTTCGTAAGAGCGCTTGGTCGCCTCCCAATCAGCCCAATCATGCGCCAGCATCAGGATGCCGCCGAAGCCGCCGGTCTTGTCCCAGAATTTCTCCAGCACCGCGATCGCGTCATCGGGCGTGCCGATCGCGCCGCGGCCGTCGTTGACGATGCTCTCGAGACTGCCGAGACCGATCGCCTGGCCGCCGAGCGGGCTGATCGCATAAGCATAGTTCTGCCATTTATCGAACCCCCAGCGCACATTCGCCATCGCCTTCTCGCGCGTCTCGGCGATATGGAACGGCGCCATCAGCCGCCAGTTGCGGCGCTCGACCGTCTGCCCATGCTGGATCGCTTGCTCGGCGGCGATCTTCCAATTCAGGTCGAGCGCGTCGTAGCCCATGCCGTTCGAGACCGCGACGCTGAGCATGCCGAGGCCGAAACGGCCGGCGACCTTGCCGCCATTCGGCGTGATGGCGCTGGCGATGGCGAGATGCGGGCGCGGCTGCGTATAGGGGCGTAGCTGCAGCCGCGCCTCTTTCATCGTGTACCAATCGGTGGTCTTGGTAACCGTCTCGCCCGCCATCAGCCGCGTGATGATCTCGAGCGAGTCCTCCATGCGCGCGCGCTGCGTGTCCGGATCGATGCCGAGGATCATCGCATCCGAGGTCAAGAGGCCCGGCCCGACGCCGAACATGGCGCGGCCGCGGGTCTGGTGATCCAGCTGCACCATGCGGTCGGCGAGGATGAAAGGATGGTGATAGGGCAGCGACAGCACGCCGGTGCCGAGCATGATGCGCTTGGTCCGCGCCGCCGCCGTGGCGATGAAGAGATCGGGCGCGCCGTAGAGCTCGAAGCCGCCCGAATGATGCTCGCCGATCCAGGCTTCGGCGAAGCCGAGCTTCTCCAAATATTCGATCAGCTCGAAGTCGCGCTCCATGCAGAGCGTCGGGTCTTCGTCCGCCGGGTGAAAGGGTGGCAGGAAAATGCCGGCCCGCAAGTTCCGGGATGGGTTCATAAATCGCCTCGGGCGCGGTGATTTTTCTGGACTTGGCCTCGCCGGCCGCGATCATAAAGGAAGCGCGCGCCGGCACAATATCGGGAAACATTTGGACGCAGGCGGCGGCGTGACGGGAGTTGGGTCGGGCATGGCGTTGATGCTGCGCGATGTACGGATCGCCGGGTACCGCTCGCTGCAGTCGATCCATTTTCCGGTCGGGCGGCTGAGCGTCTTCGTCGGCGCCAACGGCGTCGGCAAAACCAACCTTTATCGCGCCCTCGAATTGCTCCAAGCCTCGGCCGCCGGGACCCTCGCCCATGCGCTGGCTGTCGAGGGCGGGATGGAATCGGCGCTCTGGGCCGGCGAACGGCGGCGCCACGAGCAAGCGCGGATCGCCCTGCGCGGCGGCTTCGCATTCTCGCCGGCAGGCGACAACGATTATTCCTACGAAGTCGCCGCCGGGGTCGTGCCGTCATGGGAACCCGTGCCGGGTTCGGGCCAACGCTTGCCGATCGCCTCTGCCGCCTTCGCGCTTGAGCCCCAGATCAAGGAAGAGACCTTGGTCCATCATCATCGCCGCCGCGCCCATAAACTGCTGGAGCGACGCGGCCCCGCCGTGACCGCGCGCGATACGGCGGGCGAGCGCTCCGCCATCGCGACAGAGCTGCTCGCCTCCGAAACCGCGCTCGGCGCGATCGGCGACGGTGTGTACGATCCTGCGATCGCCATGCTGCGCAATACGATGGGCGATTGGCGCTTCTATCACGATCTGCGCACCGATCGCACCTCGCCGCTGCGGCAGCCGTCGCTCGCCGTGACCAGCCCGACGCTGTCGTCCGACGGCGGCAACCTCGCCGCGGTCTTCGCCACGCTGAGCTATATCCGCGAAGACACGGTCGATCTCGATCGCACGATCGACGATGCATTTCCCGGCGCCGGCCTGGTCGTACCGCCACCGGGGCGTTTCGCCAGTTTCGGCATGCGCTTTCCCGATCAACCCAAGCGAACCTTCGAGGCCGCCGAGCTCTCCGACGGCACGCTGCGCTATCTCGGCCTTGCCGGCGCGCTGCTGGCATATCGCCTGCCGGGGTTCATCGCCCTCAACGAGCCGGAGGCCAGCCTGCACCCCGATCTGCTGGAGCCGCTGGCGCGGCTCATCGTCCGTGCGTCCGAGCGCACGCAGATCTGGCTGGTTACCCATTCCGAGCGCTTGGCCAATGCCATCGCCCGCGATGGCGCGATCGACCCGCTGACGGTGATCAAGCGCGACGGCGCAACCTGGATCGACGGGCTCAATCTCGCCGGCAGCTTTCCCGAGGAGGAAGACTAGATGACCACCGTGACGCTTTATCACAATCCGCGCTGCCGCACCTCGCGTACGGCGCTCAACATGCTGCGCAAGCGCGGCATCGAGCCGACAATCATCGAGTATCTGAGTACGCCGCCGACTGCGCCCGAGATCAAGCGCATCCTCAAGCTGCTCGACATCCCGGCGAAAGAATTGCTGCGCGTCAAAGAAGCGAAGGCGGTTGGCCTCTCCAAAGACATGAGCGACGACAAAATCATCGCCGGCATGGCCAAGCATCCGATCACCATCGAGCGGCCGATCGCGATCAGCGGCGAGAAGGCGGCGCTGGGCCGGCCGGCGGAAAAGGTGCTGGACGTGTTGTGAGGCGGAATTATAGTAAATGCCGAATATATAATTAACGAATTAACCATAACTACTTTAAATTATAAATTTTTATTTGACTTCATTGCGAATTTCTCGATACTGTCACCTCATACACGGGCGACGCGAAATAACGCCCGGCACGGAGGTGAAGCCCGAGCCAGGGGGTTGATGATGTCTGGTTCGGTCAAGGTTCTTCACGTTTTCGACCACTCGGTCCCGCTGATGAGCGGCTATTCGATGCGCAGCCTCGCGCTTTTGGAGGCGCAGCGTCGGATGGGCTGGGAAACGGTCCACCTCACCACGCCCAAACACTCTATGCCCGGCCCGACTTATGAAGAGGTCGACGGCTTCGCCTTCCACCGCACGGCGCCGGTCGCCCCGGCGCTGGCGCGCTTGCCCGGCATTAACGAAACCGCGCTGCTGCGCGCCACGGCGCGCCGCATCCGCCATATCGCGTCTTACGAGAAGCCCGACATCATCCACGCGCATTCACCGGCGCTCAACGCAATTGCCGCCGCCTGGGCCGGCAAGAAGCTGGGCATTCGGACGGTCTACGAGATTCGCGCTTTTTGGGAAGACGCCGCGGTCGGCAATGAGACCGATACCGAAGGCTCGCTGCGTTATCGCGCGGCCCGCAAGCTCGACGAGCACGCCTTCCGCAAAGCCGATGCCATCGTCACCATCTCCGAAGGCCTGCGCGCCGATATCGCGTCGCGCGGCATCGCGCCTGAGAAAATCTCGGTCGTGCCGAACGGTGTTTCGCTCGATGCTTTCCCTTATCGCCGCGCGGCAAAGGAAGACCTCCGCGCGAAGCTCGGTCTCGAGGGCAAGCTCGTCCTCGGTTTCTTCGGCTCGTTCTATGCTTATGAAGGCCTCGACATCCTGCTCGACGCCATCGCGATGCTGCGCCACGAGCGCAACGATATCGCCGTCGTCCTCGCCGGCGGCGGCCCCGTCGAGGAAGTGCTGAAATGGCAGGCGCTGCGCCTCGGCATCGAGGATTGCGTGACCTTCCTCGGCCGCGTGCCGCATCAGCAGATCGGCGATTACTACGATCTGACCGACCTCTTCGTTTACCCGCGCCGCTCGATGCGCTTGACCGACACGGTGACGCCGCTGAAGCCGCTCGAGGCCATGGCGCGAGGCGGCATCGTCCTTGCCTCGGATGTCGGCGGTCACCGCGAGTTCGTCCGCCAGGGCGAGAACGGTCTGCTCTTCCCCGCCGGTGATCCGAAAGCCCTCGCACGCGCCATCGACGCCGCGATCACCCGCCGCCCGCAGTGGACGACGCTCGGCCGCGCCGCGCGCGATTTCGTCGAACACGAACGGAGCTGGGATCGTTCGGTCCAGGGCTACCTGCCTGCTTACAGCCGCGCGCTCGGCCGGCGGGTCACCGCCGCGCCCGCCACGATCGTGCGGGAAGAAGTTGCATGAAGATGCTTTCGGTCTTCGGCACGCGGCCCGAGGCGATCACGAATTCGGTTCTCGAGGGCGTCGGCATTGAATCGCTTGAGGAACACGTCCCGTAAAAAAATCGGCGACCACAAAAACCGCGCCGTTCGCTCGCGTTTCCGTTCTCGCATCCCAAAAGCCGAGTTGCTGACGCGCGTCGTCGTCGACACGCGCGGCGTTTGGGCCGGGGCATGATCGCCATCACGCACCGCTACCACACACGCCCGTTCTTTTCCCTGGCAATCCTGCCCGGGCTTGGCTCATCCTCACGCCGGTTGAGCCAAGTCTCGGGGAGGGTAGCGTGAAGGCGTTTCGGATTCTGGCGGCGACGGCCGTATTCTTTGGCGCGTGCCAGATGGCGAGCGCCGCCGATTTGCCGACCGTTCGCCTCGGCTGGGTCGTCGCGCCCGGCTCGACCGCCGCTCTCCTCATGATGAAGCCCGATGCTTCGGTGCATCGGGGCGTCACCTATAAATTCGAGCCGATGCATTTCGTCTCGACCGCCGTCGAGCTGACGCCTTTCGCCAGCAACCAAGTCGACATCATCGACATGTCCTATGCTGCGATCGGCTCGGCGATCGAAAATGCGCATTTGAGCGATTTGCGCATTATCGCCGACGAGATCCAGAACGGCGTCGACGGACACGACAACGGCAGCGGCTTTCTCGTGCTGAAGGATGGCTCGATCAAGGATTTCCCCGATCTCAAGGGCAAAGCCGTCGCGGTTCTCACCCTCGGCAGCGCGGTCGACATGCAGGCACGGGTCATGCTGCGCCGCCACGGCCTCGAGGACAAACGCGACTACAACCTCATCGAGGCGCAATTCGCCAACATGAAGAGCCTCTTGATCGAGGGAAAAGCGGCGATGGTGGCCATCGCGCCGCCTTTCGCTTTCGACCCCGAGCTGCAATCGGCCAGCCGCATGTTCTTCACCGAGACCGATGCGATGGGGCCGACGCAGCTTTTGGCGCTTGCCGCGCGCAAATCCTATATCGATCAGAACCGCGCCGTGCTGGTCGATTTCCTCGAAGACGCCGTTCGAACCGTGCGCTGGTTCACCGATCCGCAGAATCACGACGCGGCGATTCAGCTCGCTTCGGCGATGACCAAGCAGCCGCCGGCGCAGCTCCAGCGGCTCTTCACCAAAGCGGACAATTACCGCAGCCCGAGTGGCGAGCCGAATCTCGACGCGCTGCAGCATAGCCTCGATCTGCAGCACGACATGGGCATGCAGAAGACGAAGATCGATATCCGCAACTACGCCGATGTGAGTCTCGTCCACGAAGCCGCTTCGCGGATCAAGTAAGCGCCGACATCGGCGCGAAGGGGGAATTGCGCATGATCAAAATCCGGGCAGCGGCGACCGCGTTTTTCATCGGCATTCCATTGTTTATCGGGATCGGAGCGGCACAAGGCGCCGAGCCCTTGAAGATCCGCATCAGCTGGGTGACCTCGCCCGGCTCGGGCGTCACCTTGATGATGATGAAGCCCGATCTCTCGATCCATCAGGGTGTCAGCTATACGCTCGAGACGACGCATTTCGCCTCGACGGCGGTCGGGCTCACGTCTCTCGCCGCCAATCAGCTCGATATGACCGGCCTCTCCTACTCGGCCATCGGCGCCGCAATCGAGAACGCCCATCTCGACGATCTCAGGATTATCCGCGACGAGATCCAGAACGGCGTCGACGGGCATGAGAACGGCAGCGGCTTCCTCGTGCTGAAGGATGGGCCGATCAAGGATTTTCCTGATCTGAAAGGCAAGGTCGTCGCGGTGTTGACCCTCGGCAGCGCCACCGACATGCAGGCGCGCGTCATGATGCGCAAGCACGGTCTCGAGGATAAGCGCGACTACAGCATCATCGAGGCGCAATTCGCCAACATGAAGGCGCTGTTGGCTCAGGGGAAAGCGGCGATGGTGGCGATCGCGCCACCCTTCGCTTTCGATCCGGAGCTGCAATCGGTGAGCCGCATGTTCTTCACCGAGACCGATGCAATGGGCCCGACGCAGCTCATTTCGCTTGCCGCGCGCAAGCCCTTCCTCGACCAAAATCGCCCGGCACTGGTCGATTTCATGGAAGATTCGATCCGCACGGTACGCTGGTTCATCGACCCGAAGAACCACGATGCGGCGGTCGCGGTCGTTGCCGATTTCAACAAGCAGCCGGCGGCGCAGCTCCAGCGGCTGTTCACCAAAGAAGACAATTATCGCGACCCCACCGGCGAGCCCAATCTCGGCGCGCTGCAGCGCAGTCTCGATTTGCAGCAACAAATGGGCATCCAGCGCAGCAAGATCGATATCCAGCGCTATGCCGATGTGAGCATCGTTCGCGAAGCCGTTTCGCGGCTCAAATAACGGCGATACTGAATCGTGCCTTCGGCCGCACGCGTTCAGCGGCGGCGCAATAACGCGAGCGCCCTGCGGACAGGGCGCATCGCGCGCGCGAACCGCTTCGTCGGGGCCCGTCTCGGCAGGAGCGCGACCAATCGGCTGGCGGCCTCCCGTGTAACGGCGGCCGAGCACGTCCGCTCCGGAAGCGCCGTCAGCGTCGCCGCCAGGGTTTCGATCGCCACGCCGCGCGGCAACTGACTCAATCGCGCGGCTTGCTGCCACGGGTCGAGCCCGGCGCCCGTCAAAGCGGACAGCACGCTCAGCGTGCGATGATCCTCGTCATTGCCGACCGGCGCGAACAGGAAATCGTTGAACTCGGAGTTCAGCAGGCTAAACGCCGGCGGCAAGGCCGGATCATCGCGCCGCTTCATGGCTCACACCGCCGGGTCCACCGATGCGACCGTGCCGGCTGCGTCTTCTCGCATGCGCCGCTGAATGAGATCGATCACGCGAATCCAGGTGCGGGCTTCGTCGGGTCGGCCCGAGCACGCGGCAGCACGCGCATTGGCCCGCGCCACGTCGGCTGCCTCGGCGCCGTGCACGTCGATCATATCGCGAGCAAGTTCTTTGGTGGCTTCCGGTTGTCGTTTCTGTCCGTCGACCGGAAAAGTCACGACGCCGCCGCGACCGCTTCGCTGAGACGCTCGCGCAGAGCGTCGCCTTCCAGGTAGACCTCGCCCGACGGGCGACGAATCTCATAGACGACGAAACCCATGCGCAGCATGTGCCGCGCACGATCGAGCGCGGCATGCTCAAGTTTCTCGCGCGCGACGTTGCGGCCCTCGACGCCCGGACGCCGCTCCGTATCCCAAACAATCGTCCAGCGCTCGCCGTTATCGCTCTCGGTAACCGAGAGGCGATGCCAACTCGATCGGGCATGAGGCTTGCTCGACCACTGCTTTGTCTTGATTGCCATAGCCGTGATATGGCGATTTCCCGCGATAAAGTCAAATAAAACCGAAATTATTGCAATAAAACAACACGCTCCATGATTTCAAATCACGCGTGCTTTCCCGTATTTTGCGAATAAAAGCGTATCGCTGCAAATATTCGAGGCTATTTCTCTCGTAAAATCTTGGCCACACGCTTAGGGTCGCGGGCAGCGGCGCGCTGATCGCGCTCGCTCAAAAACCAAAACGGCGCAGACACGCCACACACCAACAGGGAGCGAACAATGACTTCGTCCACGTCAAGCTTGGCACAACGCTTCGAAAATTTTCGGCCACCGAAAGCGGCGCTCGTTTGGTGCTGTGTCTTATCGGTCGGCGCCACGATGCTCGTCGGCTTTGCCTGGGGCGGCTGGACAACCTCCGGTACGGCCCTCGCGATGGCGAACAAGGCCGCCGAAGGCGCACGCGCCACTTTGGCGGCCGAGATTTGCACCGCGCAATTCAACCGCAATCCCGATGCCGCCGCGCAACTTACGACGCTGAACAAGCTCGACACCTGGAACCGCAGCGATTTCATCAGCAAAGGCGGTTGGGCCACGTTGCCGGGCCTCACGGAGCCGGTTTCCGGCGCCGCCGATCTTTGCGCGAAGCGACTTGCCACGAAGCTTTAGCCGCATAGAACGGCGCGCCCCGCTTTCTGGTCCGGCATTGGACCGGACCCGGCGCGTGCCCTAGGCTCCTGCCATTGCCATAAGCCAAGGGAGGGCATCGTGGCCGAAGGTTTCTTCTCCAATCCGGGCGAGCTTGCCTCGCGCTTTATCGATCTCCAATCGCAGCCATGGATCGACAGCGGTCCGGGCAACAAGATGAAGGTCATCTATTACGACACGAACACCGAGATGCTGACGCTCCTGACCAAACTCGAGCCCGGCGCGGGTATTCCCGCGCATATGCACGAGGATCTCGAGCAGACCTATGTGCTCGAAGGCTCGTTGCTCGACCACGAAGGCGAATGCACCGCCGGTAATTTCGTGATCCGCGCCAAAGGCAGCCGCCACGCGCCGACCGCGCCCAACGGCTGCACCATGCTGGTCTTCTTCATGAAGCCGACGGCGCATCTGAAGAAGCAGTTGAAGCTGGCCTGAACCAAGAGCCCTCAGCTTCCCGATCGCCGACGCGATTGGGAGGGTGAGTGTTTTTTATTTCTCCAACTTCGCTTTGAGCTCGGGCTCGAATTCGCCGTCAATCAGGACAAAGGCGATCGTGCACGGCGCGTTCGAGCGGTTGCTCCAGGCATGCGCGGTGCCGACCTGCACGACGACATCGCCGGCTTTCAGCAGCACGTCTTCCTCATCGAGCACCATGGTGATCTCGCCTTCGAGGATGATCGCGTAATCGATCGTCTCGGTGCGATGCATCAGCGGATGGCGGCCGCCCTTACCCCAAAGCGCCGCCTTTTCGTTGCCGAGCGCGCCAAAGGCTTTGCGCGAATCCTCATGCGTCATGGCGCGGGTCGCTTCGCTTTCGGGCGGGACTTGATTGATGCGGACGACCGTACCGCGCTTTTGCGGCATCTGCCGCCGCGGGCCCAAGGTCGGCTCCGCCGGATGCGCGGCGATCGGCGCCGGTGTTTCGCTGGTGCGCCAGATATCGGTCGAGACGTTATCGGCGTCGCGCGGATTGATGTGGATGAAGGGCGACGGCCCGTCCGAGATCACCACCGCCTTGCCGTGCGCATTGTGGCCGGTCACGACCCGGCGAATTGTCCTTGGCACTGTTTCCTCCCGTTGATCGATGGGAGAAGAATAGCCTAGGCGGTCGCCTTCTCGCGCTCGCTTTTCTTCAAACGGATGCTGTCGGATTTGAGCTGGCCGCAGGCGGCGAGAATGTCGCGGCCGCGCGGGGTGCGAACCGGCGAGGCATAGCCCGCGGCGTTGACGATATCGCCGAAGGTTTGGATCGCCTCATCGCTCGAGCATTCGAAAGGCGCGCCCGGCCAGGCGTTGAACGGGATGAGGTTGACCTTCGCCGGAACGCGTTCGAGCAGCTTCACGAGCGCGCGTGCCTCGGCCGGCGAATCGTTCACGCCTTTCAGCATCACATATTCGAAGGTGATGCGCCGCGCGTTGCTGAGGCCCGGATAATCGCGGCAAGCTTGGAGCAGCTCGGCAATCGGATATTTCTTGTTGATCGGCACGAGCACGTCGCGCAATTCGTCGGTCACGGCGTGCAGCGAGATGGCGAGGTTGACGCCGAGTTCGGCGCCCGCACGCTCGATCATCGGCACGACGCCGGCGGTCGAGAGCGTGATCCGGCGCTTGGAGATCGAGAGGCCTTCGCCGTCCATGATGATCTTCACGGCTTTGGCGACATTGTCGTAATTGTAGAGCGGTTCGCCCATGCCCATCAGCACGATGTTGCTGATCTGGCGCTCGTCGGGCGGCGACGGCCATTCGCCGAGCGTGTCGCGCGCCAGCATCACCTGGCCGACGATCTCGGCGGCCTCGAGGTTGCGCACCAGGCGTTGGGTGCCCGTGTGGCAGAATTTGCAGGTGAGCGTGCAGCCGACCTGCGACGAGACGCAGAGCGTGCCGCGATCCTCTTCCGGGATGTGCACGCATTCGGCTTCCTGGCCGTCGGCGAATTTCAGCAGCCATTTGCGCGTGCCGTCGTTCGAGAGCTGCGCCCGCGATTCGGCCGGCCGCGCGACGACGTAATGCGCGGCGAGTTGCGCGCGAAAATCCTTCGCCAGCGTCGTCATCAGCGCGAAATCGACAACGCCGCGATGATAAATCCAATGCCAAAGCTGGCGCGCGCGGAACGGCGCCGCGCCGAGCGTCGCCAACTCGGCCGTCAGCTCGTCGCGCGACAGGCCGACGAGGTTTTTCTTGATCCCATCGGTCATCGTCTTAACGTTTGACGTTACACGCCTTGTCGATCAACGCCAGCGTCGGCGCGAAGCCGTCGAGCGAATACGTATCGGTCGAGCTGTTGTTGTGCTCGGAGACCGCTTTGATCACCGCTTCCTTGCCCTTGGAGAGCGCGATGGTCACGTTCTTGTCGGTCGCGGCATCCGCGGCCCAGGCGCCTTGCTTGGCCGTGAAGAGATCGAATTTCTTGCCGTCAATGGTGAGCTCGGCGTTCAAGCCGGCTTTCGCATCGTAGCCCAGTTGGAAATTCACGGTGTTGAACGTGTTCTCGCCGGGACGATGCGTGATATTGGCCGCGATCCGCCCGCGCTGCACATGCTCGGGCAAGGTCTTCACCGGCTTGCCGACGAGGTAGCAGACCTGGGTCTTGCCGCTGCCCGCGCTGAAAGCGCTCCAATTCTTGTTGGTGCCGAGCGATTGCGGCGCAGCGGCGTCGGCCTGAACCGCCTTTTTCGGGGCTTCGGCGGCGGAAAGGGTAAGCGGCATCAACGCCAAAAGCGGCGCCGCCAGCAAGGGCAGGGATCGCATAGCGCACCATAACCAAACTTGACATGGTCTGCCAAGCTTGAGCGTGTCGGCCGCTTGGCGCGCTCAAAAACCCGCCGCCACGGCGCGCGCGAAATTTTGCCACAGAGAAGACAAAAAATCCTCGCAAGCGGACGCGTCCGGTCTATGATGTTTTGGTTAATGCGGGAGGACCCGAATATGGACGCGGTGCGGCCAGCACGACTGGAAGATGCACGGGCGATCGCTCGGATCGAGGTCGAAACGTGGCGTTCGACCTACGCGGGCATGCTGCCCGATCGCGTGCTTCTCAACATGTCGGAGCGCCGCCAGACGGGCTCGTGGGCCAGCTTTCTGCGCCACCGTCCGGAAGATGTCGTGGTCGCGCATAGCAATGGCCAAATCGTCGGCTTCGGCAATTGCGGCACGCAGCGCGACAGCACCATCCGTTTCGCCGGCGAAGTCTACACGCTCTATGTCGCGCCGGATCGCCAAGGCGCGGGTTTCGGCCGCCAATTGCTGCTGTCGCTGTTCCAGCGGCTGGTGAATACCGGCCACGCGACGGCGCTGGTTTGGGTGGTGCGCGCCAATCCTGGGCGCTTCTTCTATGAGCGACTGGGCGGCCAGATGATCATGCATCGCAAGATCCCGGTCGGCGGCCAGCCCGTCGAAGCGGTGGCTTATGGCTGGCGCGATCTTGGCCAGGCGCTGGCGAAGACCGAGAAGAGCGGCGAGAAAAGCGACGACGGTCTCACCGGCGACTCGCCGCTGCACTAAGTCACCAAGTTTTTTCGCGAAGACTGACGCCGTTTATTCTGCCGCGAGTCGCGGGACGGAAGGCGTTTGCGTATCCCTATTGAGCCGCGCCGCGCGTTCGCGCGCCACGCGCTGGCGGCGATCGCCGATGGTTAAGCGCTGCGCCGCAGGGCGGGCGGCATTGCGTCGTCTTCCTCGAAAAGCTCGGCGAGCTTGTCGAGCATCGCGCCGCCGAGTTGCTCGGCATCGACGATGGTGACGGCGCGGCGATAGTAGCGCGTGACATCGTGGCCGATGCCGATCGCGACCAGCTTCACCGGCGAGTTGCGTTCGATCTCGGCGATCACTTCGCGCAAATGCCGCTCGAGGTAATTGCCCGGATTGACCGAGAGCGTCGAGTCATCGACCGGCGCGCCGTCGGAGATCACCATCAGGATGCGGCGCTGCTCGCTGCGCGCGAGCAAGCGGTTATGCGCCCAGATCAGCGCCTCACCGTCGATATTCTCTTTGAGGATCCCCTCGCGCAGCATCAGGCCGAGGCTCTTGCGCGCGCGCCGCCAGGGCGCGTCCGCCGGCTTGTAGATGATGTGGCGCAAATCGTTGAGCCGGCCGGGATTGGCGGGCTTGCCCGCGGCGATCCAGCGCTCGCGCGCCTGGCCGCCCTTCCACGCGCGCGTGGTGAAGCCGAGGATCTCGACCTTCACACCGCAGCGCTCGAGCGTGCGCGCGAGGATATCGGCGCTCATCGCCGCGACGGTGATCGGCCGCCCGCGCATCGAGCCCGAATTGTCGATCAGCAGCGTCACCACCGTGTCGCGGAATTCGGTTTCCTTCTCGCGCTTGTAGGACAGCGGATAGGTCGGGTTGGTGACGATGCGCGCGAGCCGCGCCGCATCGAGGACGCCTTCGTCGAGATCGAATTCCCAAGCGCGCGCCTGCTTCGCCAGCAGGCGGCGCTGCAGGCGATTGGCGAGGCGGCTGATGACGCTTTGCAGATGCGCGAGTTGCTGATCCAGCAGGCTGCGCAGCCGGGTCAACTCGTCGGCGTCGCAGAGCGCGTCAGCCTCGACCACTTCGTCGAATTCGGCGGTGAAAGAGCGATAGACGGCGGGATCGTCGTTGAGCCCCTGGCGTCGGGGCAGGATACCGGGGCGGCCCGGACGGCCGGGATCTTCATCGCCGGTGCCGGGCATCATCTCGCCGGCGACTTCCTCGGCGCCGCCTTCGTCGTCGCCCTCTTTATCCTGTTCGGGCACGCCGCCTTCGAGCGAGCCTTCCGAACCCGAGGCCTTGCCCTCGCCGCCTTCGCTCTCGCCCTCGTTCTCTTCGGCGTTCTCGCTCTCACCCTCGGAATTCTCGGATTGCTCACCCTCTTCCGACTCGCCGAGATCCATATCGAGATCGGTCAGCAACTGCCGCGCCTGAGTCGCGTAAGCATCCTGATCCTCGACCAGCTTGCCGAGTTCCATCAGATCGCGCGCGATGCGAGTCTCGATCACCGGGCGCCACAGATCGACCACCTTCTTGGCCGAGCGCGGCGGCGGCATCTGCGTCAACGCTTCGCGCGCGAGCAGCCGGATCGCCTCGACCAGCGTCGTGTCGTTGCGCTCGGTCATATGCTCGTAGCCTTGGCGGCGATATTTCTCCTCCATCATCGCCGAAAGATTGGCGGCCACGCCGGCCATGCGTTTCGTGCCCAGCGCCTCGACCCGCGCCTGCTCCACGCCTTCGAAGATCGCTCGTGCGGTCTCGCCCATCGGCGCGCGCCGCGCATGCACGGCGGCGTCGTGATAGCGAAGCTTCAGCGCCATCGCGTCGGCGGCGCCGCGCACCGGCCCCGCTTCGGCATCGGAGAGATCGCGAGCCGGCAGCGGCAGACGCAGCCGCGAGCCGGCAGCCCCGGCCGGCTCCGCACCGTAGCTGACCGTCACGTCATCGCGCTCGGCGATGGCGCGCACGGTCGCGGCGGTCGCGCGCTTAAAGGCTTCGACGGGGGATTCGGCTTCTGCCATACGAGGATGCCTTAGGCCGAAGCCGTGCGGACTCCGGTTTCCTTCAACTCGGTGCCGAAGCACCGCTGGTAGTACTCGGCCACCGTCGCGCGCTCGACCTCGTCGCATTTATTGAGGAAGGTCACGCGGAAGGCAAAAGCGAGATCGCCGAAGATGCGCGTGTTCTCGGCCCAGGTGATCACCGTGCGCGGCGACATGACGGTCGAGATATCGCCGTTCATGAAGCCCGAGCGCGTGAGATCGGCGAGCGCGACCATGGCGCTGATCGATTTGCGGCCATCGTCATTGTCGAAGGTGGGCGACTTCGCCAGCACGATCTCGACCTCCGCATCGTGCGGCAGATAGTTCAGCGTCGCGACGATATTCCAGCGGTCCATCTGACCCTGGTTGATCTGCTGCGTACCGTGATAGAGGCCCGTGGTATCGCCGAGACCGACCGTGTTGGTGGTCGAGAACAGGCGGAACGCCTTGTGCGGGCGGATCACCTTGTTCTGGTCGAGCAAAGTCAGCTTGCCTTCGACCTCGAGCACGCGCTGGATCACGAACATCACGTCCGGGCGGCCGGCATCGTATTCGTCGAACACCAGCGCGGTCGGATGCTGCAGCGCCCAGGGCAGCAGGCCTTCGCGGAATTCCGTTACCTGCATGCCGTCGCGCAGCACGATCGCATCCTTGCCGATGAGATCGATGCGGCTGATATGGCTGTCGAGATTGATGCGGATGCAGGGCCAGTTGAGCCGCGCCGCGACCTGCTCGATATGCGTCGACTTGCCGGTGCCATGATAGCCCTGGATCATGACGCGGCGGTTATGCGCGAAACCGGCGAGGATCGCCAGCGTCGTGTCGCGATCGAAGCGGTACGCATCGTCGAGATCCGGCACGTAGTCGTTGGCCTTCGAGAAGGCCGGCACCTGGAGATCGCTGTCGATGCCGAAAGTCTGGCGCACCGACACGGTGATGTCGGGCATGCCGGTCGGCATATCGTTTTGGTACTTGTCAGTCGCAGTCGCGGTTTCAGGCATAATCTTTATCGTCTTCTTTCGGCTTCGGGCTTTGGAGAAAGTCAGCTGGGGAAGTAGCTGGCCTTGAGGGTCGAATAGGCGAGGTTGATCTCTTTTAGTCTTTCCTCGGCCTCTTTATCGCCGCCATGCACGTCGGGGTGATGGCGCTTCACCAGCTCTTTATAGCGCATCTTGAGCCCCGCGAGAGTCAGCGGCGGGGTCAAATCGAACAGGGCCAGGGCTTTTTCCTGGATCGAGCGCGGCTGCTTCGGTTTCTGCTTGGGCTGTGCGTCCTCATCGAGATCGAAAAGCCCGAAGCCGCGCCATTTGGCGCCGCGCAATTGGCCGATTCGCGCGCCGAGCGGCCAGGTCGGGCGCTGCCAGACCGTGTCGTGACGGATTTGCTGCTCGATCTCGGTGCTGCTCATCCCAGCGTAGAAATTCCACGACGCGTTATATTCGCGGACATGGTCGAGGCAGAACCAATAAAACTCGTCTAGCGTCGCCCGTGAGCGCGGCGCGCGGAACTCACCTGAACCGGCGCAACCGGGATGGTCGCAGGGCCGCAGGGCCGGCGCCGGATCTTCGCTATAAAAGAAGCGCGGACGGGGCATAAGGTGAGTATGGGGGCTCGGTAGAGAAGTGACAAGCTGCGCCAAATGCCGCTAAGGCCGCTTGACAGCGAGACTTTTTGGCGCGAGACGCGGCCCAGCTGATTGGGGATGGAGCATGAGTACCGCGGAGCGAATTCGTCAAAAATTGGAGGCCGCGCTGCAGCCCGCGCGGCTGGCAATCCACAACGATTCCCACCTCCATGCCGGGCATCACGCCGGCGCGCATCAGGGCGAGGAGACGCATTTCCGGGTCGAGATCGTGGCGGAGAGTTTTAGCGGCGAGAACCGGGTCACCCGCCAGCGCCGTGTCTACGCCATCCTAGCCGAGGAGCTGGCCGGCGGCGTCCATGCGCTGCAGCTCAGCGCCCTCACGCCTCAGGAAGACATCAAAAAACCCTGAAACAGAGAGAAAAATCCAACGAAATTCGCCATTTCGCCTCTGAGCTACCGCTCGACCCTGGGCGAGATTCATTGAAAATCGCGCACGCGACATCGTTAACGCCGCGCGTTTTTGGCGGAACGCGCGGCATTTATTGAGGCGATAAGCAGCGAGTGGCGCCCTTAAGCGATCCGGCGCGTTTCAGCCGCGGTTTGGTTGCTGCCGAGCAGGCGGTCGAAATACTCGATCGTCTTCTTGAGGCCAGTCTCGAGCGGCACCTTCGGCTCCCAGCCGAGGAGGCTCTTGGCGCGGCTGATATCGGGGCAGCGCTGCGTCGGATCGTCGACCGGCAGCGGGCGATGCTCGATCTTGGAGCGCGAGCCGGTCAGCTCGATGATTTTATGCGCAAGCTCGGCGACCGTGGTCTCGACCGGGTTGCCGATATTGATCGGGCCGGTGACGTCGTCGGGCGCGGCCATCAAACGGATCCAGCCTTCGAGCAGATCGTCGACATAGCAGAAGGCGCGGGTCTGGCTGCCGTTGCCGTAGAGGGTGATCGGGTCGCCCTTCAGCGCCTGAACGATGAAGTTCGACACGACGCGCCCGTCGTTCGGATGCATGCGCGGGCCGTAGGTGTTGAAGATACGGACGACGCGGATGCGCAGCTTGTGCTGGCGGTGATAATCGAAGAACAGCGTCTCGGCGCAGCGCTTGCCTTCGTCGTAGCAGGCGCGCGGACCGATCGGATTGACGTTGCCGCGATAATCCTCGGTCTGCGGATGAACCGTCGGATCGCCGTAGACCTCGGAGGTCGAGGCCTGGAAGATCTTCGCGCGCACGCGCTTGGCGAGGCCCAGCATGTTGATCGCGCCGGAGACGCTGGTCTTGGTGGTCTGGACCGGATCGAACTGATAATGAATCGGCGAAGCCGGGCACGCCAGATTATAGATCTCGTCGACTTCGACATAGAGCGGGAAGCAGATGTCGTGGCGCATCGCTTCGAAGTTCGGATTGCCGAGCAGCGAGGCGATATTGTCCTTGCGGCCCGTGAAGTAGTTGTCCACGCAAAGCACGTCGTTGCCTTCGGCGACCAGGCGCTCGCAGAGATGCGAGCCCAGGAAGCCGGCGCCGCCGGTGACGAGAATGCGTTTGCGTGTTGAGCTCATCGTGTGGTTCCCATCGCTTGCCGACGCTCGCGCGTGGCGGAAGGCTCGACCGGCGCGCGGCCGATGCTGACGTAGTAGAAGCCCGCAGCCGACATGTCTTCGGGCTTGTAGATGTTGCGCAGATCGATAACGGTCGGGGTGCGCAATAAATTCATCACGCGCGACAAATCGAGCGCGCGAAATTCATTCCACTCGGTGACGATGACGAGCGCGTCGGCGCCTTGCATCGCATCGTAGGCATTGGTGCAGAAATTGACGTTGTCCATCAGCTTCGCCGCTTCCTTCATCCCTTCGGGATCGAAAGCGCGGATCGTGGCGCCGGCTTTTTGCAGCGCCGGGATGATGTCGAGCGCCGGGCTGTCGCGCATATCGTCGGTGTTCGGCTTGAAGGTGACACCGAGGATCGCGAGGGTCTTGCCCGCGACATTGCCGCCGCAAGCATGCACGACGCGCTCGGACATCGCTTCCTTGCGCGCATCGTTCACGCCGATCACGGCTTCGACGATGCTGATCGGCGAGCCGGCGTCGCGCGCCGTCTTCACCAAGGCAAGGCAGTCTTTCGGGAAGCACGAGCCGCCATAGCCGGGACCCGCATGCAAGAATTTGCGGCCGATGCGGCCGTCGAGACCGATGCCCTTGGCGACGTCCTGCACGTCGGCGCCGACTTTCTCGCAGAGATCGGCGATCTCGTTGATGAAGGAGATCTTGGTCGCGAGGAAAGAGTTCGCCGCGTATTTGGTGAGCTCGGCGGTCTCGATCTTGGTGAAGAGGATCGGCGTCTCGTTGAGGAAGAGCGGGCGATAGAGCTCTTTCATCACCGCCTGCGCATGCTCGCTCTCGGCGCCGATGACGACGCGGTCGGGGCGCATGAAATCGCCGATCGCCGAGCCTTCGCGCAGGAACTCCGGGTTGGAGACGACATCGAAATTCGCATCGGGCCGCGTCTTGCGGATGATCTCCGCAACCTTGCGGCCGGTGCCGACCGGCACGGTCGACTTGGTGACGACGACGGTGTAGCCGTCGATCGCCTTCGCGATCTGCTCGGCCGCGCCGAATACGTAAGAGAGATCGGCATGACCGTCACCGCGGCGCGACGGCGTGCCGACGGCGATGAAAACCGCATCGGCGGATTTGACCGCGCCGGCGAATTCGGTGGTGAAGCTCAACCGCTTGGCCGCGACGTTGCTGGCGACGAGCGTGTCGAGGCCAGGCTCGTAGATCGGCATCTCGCCCTGTTTGAGACGGGCAATCTTGCCTTCGTCCAAATCGACGCAAACGACGTCGACGCCGAATTCCGAGAAACAGGCGCCGGATACCAATCCGACATAGCCCGATCCGATCACCGCAATACGCATGAATGCTCCGTTCCGATCTCGCCGAGAACGCTGCGGCGGTCATAAAAATTCCGCGCCGCAACGTAACCCTGTTATAAAGGGAAAAGTGTTTCCAACGGTAGAGTAATCCGCTGGCCGTTCAAAAGGTTAACGCCGCTTTCCGGGCTTGGTCGGGGCCGCGGCGGCGGCGGTTTCCTTGGCTTCCGCGGCGAAATCGCGCATGGCAGACGAGGTCGCCGCGGGCGAGCGCGAAGATGACGCCGAGCATGCGCCAGCTTTGCCGCCATTCGCTTGGCCATGGCCAAGCGAAACCGCCGAGACGCTCATGACGCGGTCGCGAGAACGTCTTGCGGATCGGCAAGCAGCTCGTCGAGCACGCGTAGCGAGGCGCCCCAGCCATAATCGGCGACGATACGCGCACGCGCGCGCGCGCCGAGCTCGGCCATCCCGCCGCTGAAGAGCTTGGCGATGGCATTGGCGAATTGCTGCGCATTGCACGCGGCGAGAACTTCATCGCCGTCCTTGAGATCGAGGCCTTCGAGCGCGACCGGTGTCGCCACCACGGGCTTACCCATGGCCATCGCCTCGAGCACCTTGTTCTGGATGCCGCGCGCGATCTGCAACGGCGCCACCACCGCGTCGGCGTGCGCGATATAAGGACGGATGTCGGGAACGCGGCCGGTCACGTGAATATCGCCGCGCGCGAGGCGGCGCAGGCTGGATGACGGATGCGAGCCGACGATCCAGAAATCGAAAGCCGGGAAGCGATGGCGGAGCGCGGTCATCACATCGCTGGCGAACCACCGCGCCGCTTCGACATTGGGCCCGTAATCCATCGCGCCGGTGAAGACGATCGATTTGCGGCCTGGCGGATAGGGATTGGCGCCGGCCTTCGCCGGATCGAAGAAATCGTAATCGACGCCGTTGCGCATGGCGAGGACGCGCGAGGTCGAGCGACCGGTGCGCTTCAGGAACAGCGACGCCTCGGGCGCCGACGCGAAGAGCGTGTAGTCGAAGCTGCGCGACGCGGCGATTTCGACCTGACGCAGCTTCTGCGCTTCGCGGCGATAGATCGCCTTCATCGGCCAGGAGCGCTTATCGGCGTATTGATGCCACTTCTCGGAATCGACATCGACCATGTCGATAACACGCGTCGCGAAACGATAATCATCGAGATAGGGCGCCATCGACGAGCCGAACACGAAAGCCTCGGTCGGCCGCCAACGCGCAAAAGTCTCGGCGATCCAGCGCATCAGCCGCTCATCGCGGAAATAGGCGATGCTCAGCGCCTCGCCGGAGCGCAGCGCGCCGAGACTCTTCACCCGCCGCAAGAGCGGATGGATCGGCAAGCAGATGACGCTGGCGCACGCTTTCTCCAGCTCTGCGATGTGCCGCTTGTCGGCGGAATCGTCGTAGAAGCAGCCGAGATGCACGCGATGCCGCTCGGCGAGGTGGCGCAAGATATGCCACGACCGGATCTTGTCGCCCTTGTCGGGCGGATACGGCATGCGATGCGCTAGGAAAAGAAGGTCGGCCATCGCGGAAAAATGCCCAAAGGAACACATTGCCGCGCGCGATACGCCGGCGCGAAATTATCGCCCGGAGTGTCTAAACAGTTTGTTAAGTATAGTGCCCGTTAACGATCGCGGCGGGCACACGTATTGCGGCGATTAAGACTGCGCTGCGGCCATATTCGGCAGGAACACCCGGTCCATGTGGTCCCAGGCGAGTTCGTTGAGGAGCTGCCGTGGGTGAGCTGTCTTATTCGGCGCTTATGCCGCCGATGTGCTTGCTGATCGCGACCCCGATCGGCGCGCTCATCGCTTTCCGGTGGCGGCGCACCGGTTTGACGATCGCGCTGATCTCGTCGATCCTGCTTTATGCTTGCTGCACCCGGTTCGTGTCCGAACGGCTGCTCTACCTGGTCGAGAGCCAGGTTCCAGCTTCAAGCGCGGCCGATCTGTCCGATGCGCAAGCCATCGCGGTATTGAGCGGCGACGTCTATCACGGCAAGCCCGGCGATGTGCCCGATGACGTCGGTTTGCTGACGTTGGAGCGCTTGCGGCTGGCGGCATCGCTCTATCACGCTCACCCCTTGCCGGTCCTCGTGACCGGCGGCATCGAAGGCAACGATGCCGAAAGCTCCGCCGCGCTGATGGCCGACACGCTGCAGCAGGATTACGGCATCAAGACCACCTGGCTCGAGGAACGTGCCGACAACACCTATCAGAACGGCGCCTTTTCGGCGGCGATCTTCAAGACGAATAATATTTCCCGCGTAATCGTGGTGACCGAGGCCTGGCATTTGCCGCGCGCGCTCTGGTCCTTCGCGCATGCCGGGATAACCGCGATCCCCGCCCCGGCCGAGCGCACGTATATCACCCGCGGCTTCGACTGGAACGAGCTCGAGGCGGATTACGGCTCTTTCGCCAAGAGTTTTTACGCCCTGCACGAGCTGCTGGGCCTGGCTTATTACCGGTTGCGCTACGGGCCGGTTCGACACGCCGATTGACGTTGCAGCGCCGCTACGCATAACGCGGCAGCGTCGCTCGCACGAAAAGCGCGCCGCATGGGCGCGCTTTTTTGCCGGCGCTTTACCGGGGGTCAGATGAAATCGAGCGGCCGTTTCGCGGCCGCGACGATCGCCGCCCAGCTTCGCGGCGCAGCCGGCGAGACCCAATAGCGAGCGATACGGCTGTCGCGCCGCGCGCCGCGCAAAAAATTGGGGCGGTCCCGAAGGACCGCCCCGCATGACAAGACCGTGCCCCCACTATCCGAAAGCGAGGATCGCGTCAGCAGAATCAGAACACGAAGCCGGCCTCGAACAGGGCGCGGAACTGATCCTTATTGGAGCCCGTCGAACCGAACCCGGCACCGGTCGTAACATTGCTGGCCGAGATATAGGACAACTCAGGCCGCGCGAAGAAGATCTTGTATTGATACGTCGGCGTAACGGTGATCTCCCAGGCCTTGCTGCCGGCGCCATAGCCGAGCAGGTTCGGACCCGTCGCGGTGCTGCCATTGCTCGCCAGATATTCGATACGCGCCGGCAGGCTGAAGCCGCCGAGGCTGAAGCCGCCGAGCGACATGGCCGGATCGAACGTGTAGTTGACGAGCAACGCAAAGCCGTAGGTCGATCCATCCGTGGTCACGCCAGCCGATGGAAGCGACGGCACGTGCGTGTACTGGAAATAAGGATTGATCATCCAGGGACCATCGGAGTGCGTGTACGAGACATCGACTTGCTGCTCGTTCGCCAAGGCCCCAGCCGAGGTATTGACCTTACGCACGTTGCCGCCACCGGCCACCGTCAGCGTGTCGGCGCTGGTGGCCGCCCAACTCACCAAGCCCGTGAAGTAGCTGTAGCGATTTGTGTAGAAGCCGTCGTTCCAGGACGCCGAGAACGTCAGCGGCCCGGCAGTGTAGTTCAACTGCACGCCGCGATTGACGAGATTCTCCTGGTTCCAGAGCAGACCGCGCTGGATGTTGATGTTCTCATAGGTGAATGGCAGCTCCTGACCGATCAGGGTCGGCAGCTTGCCGGCCTGGATCGAGAAGTTGTCCATCGGCGCAATCTTCAGATAGGCCAACGGCAATGGCCCGAAGGTATTGTTCATCGTATGCGAGGCATCGGTGTACGGGACACCGACCACCGGCAGGGAATACACGCCGGCTTGGAGGAAATATTGGACCAAGCCATCGGTCTTCTGAATTGCGGCCATGCCGTTGGACAGATCGGCACTCGAATCACGGCCGGGCGGAGTGCCCGCGCCGGGCACCGTATTGTTCTGCACAAAACCGAGACCTGTGAGCGCGCCCGTTACATAGGTCTTTCCGAGCAGCGGACCGAGATCGATGCTGTAAGGATTCGGATTGGCGGTAATCGACGGCCCCATGGCTGGCATCGTCATCGCGTTTGACGTTGGCGCAGCGGCTTGATCGGCCGGCGCCGGCGCAGCCTGCTGGGCGCTTGCCGGCGAAACGGGAGCCAAAGCAGCCGTCAAAGCGACCGCAGCGGCACCGGTGAGAAAACGTAGATTCATATTTTTATCCCCTCGTTGAGAATTCACGGACCCGACTCAGTGACGACCCGCCCACAGCGCCTTTTTTCTGTGCAGATTGCCTAGTAAATCGACACGCCGGACAGAAATCCGGGCTGACGCGACCCCTCCATCCGGAAAAGTGCAAATCCCTTGCCAGAAATTCTGGCACAGTGTGACCTCGCATGCGGGATGAACACTTGGGCTCTGCATTTGCGTGTTTGAAATTTTTATGACCCACGTTTCGACAAATCAATTAATTCGCCGTCGCAACGCGACGAATTCCGCGCAGTGATGCGCAAAAGCCACAGAGTTACTTGGTTGAATCAAACGAATCGGGGTAGCGCTATCCGCAACGAGGCAACTTGATTAAAATAAAGGCGCTTAGCGGGCAGGTGACGGCGTCATCCACGGCTCGCGGCGCAAACCCGGAGGCGCGTGGTGCTGAAGAAGCTACTGATCGGATTGGCGGCGGTGATCGTTCTCGTGATCGTTGCTGCGATAGCGGTGCCGTTTTTCATCCCGCTCGATACCTATAAGGGAAAGATCGTCGCCCTGGTGAAAAGCGAGACCGGGCGCGATCTCAAGATCGCCGGCCCGGTACATTTCTCGCTGCTCCCCAGCGTCGCGCTCGAGGCGAATGACGTGTCGCTCGCGAATCCAGCCGGCGCCGCCTCCCCCAATATGGTTCAACTCAAGAGACTCGATGTCGAGTTGAAGCTCTTCCCGCTGCTGCATGGCGGGCTCGAAATCTCGCAATTCAAGCTGGTTCAGCCGGTGATCGCGCTGGAAGTCGACAAGCAAGGCAAGCCGAGCTGGGCCTTCACGCCCGCGCCAACGGCCGGCGGCGCGCCGCCGGCCGCGCAACCCGCCGCGCCATCCGCGCCCGCGGCGAATGGCGGCGCCGACAACGGCGCCAACTTCTCGGCGATCAGCCTCGGCGATGTCAGCATCAGCGATGGCCAGGCGAGCTACCTCGATCAGCGCACGGGAGAGAAGAAACAGCTCACCGGCATCAACATGACATTGTCGCTGCCCAGTCTCGACGAGCCTTTCGCCGCGAAGGGTTCGGCGGTGTGGGACGGCGAGAAAGCGACGCTGACCGTTCAGATCGAAAAACCCGGCACGCTGCAGCACGGCGGCGCCAGCCCGGTCTCGATTACATTTGCCGCGAACCCGATCAACTTCGCCTTCAAGGGCGATGCGACCGGCGCGACCTTGTCGAAGCTGACCGGCGGCATCGATCTCTCGATCCCATCGGTGCGCGGCCTCGCGAAATGGGCGGGCGTTGCTTTCGATGCCCCCGGCACCGGCTTCGGCCCGATGACGCTCTCGGGCAAGATCGACAAGCAAGGCGACAAGATCGCCTTCAGCAACGCGGTCATCGGGCTCGATGCGATCAAAGCGACCGGTGCGCTGAGCGTCGACACCGGCGGCGCCAAGCCGGTTCTCGCCGGCCGTCTCGATGTCGATAAGCTCGACGTCAATCCGTATCTGCCGCCCGAGAACAAAGCCGGCAACAGCAGCACGACCGCAAGCAACAGCGGCAGCGGTGCGTCTGCCCCCGCCGGCGGCGCGCCCGCATCGGCGCCCGCACCGACGCCCGCCGCAAACAACGCGAAAACATCGGGCTGGAGCGATGCGCCGATCGATATGTCGCCGTTGAAACTGGCGAATGCCGATTTCAATCTCAGCGCCAATTCGATCCTTTATCGGAAGATTCAGGTCGGCAAGAGCGCTCTGGCGCTCCATTTGAAGGACGGCCGCTTCGAAGCCGATCTCAGCCAGATCGCGCTTTATCAAGGTAAGGGTCAGGGCAAGTTCACGGCCGACGGCAGCGGTGCGACACCGGCCATCGCGATGGATTTCGATCTTTCCGGTGTGGCGATCCAGGCTTTGGCGAAAGACGCCGCGGATTTCGACAAGTTGAGCGGCACCGGCAGCATCGTTATCGACGTAGCGGGACACGGCAAGAGCCAGCGCGAAATTGTCAACACACTTGGCGGCAAAGGCAGCCTCAACCTTGCAAACGGCAAGATCGAAGGCGTCAACCTCGTCGCCTTCGTGAAGAACACCGCATCGGCGCTGACCGGCGCGGTCGGCGGCGGCAACGCGACGGATTTCGGCGCGCTTACCGGCACCTACACGATCACCAGCGGCATCCTCAAGAACAACGACCTGAAGCTCACTTCGCCCGAGGTGCCAATGAGCGGCGCGGGCACGGTCGATCTGCCGGCGCGCCAGGTGAATTACCGCCTGACGCCGAACGTCGCCGGATTGCTCGCGGTGCCGGTCGATATCACCGGGCCATGGGACAATCTGAGCTATCGCCCCGATCTCGCGGGCATCGCCAAGGGAATCGCCCAGGATCCGGGCAAGGCACTCGACGTGCTGAAGAACGGCGGTGGCAGCGCCGGCTCATCCGCCGGCGGTTTGCTGAAAGGCCTGCTCGGCAAGTAGCGCACATAACGATCGCGTGAGAGTCCGGGCGAGAGGACGCAGCGCGCGATTGATCGCGGCGTTTTGCTTCTCATATGTAGCCGGGAAGGAGCGTGTCCTCGGGCATTTTGGAGAATGCGTCGATGATCCGCACCGCAAATCCTTATGGCAATCTGCTCCTGCCTACTCGCCGGCTGCGCTTCCACGCGCGCGCAAAACGAGGCCTGCGAACGGCAAGCGCATGGCACGGTGTCGACAGCGCGCGGCAATCTGCCCTGGGGCTATTACCCCGGCTATGGCTGCGCCCCCGTCCCGCCGGCGCAAACGCATTTCTCCTGACGCATCGCCGGCGCGCTGCCGGTTTCTTTGCCGGCATCGGCGTGCAATAGTTGCCCGATGAAATGCGATTTTTTTGCAAACGCTGCAACCGCTTGATGAAGAGCCACACCGCGCAGCGACCGGTCTTTAGCGCATGAACGACACGTCACAGCGTATCGACGCGCTCCTTGCCGAGGGCATGCGGCAACAGCAGGCCGAAAATTTCGAGGCCGCCGAGCGCGCCTATCGCGCGGCGCTGCAACTCGATCCGACGCATCCGCAGGCCCTCGCCCTGCTCGGCATGATCGCCGGCATGTTCGGCGATTTCCAAGGCGCGATCGACAATTTCCTGCATGTGCTGCAGCGCGACCCGACCAACGCGGATATCTTTCACAATCTCGGCGAGACCTATCGCCACCTCGAAGATCCGGGCAAAGCCATCCCCTGTTTCGCGAAGGCCATCGAATTGCGGCCCGAGCTTTATATGGCTTATCGCAGCGCCGCCGACACTGCCTTGGCCGCGAGCGCGAAGGCCAAGCAAGCCGAGCACGCGAGCGAACTGAAGCGTCTCGCCCTCCATTTTCTGCGCGGGCTCGGCACGCAATTGCTGAAGGCGCGACATCCCGAAGCGGTGCCGGCCTTCCGCGAAGCCATCGCGCTCGGTCCGAACGATGTCGAGACGCTGATGGCTTTCGGCGCTTGTCTCGGTGCACATGGTTTGCCGAGCGAGGCCGTCGATACGTATCGACACGTCATCGCCATCGATCCCAACAACGCGAATGCCTTTTGCGAATTGGGAACGTCGTTCTACGCCCTGCGCCGCTGGGACGAAGCGCTGGAAGCGTTTCGCAGCGCCTTGCGCGTCGCGCCCGATCACACAGTCGCGCGCAACAATCTCGTGACCTGCGACCTCATGCACGACCTCTATGAGGACGGGCCAACGCCGGAGGAGATTCTCGCACGCCACCGGCGCTGGGGTGATGCGATCACGACCGAGCTCGCCCCGCTCGCTTCCGCGGAACCCAAGACCTTCGCCAACGCGCGCGACCCCGACCGGCGTTTGCGCATCGGCTTCGTCTCCATCGATTTCAAGGATCACCCGGTCGCACGCTACTTCCACCCGCTCCTCGCGCATTACGACCGGACCGCGCTCGACTTCTATTGCTATACCGAGCGCGAGCGCACCGACGCCTATACCGACGTGCTGCAGAAAACCGGCGGCACATGGCGCATCAGCGGCCGCAGCGATTCCGATGCGGCGCTGCGCGAGCAGATTCGGCGCGACACGATCGACATCATGATCGATTTGTCGGGCCAAACCGGCGGCACCCGGCTCGGCGCCCTGGCGGTGCGCGCGACGCCTCTCGCCGCGAGCTGGCTCGGTTATCCGGCGACGACCGGCCTTTCGACGATCGATTGGCGAATCACCGACGCACTGGCCGATCCGCCGGGCCACGAACGTCATCATGTCGAGAGATTGCTCCGCCTGCCCGACGGCTTCCTCTGTTACGAGCCGCGCGAGGATGCGCCCGCGATCGGCACGCTGCCGGCGTCGACGCGCGGCGCCATCACCTTCGGATCGTTCAACAACATCATGAAGGTGACGCCGGCAACCGTGCGCTGTTGGGCGGCGATCCTTGCCGCCGTCCCTGGCTCGCGCCTGGTGCTGAAAGCCGGAACCCTCGCCGATCCGATGCTCTGCGCGTCGTACCTGGCGCAATTTGTCGCCGCGGGCGTCACCGCGGCGCGCATCGAGCTGCGCTCGCATCTGCTCGAGACCGGCGAGCATCTCGGCGCCTACAACGAGATCGATATCGGTCTCGACCCGCTGGTCTATAACGGCACGACGACGACCTGCGAGGCATTGTGGATGGGCGTTCCCGTGATCAGCATGATCGGCGACCGCCATGCCGCGCGCGTCGGTTATGACATCCTGAGCCGGATCGGTCACGGCGAGCTCGCTGCCGCCGATACCGCTTCCTATATCGCGACCGCCGTGGCGCTCGCCGCAGATCTCCCCCGGCTGGCACGGGTCAGGAGCGAATTGCGCGACCGCATGCAGCGCTCGCCGCTTTGCGATGCGCCGCGTTTCGCCAGGCAATTCGAAGCGGGCTTGCGCGATATCTGGCACGAATGGTGCGCTCAGCCGACCGGCTGAGTTTTGCGCGAGGCGCTTTAGGTCTCGGCCCACATCCGCAGCAGATTGTGATAGATATTCAGCATCTGCACGACCGCCGGACTCGTCGGCAGCGCGCGATTGACCTCGCTGCGCGCGCGATCGAGTTCGATGAGCACGGCGCGTTTGGCGTCGTCGCGCACCATGCTCTGAATCCAGAAGAACGACGAGACGCGCGCGCCGCGCGTCACCGGCATCACGCGATGAAGGCTCGACGCCGGATAAAGGATCATGTCGCCCGCCGGCAGCTTCACGCGTTGCGTGCCATAGGTGTCTTCGACGACGAGCTCGCCACCGTCATAGGTATCGGGCGCAGTGAGGAAAAGCGTCGCTGCGAGATCGCCCCGCACCGGCATCGGCGCGCCCGGTACATGGATGAGCGCGCTGTCGTTGTGCAGGCCATAGGTCTCGCCGCCTTGGTAGCGATTGAAGAAAGGCGGGGTGACGCGGAGCGGCTGCGCGACGGCCATCACCAGCGGATTGGCGCCCAGCGCGTTGAGGATAATTTCGCCGACCTGGCGGAACGCCGGATGCGCGAGCGAGACTTCCTGATTGTTCTTAACCTGCGCCGCGACCGGTCCGGCGCTCGCGCGGCCATCGATCCATTCGGCGCGGTCGAGCAAGCGGCGGCATTCCGCCACTTGCTCCGGCTTCAACACGGCGGGGACATGGGTAAGCATCGCGTTTTCTCCGGCAAAACAGCTTAGCGCCACACAGCGAGTTGATTTGGTCGCGCTTCAAACGGACTTAGAATAGAGGAAAATGGAGTCGCACAAATCATGATGATTCGTCTCGTTTTACTTGGCCTGACCTGCTGCTCGTTGCTCGGCTGTAGCGATGGCGGCCAAGGCTTCGGCCACGGCATTCAGATCAACAGCGGCAGCTACGATTGGACCGACCAGGTGCGCGATGCGCACGGCTTCCCGCAGGGCGGCTGGGGCGATGTCATTCAAGGCGGCGGCGGCAGCACCGGCTCGATGTAGCCGCACGCGCCGAAACGTCCGATTTCTTTCGTCAAAAGGCCCGAACGCCCGTGCGTTTCGGGCTCTTTTGATTATACATACACAACTGGTTTCTTCGTCCAACCAATATAGTATCTCATGCCAACCAATTTATCCCCGCAATAGTAACTGTTGATTATGTACAATCGTTATCGATCCTCAAATTATATTTGAAACAATCGACATAATACTGTTGCAGAGCGGACACAGGCGTCGCGTAATTAATCATCGCTTATAGATATTACTTGCCTCACGCTCCGTTACCGGGCGACCCTCGACGCAGCGAAAATCAGAATCTTTTCGCGTCCGCGGACACATCACTGGGGGTCTACATCCAATGAATACACGAAGCGTAAAGGGAGCGATCGCGCTTGGAAGCCTGACGGCGACTGTTGCGTTGCTCGCGGGCTTGGGCACGGCTCAAGCTCAGATTGGTTCGGGTCAG
>DASZLU010000006.1:0-201899 GCA_035552195.1 Allostellaceae bacterium | reverse complement strand
CGACGATCATCGGCGGCTCGGGCAATGACACGCTGATCGCGGGTCACGGTGCCGATCACCTGACGGGCGGTGCGGGCAGCGACACCTTCGTGTTCAATGCGCTGCCGTGGAATGCCGGGCAGATCACCGACTTCAACACCGCGACCGACAAGCTCGACCTCAGCGGGATCTTCAGCTCGATCGGCTACACGGGCTCTAACCCGGTTGCCGACGGCTATCTGAGCTTCACCTCGGATGGCGCCGGCGATACCCAGGTGTTCGTCAATGCGCACAACGCTTCCAGCCCCTGGGCGACGCTGGTGACGACGCTCGATCACGTCAATCCGACCAGCATCACCGCGAGCGACTACGTGTTCAGCTCGACGGCTTCGACCGGGTCGACCGGCAGCACGACCGTCACGCTGGCCGCGCCGGTCAGCACCTCGGCGGCGACCTACACCGTGCCGAGCAACGTCAACACGGTCACGTTGACCGGGACGAGCGCCCAGACGGTCACCGGCAACAATCTCGGGGACACGATCACCTCGAACGACGCCGGCTCGACGATCATCGGCGGCTCGGGCAATGACACGCTGATCGCGGGTCACGGTGCCGATCACCTGACGGGCGGTGCGGGCAGCGACACCTTCGTGTTCAACAACCTGCCGTGGAATGCCGGTCACGTTACCGACTTCAACACGGCCCAGGATGTGCTGAACCTGACCGGTATCTTCCACTCGATCGGCTACACCGGCAGCAACCCCGTCGCGGACGGCTATCTCAGCTTTGCCTCGGACGGCGCGGGGAACACGCAGGTCTACGTGAATGCGCACAGTGCGGCCAATCCGTGGCCGACCCTCGTGACCACGCTCGATCACGTGAGCCCGAGCAGCATCACGAGCCACGACTACATCTACTGATAGCGACCCACTAATTTGCGGTAGGGGGATCGGGGAGCAACCACTCAGGCGAAAAGATAATCGCCTGAGTGGATTGCGCTTGGTGCGACGTGATCGAGCGTCGTCACCGTGATCGGGGTCGTCGTGCTCGGTCCCTGCGGATCGACGATCACCTTGGTGTCGCCGCTGCCATCCGAGACGAATTTCAGATAGCCGTCACCGACCGGATTGGTGCCGGTATAGCCGAGCGTGCTGAAAATCCCTTTCAGATTGAGCACATCGCTTCCCGGCGTGAAGTCGGTGATCTGACCCGCGTTCCACGGCAGATAATTGAAAGCGAAGCTGTCGCTGCCGCCGCCGGTCAGGATATCGGCGCCGTGACCGGCGATGAACGTGTCGTTGCCGGTGCCGCCAATGATCGTCGAGCCCGAATCGTTCGAGGTAATCGTGTCGCCCGCATTGTTGGCGGTCACGGTCTGGGCGCTGCTGCCGGTCAGGACGACGTTCGTTACGCCCGCGGGCGCGCTGTAACTCGTCGCGGAGGCATCGCCGATTGCGCCGCCGCCGGTTCCGCCGCCGCCGGTTCCGCTGGTCGAGCCACCGGTGCGGCATGCCAGCCATAGATCACGTCGTTGCCGGTGTTGGCGTCTTCCTCGAAGGTTGCATTGCCGCTGCCGCCGACCAGCACGTCGTCGCCGGCGCCGCCATCGACCCATTTGCGCGCCGCTGACGGTGATCAGATTGTCGAGATTGTTGCCGACCGCGTAATTGAAATCGTTGCTGACCGTCAGATTCTGGACGTTGTCGGGGAGCGTGTAGGACGTATAGGCAACGACCGTATCGGTACCGCTGTCGGCCTGGTCCACCACGACGTCATTCGGGTTCGTGACGGATGAAGGTCGTGTCGCCGGTATTGCCGATCAGCGTATCGCCGCCGCTGCCGCCTTGCACGGAAGAGGGGCCCGCCGGCGCGGTCCAGGTGCCGCCGCCGTTCGGATCGTTGCCGGTGACGCTCGACGTTGGGTCGGCGCTTGCGGCATCGGCCGGCCGAGGTAATTCAAATAGGTGGTCACGATGGAACACCCGAGGGACGAATAGATGTGCTTTCATTCAATAAGACTTCGAGCGTGACATCGCGTTCACGTCGCGTGAGGAGCCTGCTGCGCTGGCCGAGGCGACGAAGCCGCGCTGTGATCGGGCGGATCAGCATCGGCCAGATATGCGGGTGGAGCGTCGCGCACCGGGCGGCGGTGGCATAATCGCGACTTTTGATCCCGGTGATGACGTTGTCGTAGGCCTGCAAGGATCGCAGCGTCCGCTGCCGCCGCTTGAGCGCAGCCTGCACCGGCGGCGGGAAGGGGATTTCGCGATGGGCGAAGCGATGGTCCGCGGCGATCAGGGCGATGATGTCGCTCTCGCGCAGGCGATGCGAGATCGAACTGTCGTGCTTGCGATAAAAATAGAAGCTTGCCGGCTCGAGGAGCAGGCGATAGCCATGCGCCATCAGGCGAATGATGAAATGATAATCCTCGCCGATCCGCAACGATTCGTCATAGCGGAGGCCGAGTTCGCGGATCATGTCCATCCGGATCATCGGTTTCAGATAGCCAAGCGGCGGCGTGCGCGAATAAAGGCAATTCGAGCTGATAAACGTGTCGAGCGAGATCCATGACGTCTCCGCGCTCAGCCAGCCGGGCAGAAAGGGACGCGGCCGTGCTTTCGACGAAAATTCGAGCAAGCTGTCGGCGATAATCGCGGCGCCGGTGACCCGGGCGCGGCGCAGCAAGCATTGAAGCCGCTGCGGCGGGATCAGATCGTCGCTATCCATGATCGCGATCCAGCGCGCCGTAACCAGATCAAGCGCGCGATTGCGCGCCGCGGCTGGACCGCGATTGATCTTCTGGACGACAACCTTGATACGCCGATCGCGAGCGGCGAACTCTTCGGCGATGGCGACGCTGTCGTCGCGCGAGGCATCGTCGACGACGATCAATTCCCAGGATGTTAGCGTCTGGCGAAGAACGGACTCGATGGCGGCGCCGACGAAGCGCGCGCCGTTGTAATTCGCCATGATGATCGCGACATCGGCGCGATCGCTCATCGCGCATCGCCCGCCGTTGCGATGGCGTTGAATGCCTCGTCGCGGTCACGACGCAGCCGCAGGAGGAGTTCCCACCAGAACCCGATCGACCATGCCAGGTGAATGGTCACGGCGCCGATGCCCGCATAGGCCATGCCGCGCAGCCCCAACCGTCGGCCGATCGCGGCGCCGGCAAGCATGGATAGCATCGTCCAGACGAGCGCAGGTGCGGCGGCGATCGGAAGCCACGGTACAAAAGCAGCCAACGTCACTGCCGGGGCGACACCGGCCGGCAGCATCTGGCGAAGCTTCGGCATCTTGCGGTGGCGGACGAGGGTCGCCGCGCGGCCCCGGCCGTAGCAGACGTATTGGCGATAAAGCGCCGGCACGTTGCTGCGCGGGAAATAGATCACCTCGACCGCGCGGGTCAGCCAAATCTTGCCGCCGGCCCGCGCCAGGCGGAGATCGAATTCGGCATCCTCGTTATGACTGGCGTTTTCGTCGTAGCCGCCGAGCGCGACGAAAGCGTTGAGGTCGAACAGCGCGTGATGACCGTGGTCGACGAACTCGGCCTTGCCGCCACGACGATGCGGGGCGCCACCCGCGCCGAGCGCTGAATTTTGAATCGCCGCGATCGCCGCCTGGAAGCCTTCGGTCCCGCGCGACGTCATCGCGACGACGACCGAGGCGGCGACGGTGCGATGGGCTTCTTCGATCAGCGTGCAAATGTAGTTGGCCGGATATTGTGCGTGCGCATCGATCCGGACCAGCCAATGCCGTCCTTCGCCGAAACCGCGCACGGCCAAGTTCACGCCAGCGCTTTGAATCCGTTTCGGATTGAAGATCACCTTGACGCCGGCGTCGCGCTCGGTGATCGCGGCGAGAATAGCCTGCGTGCCGTCGGTGCTGCCGCCATCGGCTACGACGATGAGATGATCGATCTCCGCCGTGTCCCGTTGAATATCGGCAATCAGCTTCTCGATATGCCTCCGCTCGTTGAGGCACGGAATGACGATCAACACTTTGTCGATCATCCGGCTGGCGGAAATTTCCTCGCGATGCATGGGCTTCCTAACGCTGGCAGCACTGCGTCACTAACGCGCGAGCGCCGCATCGGGTGCGTCGGAGCCGGTTAAATTTTTCGTGCTTTCATGCTTTCGTTACAGTGGTTTACGCGCGCCTTAAATGGGCGCGCGTCTCGCCGCAAAACGGGCGTAATCGACGAGCTATTTTTGCCGGAAGGCGTTGCTGAACGACGAGGTCAACGGACCGACGACGTAGTCGAACGCCGTGCGATGGACGGTCGGAATCTGAACCATCGCGGGCATGCCCGGATAAAGCTGGATCGACGGGTATTTGCTGAGCTCTTGCGGGTCAACCTTGACCAGCACGTTGTAATAGGGCTGTCCCGTGCGTTCATCGGTCAAGCGATCAGCCGACACGTCGGTGATCTTGCCGGTGATGACGGGCGTGATGCGCTGCTTATAGGCGGTAAGATGAACTTCGGCATCCATGCCCGGATGCACGTCGCTGATGTCTTCGACGGCGATACGCGATTCGACGGTCAGCCCGTCGTCCTGCGGCACGATGTCGAGGATCTTCTCGCCTTTGCCGATCACCGAGCCGACGCCGAACACGTTGAGCGCGACGACGCGGCCGGTATAAGGCGAGCGGATCTGGGTCCGCTCCAGCACGGCTTTCGCGTCGGCGAGGCGCGGGATCACGTCGAGCAGCTTTGCCTGGGTGTCCTGCAGGTCTTTCGATACATCGGTCATGTGCTGGTTTTCGACCTGCGCGATCTGCTGCATCTGCTCGGCGATCGCCTGACGCGATCGCGCCATGTCGGCGGTGGTCTCGGCGATCTGGCCGTCGAGGCCGTAGCCGGTGCGCTGCAACTGCGTGCGCCGCGTCCCCGCGATCAGGCCTTGATCGACCAGCGGCGAGATCGTCGCGAGCTCTTGATGGACGGACGAGTTCTCGTGCTTGAAAGCGGTAATCTGGTTCTCGTCGCCCGCGATCTGGGCATTGAGTTGTTGGATCTTCTCTTGCAGCACCCGGCGCTGCCCGTCGAGCGCGGCCTGCTGGCTTTGGAACTGCCGGCGTTGCGCTTCCCAAATGCCTTTCTCGTCGGCCGGTGCATTGAGTGGCGGCGCGAATTCGCTTTCGCCGTTGAATTCCGCGGTCAGTCGCGTTTCGGTGGCGTGCAGCACCTTATATTGCTGCGCGAGCACCTCGAAATTGGCGCGCGCTGCGGTATCGTCGAGGACGATGAGCACGTCGCCGGCATTGACGTGATCGCCTTCCTTCACATTGAGCTGCTTGACGATGCCGCCATCGAGATGCTGCACGCTCTTGCGATTGCCTTCGACTTTGACCACGGCCGGCGCGACCACGGCGCCGTTGAGCGGCGCGGTCAGCGACCAGATGCCGAAGACGCCGAAGAACAGTGCGAGAGTGATCCACCCGGCCGCCGCATATTTCACGAGAGATTCGCTCGGCGCGTCGACCTCATAGGAGGTGACGCTCGCGGGAAGCGTGGGGCGGGGCGGAAGGATGTCGGCGGACTGCATATCGGGCTTGCTACCTACTGACCGGCGCGATTGGCAGGCGCAACGATCGGAATTGGCGCGCGCGCATTGAGCCGTGCCAGTACTTCGGCGCGCGGACCGAACGCTTCGATCCGGCCATCGACCAGCAACAGAATCTTGTCGACAATCGCGATTGTCGCGGGCCGATGCGAGATCGTGATCGTGGTGATGCGCGCTTGCTTGAGCTTGAGCATACATTCGGCTAGTGCGGCATCGCCTTCGGAATCGAGATTGGAGCTCGGTTCATCGAGGACCACGAGGCTGGGCATGCCGAAGACGGCGCGGGCCAAGCCGATGCGCTGGCGGACACCGCCCGAAAGGATGGCGCCGCCATCGCCGACCCAGGTCTCGTATCCATCGGGGAGGCGCAGGATCATCTCATGCACGCCGGCGATCCGTGCGGCCTCGATGACGGCTTCGTCATCGGTTTGCTGGAAGCGGGCGATATTCGCGGCGACACTGTCCGAGAACAGCTCGATGTCCTGCGGCAGATAGCCGATGTATTGCCCGACCGCGTTGCGCGGCCAAGTGCCGAGATCGGCACCATCGAGCCGAACCGTGCCGGCGGTCGGCCGCAACACGCCGACGAGCTGGCGCGCCAAGGTCGACTTGCCGGCGCCGGACGGACCGATCACACCCACGGACTCGCCAGGCTCGATGCGGAAATTCACGTTGTAGAGCAGCGGGCGCGAGGTGCGCGGCAGCATATAGGACATCTGCTCCGCCGAGACCTGGCCCTCGGGCCGCGGCAGGGCGAGATGGACCGGCGGAAGCGGCGACGCTTCGAGGACGTAGCGCACACGATTGAAGGCATCGCGCGCGGCGATCATGCCGCGCCACGAACCGACGATCTGCTCCACCGGCTGCAAGGCGCGGCCAAGAAGGAGGCTGGCGGCGAACATCGAGCCCACGGTGACCAGGTGCTCGATCACGAGATAGGCGCCGAGCCCCAAGATCAGCGATTGCATCGAGAGCCGGAAAAAGCGGATCAGCCCGGACATCGTCGCGCCGCGATCGGTTGCGACGAGCTGGCGCTCCATCATGCGGTTGCGATCGCGGCGCCAGCGGTTGAGCAAGCCGTCGGTCATGCCCATGGCGCGCACGACCTCGGCATTGCGCAAGCCCATTTCGGTGAAGCTGTAGTTTTTGCTCGCCGCGTCGTTCGATTCATTCATCGCCGGGCGCACCAGTCGCTCGTTGATGAGCGCGAGCGCGAGGAGAATGAACGCGCACGCCAGCGCGAAGCCGCCGAGCAGCGGGTGAAGCAGGAAGATGACCGCGATATAGATCGGCGCCCAGGGCAGATCGAAGACCGCGTGGATACCGGCGCCGGTGATGAATTGCCGGAAGGTGTCGGCATCGCGCAGCGGCTGGCTGCGCGCACCGCCCGCGACCGAGGCATTGTCGATCACCGCGGTGACGATGCGGGCGCCCAGCAGGCGGTCGAGACGCACGCCGGCGCGCGACAGAATCCCCGAGCGGACGATGTCGAGGACGGCGAGCGCGAGCAACGCGACGAGCAGAACGGCCGTCAGCATGACCAGCGTGATGATGCTCGAGCTCGGCACCACGCGGTCATACATTTGCAGCATGTAGAGCGGCGTCGCGAGATAGAGGAGATTAATGGCCAAGCTGAAGATCGCGACGGTGACGAAGTAACGCCGGCAAGCCTTCAATATGCCGAATGCTTCGTCAGAGCGTTTGTTCGCCATGGCCAATGTCCACGATGTAGAACGAAAATGTTCATAGTCAACCGAAGTGAGAAAATTCGCTGCAAGCGCCGGTGGACGAAGGGCCCGGCTTGAGCGGTGCTATTTTCTTTCCGTCAATACGACCCCTTTCGCGACAGCACGGCCGGGATCGTCACGATCACGATCCACAGATAGAGCCGCGGGCTTTGCGATTTCGCGTAGAGGCAATCGAGCGCCACGCGCGTACGGTAGCTGACGTCGTTGCGGCCGCTGACCTGCCAGAGGCCGGTGATGCCGGGCTTCACGGAGCAGTAATGGCTGAAGCGCCGGCCATAACGCGAGATCTCGGCGTCGACGATCGGACGCGGCCCCACGAGGCTCATCGTGCCTTGCAGAACATTGATGAGTTGCGGCAACTCGTCGAGGCTTGAGCGGCGTAGGAAAGCGCCAAGCGGCGTCACGCGCGGATCATCGCGCAACTTATGATCGCGCGCCCATTCATCGCGTGCCACCGGATCGCGCGCCAGCAGCTCCGCGAGACGCGCTTCCGCATCGACCGCCATCGAACGGAATTTATAACAATAGAACGGCTTCCCACCGCGACCGACGCGCCGATGCGCGAAAACAACCGGGCCCCGATCTTGAAGAAAGATCGCGAGCGCGACGACGCCCATCAACGGCAGGACAAAAACCAGCGCCGCAAACGCGATGACGATATCCAACGAGCGAACGAGAGCGGCAAGCAAGCCGACTCTTTCGCTTGGCGCGAAGGTAAAATGGAACGGGCCTGGCTTGCAGACCAAATTGGACATCGGAATCTCCAGTGTGTCGGGCTGGACGGACATGTCGCCAAGAACTCGTCATCGCATTGTTTGTTCCGGGAAATCGACTATGATTGCCGCATCGCACGCGGGGGTGTCGATGATGCTCAAACGAAATTTGCCTTATGGCAAAGGCTACGTCGCAATGCGCGCAATGTTGTCCACGACCGCCCGAATGTGACCGAAATCGCGACATAATTCATTCAAGCGAATCGCTACCGCACAGCACCTTCCGTCCGTCGCATGTCCGAAACTCCGTCGCGCGATCCGAATTCTCGTCACCGATCCGACCGCTGGAGCGGGCGCAAGACACTCGTCTTCATCGTCGTCGCCAGTTTGCTGTTATGGGCGCTGATCGCGTTGATCATCCACGCGCTGTGACTTTCGTCGCGCGTCGTCGCGGTTAGAAATTTACCTCGTAGATACGAGGTGACGCCGCTCGCGTAGCGGCATCGCTCGCGCTTTCCCAAATTTGCCGGAACATAAATTTTTATGCGGCGTTTCAGCCCGCAAGCAATCCGACACGTGTCGGTGCGGGTCATGGCGTCTGGATCAGCCTCGATCGATCCATCGAACGGAGAGATGAGATGAAATTGCGGCAGATGTTGGCGGGTTTTGTGGCGCTCTCGGCAGGAGCGTTGATCGTCGCGGCGCCTGGCACAAGCCTGGCTGCAGGTTTCCAGAATTCGCCGAACAATTTCCAGTCGGCGTCGCTTCCGCCGACGCAAACGGTTCCGCAATTCTCGTCGCAGACGCCGGCGACGAATATGGTTCGACCGGACTACATTATCGGTCCGGATGACGTGATCTCCGTCGATGTGTTCCAGATCCCGGACCTTAGCCGGACGGTCCAGGTCGATTCCGAAGGCAATATTCTCCTGCCGCTGCTTGGCTCCGTGCCCGCCGGCGGACGGAGCGTCTCGCAGCTCTCAAAACAGGTTGCCGCCGCCTACGGCGACAAATACGTCCGCGATCCGAAAGTCACCGTTTCGGTGAAGGAATCGGAGAGCCAGAAGGTCACCGTCAACGGTGCAGTGATTCAGCCCGGCATTTATCCGATCTCGAGCGGCACAACGCTGATGCAGGCGATCGCTCTCGCCAAAGGTCCCGATACGAAGCTGGCGAGCGACAGGGTCGCGATCTTCCGCACCGTCGGTCAGAACCGCACCCAAGCGACATTCGATATCAGCGATATCCAATCCGGCAAAGTCCCGGATCCGCAGTTGCAGGCGCATGACATCGTCGTCGTCGATACGTCGGGTACGCGCAAGTTCCTGCAGGATATCAGCCCGATCGCGCCGTTCGCGGTGCTGGGGGCGATCTTCTGAGCCGGCGTTACGAAGCGACCGTCACACCATCTTTCTCTTTGCAAGGAACGTAGCACATGAGCACCCTCGCTCCGTATGAAGTCAACGTACCGGGTACCAAAGACTGGCAACCCATGCTCGATCGGAGCGAACAGTCGTCGCTCCACTACTGGATGGGGTTGATACTCGGGCGAGGGTGGCGTGCTGCGCTGGTCGCGGTCGCGATCTTCGGTGTCGTCGTCGGTTTCGCGTCGACGTTGCCGCGGACCTACTACGCCGAAGGCTCGGTCCTGGTGCAGCCGTCGCACAACAATCTGGCTGAGGCGAATCAGAACCAGAGCATGCAGCCGCTCGATACCAGCGCGGTCGACACCGAAGTCGAGATGCTGAAGTCGCGCGCGCTGTCGGAAACCGTGATCGAGAAGCTCGGTCTCTTGAAGGACCCGGAATTCAATCCGCCGCCGGCCTCGACCTGGCATTTCGGCTTCACGGACCAATTTCCCTTCGTCGCCATTTCGTCCGAGGTGAAGGAGGTCACGCCGGAAGAAGTGCTGCGCAAAACGGTTGATGCGGTTCAACGCGGTACCTTCACGCGCCGCATCGGCCTGACCGATGTGGTTCGCGTCGGCTTCTCGTCGACCGATCCGGCGAAGGCGCAGAGCATCGCCAACAGCTTGATCGACGCCTATATCGCGCGCCAGGTGACCGATAAGGTCAACATGGTGAACAAGGCCAACGACGAACTTACCGCCAGCGTCGACAAGCTGCGCGAGGACGCGTTGACCTCGGCGGCCGCTGCCGAGCAGTACAAGAATTCGCATTCGATCCTCAGCCCGCAAGGCGCGAGCATGGTCGAAGCCGAGATCGCGACGCTCAACCAGCAGATCGCGCAGGCGCATGCCGACCGTATCCAGAAAGAATCGCAGATCAACAGCGCGACCGGCGGCAAGAACGGCGACGGCGGCGATACGGCCGAGGCGCTCAATTCGGATACGATCCGCGAACTCCGCAAGCAGGAGGCCGATATCAGCGCTCAGGTCGCGCAATTGTCTACCCAGTTCAAAGCGGATTATCCCGAGACCAAGCGCGCCCAAGCTCAGCTCAACGACGTCCGCAGCCAAATTCGCGGCGAACTCAATCGTATCCACTCGAGCTTGACCGCCTCGGTTCGCGGTGCGGCCCAGCGCGAGGATTCGCTCGTCGCGAGCCGTCAGCAGGCACAGCAGACCCTCGACACGAACAACGCCGCCCGCGTGGCGCTCGTCTCGCTCGAATTGAAGGCGGATGCGTCCAAGAAGACGTACGAGGGCTATCTCAACCGCGCCAGCGACGTCGCCGCCGCTCGCAGCCTGCAGCAGCCTGACGCGATGGTGAATTACAAAGCCGCCGTCGCTTCGGATACGCCGTCGCCGAATATGCGCCTCATCATGGCGGGTGCGGCGATCCTCGGCCTCCTGGGTGCGGCCCTCGCGGTCATCATTCCGGAATACTGGAACCGGCGCTTCCGCAGCAGCAGCGACGTCGAGCTCGGCATTGGCCTGCCGCTCGCCGCGACGCTGCCCGATATCACCTCGCTCGGCCAGTCGCGCCGTCTGCGCGGTCCCGCGGCCCCGGCCATCAGCCTGATGACGGATCGTTTCACGGCCTTCGCGGAATCCTTCCGCAACCTGCGTGCCTTCCTCGCGCTTCTCGATCCGAACGAGCCGTCGAAGGTCATCGCGCTCACCTCGTCGGTGCCGCGCGAAGGCAAGAGCGTCACGTCGCTCTGTCTCGCGGAAATTCTGGCCCAGGCGGGCGAGTCGGTTGTCGTCGTCGATTGCGACGTGCGCCGGCACGGTCTGACCAGCCTCGTCAGCGAGGCGGCGAATGCGCAAATCGGCGTCGTCGAGGCGATCAAGAAGAACCTGCCGCTCAACGACGTGCTGGTGCTCGATCCGCGGAGCGGCGCCTGGGTTCTGCCGGTCGCGCAGCACGAGGGCGTGCCCGAGGATCTTTTCAGCACGAAGCAGTGGGACGCGCTGATCCGCTCGCTGTCGCAGCGCTTCGACCACGTTATCCTCGATACCCCGCCGCTGCTTGGCGTCGCGGATTCGCGCATCCTCTGCACCAAGGCCGACAAGGTGTTGTTCGTCGTGCATTGGAACAAGACGCCGATGAGCGCTGTGCAAGCCGCTGCGGATATCCTGCAGCAATGCGGCGCCAAGGTCGCCGGCGCGGTCCTTGCCCAGGTGAACATTCGCCAGCAAGCCCGCTTCGGCTACGGCGACAGCAGTGACTATTTCGGCTCGTACAAGAACTACTACGTCACGAACTCATAACCAGTTCGTCAAAAAATGCTGAGGCGTCGTTCCTGCCGCCGCGGCGACGTTGTCGGGATGGTCTTGATGGTATCCGCTTTCCTGAATCCGTTTGCCGCAAGGGCGGGAACTGACCAGCCGCCCTTGCAAGCGGCCCCCGACGGCCGGCCTCTGACACTCGTCTTCTTCGACGATTTTCAGATCTTCCGGCCGTGGACGGGCAACGACGGTATCTGGCGGGCGACGCTCGGCGATGGATCGCTCTTCAGCCGCGACCGCGGGAGCCGCGGCAGCGATGACGGGATCGGAGAGATTTTCGATTCCGTTCTCGGCGGGCTCGATCCTTTCTCGATCGACCCCGTCGCGGTCGACGAGGGGGTGTTGGAGATCACGGCGCAACCGACGCCGCGGCATTTTGGAGCGGGTGTCGAAAACTATCCTTATGTCTCGGGCCTGATCAGCACCCAACCTTCTTTCTCGCAAACCTACGGATATTTTGAAATGCGCGCGGAATTGCCTCAGGGCAAAGGATTATGGCCGGCTTTCTGGATGCTGCCAAAAGACGACAGCTGGCCGCCGGAAATCGACGTCGTCGAGAGCATCGGCGATCCAAGCCATGTCTACATGACGGCGCATAGCAAGCACGGAAAGTCCGACGGTGCCGAGGCATATATCACGCCGAACGCCTTCCATACTTTCGCGGTGAGCTGGGATCGGCGCGATTTGGTCTGGTACATCGACGGCGGCGAGGCCGCACGGGAAGCAACACCTGACGACATGCACAAGCCGATGTACATGCTCGCCAACCTCGCGGTCGGCGGCAATTGGCCGGGCTCGCCGGATGCCTCGACGCATTTTCCGGCCAAGCTGATGATCGACTATATCCGCGCTTATAGGTTCGAAATATGATCCGCCGCTCGCAATCAAGGAGTCTGGTCAGAAGCACGCCGGCCGGGCGCATCGCGCCGCATGTCGTCGGATCGCCGCGCTTCAACCGGCAGCGGCCGGTCGGTGTTTACGCGCGCCGCGCATCGGGATCGAAGCCGCCGAGACGGTCCTGGTTCACCTTCGACTCGGATGGGTTCTTTGCGTTCGTGCTCATCACGCTGATGCTGTTCGCCTGGACGCTCGGTACCGCCGGCGCAGCGGCGATTTCGGCGATGGCACTGCTCTACATCCTCATCCGACTGCCGCAGCTCGGCGAGATCATGGCGCCCCGCGCCTTCATCCTCATCATTCCGCTTTTTGCGATGGCCTCTTTCTTCTGGTCGCAATCGCCCGTCGATACGCTCAAATACTCGCTCGAATTCGCGCTGACGGTGGGCGTTGCCCTCATTCTGTCGGCGGCGCCCCATCCGAAGGCGGTGCTGTGGGGAATTTTCTTCGCCTTCGCGATCTATATGCCGTCGGCGATCATCTTCGGCCAGGCGGTGAATGTCGGCGATAATGGCAGCACCGCCTTCTCCGGCTTGACCCAAAGCAAGAATCTTCTTGGCGATATGGCGGCGTCGGGTGCACTGGTTTCGCTCGCCTGTATCGTGGCTAGCATCGAGGATCGCCGGCCTTTCCGTGCGCTTCTCGCGCTCGCCGTTGCCGTTTTAGAAATCTACATGGTGCTCGTCGCACGCTCGGCCGGCGCTTTGCTCGGTTTGGGCCCGGCGGTGCTCGCCTTCATCTTCTTCCTTGCCATGCGTCCGGCCGGATTGACGATGCGGCTGATCACGACCGTGTTCGCGTCGCTGGCGGCGGCGTTGATGGCGGTCGCTTATGGCAATAGCTTCATTTCCGACAGCATGGCGCTGTTCGACAAAGACCCAACCTTGACCGGCCGAACCTATCTCTGGCAACGCGCGGCGGATTTCATCGCCGACAAGCCGGTGCTCGGGGCTGGCTTCAATGGATTTTGGGTGCCGGGCAATCTGGACGCGGAAGGCATGTGGCAGTTTGCCGGCATCGCCACGCGCGTCGGATTCAGTTTCCATAATACGATGATCGAGCTGCTGGTGAATGTCGGGTGGCTCGGCGTGATCTTATTCGCCTCGGTCGCGGCGATCGCCGCCGTGCTGCTGTTGCGCCGGGTGATGACGCGGCCGACCTTGACGCTCGCCTTCTGGTTCGGCGTCCTGATCTATGAGTTCGTGCGCATGCCCATCGAGGCTATCGGCACGGCGCCGTTCGCGCATCCGACGATCTTGCTGTTCGCCGGTTTCGGCGCCGTCGCGGCGGCGCGGCGCACCGTCGAAGCGCGGAAAGCCGCCAACCGCCTGGCGCATTATCGGATGCGTGCCTTCCGTCCCGCCTTTGCGCGCAGCGCGCTACGGCCGAGCCGCTTCTCGGCCTGACGCCGTCGGCCATACCCGTCGGCACCGCTATTTGCCGGTGCCGACCCAGCTATGGACGTCGTGGTCGTAGTGAGCTTTGGGATCGTAGTAGGCGACGGGCAGTTGCAGGGCGCGCGCCGTCAGGCCGCCGGTGGCGGCGAGAAGCTGAAACGTCGTCTCATTGTATTGCCGCTCGGCTTCGACCAGCGCGACCTGCGCGGTGTCGAGATCCTGCTCGGTGTTCAATACGTCGAACGTGGTGCGCTCGCCGGCGCGCAGGCCAACCAGGATTCCGTCGTAGGCCGATTGTGCCGATTGGATCTGCTGGCGATCAAGGCTCACCGCATTCCGCGTGGCAGCGAGCGTTTGCCAAGCCGCATCGAGGGTTTGTCGCAGGCTGCGCTCCTGATCGGCGGCTTGCAGGACGGCTTTGCTGCGCAACTCGACGCTGCGCCGGATCTGCGCGTATTCGGTGCCGCTCTGATAGAGCGGCACGCGCAGCTGCGCGATCGCCGAGAGAGAATCGTCGCGAATGCCGGGGCCGAGCTCGTCGGCTGATTTCTTGTAGCCGAGTTGGACCGATATGCTGGGCGCTAAGGCGCCATAGGCGACGTCCACCGCGGCGTCGGCCTGCTTAACGAGATATTTCGTCCCTGCGAGATCGGGGTTGTTGGCGAGGGCGACCGCCATTGCGTCCTGCTCGGTCGCGGGCAATGCGGGGAGCTTGGGCGCTGTCTCGAGCGTCTCCGCTGGCCGCCCGACCACGCGCAGGAATGCCGCCTGTGCCGTGGCGAGATTGCCTTCGGCGGTCGCGACATCGGCGCTGGCCGAGCTCAGCCGCGCCTGGACGATGTCGAGATCGCTGCGGGCAAGATCGCGGATCGCGACGCGTCGCTGCGTCATCTGCACCTGATCGTTCAGCCGCGACACGTTGTGTCGTTTGTAGTTCAGCTGCGCCTCGGCGCTGAGCACGTCGAAATACGCTCTGGCGGCGTTGAGCAGCGTCGATTGCTCGACAGAGGTCAACTGTGCGCGGCCGGCCTCGACGCCGGCTTTGGCCTGCTCCGTTTGCGGGATGGTCATGCCGTTGATCACAGGCTGAGTCAGCGTGATGCCGGCATCTCGCGGATGTCCATTCGGGGCAACGACGCCGAATTCAGGCGGCTGGGTGCGGTCGCGCGTATAGCCGTAACTGGCGGTTGCGGTCACGGTCGGCCGCCAGCCCGAGATCGCAGTCGCGACATCTTCGTCGGTGGCGCGTAGAGCGGCGCGCTGAGCCTGAAGCTGGGTGTTCGTCTCGTAGGCGGCGGCGAGCGCCTGATCCAAGGTGAGGGGCTGGGCTCGCGCTACAGGGCTGAGAAATGAGGCCAAGGCGATGGCGCTGCAGCCCGCCGCTAAGCCCCGGACGCAACAAATGTTCAAACCGGCCTCTCCCCGAGATTTTTGTGGCAGTTCCCTAACTCCGAGGGCGGAAAACGGTTCCCAGGGGGTCGGGGGATCGCGGCCAAGCGGGCGCGAGGAAGAGTGCTCAAGCTCCAGCTATGGGCGAAATTTTTGTCGGAACCATAGGCTGCAGCATGCATTTACCCCTCGATTGCTCATTCAGCAGCTCAACGGGTCGGGATGGAACAGGTGAAGTCTAATCGTGGCTTTGCGTCGATGGATCGCGAACGCCAGCGCGAGATTGCCAGCAAGGGCGGGCACGGAGTGCCGCCGGAGAAGCGCAGCTTCTCTAAAAACCGCCAGCTCGCCGCGGAGGCGGGCCGGAAAGGCGGCGAAGCCGTTCCCGCGGCCGAACGAAGCTTCTCGCAGAACCGCGAGCTCGCCGCGGCGGCGGGCCGCAAGGGCGGGGAATCCCGCGCTCAACTCTTCAATCCTCGGCACGAGGCGGCACGCCGCCGCGGGCTGAAGAAAGAAGACGAACAGGACGAGCAGCAGCAGGACGAGCAGCAGGAAGAAGAGACGACTGAATCGGCTTGAGTCGCTTCTTCCATCGCCAAGGCTGCCCTCGAACGATCCACGCGCGCGCTTCGGCGCGCGTGTGCATTTATGTGCCTTAAAGCTTGAAGACGCGCTTCGCGTTGAGGCTGTAGAGCTTTTCCTTGTCGCTGTCGGCGATCGCCAGATTGTCGATCGCCTCGACCGAATCCCGCACCGTCTCGAACGGGTAATCGGCGGCGAACAGTACGTTGTCGATGCCAAGCGCCTGGATCGTCAGCAGCAGCGGCCCCGGGTAATTCATGCCGCTGGTCGTGACCACGAGATTCTCGCGGATGTAATCGCTCGGCTTGCGCTTCAGCCGCGGCGGCGCGGCGGCCATGTCGTGCTCCCAGAAATAACGATTGTCGATCCGGTCGATGAAGAAGGGGATGCCTTCGCCCATATGGCCGATGACGATGCGCAGCCGCGGAAATTGATCGAACACGCCGTTGCCGATCAGGCGAATGATATGCGTGCCGACTTCCGCCGCCCATGACCAGCCGACCTTGAAGCCGAAGACCTCGAACGGCTTGATCATCTGCGGCGAGGGATCGCGCGGATGAATATAGAGCGGCACGTCCATCGCTTGCAGCGTCTCGAAGATCGGCCAGAATTTTTTGTCGTCGAGATATTCGCCCAGCGAATGCGAATTGACGATGCCGCCTTTGAGGCCCAGCTTTTTTACCCCGCGCTCGAGCTCGTGCGCGGCGCGCGTCGGATCGCGCGGCGCGAAGCCGGCGAGGCCGGCAATACGGGTCGGATATTTGCCCGCCATCTCCGCCAGGCGGTCATTGGAGAGCGCCGCGAGCTCATTGCCTTTGACGGGATCGATGTCCTGCAACGCGATGCCGGCGATGAGACAGACTTGCATCGCGATCCCGTCTTCATCCATCGCTTTGATGCGTTCGTCGCCCATCTCGAGCAGCGATTTCATGATGTAGGCGCGCCGCGCCGAGCGGTCGCTGCGATCCGCGCGATTGGCGTCGAGCCCGGCGATCTCGGGGATCACGAATGCTTCCTCGACGGCGATGCGGTGGTAACGCTTGGGATCGAATGCCGGCATGTTGTCTCCCGTTGATCTTTCGCAGAATAGTGGGGCCCGGCGGCTAGCGGGGCAAGCGGCTGACTTCCGGGCGTCGCGGTGTTACGCTCGGGGCATGAAAGCCGCGCTCTTCTGCACTTCCCGCTATATCGGCGACGCGCCGCAAGGCATCTGGCCGGTTCCCAATGGATATTGCGACGCCGAGATCGCCGAGCAGTCGATGGCCGTCACGATGGAACAATTCCGCCTTGCCGATGTCTTCGGCTTCGACTGGGTGACGGTCGCCGAGCATCATTTCTCGTCGCTGTCGCTGACACCCAATCCGATGATCTTCGCCGGCGCGCTGAGCCAGGTGGTGAAGCGGGCCAAGATTGCGGTGCTCGGGCCGAGCCTGCCGACGCTCAACCCGGTGCGCGTCGCCGAGGAATTCGCGATGCTCGATGCGATGACCGGCGGCCGGCTCATCGCCGGTTTCATGCGCGGCACGCCGAACGAATATGTCACCTACAATTTCAATCCTTCGGAATCGCGGGCGCGTTTTGCCGAGGCGATGGAGATCATCCGCCGCGCCTGGACCGAGCCGCAGCCCTTCGGCTGGCAGGGCCGCTATTACCAATATCGCTCGATTTCGATCTGGCCGCGGCCGGTGCAGCGGCCGCAGCCGCCGATGTACATGTCGGGCTCGAGCCCCGAGGCCGGCGAGCTCGCGGCCGAGCAGCATATCGGTCTCGGCTTTGCCTTCACCACCATCGCGCAGGCGGCCAAGGCGTCGGCCTATTACCAGGCGCAATGCCGCCAGCAGGGTTGGGAAGCGAAGCCCGACGACATCATCTATCGCGTCGGCTTCCACGTCGCCGAGACCGATGAGGAAGCCTTCGACGATATGAGCAAGGCGCCCCAGCGTGTCGCGCTGACCACCGCCAATGCCTCGATCAACAAGGCGATGGCGGAGACCGCGTATTACGGTCGCGATGAAAGCCAGGTCACGCGGACGGTGACGCGGACGCTGCAGGACCGCATCGATAGCGGCCAACTCCTCGTCGGCTCGCCGGAGACGATCGTGCGCCAGATCGCGCGTATCCGGAAGGAGATCGGCGCGGGCATTCTCGATTGCCCGCTGGCAGCCCAGCTCGGCGATAAGACGCTGCACTCCATCGAATTGTTCGGCACGAAAGTACTGCCGCGGATCCGCGAGCTCTGATCATGACCAACGAAAACCTCGGCACCGATACCGTCCTTTGGCTCGGCGAGAAGCGCGCGGAGCTGCGCGATCTCATCGCCGCGCAATTCCGCGTCATCGACAAGACGCCGTCGGGCAGCGAGCGTTTCGCCGTGATCGCCGACAGCGACAACGCCGCGGCAGGACTTGCCCTCGCGCTCGACCGGCCCGATGCGGTCGCGGCGCTGATCGTGCTTGGCCCGCGGCTGATCCATGGCGACGGCCGCGTCGCCGATGAGGCGCTGATCGGCCGGCTCGGCGCCCTCAAAGTGCCGCTGCTCACGGTCTTCGGCACCAAGGACAGAGCCGCGCCGCCCGAAGCCGGCCGGTATTACCGCGAGCGTCTTGCGGCGTGCAACGTCGTGTTCGTCTATGACGCGGGGACGGCGATGGCCGATGAACGGCCGGAAGCGGTCGCCGACCTCGTCGTCGACTTCTTCCATCGCGGCGACACGTTTCTGGTGCGGCAGCAGAGCGATCTGCTCTTCCGCTAGGCCGCATCGACGCTGGGCGCGGTGGTCAGACGGCCCGCGCCGGTGAAAATCTCGAAACCATCGTCGCGCGCGATGCCGATCAACGTGATCCCAGCGGCTTCGGCGGTGCGAACCGCCAACGCCGTCGGCGCCGAGACGCCGACGACCATGCTGGCGCCGGCCACCGCCGCCTTCTGGATGAGTTCGACCGACAGCCTGCTGGTCAGAAGGAGAATACCTTCGCCCATCGGCAGATGTTCCCGCATGGTCGCGCCGATCAGCTTGTCGAGCGCGTTGTGGCGCCCGATATCCTCGCGCAATGTCAGGCTACGATCCTCAGGCCGCCAAAGCGCGGCAGCGTGCACCGCGCGCGTTTCGCGGCCGAGGCTTTGAGCGACGGGAAGAGCAGCTAGTGCAGCGGCGATATCATCGGGCGCGAAGCCGCGTGCCGCGGTCACGCGCGGGATCGGCCGCAGCGCTTCTTTGAGGCTCTCGATACCGCACAGTCCGCAGCCGCTGGGCCCGGCCATGAACCGCCGGCGCTCCCAAAAGCGGTCCATCGCTGTCGCGGCAAGATCGATATCGAGGACGACGCCTTCATCGCGCGGCCGCGCCTCGATCGCGCTTATGTCTTGTAGGGAGGAAATCAGGCCTTCGCTGAGCGTGAAGCCGCGCGCGAAGTCGTCAAGATCGGCGGGCGTCGCCATCATGACGGCATAGCTGCATCCTCGATAGGTGAAGGCGATCGGCACCTCCGTCGCCACGGCGCGTGTGCCAAGGCTTTCGCCGGCGGCGGCGAAACGCCATTGGCGCCGCCGCAAGCGCTGCGACGCCGGTTCCATCATCGATTGCCGGCGACCGGGCCGACGCCTGTCTTGGCGATGCGGACCGGTATCGATTTGGTCGCAGGCACCTTGGCTTTCTCTTCATGATGCCAGAGGGGGACGAGCGGATTGCATTCCGGATAATAGCCGGCGATGCAGCCTTCGGGGATGTCGTAGGGCCGCACGATGAAACCATCCACTTGGCGATGGACGCCATCGCTAACCGCGGTGATGAGACTCACCATCTCTTCGGCGTGAAGCTCGAGCCGGTCGATATCGTTTTGATGCATGAACAGAACCATCCGCGTACCGTCGACGCCGCGGAAACGGTCGCGATAGGAATAAACCGTCGTGTTGAATTGTCCTTGGCTGCGCAGGGTGATGAGCTGCACGACGTCGCGCTCTGCTTCCGGAACGTCGATATCCGTCGCCAAACTCCCAGGCGTGATGAAATTCGCCTTGCCGGTTTTGGTCTTCCATTCGCGATGCTTGGCGCCGAGCGGACGATGGAAGCCGCCTGGCTGCCACATGCGTTGGTTGAAGTCGTGGAAGATCTCGGGATAGGTCTCGGCGATCGCGTCGCGGATACGCGCATAGTCCGCGACCCAGCCGTCCCAATCGACTTTCGGATTGGGCGGCAACGTCGCTTTGGCAATCCCGGCGATAATCGCCGGCTCGGAAAGCAGGTGCTCGCTGGCGGGCGTGGCGTGGCCGCGCGAGCCGTGCATGCAGCCGGTGCTGTCTTCGACGGCGACCGCCTGCGGTCCGCTCGCCTGCCGGTCGATCTCGATCCGGCCGAGGCACGGGAGGATGAAGGACACCTCGCCATGAACGACGCAGCTCTTGTTGAGCTTGGTCTCGATCTGCACCGTCAGCCGTAGTTTGCGCCACGCCGGGATAACGGCGTTGTGGTCCGGTACGGAGCGCACGAGATTGCCGCCGAGCTGGATCATCGCGCGGACCGAGCCGTTGATGATGCCTTCGCAGGCCGCGACGGTGGCCATGCCTTTTTCCTTGGGCACGGTGAAATCGAATTGCTGCTCCAGCTTGTCGACCGGCACAAGCTCGGGCTTCTCGGTAATGCCCACCGTGCGTTGGCCTTGCACGTTGGAATGGCCGCGCACCGGCAAGATGCCCGCGCCGGGCTTGCCCATATTGCCGCGCAGCAGCAGCAGGTTGACGATCATCTGAACGGTCTCGACGCCGTGCTTATGCTGCGTCAATCCCATGCCATAGATACCCATCACGGCATTCGAGCGCTGATAGACTTTCGCCACCGCTTCCATCGCATTGCGCGAGAGGCCGGAGCGCCGCTCCAAATCGATCCAGCTTTTGGCGCGCGCCGCGGCTGTGAATTCATCGATGCCGTGCGTGTGCTCGGCGATGAATTCGCTATCGAGGATACGAGGCCGACCCTGGGCCTGCGCTTCGTCGTCGGCCGCGATCAACGCCTTGCAGATTCCGAAGAGCGCCGCCGTATCGCCGCCGCTCTTGACCTGGTGGTACTGCGAGCCGATCGGCGTCGAATGGCCGCTCAGCATCTCGACCGGGTTTTGCGGATTGATGAAGCGCTCGAAGCCGCGCTCCCGCAGCGGGTTGAAGATGATGATCGGTACGCCGCGCTTCGCGCAGGGCTGCAATTGGTGCAACATGCGCGGGCTGCTGACGCCCGTATTATGCCCGAAATTGATGATGCAGTCGGTATGCTCGAAATCGTCGAGCGTGATCGTTCCTACCGGCACGCCGATGCTTTCGGGCAGCGCGACGGAGGTGCTCTCGTGGCACATATTCGAGCTGTCCGGCAGATTGTTGTTGCCGTACAGGCGCGCGAGCAGCGCATACATGTACGAGGCCTCGAGTGACGCACGGCCCGAGGAATAGAAGACCGCCTCTTTCGGGGCGAGCCGCTTCAATTCCGCGCCGATCTCGCGAAACGCTTCTTCCCAGGTGACGGGTACATATTTGTCCGTGGCGGCGTCCCAGAGCATCGGCTCGGTCAGGCGACCAACATCCTCCAGCGCGTGGTCGCTCCAGCTCTCGAGCATGGTCACCGGATGCTGCGCGAAGAACGCCGGCGTACAGCGATCGGCAGTCAACTCCCACGTCGTCGCCTTGGCGCCTTCCTCGCAAAATTCGAAGGGATGCGGCTCGCCCGGCTTGGCCCATGCGCAGCTTACGCAGGCAAAGCCGTCCGGCTTGTTCTGCTTCATCAACGCTTGCGTTTGGCGGACCGGCGCGCGGCCATGCGCCAAGCTCCGGCCAAGCGACTGTACCGAGCCCCAGCCACCGGCCGGCGCGTCGTATTCTTTAAATTTTACTTCGTTCTTCATGAGGTCCGGTCCTATTCGCGACGGCGCGCATGCCTTAAGAACTAAAGGCTAGAACCGGACGCCGGTTCCAAGACGAACGCGCTAGGGCTGGTTCTAAGGAGCGGCCGATCCATCATTTTTGTCGCGGATCGCTCAGCGCTGCGTCGGGGATCGAGAGGCGTCCGGCCCGCATGTCGGCGATGGCCCGCATCACCGCCTTGGCGACATTCGCGACCTCGTCGAGAAGGGCGGTACTGCGGTCGAGCGTGTCGTGGCTGGTCGCGTAAGGTTCGTAATAGCCGACATACCGGTCGAGCAACGACTTCTTGCCCGCCGGCACCAGCCCCATCCAGGCGAGCCAGTCGGCCAAGGCATGAAGCACGGCCGCGCTCCCCGCGACATCGCCGTGAACGATCAGTCCGTAAATCCGTTCGGCCAGATGCTTGGGGTAAGGCCACCCCGCGAGCTCCAGCGCCTTGGCCTTCTCGGGGTTTTTGCCGCCGGTCGAGGTCGGATCGGGGTTGCCGCCATCGGCGCAGACGAGGCGATCGATCATCAGCTTGAGCGTTGCGGGTGCTTCGTACCAGTAGACCGGCGTGACGATGATGATACCGTGAGCGGCAACCCAGCGCGGATAGATCTCGTTCATCCAATCGTCGCCTTGCCCGAGGCTGTGATTGGGATAGCAGCTGCACGGCCAATGACAGAGCGGCATCGCGGTGGAGACGCAGGCCTTGCACGGATGAATTTTGCGTCCGTATTCCGAAGTCAGGATGCTGAGATCGAGGAAGTCGACCTCGATCGAGCCGGTTTGCAAAATCGCCTCGGCGTGTTTGGCGAGGCGATAGCTCTTCGACATCTCGCCCGGACAGGTGCCGTCATTGCGCGAAGCGGCGCAGATCATCAGCACGCGCGACGGGCTGGCGGCGTCTTTCTGCCGCCGTTCGGCTTCGCCGATGGCCTCGTGCGCTGCGTACCATTCGCTCGAGAGATCGTAATCCGGATCGGCGAAGCCAGGGCCGGCCTTGCGCGTGACGGGTGCCTTGCGGCCTTTACAATAGGCATCCCAGGCGATCGCTTCGAGCCGAGCGAGAGCCGCGCGCTCGCGGTCGAATATCGGATCGTAAAATGACCGCTCGAAATGAGCGCGAAACCCCTCGCGCGAAAGCCTGCCGGCGTATTGGCCTTTTCGAATGTCGGTCATGGTCCTTGCCTCTCGCGTCTCCGGCGCAGCACAGCTTCAGGTAGCCGGCCATCGCCTGGGCATCCGCGAGAGGGAACCGGCGGATGAGGCCTGAGTTGCAAGGAAAGTGACACATGAGCACAGGATCGATCGATGGCGCGTACTTCTTCGAGCCACGTCGCGCTGTCCGAAACCCCGACGTTCGATGATGCGGGTGATCTTCGCGTGGTCATCGAGACGCCGAAAGGCAGTCGCAACAAATACGATTACGATCCGCAATGCGATTGTATGGATCTCGCCACGGTCCTGCCCGAGGGCATGAGCTTTCCCTACGATTTCGGATTTGCGCCCTCGACGCTGGGGGAGGATGGCGACCCGCTCGATATACTCGTATTCATGGATGCGCCGGTCGTCCCCCGATGCGTCATCCACGCGCGGCTGATCGGCGCGATCGAGGCCAAGCCGCGCAAGAAAAGCAAAAGCGAATGGATACGCAACGATCGCTTGCTGGCCGTCGCCTGCCACGCGCAGACGCATCAGGACGTGCGATCGATCAAAGGCTTGCGGCCGCATCTTGTCGATGAGATCAAGGCCTTCTTTATCGAATACAATGCTTTACGCGGCCGCGAATTCAAGCCGCAGCGCGATGCCGGTCCCGGGCGCGCTCAGAAACTTTTGAAGGCGGGCGTCAAGGCCTTCCGCCAGCAAAAGAACGGACACGCGCGGTAGACGCGGCGTCGTGGACGCGTTCGTCCGGCGTCACCTCGAGGCGGTGGCGCGGCAGGCAGTCGGGATGCTCGCGCTGCAGATAGGCGATCATCTGCTCGCGCAACTCGCAGCGCAGATCCCAAGCGCGCGACGCGTCGCTCGCCGTTCCCAGGAGACGGAGCTGCATCGTGTTCTCGGTCGCGTCGACAACCTGCAGATTGACGACATTGCCGTCCCACAGCTTGCTCGCGTGGACGATCCGGTCGAGCTCGTGCCTTAGCTCGTCGATCGGCGTGCGATAATCGACGTTGAGAAGCACCTGGCCGATGATGGTCGTGGTCTCGCGCGTCCAGTTCTGGATCGGCTGCTCCAGAAACCAGCTCAACGGCACGATCAGCCGCCGCCAATCCCAGGTACGCACGACGAGATAGGTGCTGGTGATATCCTCGACCCAGCCCCATTCGTTGTTGATGACGACCGAATCCTCGATCTTCACCGGCTGGGTGATGGCGATCTGGATGCCGGCGAGCAGGTTGGAGAGCAGCGGCCGCGCCGCGAGGCCGACGACGATGCCGGCGGCGCCGGCGGAGGCGAAGAGACTGACGCCGTATTGATGAATCGCCGGCAGCGTCATCATCGCCGCGCCGATCGTGATCAACGCAATCGTCACCTCGGCGACGCGGCGCAGAAGCCGCACCTGGGTGACGTGCTTGCGGGTGAGCGCATTCTCGAAGCCGGTCTTGAACCGATCGAGATAAAGATCGCCGGCAAGACCCACCGCCGCAAGACAGCTCCAGCCGACGAGAAGAATGAAAAGCGCGGTCAGCGGGGCGATGAATTGCTGCTGTTGTCCGCTTGGTATCCCGGAGACTGGAACCGCGGCCACCAGCGCCAACAGGACGATTGCAAACCGCGTCGGATTGGCGGCACGCATGAGCAGCAGCTTCGTAAACGCCGCTTTGCCGGCACGGGAGCGGCGTACGACATCCAGAGCCACGGCGTGGGTGCCCAGCGCTGCGACGCAAACCAAGGCGATGATGATTCCGGCCGACGCCCAAGGCGGCAGCCAGGACAAGAACCCTCGGAGATGGTCGATGAAGGCGGTGAAATCGCTATTCATCAATAGCCAAGTCAACGCTGCGCCATGCGCATGCTTTGCGGCGGTGCGTCATAGGCTATCAACGCGGAGACCGCGTACGGTGTTCAATCGAGATTGCGGTCAAGCTGACGGCTGTCAGCTATCAACTCGTCACCCTCGCCTTATCCCCCCACGTCACCCCCGCGAAGGGAGGTCCATACAGCAGCGCAATGGATGCCCGCCTTCGCGGCATGACGTTGAGAGGGTGAGCGCTGACAGCTCTCAGCCAATCGTTAGCTCTTCTTCTTCCGCGACCGGCCCTTCCGCTTCGGTACCTTCTTGCCCTTGGCCCGAGCCTCGGAAAGCCCGATCGCGATCGCCTGCTTGCGGCTCTTGACCTTCTTGCCGCTGCGGCCGCTCTTCAAGGTGCCGGCAGCCCGTTTCTTCATCGTGCGCTCGACGTCTTTGCTGGCCGATTTTGAATATTTTCGCGCCATTACAAATCCTCTGCGTTGGTCCTCCAGGACGAACAATCGCCGGTGACATCGTTGGTTCCGATTTAGGCGGCGGCGATCGGATATTCGCGGCGCATGATCTGTCCGCGCAGCACGAGATCGATGCGGAACGCGGCAGGGAAGAGCGCGCGGATCGCATCGCTCTCGATATGCAGGCCGCCGGTATAAGCGCCGAAGGCGGGCAACACGATGCGGCGTTCGTCATGGATGAAACATGCGCCGCTCAAGCGCCGGCCGCGGACATCGATATGCGATTTTGGATGATAATGGCCGCTGACTTCGCCGATCGCGTCGCTTTCGGCCTGATGGCGGAGAACGAGACCGTCGAGCCGCAATTCGCCGACGATCGTCCGTCCGCCGATCATCGCCGGTAGGACCGGATCGTGATTGCCGGCAATCCAGATCCAATCATGGCGCTCGACCAGCGCGCGCAACGAAGCCGCATCGGCTTGCGACAGGCGATCGGGTCCGTTGCCGTCGTGGAAGCTGTCGCCGAGGCAGATCACGCGGCGGACGCGCGGCCCGATTGCTTCGGCGAGGCGTGCGAGGGTGGCGCGCGTGTCGTAAGGCGGCAACAGGATGCCGCGGGTCGCGTAGCTCGATCCTTTCTCGAAATGCAGATCGGCGACGATCAGCGTCGCCGCCGCTGGCCACCACAGCGCGCCGCTCGGTTCGGCGAAAAGCTCGACGCCGTTGAGCGTCAGCCGTCCGGTTGCCTCGTTTTGCGGGGACGATACGCGCATGCCGCGGTCTATAAGCGATCGGCGGCGCCCGCGCTAGAAAAATGGGCGCTGGAAAAATGGGGCGCTAGAAATTGGGCGCCAAGAATGGCGCCAGATATAGATATTCAGTGGCGCAGTCCGGCTTCGGCGATGAGTTGTTCCGCGGCCTCGCCGACCAGCGCGTCCATCGCCTCGCCGTAAACCGCTTCGCGGCCGACTTCGAGCAAGATCGGAATCGCCAGCGGCGAGACACGCTCGAGCGCGCGGAAGGTGATGCGACCCTTGGCGCGGGCCAGCATCTCGCCGAGTCGCCGAATGTCGGTCAACCCGGTTGCGGCGTCCGCAACCGTGGCGCGCAGAAGGATATGGTCGGGCTGGTGACGGCGCAGCACGTCGTAGATCAGATCGGAGTTGAACGTGACCTGTCGCCGCGTCTTCTCATGGCCAGGGTGATTGCGTTCGATCAGCCCGGCGATAATGGCGACGTTGCGGAAGCTCCGCCGCAGCATCGAAGACTCCGCCATCCACACTTCGAGATCGTCGCCCAGCATTTCCTGGTCGAGCAGCGCCTCGATGTCGCGCGCCGGCTCCAGGCTCCAGATCGCCAGCACGTAATCGGTGGCGACGAAGCCCAGCGGCTTCAAGCCGGCGCGCTCCATGCGCTTGGTCAGCAACATGCCGAGCGTCTGATGCGCCGGCCGGCCCTCGAAGCCGTAGATGACGAGATAATGATGCGGCCCGCGCGGGAAACTCTCAACCAGCAGCCCGTCGCGATCGGGCATGACCGAATAATCGTATTGCGCCGCGAGCCATTCGCGCACCGGCGCGGGCAGGTCGCGCCAACTCTCGGGTTCTTGCAGCAAGCCGCGCACACGCGCGGCGAGATGCGTCGAATAGGGAAATTTCCCGCCGTCATAGCTCGGGATTTTCGGGGTCTTCGCGCTGCGCTCGCGCCGGGCGCGCACCTCCATGCCGCGGATTTCCTCGAAGCGCAGGATCTCGCCCGAGAACAGGAACGTGTCGCCGGGCGACAGGTTCTGCGCGAAATACTCTTCGACTTCGCCGAGCACGCGGCCGCCAACGCGCACGCGCAGCATCACCGCTTCGACGATGGTGCCGATATTCATGCGATAGCTGCGTGCGACTTGCGGCGAGACAACGTTGTAGCGGCCTTGGCTGTCGTGGAAGAGCTTTCGCCAACGCTCATATTCCTTGAGCGCGTAGCCGCCATGCTCGACGAAAGCGAGGGCGTCGTCGAAATCCTTGCGCGGCAGGGCGCGGTAGGGTCCCGCCGAGGTCACTTCTTCATAGAGCGCATCGGCGGTGAAAGGCGCGGCGCAGGCCATGCCAAGAATATGCTGCGCCAGCACATCGAGTCCGCCTTTGTTTGGCTTGTCGCCGTCGAGCTCGCGCGCGCCGACCGCCGCAATGGCGGCGCAGCATTCGAGCACCTCGAAGCGGTTGGCCGGCACCAGCAGCGCGGCGCTCGCCTCGGTGAGCCGGTGATTGGCGCGACCGATGCGCTGCGTCAGCCGCGATACGCCTTTCGGTGCGCCGATCTGAATGACGAGATCGATATCGCCCCAATCGATGCCGAGATCGAGCGAGGAGGTGGCGACGACGGCGCGCAACTTCCCCGCGGCCATCGCCGCCTCGACCTTGCGCCGTTGCTCGACCGCGAGGCTGCCGTGATGCAGCGCGATCGGCAGGTTCTTCTCGTTGCGCCGCCACAGCTCCTGAAAGATCAGCTCGGCTTGCGCCCGCGTGTTGACGAAAACGATGACGCTCTTGCGCCGCTCGATCGCCTCATAGACCTCGCCCATGGCATAGAGGCCCATATGCCCGGCCCAGGGTAAGTCATCGCCCGGCTCCAGCATGTCGACACGCGGCAAGGGGCCCGCGTCGGCGGCGATGTGATGGATCTCTTTGCCGCCCGAGCCGAGCCATGCCATCAGCTCGTCAGGCCAGGCAATGGTCGCTGAAAGCCCGACATGGCGTGCTTGCGGCGCCAGCCGCGACAGGCGCGCGAGACCCAGCGCGAGCAGATCCCCGCGCTTGCTGCCGGCGAGCGCATGGACCTCGTCGATGACGATCGCGCGCAACTGTCCGAAGGTCTTGCCGCCATCCGGATGCGACAGCATCAGCGCCAGCGATTCGGGTGTCGTCATCAGCATCTGCGGAGGGTGGATGCGCTGGCGGGCGCGGCGCGCCGGCGGCGTGTCGCCGGTGCGGGTCTCGAGGCTGATCGGTAATTTCAGTTCTTCGACCGGGCTGATGAGATTGCGGTGAATGTCGACGGCGAGCGCCTTCAGCGGCGAGATATAGAGCGTGTGCAGGCCCTCCGTCGGCGCCTGGGCAAGATCGATCAGGCTCGGCAGGAAGCCGGCCAGCGTCTTGCCGCCGCCGGTCGGCGCGGTCAGCAGCACCGAGCGGCCCGCCTGTGCCGCCGCGATCATCGCGAGCTGATGCGGATGCGGGGTCCAGCCGCGGCGCACGAACCAGGGCGACAGGGAAGCGGGCAGGGCGTCGAGCGGCATTGCGAGCTTAAGTGAAGGGCCGGGCTAGTATAGCCGGGTTAGTATATGGGTTTCGCGCGATCGAAATCCCATATTTAGGGCGGCATGTCTTCCACGGCTTCCCCGCATGAATGGCTAAAACCCACGCCGCAAGGGCTTTATTGCGAGGCCGGCGACTTCTTCGTCGATCCGGTGCGGCCGGTCGACCGCGCGGTCGTCACGCATGGTCATAGCGATCACGCGCGCGGCGGCAATGGCGCCGTGCTGGCGACGGCGGAGACTCTGGCGATCATGCGCCAGCGTTTTGGCGACAACGCCGGGGGCTCCCTTCAGCCGCTGGCCTATGGCGAGACGGTCAAGCTTGGCCCGGTGAGTGTGAAGCTGGTGCCGGCAGGCCACATCCTCGGCAGCGCCCAAGCGGTGCTCGAGAAAGGCGGCAGCCGTATTGTCGTCTCGGGCGATTACAAGCGCCGGCCCGATCCGACGTGTTTGCCATTCGAGCCGCAGCCCTGCGACATCTTCATCACCGAGGCGACCTTCGGCCTGCCGGTCTTCCGTCATCCCAACGATGGCGAGGAGATCGACCGGCTGCTGCATTCGTTGCGCCTCTTTCCCGAACGCGCGCATCTCGTCGGCGCGTATGCGCTGGGGAAATGCCAGCGCGTGATCGCGCTTCTCCGTCGCCAGGGCTACGAGGAGCCGATCTATCTCCACGGCGCGCAGCAGGCACTCTGCGAGCTATATGAGAAATTCGGCCTCGCGCTCGGCCCGCTGCTGCCCGCGACCGGGACGAGCAAGGACGAGCTCAAGGGCAAGATCGTCGTCGCGCCGCCATCTGCCGCCAACGAACCCTGGGCGCGGCGCTTGCCCGATCCGGTCGTGGCGCAGGCATCGGGCTGGATGCGGGTGAAGCAGCGCGCGAAGGCGAGCGGCATCGAGTTGCCGCTGGTGATCTCCGATCACGCCGATTGGGACGAACTCACCGGCACGATCGACGAGCTCAAACCGAGCGAAGTCTGGATCACGCATGGCGCGGAAGAAGCATTGCTGCGCCAGGCCGGGCTGATGGGCTATCGGGCACGGGCGCTGTCGCTGGTCGGCTTCGAGGACGAGGACTAGGCGTGGATCGTTTCGCGCCCCTGCTCGAAAGCCTGATCTTCACGCCGTCGCGGCTCGGCAAGCTGCGACTGATGCATGAATATTTCACCACGACCCCCGACCCCGATCGCGGCTGGGCGCTCGCCGCGCTGACCGGCGAGTTGTCGTTCCCGGGCGTGAAGCCGGCGCAGGTGCGCAATCTGGTGCTCGCGCGCGTCGATGCCGAGCTCTTCGCGCTGTCGCATGATTTCGTCGGCGATCTCGCGGAGACGGTCGCGTTGATCTGGCCAGCCAAACATGGCGCCAATCACGTCCCCAGCCTGTCCGAGGTGGTCGATGGCATGGCTTTGGCGACGCGCGACAATTCCGGCGCGCTGCTCAGCCAATGGCTCGATGCGCTCGATGCGACGCAGCGCTGGGCGTTGCTGAAGCTCGCGACGGGTGCGCTGCGCGTCGGCGTTTCGGCGCGCCTCGCCAAGACCGCGCTCGCCGAGGGCTCGACGGCTTCGCTCGATGAAATCGAAGCGGTCTGGCACGCGCTGCAGCCGCCTTACACCGAGTTTTTCGCCTGGCTCGAAGGGCGCGCGGCGCGGCCCGAGCTCGGCAATCGTCCGACCTTCACGCCGCTGATGCTGGCGCAGCCGCTGGAGGAAGACGACATCGCCAAGCTCGATCCGGCCGATTATCGCGCCGAATGGAAATGGGATGGGATCCGTGTCCAGCTCGTCGGCCGCGGCGGCGAGCGCCGGCTCTATTCGCGCAGCGGCGACGATATCGGCACCGCGTTTCCCGATCTTTTGGCGCAGCTCAACGAGGATGTCGTCCTCGATGGCGAGCTGCTGGTGATGCGCGACGGCGTGGTCGCGCCGTTCAACGACCTGCAGCAACGGCTCAACCGCAAAGTCGCAACGCCCAAGATGATCGCCGATTATCCGGCTTGGGTCCGGCTCTACGATATTCTCGAACAGAGCGGCGAGGATTTGCGACCGCTCGCCTTCGACCGGCGGCGCCGGCGGCTCGAGGAATGGTATCGCGCGGCGCCGCGCTCGGGCATGGACATCTCGCCGCTGCTGCCCTTCGCGCAGTGGGACGAACTGCACGCGCTACGCGATGGCGCCCGCGAGCGCGCGATCGAAGGGCTGATGTTGAAGCGCGGCGACTCGAGCTACGTCTCCGGCCGGCCAAAAGGTCCCTGGTTCAAGTGGAAGCGCGATGCGCTCACCGTCGATACCGTACTGATGTATGCGCAGCGCGGCCACGGCAAACGCTCGTCCTTCTATTCCGACTACACGTTCGGCGTCTGGCGCGAGGAAGAGCTGGTGCCCGTCGGCAAGGCGTATTCCGGCTTTACGGACGAGGAGCTCCGCCGGCTCGATCGCTGGGTCCGCGATCACACCATCGATCGCTTCGGTCCGGTTCGGGCCGTGTCGCAAGACCTCGTCCTCGAAGTCGCCTTCGACAGCGTCCATCGATCGACGCGCCATAAATCGGGTCTCGCCATGCGCTTTCCCCGCGTCCACCGCATAAGGTGGGACAAGCCGGCGGCGGAGGCGGATCGCGTTGAGGCGCTGCAGAAGCTGGTGACTTAACGATCGCCCTCGGTACGCTATGCTCGCTCGGGTCAGAGCGGAGGTCTGGATGGCTGCGGAAAAGCGAACTCTCGGCAAGGGCGGCATCGCGGTGTCGCCCATCGGTCTCGGCTGCATGTCATTCTCGGGCACCTATGGCGAAGGCGATGACGCTTCGGCGGCAGCGCTGATCGATGACGCTCTCGATCGCGGTGTCACGATGCTCGACACCTCCGACGCCTATGGCAATGGCCATAACGAAGAGCTCGTCGGCCGCGCCATCGCGAAGCGCCGCGGCTCGATCGTGCTGGCGTCGAAATTCGGCAATATGCGCAGCGGCTCGCCGCGTCCGGTCGATGGCCGGCCGGAATATGTGCCGGTCGCCTGCGAGGCAAGCCTCAAGCGGCTCGGCGTCGATGTGATCGATCTCTATTACGCGCATCGCATCGACCCGAACGTGCCGATCGAAGAGACGGTTGGCGCCATGGCAAAGCTTGTGCAGCAGGGCAAAATTCGTGCGCTCGGCCTCAGCGAGGCCAAGCCGGAGACGATCCGCCGCGCGCACAAGACCCATCCGATCGCCGCGGTGCAGAGCGAATATTCGCTGCTCTATCGCGTCGAAGCGGAAGAGACGTTGAAGACCACGCGCGAGCTCGGCATCGCCTTCGTCGCCTATGCGCCGCTGGGCCGCGGCCTGCTCACCGGCAAGATCGAGGCGGCGCCGAGCTTTGAGAAAGGCGATACACGCGGCCGGCATCCTCGCTTCCTTGCCGAGAACCTCGCGCATAATCGCTCCTTGGTGGAGCGCATTGGCGCGATCGCGGAAGAGAAGGGCTACACGCCGGCCCAGCTCGTGCTCGCCTGGCTGTTGGCGCAGGGGCCGGATGTGATCCCCATCCCGGGGACGAAACATCGGGAGCGGCTCGACGAGAATCTCGGCGCGCTCGAGGTGCGCCTGACCGCGCAGGAGTTGGTGCGGATTTCGGCGGCGATCCCGCCCGGCGCCGCGGCCGGGACGCGCTATCCCGAGCAACAGATGACGCACGTCTATGTCTGACTGGCAACCGTGGCCCCGTCAGTCTCGAGGTCGGCGTAAGCTTGCCGCGCTGGTTTTCGCGTCGCGCATCCGCGAGCGGCCCTTGTTTGAGCGAACCGCCCGCGGTCGCGACCTCGCGTGGCTATCAGTGAGGTTGGGACGACATAGCGTCCGATGAATGGCCGCTCGACATCGAGTCGGAACTATGACCGCTCGACATCGACGTCGAAGATTGACCGCTTCCCTTGGAATCCGGATGTCCGCTGGACATCGAATCCGACGAATGGCCGGTCGACATGCCATCCGTGTGACCGCCGGACATCGAGCCGGTGGCAGAGCCTCCGTTCGACACCTGACCGCTCGACATGGATCCGGAATGACCATTCGACATCGAATCCGTGGTTGACGATTGTGCGAAGGCCGCGCCCGAACCAAGAGCGAGGATCGCGGCAAGTGCCATGAGCCTAACAGATCGCATGGTAACTGCTCTCCTTAAGAGCCATTGGACCCGGCTCGGGGGTATTTCCCACATCGGGAAATTCGGAAGGATGTCGTGCGCCTTGCGTCGGCGGCGCAAACTTTCAAATGCCGGCATACCACTCGTATCCGCGGTCTTCCCAATAGCCGCCGTAGCCGCCGCCGATCTTGCGGAAGCTCTCGACGATCTCGATCCGCTGCACATACTTCGCGTGCTTGTAGCCAAGTTGCCGTTCGACCCGTAGGCGAAGCGGTGCGCCGTTCGGCACGCCGAGCGGCTTGCCGTTGAGGTCGTAGGCGATAAGCGTTTGTGGGTGGAAAGCATCGACGAGATCGATGCTTTCGTAATATTGGCCGGGACTCTGTTCGCCACCCTTGGCAGGCTCACCCGATAGATTGTCGGCGCAGTGAAAGACGGCATAACGCGCATTGGCTGCGAGCCCGACCGATTTCAGAAGCAGCCCGAGCGGAACGCCGGTCCACATGCCGATCGCCGTCCAGCCCTCGACGCAATCGTGCTTGGTGATCTGCGTTCTCGACGGGAGCCGGCGCAGCTCCGCGACGGAAAGCGACATCGGCTGGCTCACCAGACCGTCGATCTTCAAACGCCAATTGACGAAATTCTGAGCGACATGCGTGTTGTATTCTTCGCCGCCGGGGTTGAACGTGCCGTTCGGCTTGAAGACCGGCGAAATATCCGCGGGCGAATATTCCTTGGCGAGCTGGCCGGGCGAGAGCAGCGCGCGCTGATTGATGCGGGTCCAATCCTCGACAGCCGAAAACACACGCATAAAGCTCGGACTGAGCGTCAGATTATTGACGTTCCAGAGCAGCGCGCCGGCGCCCCCGAACCCGGCCAGGATCGCGGCGCGCCGGGTGATGTCTCGTACGGTAGTCATTCGCGGTGCTCCTTCGACACGACATAGCGACCGGTGAGAATCGACCGCACCTCGTTGATGGGCCCCGCCAGGACCACTTCAATGAGATGGACGGCGACGAACAGCACGATGAGCGATGCGGAAATGAAATGGATGCTGCGGGCCGACTGGCGGCCGCCGAACAGATCGAGCAGCCACGGGCAAACCGTGTCGAAGCCGGGCGACATCGTCAGACCCGTCGCCACCATCAGCGAGATCAGGATAATGACGCCGATATAGGCGAGCCGCTGCAGCGGATTGTAACGCTTGGCAGCCTCACCCGTCGGGTGACGCAGCTTGACGTGGTCTATGAGAGAGCGCGGGACCGCGCGGATATCATCCGCGGTAGGCACGATGTCTTTCTGGAGATGGCGCGAAAACAGACTCCAGCCCAAATAAGCGAGCCCGTTCAGCATCAGCAGCCATGCGAACAAGAAATGCCAGTGACGGGCGTCGGCGAGATCCTGGAAACTCGGAATCGTGATCCAGTCCGGCCAGCCGCGCGCCACGTAATCGCCCCGCTCTCGCGACCATCCCAACACGCCTGTCGTATCGACATGCCAGGGGCCGATTTGCGTGACGCCGTAAGTTTGGCTGCCGCGGTCAACCGCCGCGATGGAAAGGAACGGTGTGTCGGCGTCGGCGCCGTATTGACCCCAGTACAGCCTCGGATGCGCATTGAAGATGTTGAGCCCGCTCCCCAGCAGAAAGAGGATGCATAGCGCATTGATCCAATGGGTGAGGCGGACCGGCAAACGGTGGCGATAAAACGATTCGCCGTCGCGGGCGGAAACGATCTTATTGCCAAGCCGGCGAAAGTCGCGCTTTAGCGCCAAAGAGATCGTGGAGCCCAGTTTGACCAAAAACCGAGTGCGAATCGGCCAAGTTAAGTGTGCCAGCATTGCACCGCCGCTTTCTCCGTGCCTCACGGACGCTTCCACGCATCAGTCTGTTGTCTTATTCGCGCGGGCTGCCAGAAGGGTTACAGGCCCGAGGGGTCATTTCGACGACCGGCCCTTGAGCACCCAGCGCAGAAGGATGCGTTCACAACGATGTGATCGAAACCGAGGGAAAAGACGCGAGCGACGCTGTTCGATCTGCATCCGGATCGGTGACATAGAGAATGGAGGGGCTGCGCAGGCGCGATCAATCGTCACCAGCTTCGCAGTGCGCATGTAACCCTCGGATTGGCCGCGACGAATAGCCATGAAAGCCCTTATTGGAGAAAAGCCATGCTTTCGCGTCTGTTCGCTGTCGTCGTCCTCGGTATTTTGTCGCCGGCCGTCGGCGTCGCTGCCGAACGGCCCGTGGTGGTCGAGCTCTTCACGTCTCAGGGATGCTCTTCCTGTCCGCCCGCCGATGCGTTCTTGACGGAGCTCGCGAACCGAGGCGGCGATATCCTGCCTTTGGCGTTTCACGTCACATATTGGGACTCTCTCGGCTGGAAAGATCCCTTTTCGCTCAAAGCAGCGACTGAATTGCAGGCCGCTTACGCCGGTCGCTTCGGCGATGATAGCTTCACGCCGGAGATCGTCGTCGACGGACGAAAAGGCCTCGTCGGCTCCGATCGCGCCAAGGTGGAAGCCGCTATTCTTGCGGCCCGACAACAACAGGCAACGGCGACTCCGATCAGCGCGACGCAACGTCAGGGCGCGATTGCCATCACGGTGGGCGCGGGGCCGGGAAATGCCCGTATCGTGGTTATTGGCTACGACCGCCGCCACCAGACGCCCATCGGGCGAGGCGAGAACGCCGGGAGAACCGCGACCGATTCAAACGTCGTGCGTTCCATGAAACTGGTCGGAGATTGGACGGGACAAGCGGTCGACATTTCCATACAAGCGCCCGAGGGCGAGGTCTCGGCCGTGCTCTTGCTCGATAAAGACGGTCGCGTCCTTGGCGCGGCGAGAACATCTCCTGCCGCGTAGTGGATCGCAAATGAAGGGTTTCGGATCCTTACACGTTATCGCCGCTTCGATCTTCATCCTCTTGATCTACGGTCCCAACGCGCACGCGTTGCAATCGAATTGGGTGGGCGACAAAAGGGTTGCCGTCCGCCTCATCACTGCCTCCGACACGACAAGCGGCAACGCGGTGCTGGCGGGGCTGGAATTTCGCTACGAGCCCGGCTGGCACGGCTATTGGCGCACGCCGGGCGATGCGGGCATCGCGCCGCAGTTCAATTGGACCGCTTCCGAGAATTTGGCTGGCGAGCAAGTCGCTTGGCCGGCTCCCACGCGCCTCGAGATCCAAGGTTTGCAGAACGCTGTTTACTCGGGCGATTTCGTTCTCCCGATTACCCTCCAGCTTGCCGATTCCCACGCCGAAACGAACGTTGCGCTCGTTCTCGACTACGCGGCCTGCGCGCAAATTTGCGTGCCCGAACATGCGCGAGTGGATATCGGCCTCGCGCCGGGCGCCGCCACGCCATCCATAGAGGCTGAAGCCATATCGAAAGCCTTTGTCAAAATCCCCAGCCAACCGGAGCTGTCAGGCGTTGAGCCTTCAGCGGCATCTATCGAGAACGACGGGCCCCATCGCCACCTCGTGCTGTCGCTGCGTAGCAAGTCGATCCCGTTCGATCACCCGGATCTATTCGTCGAAGGCGCAGGCGCTGGACTCCCGCCTGCTCCGAAGGCGCTGTTTGAAGATGGCCGGCGCACGGCGAAGTTCAGTGTGCTGTTGCCCGACAATCGGGTTCCGCTCGGCAGGCTTACGCTGACCCTCGTCGATGGCGACCGCTCATTCGAGCTTCAGGTACCGCCACCGGCGATGCGGTTCGCATCTCGAGACAAATCCGAATTGCTGATTATCCTCGGCATCGCTTTGATCGGCGGCCTGATCCTCAACCTGATGCCGTGTGTCTTACCGGTGTTGTCGATCAAGCTCTTTGGACTGGCGCGCTATGCCGGCCAAGAATCCCGGTTTGTTCGACGCGGCGCCGCGGCCACCGCGTCAGGCATCATCGCCGCCTTCTTGCTCCTGGCCATTTGCCTTGTGGGATTGAAACTTGCCGGCGCCGCCCTGGGCTGGGGCATTCAATTCCAGCAGCCTTGGTTCCTCGCCGGTATGACAGTGGTCACCTTCTTGTTTGCCGCGAGCTTTTTCGAGTGGCTGACCATCCCGCTGCCGCAAGCGCTATCGTCTTTTCGCCCCGATAGCACGACAAGTCCTCAAGTCAGCGCGTTTCTCAGCGGCATGTTCTCGACCCTGTTGGCGACGCCCTGCTCCGCCCCGTTCGTCGGCACCGCCGTCGGGTTCGCCTTGGCCCGCGGCCCGATCGAAATCCTGGGCGTATTCCTCTGCCTCGGAATTGGCATGGCCGGCCCCTTCCTTGCCGTGACTGCGCGACCCGAACTCTCCTCGCGGTTACCTCGGCCCGGACCGTGGATGGAGTGGTTGCGTCGCGGCCTCGGCATTCTCTTGCTGGGTACCGGTCTCTGGCTTCTGACCGTCCTGTCGTCGCTATCCGGATTCGCCACTGCCCTCGCGGTCGGAGCGACCGCTACGATCATGCTGGGCCTTCTGGCGCTCGCGGCGCATCGCCGTTCTTCCGGGCGACCGTTATGGCTTGCGATCGCGACGGTGGCGCTCAGTTGCGTGGCCATTGTCATCACGGTCTATCCGCCCCTCACCGAACCTCGGAAACCAGCGCCTACTGAACACTGGCACGCCTTCGATCCTTCCGCGATTCAGCCTCTGGTTGCCGGCGGGAAGATCGTTTTGGTCGATGTGACGGCAAGCTGGTGTCTCACGTGTAAGGTGAACGAGCTGACATCATTCAGCAATCCGGCCGTGCAGAAGGCGATTGCCGACGGTGAGGTAGTGCGCATGCGGGCCGACTGGAGTCGTCCCGACCCCCACATCGAGGCGTATCTTCGTGGCTTCGGCCGCGTCGGTATTCCCTTTGACGCGGTCTATGGGCCGCGGCAGCCGGAGGGTCTCGCATTGCCGGAGATTCTTACTCCCTCGGCTGTCTTGAGCGCGCTGAGCGAGGCGAGAGCCCGGGCGATCGGTAGTACTGGGGGATAGACTCCGTATGGGCACGTTTGGGGCAGTGTTGAAGCAATGCACGCCGCCGCCGACGTCGTCGCACTTCCGAGATGCGCCCGCCGGAGGAGCGGGACGCCAGGCGTCTGGATAGATCGGGTCAAAATAGATGGGGCGTCTAAATAGAAGGGCAACCCCGAGGGCCGCCCGGCCGTTTTTCAAACGGATGGTGATCGGAGGAGCCGATGAAAGAGACGATGAAAACCAAGCGGCCCGAGCACGAGATAGAGCGGGTCGGCGCGGGCGGTCAGGTGGGCGAAGGCCAATCGGGCGTACCGCTGCATAAGCCCCAGGGCCGGCGCGATGCCGAGTTGGGCCCGCGCGAACGCGTCGGCGCCGGCGGCGAAGTCGGCAATCCGCGGCCGAAGAAAGACAGTTCGATCTAGGTCGAGACGAGGGCGGGCTCGGCGGCCGGGTCGGTTGCCTGAGCCTTCAGGTCGCGGATGGCGCCTTCCATGTCGCGCGCGATTTTCGCGGCGCGTTCTTCATAGCGCCTGCGGTCGTCCTCGGATGTGACGAGCTCAGCTTGCAGTTTCGCGATGCGGCGTTGCCATGGCTTGTCTTCATGGCACCAGGGATTGCTTTCGGAGAGTGCCATGCGCACGGCAAGCTCGTCCGGCGGACTCAGCGTCGCAATCCACGCCATTATCTGTTCGGTCGGCTTCGGCATGAAGCAGCTTAGAGGAGCTTGTGCGCGACGATGCGGCTGACGACGAAGCCTACGGCGAAAGCGATCGCCATGCTTTGGAACGGCTGGGCATGGATTTGCTGCTGGAGGGCGTTGGCCGATTGCCGCCGCACACCGTTTAGCGCGCCCTGCAATTCGGCCAGATCCTGTTTGATGGTCTCGATCGCGACGTCACGTTGCGCGTGACCGTTGGAAGCCGACATCATGACACCACCCTCCCGTTACCGATAACGTGTTCAATCGATAACGGTCGCTTCGGAGCCCGGTTCCGCCGGTCGCGAAACGCAACGCGAGCTTAGCCTTGGGCGATCGCCTTTGCCGCGATCAGCGCGTCGATCTCCGTTGCGGCCATACCCGCCTCGGCCAGCACCTCGCGCGTGTTCTCGCCGAGGCCCGGCGCGCCTCGGCGCAGGGTGAAGGCGTAAGAATCGCTCTTGAAAGGCAGCTTCGGCAAATCGCCCGTCGTGCCGCCTTCCATGGGTACGGTCAAAAGCTGGCCGCTTTCCTTGAGGTGGGGATCGTTGAGAAGTTGGTCGGGGCGGCGCAGCGGCGCGTAGGGCACGCTCGCCTTGTCGAGCTTCGCCTGAAGATCGGCGCTGGCGATATTGGAAACCGCGTCGCGGATTTTGGGCAGCATCCATTCCTGGGCGACGACGCGCTTCTCGTTGCTGCTGAGCCGCTCGTCGGCATACATCTCGCCGAGACCGAGGATCGCGCAGAACCGTTCCCAATGCGCGTTCGAGGTGACACCGATGAAGACCTGCTCTTTGTCCTGCGTCTCGAAGAGATGGAAGATGCCCCAACCCATGCGCACCGACTGGCCGATCTCGGCCATCGGCCGCGACGGCTGGCCGGTTGCGACCGCGCGCGCCATCCATTGCCCGACCCAGAACACGGTGGTCTCGAAAAGCCCCGAGGTGATGTGCTGGCCGCGCCCGGTCTCGTTGCGCTGATAAAGCGCGGCGAGGATGCCGATCACGCCATAGGTCGCGGCGCCGATATCGATGATCGACGCGCCGGCGCGCAACGGCCGTCCCGGCGGGCCGGTCATATAGGCAAGACCGCCCATCATCTGCGCCAATTCGTCGAGCGACGGGCGTTTCTCGTAGGGGCCCGGCAGGAAGCCTTTAATCGCCATGTGGATGAGGCGCGGATTCTCCGCCGAGAGCGCGTCGAAATCGAGGCCGAGGCGTTTCAGCGCGCCGGGTGCGTAATTGTCGAGGCAGATATCGGCGCCGCGGATGAGATTGAGGAAGACGGCCTTGCCGAGCGGCGCTTTCAGATCGATCGCGACGCTGCGTTTATTGCGGTTGAAATAGTAGTAGCCGGAACCGGCGCCGGGCATGCGCCGCGCCTGATCGCCGCCATCGGGATTTTCGATCTTGATCACGTCGGCGCCGAGATCCGCGAGGATCAGCGCCGCGCTGGGACCGGCGACAATGTGCCCGAGCTCGAGCACGCGCAGGCCGTGGAGGGGAAGGGACTTCGTTTCGTCAGCCATGAAACACAATCACTCGATGTGGCGGGAAATCGATTCGAACAGCGTGCGAAACTCGCCTTGCCGCGTCAAGCCTAGCGATTGATTTCGAGCGGCGCTGACTTCTAGCGCGAATTGGCTTTGATCGCGAGCGGTCCTATCTTGGCGATCAAGGGAGATCGCTCGATGGATACCGTTTCGTATCGTGACCTCGCGGTCGAGGAATTCGACACTGCGACGGCGCTTGCCCATGCGAGCGAGCAGGCGATCCAGCGGCGCTATGAGGATTTCCTGATCGTCGATATCGACGGACACCATTACGAGACGGCGTCTTTCGCGCAGATCGCCGAATTCATCGAAGACCCGGTCATGCGCGATCAGGCCAAATATCAGGGCTATGGCGGCGGCGGCATTACCCAGGGCGCCGGCGGCTATCAAGAACTCGGCGGGCGTTTGACGCGCTATACGCGCCGGCGTCACGAGAAAACGCCGGCCGGCGTGCATCGCGATCTCAGCGTCACGCGGCGCTGGATGGATGCGATCGGCATCGACATCCTGATGCTGTTCCCGACGCCGATGCTCGGTCTCGGTTTCACGCCGCGGGTCGAGGTCGAGGTCGCTTTGGCGCGCGCCTATAACCGCTGGCTCTGCGAGGTCGTGCTGGCCACAGAGCCGCGCATCAAATCATCGCTCTATCTACCGATGAACGATCCCGAGGCGGCTTACAAGATCGTCCAGGATTTCGGCGGCCGGAAAGGCGTCGTGGGGTTCACCGTCTGCACCGCGCGGCACAAGCAGCTCTACGACAATGCCTACATGAAGCTCTATGCCGAGATCGAGGCGCGCGGCCTGCCGCTGGTGTTCCATTCCTCGCTCGGCGCGCCCGACCAGAGCCTCAGCCTGTGCAATCGCTTCATCGCCGCGCATGCGCTCGGCTTCTCGTGGTGGAATATCCTCCACTGCACGAATTGGCTGGTGAACGGCCTGCCGGAACGCTTTCCGAAGCTTCGGACGGTGTGGGTCGAAAGCGGCCTCGCATGGATACCCTTTTTGATGCAGCGTCTCGATAACGAATGGATGATGCGCTCGTCGGAAGTACCGCTCTTGAAGAAGCGCCCGTCGGATTACATGCGCGAGATGTATTTCTCGACGCAGCCGATGGAGATGGTCGGCAACCGCGAGGCGCTCGAGCTCACCTTCAAGATGATCAACGCCGAGACGCAGCTGATGTACTCATCGGACTATCCGCATTGGGATACCGATCTGCCGTCGACGATCTACGATCTGCCCTTCCTGACCGAGCAAGCGAAGCGCAACATCCTCGGCCTCAACGCCAAGCGCGTCTTCAACCTCGAGCCGGTGATCTCCGAGGCGAAGCAGCGGCGCCTCGCCACGCGTGCCGGTTAGCGCCGCGGCACGGCTCATCGCCGTGCCTCGCGCATTGCGCGCCACAGCCGCTCGGGCGTCGCCGGCATCGGGACGTCGTCGATGCCGAGCACCGAGAGAGCGTCGATCAGCGCGTTGCCGACCGCCGGTAGCGCACCGACGCTGCCCGCCTCGCCGGCCCCTTTGACGCCCAGCGGATTGGTCTTGGTCGGCACCGGGTGGCTGTCGATCTCGATCGCCGAGACGTCGCCGGCGCGCGGCATCGCGTAATCCATGAACGAGCCGGTGAGGAGCTGACCGGAAGCGGGATCGAAGCGGATATCCTCCATAAGCACCTGGCCGATGCCCTGGACGATGCCGCCGCTGACCTGGCCCTCGAGCAGCAGCGGGTTCATCACCGTGCCGACATCGTCGACGACGCTGTAGCGCATGATGTCGACGATTCCGGTCTCTTCGTCGATCTCCAACTCGCAGACATGGCAGCCATTGGGAAAGTTCTCGACCTTCGCCGTATACATCGCGGTCGCGATCAGGCCGGGCTCCTGATCGTCGGGCAGGCTGCGCGGGTTGAGCGATTCTTTCGCGATCTCGCCGATGGTCAGCGTGCGGTTGGAGCGTGTCGACGAGAAGACGCCGTCCTCGAATTTCACCTCGCCCGCGTCGACGCCCATGAGCTTGGCGGCGATCGTCTTGCCTTTGGCGACGATCTTGTCGCTCGCCGCGAGCACGGCCGAGCCGCCCAATGTCGCCGAGCGCGAGCCGCCGGTGCCTTGGCCGACCGCGACCTTGTCGGTGTCGCCTTGCACGTAATGCACCTGATCGGGCTTGAGACCGAGCCGGTCGCACAGGATCTGCTTGTAGATCGTCTCGTGTCCCTGGCCTTGCGTGATCGAGCCGCTGAGCAGCGTGACCGTGCCGCTGCTGTCGAAGCGCACCTCCGCCGCTTCGAAGCCGGGCGCTGCGGCGCGCTCGATCGTGTTGGAGAGGCCGAGGCCGCGCAGCTTGTGGCGCTTCTTCGCCTCGTCGCGGCGGGCGGGGAAGCCGGCCATGTCCGCGGCACGCTCGGCTTTTGCCAAGGTGGCCGCGAACTCGCCGCAGTCGTAAGTAAAGGTGAGGCCGGATTTGAACGGCATCGCCTCGGGCGGGATGATGTTGCGCCGGCGCAGCTCGAGCGGATCGAGCCCGAGCTCTTTCGCCGCGCAATCGACGATGCGCTCGATGACATAGGCCGCTTCCGGCCGGCCGTTGCCGCGATAAGGCCGCACCGGATTGGTATGGGTGAAGACGGCGGTCACGTCGGCGTGGATGGCCGGCGTGCGATAGACGCCGGCGAGGGTGCCGAGATTGCCGACGAACACATTCGAATTCATCTGCAGATAGGCGCCGAGATTGGCGATCGTCTTCACGCGAAAGCCGAGGAAATGCCCATCCTTGTCGAGGGCGAGCTCGGCATCGGTGATGTTGTCGCGCGCCTGCGCGTCGCTGACGAAGGCCTCGGAGCGCGTGCTGGTCCATTTGACCGGCCGGCCGGTCAACTTCGAGGCGAGCAGGACGAGCGCGACCTCGTTGTAGACCGCCGATTTCATGCCGAAGCTGCCGCCGATATCGCCGGCAACGACGCGGATCTTGCTCTCCGGCACTTTCAGTACGTAATTGGACAGCTCGGCGCGATAGGGATGCGTGCGCTGCAACGTCGTGTAGATCGTGTAGCGATCCTCGGCGGCGTTGTAATCGCCGAGCGCGCCGCGCGGCTCCATCGTCGCGGCGGTGACGCGGTTGATGACGAAGCGCCGTTTCACGATCTTGTCGGCGCGGGCGAAGGCCTCGTCGGTCGCGGCCTTGCTGCCCTCGAGATGCACGAAGCAGATATTGTTCGGGCAATCGTCCCAGACCTGGATCGCGCCGGGTTGCACCGCTTTCTCGCTCGAGATGATGGCGGGCAGCGGCTCGTAATCGACATGGATGAGCTCAACGGCGTCGGCTGCCTGCGCGGCGGTGGCGGCGACGACGAAGGCGACATAATCGCCGACCCAGCGCACGCGATCGGTGACGAGCGCCGGAAAGCGCGGCTTGTAGGAGGGCGAGCCGTCGCGGCGCTTCATGCCGGTCGGCACCGGCAGATCGCCCCAGCCCGATGCTTCCCAATCCGCGCCGGTGAGCACGGCGAGCACGCCCGGCGCCGCTTTGGCGTCGCGCGTGTCGATCCGGGCGATGCGCGCATGGGCATGCGGCGAGCGCAGGACAAAGCCATAGGCCATACGCGGCAGCACGATGTCGTCGACATAGCGCCCGCCGCCGCGCAGCAGGCGCGGATCCTCGAACCTCGAGACGGGCTGGCCGAGTGCGAATTCTCCCATGGTTTCCCTCCCTGTCGTTCTATTCGCCGATCACGTGCAGCACGATCTCGCGCTCGTGCGGAATGCGGCGATGCTCGAATAGATAAATACCTTGCCAGGTGCCGAGCACTGGCTCGCTCTTGCGGATCGGGATGCTGAGCTGCGTTTGCGTCAGCGCGGCCCGCAGATGCGCCGGCATATCGTCGGGACCTTCGGCATCGTGGCGATAGCGTTTCGGATCTTCGGGCGCGATCGTGGCGAAGAAGGTCTCGATATCGGCCTGGACGTCGGGATCGGCATTCTCTTGGATCACCAGCGAGGCCGACGTATGCCGGCAGAAGAGCGTGAGCAGGCCGGTGCCGATTTTCTGATCGCCGACCCAATCGCGTACCGCGGCGGTGATCTCGGTCAGGCCGCGGCCGCGCGTGGCAACCCGCAGAGAGTGGATCGCTTGCTGCATAATCCCAAGTATAGCGCAGATCGGGTAGAGCGCGGATCGGGCGCTGCGGGCCGGCGGGGGCTGTACGGTGGAGGGCAGGGAACCGTCATAGCCACGTCTCGGTTATATCGATAACACCGTCATCCATCGCTGGAGGCGCAGCGCCCGTTCGCCCCGAGCTTTCGCCCGCCGAGCCCGAGCAAAGGAGATGAGCCATGCGGAAAATCGCAGGCGTTCTTATCGTCACCGCCGCTATCAGTCTCTCGGCTGCGCCATTCGTGCGCGCGCAGGATTCGTCGTCGCAGCAGGACTCTCAGGGTCATGTGAAGCAGCACCAGCAATTGCTGCCGCCCTCCGCGACGCAAAAGGATCAAAAGGGCTCCGATCAAATGAAGCCCGGTCAATCGGCCCCCGACCAGTCTGCACCCGGCCAATCTGCGCAGGCGCCACAATCGCCGGCCGTGATCACGCCGCCGACGACCGGCGATAAAAGCGTCATCACGCCGCCGGATACCGGCATCGCGAAAACGCCGGTGATCAAACCGCCGGGAAACAAAGACGATATCCAGCCGAAATAAGCCACCCGGGATAAGCCCGGACAAAAACCCGTAAAGGCCCTTCCGCGCCGGATCGATCCGTTTTAAAGAAACGCGAACGGTCCCGCACGCGGAGGGTTGCGCCGCGACCGGGACGCGAATAGCTCGCTCATTTGCAACTCGGACGATGGGAGGGAGACTCGCCGATGAGCGAGGCCGAATGGTGGCGCGGCGCCGTCATCTATGAGGTTTATCTTCAGAGCTTTTGCGACGGCAATGCCGACGGTATCGGCGATTTGCCGGGGCTGTTGTCGCGTCTCGATTACATTGCTTCGCTCGGCGTCGACGCGATCTGGATCACGCCGTTCTATCGATCGCCGATGGCCGATTGCGGCTATGACGTTTCGGATTATTGCGCGGTCGATCCGCGCTACGGCACGCTGGCCGATTTCGACGCCGTCGTCGCGCGCGCCAAGTCGCTCGGCCTCAAGGTGCTGATCGATCAGGTCTGGAGCCACACCTCGGTCGAGCACCCGTGGTTTCGCGAGAGCCGCTTGAGCCGCGATAGCGACAAGGCGGATTGGTTCATCTGGGCCAATCCGCGTCCCGATGGCGGGCCGCCGAACAATTGGCTGTCGGCCTTTGGCGGTCCGGCATGGAAGTGGGAACCGGCGCGGCGGCAATATTATCTCCATCACTTCCTGCCGGATCAGCCCAAGCTCGACCTGACGAACGAGGACGTGCTCGAAGCGCATTTCGCCAATGCCGAATTCTGGCTGGAGCGCGGCGTCGACGGTTTCCGCTTCGACGCGATCGATTTCATGCTGCATGACGAGGCGTTGCGCGACAATCCGCCGAACCCGTCGGCGCCGCCGACTGCGTGGAATCCGTTCCGGCTGCAGCGCCACATCCATGATATGTGTCAGCCGACGAGCCAGGCGCTGATGAGCCGCATCCGCCGCTTCACCGATCGCTTCCCGAACTGCGCGACGATCGGCGAGATGTCGAGCGAAGTCGGTGCGCTGGGGCGCATCGCGAACATGACCGGCAACACCAAGCTGCATATGGCGTATACGCTGGGCGTGATGAAATCGGCGTTCGGCGCAGCGATGATTCGCGGTGCGATCGAGGAAGCCGCGGTGCTGAACCGTACCGGCTGGCTCTGTTGGGGCTTCAGCAATCACGATGTCGATCGCGTCGCCACGCGCTGGAATGCGAGCGGCAAGGAGCCGCAGCGTTTCGCGCAGCTGACCCTCGCTTTGCTCGCCTGCCTGCCGGGCAGCGTCTGTCTTTATCAAGGGGAAGAGCTGGGCCTGCCCAACGCGGAACTCGCGCTCGAGGATATTCGCGATCCTTTCGGTGTCGCTTTTCTGCCGGCCTATACCGGGCGCGATGGCGCGCGCACGCCGATGCCGTGGGTCGCCGGCGCCCGTCAGGCCGGCTTCACGCAGGGCAAGACGAGCTGGTTGCCGATCCCCGAAAACCACGCCGCGCTGGCGGTCGACCGGCAGGAGCAAGACAAGCATTCGACGCTCGCCAGTTACCGTCGCCTCCTTCACTGGCGCAAGCAGCATCCGGCGCTGCGCTTGGGCGAACTCGAGATGATCGCATTGCCCGATCCCGTGGTCGCCTGGCGCCGGCACCATCGCGAGGATTGCGTTACCGCCTTCTTCAATCTTTCGGACGAGCCGGTGACGGTTCAGCCGAATGATCTCGTCGACTTCAAGCCGGCTTGCGAGTTGGGCTTCGTCAAGGCGCCGAAGAATGGCGCGCTGCATCTGCCGCCTTACGGCGTCTCACTCGGCACGGAGAACCGCAACGGGAAGGCGCTCTAGAGCCGCCGCAGCAAGGATCGACTGCGCCTCGCTGCGGACGCGCGCGCCGGTGAATTGATCGATCCAAACGCCGTCGGTCTCGATGACCGTGTCGCCGAGCGCGGCGCCGCCGGGCCAAAACGTGCCGAGCTCGCCGCGAACGATCTGTGACAGCAAGCGCGTGACGATAACGATGATCGCTTCATCGCCGCTCGCGCGGCGAAAGGCGATGACGTGTTCCGCGGCCGCGCCGGTGACGGTCAGCGGTTCGTACCCGCCGACGAAAAGTGCGGGCTGACGATTGCGCAGGGTCAGCAGCCGTTCGATCAGCCAAAGCTTCACCCAGCCTTCGCGCCAGCGCGTGATGGCCGAGGCGAGATCGAGCAAGGGCAGCGCGTCGCGCCGTGCCGCATAGTCGACCGGCCGGCGGTTGTCGGGATCGACGAGGCTGAGATCCCAGAATTCATTGCCTTGATAGAAGTCCGGCACGCCCGGCGCGGTGGCTTTGAGCACCAGTTGCGACAGCGAATTGAAAGCGCCGAAACGCAGGATCGGCGGCAGGAAGCGCATGACGCTGTCGAGGAACGGGTTATGCGCCGCCTCGAACAGCTTTTCGATGAAACGTTCCAGCCCTGCCTCATAGGCTTCGTCAGGCGCCGTCCACGAGGTTTCGAGCTTCGCCTCGCGCGCCGCCTTGAGCGCATACGCTTTGAGGCGGTCGACATATTCTTTGCGCCGCGCGTCGGATCGCAGCAAGCTGCCGGGCTGCATCGGCCAGGTGCCGACGATGCTTTGGTAGAGCAAATACTCGTCGTTCGCACTTGGCGCCGGCCGTCCCGCCGCCTCGCGGCGATGCGGCCGATTGTAGAGCTGCCAGCGCGCGACCCTTCGCGCCCATTCATCGGGCATCTCGCTCAGCACGTTGAGTCGCGCCCGCATATCCTCGCCGCGCTTCGTGTCGTGCGTGGCGGATGCGAGCATCGCCAACGGCCAGGTTTGCGCGCGTTCCGCCATCTGCTCGTGATAGGTGCCGGGGGATGTCGTCGGCCGATAGGGCGAGGCGCCTACTTCGTTCGCCGAGGCCAGGGCGACGAAGCGATAGAAGAACGTGTCCTCGACGGCCTTTGCCGCGATCGCGCCGGTGTATTGCTGGAAGCGCGCGACGAAACGCAGGATCGCGGCGTGCTTATCGGCAAAATGGCCGGGATTGCGCTCACGGATACCGAGCGTCAGCAGCGAGGCGATGAAATCGAGAATTTCGCCGTCGGCGCCTTGCCAGCGGCGATGCGCTTTGGCCAAAGCTTCCGAAATGACGCGGCGGTCGTCGTCGCTGGCGCCGCGATCGGTGACGTAGGTGCGATAGACCGAGAAGGCGGCAACGATCTCGGTCAAGGCATCGCGCAGGCGTTTGCGGGTAAAATCGCGGGTGAACCAATCTGCCTCGGCAATCTCACCCAGGTAATTGACGAGATAGGTCAGCTCGCTGGCGAGATTGCGATCGATGACCAGCAGCCGGCAGCGATAAATCTCTTCTTCGATGTTGACGTCGCCGTCGAGGCCGGTGATACGGCGCCAGTGGCGTTGCAGCTTGGCAAGGCCGGTCGGCTCGATGAAGAGTCCATTGGCGAGAGCGAGATAATCGTAGCCGGTGGTGCCGGAGATCGGCCAGCTTTGCGGGAGCTTCTCGGACCCGGTGAGGATTTTCTCGACCAGGATATAGGGCCGCAGCCGTTTGCCGCTGGCGTCGCGCGGCACGATCGCCGCGGCAAAAGCGTTGAGGCGACGGCAATAGCGCTGCGGATCGACGAGACCGTCGACATGGTCGATGCGCAGCCCCTGCAGGATGCCGTCCGAGAGCATGCGGCCGAGGAATTCATGCGTATCGCGGAATACCACGATACGCCCCATGTTCATCCCGGCGAGTTCCTGGATGTCGAAGAAGCGGCGGTAATTCACCTCGTCCGACGCGGTGCGCCAATAGGCCAGCCGGAAGCATTGACGCTGCAGCAGCTCGTGCAACGGCGTCCAGGTCGAAAAATCACCTTTGATGCCGTGCCAAGCCGCTGCCGCTTTCTCGATCTCATGCCGCATCGTGCGATCGTGCGCAGCTTCGGCGAGAGCGTCCTTTGCGCTGGTCGCGACCTGGCGCAGATAGCGCGGCGCGGCCTCGCCGAGGAGGGCCTCCTGCAGCGCGTCGAAGGCTTGCGAAAGCGTCCCCGCGCGAACCAGCGTGCCGAGGATTGCGCCGTATTCGCGCGGGGTTACCGGCAAGCGGTGATCCGCATACCAAAAATCGAACGTGCCGGAGATGGGCGCAAAGCGCAGCTCGATCTCGCCGTCGGTCAGCGCGGCGCCGTAGCTTTTGCCGAGAACCGGCACCAACAGCTTGCCACCGAGGTCGCGGCGCAGCGGCGACCAGTCGATATCGAAATAGCCGGCATAGGGCGAGGCCTGGCCCCACTCGAGAACATCAAGCCACCACGCATTATCGGCATGGCCGACGCCCATATGGTTGGGCACGAAATCGAGGACTAGGCCGAGACCATTATCGCCGAGCCTCGTGCAGAATTGCATGAAGCTCGCTTCGTCGCCGAGCTCGGGATTGATGCGACCGTAATCGACGATGTCGTAGCCATGCGAGCTGCCGGCCCGGGCCTTGAGGAAAGGCGAGCAATAAACATGGCTGATGCCGAGCCGTGCCAGGTAAGGCAACAGCGCGGTCGCCCGGGCGAAGGTGAATTCGCGGTGGAGTTGCAGCCGGTAGGTTGCCAGCGGCGTGTCGAAGGGCGAGCGGCGGATCATGCCTAGCCGCGCGGCCGTTCCCTGCGGACAGCGTCCAGAATGGCATCGGTGCTGGGCAGCGCGAAGATCTCATCGAGATTGCGCGACAGCTTGCGCCGCCAATTCGGTTGATCGTCGCCGGTGCCCGGGACGTTCGGCTGGTCGCGCTCGAGCGCAAGATCCTCCATCTGCACGATCAACAGCGCGCAAGGCGTGCGCGCAAGGAAGCCGTACGCGGCGGAGACCATGCCGGCGACGTCGTCGCCGATCGAGAAGCCGGCCGCTTCGATCGCCTCGCGCAGGCGCCGACAGTCCTGCGCGCGCTCTTGCACCGCGTGCTGATGGCGTGCTTCGTCCTGATAGACACCGAGGCGCTTGCGGGTTTCGATGTCGACGCCCTTGAGGAAGCCGATCAAGGGCGGCAGGTCGTGCGTCGCGATCGAGACAAGGGCATTGCGCGGATATTCATGGGGCGCGAGAAAGCGCTCGCCCTCGCGCGCGAAGATCAGCAACCGGCAAGAGAGGATATTGTGCCGCGTCAGCAGCCCGGGGAAATCCGCCGGCACGGTGCCCAGATCTTCGCCGATGATGAGGCAGTTATTGTCGCGGCTTTCCTCGGCCAGCATGTTGCAAAGACTGTCCGCCGGCTGGCGCAGATAAACGCCGTCGATCGGTTTGCCGCCGGCGGGCACCAGGAAAAGCCGGTAGAAGCCGAGAACATGATCGATGCGCAGCGCCGTCGCGTGCCGCATGAGCGCGCGCAGGATACGGCGCAGAACCTGATAGGAATCGTGGCGCAGCGCGTAGGGATCGAATACGGCCAAGCCCCAATCCTGGCCGGACTCGTTCCAGGGATCGGGTGGGGCGCCGATATGGAAGCCGGGCACAATGTTGCTTTGCTCGCTCCAGCCCTCGGTGCTCTCGGGCCCGGCGCCGACCGCGATATCGAGATAGAGCCCGATCGCCATGCCGGCGGCGCGCGCGGCATTCGCGGCGGCGCCGAGTTGGACATCGGCCTCCCATTGCAGGAATTCGTGATAGGCGACGGCGAGCGGATCGGCTTTGGCGAATTCATGCGCCGCGGCGCCGCCGGGATCGCGGAATTGCTCGGGCCAACCCATCCAATTGTCGCCGAAGCCGGGTTGACAGGAGAGCGCCTGATAGATCGCGAAGCGCCGCAACACCTCACCGCGTTCCTTGGCGAAATGAGCGAAGGCTTGGACGGCCGGATGATCCGGTTCGCGCGCGCAGAGCGTCGCGAAATCGGTGAAGATGAGGCGGAACACTTCGCGCTTGATATGGGCGACGGCTTCGTAATCGACCAGCGGCTCGTCGCGCAGGGCTTGCAGCTTTTCCTGGAAAGCCGGTTCGGCGATATGGGCACGCGCGGCCGGCGAAATCGCCAGCGCCTGCATCGCGTCGGGATCGATATAGAGGACGTTGAGGAATTCGCGGCTCGACGGCGAATAGGGGCTGTAACGCCGCGGCTCGGCGGCGTAGAGCGCGTGCAGCGGATTGACGCCGACGAAATCCGCACCGCGTTGGGCCGCGCGCTCGGCGAGCCGCTTCAGATCGCTGAAATCGCCGATACCCCAATTGCGCGGCGAGCGAAGGCCGTAGAGTTGGACGGCGACGCCCCAACGGCGCTGTTGCCGCTCCATCCATTCGGGCTCGTAGCAGCGGCGTGCCTCATTTGCCGCGTCTTGAAGCGGTTCGCTGGCGTTGCGCTGCAGCGCTGCTTCGAGACGATGGATCGTGGCCTCGGGAACGTCGCGATACTGGCCCCACGCGTCGTGATAGGCGCGGATGATTTCGATCTCTTCGTTCATCGCTTTGCCTGTGCTCCGATCGACCACAACGCCGTCCAAGGGACGAGCGGGCCGGTTTGCGGCGCTGCGCCCCAGATCAATTGTCCGAGCGGTTTCGCGAGGGGTTCGGCGGCCGCTGCGGCCAAATTCGCAATCAGCATCAGGCGGGTGCCGTCCGGCAGGTCCCATTCAACCGATAGACCGCGACCTTCGCAGCGATAGCGCGCGGCGGTGGGATGTGTGCCGGTCAGGCGCGGCACGATCTCGCGCCGGCGCAGCTCGAGCAGTTGCTTGTAGAGCGCGGCGATCTCGCGATCGGGATGTGCGACCGCCGGTGCGATGTTGCTGCGGGTGAAGGTCTCGAGCAGCAGCGGATCGGGAATGCGCTCGCGCGCGTCCGGCGAGGCGAAAGCCGGAAAACGCGCGAATTCGCGGCGGCGGCCTTCGCGTACGGCATTGGCAAGGTCGCCGGCGAAATCGCAGAAGAACAGGAACGGCGTCGTCGCGCCGACTTCCTCGCCCATGAAGAGCAGCGGCGGCGAGGGAGCGAGAAGCTGGATCGCGATCGCCGCCTGCAGCGCCTCGCGCGGCACCAGCGAGACGAGGCGCTCGCCGAAAGCACGATTGCCGACCTGGTCGTGATTCTGCAGGAAGTTGACGAAAGCGCCGGGCGGCAGATGCGCGCTCGGCTCGCCGCGCGCATCGTCGCGGAACGGCGAGTGCTCGCCCTGATAGGCAAAGCCTTGTGCCAAGGTGCGGCCCAGATGTTCGACGGGAGACGCGGCGTAATCGCCGTAATATCCATCGCTCTCGCCCGTCAGCACGACATGCATGGCGTGATGGAAATCGTCGTTCCATTGCGCATCGTACAAGCGCGGTTCGCCGCTGTTGTCGCGCTCGAGAAGATGCGCCTCGTTTTGGTCGTTCTCCAGCACGAGATGGATATGCCGGTCGCCACAGGCTTGGCGCGCAGCCTGTGCCAGCTCGTCGAGAAAATGCGTCTCGCTTTCGTCGTGGATCGCATGGACAGCGTCGAAGCGCAGGCCGTCGATATGATATTCGATCAGCCAATAGAGCGCGTTCTCGATAAAGAAGCGCCGGGCGATGCTGCCGAAATCGAGCGACCGGCCCCAGCCGGTCTCGCGCGGCGCGAAGAAATTCGGCGCGTAAAGCGAGAGGTAATTTCCTTCCGGGCCGAAATGATTGTAGACGACATCGACGAAAACCATGATGCCGAGCCGATGCGCGGCGCAGATCAACGCCTTCAGATCTTCCGGCCGGCCATAGCTTGAATCCGGTGCAAAGGGCAGCACGCCGTCATAACCCCAGTTCCGCGCGCCGGCGAAATCGGCGAGGGGCATCAGCTCGATCGCGGTGATGCCGAGATCGCGTAACCGCTCGAGTTCGGTCATCGCGGCCCGATAGCCGCCCGCGCGTGTGAAGGTGCCGAGATGAAGCTCATAGAGCACGGCCTCGCGCCACGGGCGGCCGCGCCAATTGTCGTCCGTCCAATCGAAAGCATCGGGTGCGACGATCTCGCTCGGGCCGTTCACGTCTTGCGGCTGAAAGCGCGACGCGGGGTCGGGGACGGCTTGTGCGCCGTCGATGACGTAGCCGTATTGCATGCCCGGCTTGGCATCGGCCGCGGTCAGTTCAAACCAATCGCCGTTGCGCGTCATCGCCCGATCATGCCCTTCGAGCCGCAGCGCAACTTGGTGCGCTTTGGGAGCATAGAGGCGAAACTTCGTACCGTCGTTTTGCGGTGTCGCGCCGAAGGTCGAGCGGTAGGCGCGCCTCATCGTTCCGACGCGGTTTCCGGCCCGCCTTCGCCCAGCAGCATCAGCAACGCGCGCATCGGCACTTCGAACGTGTCGCCCGGTGCCAGCGCGCCTTTCGCGACGCCGTGCGCGTCGGTGGTATCGATCTCGAGACGCCAGCGGGCGACACCGGCGGCCGCCGGCACGGTGATGCTGAGCGGCTCAAAATGCGCGTTGAGCAGGAGCAGCGCCGGCACGGCGCCGTCGACCGCGAAAGCAATGAACCGCGCATCGGGGTAATGCCAATCCTGCTCGGTCATCTCCTGGCCGTCGATCCGATACCACGCGATGTCCTTGCGGCCCGTGGGATTGCGGATCTTGCCTTCGAGGAAATGATCGTGCGACAGGTTGCAGCCGCGCCGCAGCGCGATCAGCCGCGCGATGAAATCCGTCAGGTCCTGGCCGGCGACGCCGCGTCCCGACCAATCGATCCAGCCCGTCTCGTTGTCCTGGCAATAGGCGTTGTTGTTGCCGCCTTGGCTGTTGCCGACCTCGTCGCCGCCAAGAATCATCGGCACACCTTGCGAGAAGAGAAGGCTGGCGAGGAGGTTGCGGCGCTGTTGCTGCCGCAGGCGGACGATGTCCTCGTCGTCGGTCGGGCCTTCGGCGCCGCAATTCCACGAGATATTGTCGTTCGATCCGTCCTTGTTGTCCTCGCCGTTTCCCTCATTGTGCTTTTCGTTGTAGCTCACGAGATCGTGCAGCGTGAAACCGTCATGCGCGGTGATGAAATTCACTGTCGCCGTCGGCCGGCGGCGATCGTGGTGATAAAGATCCGCCGACGCCGACAGGCGTCTCGCGACCTCGCCGATCATGCCGCCGTCGCCGCGCCAATAGCGTCGCATCGAATCGCGATAGGGCCCGTTCCATTCCGACCAGCCGGGGGGGAAGCCGCCGACGCGATAGCCGCCCTCGCCGAGATCCCAGGGCTCGGCGATCAGCTTCACCTGCGCCAGCACCGGATCCTGTGCCAGCACGTCGAGGAACGGCGCATTGCCGTCGAAACCGCTCGGGCCGCGCGCCAAGGTGGTCGCAAGATCGAAACGGAAGCCGTCGACATGCATCATCTCGACCCAATAGCGCAGCGAGTCGACGATCATCTGCAAGACGCGCGGATGCGACACGCGCAGCGAATTGCCGCAGCCGGTGAAATCCATCGTGTGACGCGGGCTTTCGGGACTCGACCAGTAGTAAGACAAATTGTCGATGCCGCGAAAGCACAGCGTCGGACCGAGCTGATTGCCTTCCGCCGTGTGGTTGTAGACGACGTCGAGGATCACTTCGAGCCCGGCGGCATGCAGCGCCGCGACCGTGTTCTTGAATTCGGCGTGGCTGCCGCTGCCGAGATAGCGCGGTTCGGGCGCGAAAAAGCCGATTGAATTGTAGCCCCAGTAATTGCGCAGATTGCGCTCGACCAGATAGCGGTCATCGACCCAGGCATGGACCGGCAGGAACTCGACCGCGGTCACGCCGAGCCGGCGCAGATGATCGATCACCGCCGGCTCGCGCAAGGCGCGGAACGAGCCGCGTCGATGCTCCGGGATGTCGGGATGCGCGCGGGTGAAGCCGCCGACATGCATTTCGTAGATGACGGTGTCGCGCAGCGGCGTGCGCAGCGGCCGGTCGTCGCCCCACCGGAAGCTGTCATCGACCAGCCGGCATTTCGGCATGACGCGCGCATTGTCGCGCCGGTCCATCGCCAGATCGCCGCGCGGCCCGCCGACACGATAACCGAAATGCAGGTCGCCGATATGGAGAGAGCCGACCAGCTCGTGCGCATAAGGGTCGAGCAGCAATTTGTGCGGATTGAAGCGATGCCCTTCGAGCGGCGCGTACGGCCCGTGCACGCGATAGCCATAGAGTAGCCCGGGGCAGGCGCCCGGCAGATAGCCGTGCCAGACCCCTTCCGTATTCTCGGGCAGTGCGATGCGCTCGAGCTCGCGGCGACCATGCTCGTCGAAGAGGCAAAGCTCGACCCGTTCCGCATGGGCGGAAAAAAGCGCGAAATTCGCGCCGCGAGCGTCAACCTGAGGCCCCAGAGGATAAGGGCGGCCCGTCTCGATCCGTGCCGTCACTCCGGGCTCATCCGCTGGTGGGCGTGAGGAAGATGGCCGAGAGCGGCGGCAGGGTCAGCGGCACCGAATGCGCGCGGCCATGCCAACTCAAGGCTTGCGGCACCAGCGGTCCGGCGTTGACGACGCCGCTCCCGCCGTAGCGGTGATCGTCGGAATTGAATATCTCGCGATAGGGTCCTTCCGACGGCATCCCGATGCGATAGTCGGTGCGCACCACGGGCGTGAAATTGACGATCACCACGACATGGTCGCCCGGCGTTTTGCCGTTGCGCTGGAAGGACACGATGCTCGACGCGCGATCGGACGCGTCGATCCACTGAAAGCCGGAATGCTCGTTGTCGAGCTCGTGGAGCGCCGGCGTCTTGTGGATGATGGCATTGAGATCGCCGACCAGACGCAACACACCTTGGTGCAGCTCATCGCCGAGCAAATGCCAGTCGAGGCTGCGATCGTGATCCCATTCTCTCTCCTGGCCGAACTCGTCGCCCATGAACAAGAGCTTCTTTCCGGGATGGCCGTACATGAAGCCGTAATAAGCGCGGAGATTAGCAAATCGTTGCCAGCGATCGCCCGGCATCCGGCCGAGGATCGAGCGCTTGCCGTGTACGACCTCGTCATGGCTGAGCGGCAGGACGAAATTCTCGGAAAAAGCATAGAGCAGGCCGAAGGTCAGCTTCTCGTGATGGTAGCCGCGGTTGATCGGATCTTCCTGGATGTAGGCGAGCGTGTCGTGCATCCAGCCCATGTTCCATTTGAACCCGAAGCCGAGGCCGCCTTCGAAAGTCGGCCGCGACACCATCGGCCACGCGGTCGATTCCTCGGCGATGGTCATGATGCCGCCGAAGCGGCTATACGCGGTCTCGTTGAGGCGCTTGAGGAAGGCGACGGCTTCGAGATTCTCGTTGCCGCCGAATCTATTCGGCACCCACTCGCCGGGCTTGCGGCTGTAATCGAGGTAAAGCATCGACGCAACGGCGTCGACGCGCAGCCCGTCGATGTGATAGCGGTCGAGCCAGAATAGTGCGCTGCTCAAAAGGAACTCGGCCACTTCGGCGCGGCCGTAATTGTAGATCAGCGTGTTCCAATCCTTGTGGAAACCTTGGCGCGGATCGGCGTGCTCGAAAAGTTTGCTGCCGTCGAACTCGCCGAGGCCATGCGCGTCGCTGGGAAAATGTCCCGGCACCCAATCGAGAATGATGCCGAGCTCGGCGCGGTGGCAGGCATCGACGAAGAATTGGAAATCGCTCGGCGATCCGAAGCGGCTGGTCGGCGCGAAGAGGGCCGTCGGCTGATAGCCCCAAGAGCCATCGAAGGGGAATTCCGTGATCGGCAGCAATTCGATATGGGTGAAGCCCATATCTTTCGCATAAGGCACCAGCGTCTCGGCCAGCTCGCGATAGGTCAGCCAGCGATCACCCTCTTCGGGACGGCGGCGCCACGAACCGAGATGAACCTCGTAGATGTTCATCGGCCGCGCATAGTGATCGCGATGCTGCCGCGCCCGGATCCAGGCATGGTCTTGCCATTCGTGGCGATCGGTGCGGCAGGTGACCGACGCCGTGTTCGGCGGCCGCTCAGCCGCGAAGGCATAGGGATCGGCCTTCAAGAGCGGCGCGATCCCACCATGCGGCTTGATTTCGTATTTGTAGCGCTCGCCCTCGCCAAGGCCGGGGATGAACAGCTCCCAGATACCGGCGCCGGGATGGAGCCGCATCGGATGGCGGCGGCCATCCCAGCGGTTGAAATCGCCGACCACGCTGACGCGCCGCCCGTTGGGCGCCCAAACCGCGAAATTGAATCCTTCGACGCCATCGATCGACGTGAAATGCGCGCCGAGGCGATTGAAAGCGGCGAGATGCGTGCCCTCGCGCAGCAGATAGATATCGGTTTCGCCAAGCCAGGAGCCGAATTGATAGGGATCGATCAGCTCCTGGTCGCCGCCGGGAAAGGAAACCCGCAAGCGATAGGGACGCCGCAGGCCGCGCTCGCAGATCGCCTCGAAGATGCCCTGCCGATCGCGATTCTGCGCTTCGACTGTCGCTCCCGCCGCATCGATCAACGTGACGCTGCGCGCGCCGGGTTGAAAGCTGCGCACGACAATGCGGCCGTCTTGCAGCTCATGCGGACCCAGGAAGGCGAAAGGATCGCCGTGCTCGCCGGTCTCGATCGCAGTGGCTTCGCTTTCAGTGCTCATTCGGCCTCAATGGTCATTCGGCCTGTCGGCTTGTTTGTCGGTCGTGTAACAATGATCGGAGCCCCGCTAGAGGAACTCCTGCCCAGCTGGGCCGGTTCCCGATCTCGTATTCGATCTCGAGCGCCGCCTTTTCAATGAGGAAGAGCGACAGCAGCTTGCGCGCGCTGGTATCGTTTCGCGGCCACAGCGGGCAGCCACTGATCGCCGCGAGATACGCATCGAGGAAACGCTCGTTCACTTGCCGCCGCCAATCCAGCACGGCTTCGTGCAGTTCCTTGTGATGATCGGCGGCGTTTTGCGTCGCATTCTCGAGCGCACTCCAGGCCGCGTAATCGAAAGAGCGCAGCATACAGGCGACGTCACGGACGATCGAATGCTTGGCCCGGCGCTCGTCGATCGAGAGCTGCGGCGGGCCTTCGAAATCGACGATGAACACGTCGTTCTGCACGACCAGTGTCTGGCCCAAGTGATAGTCGCCGTGATAGCGCGAGATAAGCACGTCGTCGGGCAGCTCGGCAAGGCCGCGGATGTATTCATTGCGGCCGGCGGCGTTCTCCAGCACGTCGTCCAGCATCACGGTGTCGTCCGGCGACAGGCGCGTGCGGGATTCGACCAGCGCCGCGAGCGTGGTGTCGACGAGGTGGGCGACGCTCTCGCCCCATCGTTTGACGGCGGCGGGCGGGACGCGCTCGGCGACGAAGGCCGGATCGCCGCTTTCGACGTAGAGCGCGCGATGGAACTCGGCTGTGCGACGGGCGAGTTGCTCGATCCGGACCAGATAGGCGGCATGATCATCGGTCGATAATGCTTGCTGATCGGCGGTCGCGACGCGGCGGTCCTGCAGGAAGCGATCGAGATAAGCGAGGGTGTTGGCCCAGCCGTCGCCCTGATTGCGGATCCAAGCATGCGCTACCCCGAGCGCCATCTCCGCCCCGGAAGCATCTTGGAAGTGGATGCTGCCAAAGAGCGCCGGCGAGTTCGCATAATGCGCGTGATCGGTGAGGAACGCGCCCATTTCGATCTCTGGATTTATGCCGCGCGCGACCTTGCGGTAGAATTTTATGATCAGCCATTCTTCGACGACGGCCGAGCTGTTCGATTGTTCCTGGCCGCCGATGCGGATGACCGGTTTCTCCGGCGCGTTGGTCGCGAGGAAGGCTTGCGTCGGGCGGAATGCGAGTGTGCCGCCAGCCGTCTGGATCGATGCATTCTGACGGATCGCATCGATCGCGGCGCGGATGAAGTCCTCGCCGAACAGCGCATCGAGGAGATAGCCCTCGCGATAGGAACGACGCAGCTTGGCGATGACCGACGGGGCCGGTGGCGCGGCGGGCGGCTGATACTCGTCGACCACCGGCAGCGAATAGGCGACGTTTGTCTTGCCGCGGGCCTCGGCGATCAGCCAGCAGCGATCGCGTCCGCCCAGCGAGAAGCAGATCGACGAGAGCAAGCCGATACGGACATCGCGCTCGCTCTTTTGCGCGAACCAGCGACGTGGCCGCAAATAGCCCGGCAATACGTCGCGCTCGATGATGCCGCGGTTGCGGCCTTCGAAGACCGTCGCGAAATCGCCGATCTGGACCAGCGTAACGAGATCGGGTGCGATTTGCGCTGCCGGCGATCTGCCCTCCGACGGCTCCGTCAGCTCGAACCAGAAGAAGCCATAGGCTTGCAGCGTGATGGTGTAGGTGCCGGTTCCGACAGGGGGGAAGGCTGTGCGGCCCAGCATCTCGACCGGCACGTGGCCGGGGAAAGCCGCTAAGTCCAACTCGACCGCCTGTGCCGAGCGCGACAGATTCATCACGCAGAGCACGGTCACGTCTTCGTGCTGGCGGAGATAGGCGATGGCCGCGCGATTGGATGGGTAGAGGAAAGTCAGCGTGCCACGGCCGAAGACAGTAAGCGATTGTCGCACGTTGATCAGCCGTCGCATCCAGTTCAGCAGCGACGACAGGCTGTGCGATTGCGCTTCGACATTGAGCGCCTGGTAGCCGTAGACCGCGTCCATGATCGGCGGCAGGTAGAGCCGTGCCGGATCGCCGCGCGAGAAGCCGGCATTGCGGTCCGGCGTCCATTGCATCGGCGTGCGCACGCCGTCGCGGTCGCCCAGATAGATATTGTCGCCCATGCCGATCTCGTCGCCGTAATAGATGATCGGCGTGCCCGGCATGGAGAGCAGCAGCCCGTTCATCAGCTCGATCTTGCGGCGGTCGTTCAGCATCAGCGGGGCGAGGCGCCGGCGGATGCCGAGATTGATGCGCGCCCGGCGATCGGCGGCGTAGGTCAGCCAGAGATAGTCGCGTTCCGTGTCGGTCACCATCTCGAGCGTCAGCTCGTCGTGGTTGCGCAGGAACACACCCCATTGGCAGGTCTCGGGGATCTCCGGCGTCTGGCGCATGATGTCGGTGATTGGATGCCGATCTTCCTGCGCGATCGCCATGTAGATGCGCGGCATCAACGGGAAATGGAATGCCATGTGGCATTCGTCGCCACTGCCGAAATAATCCTTCACATCTTCCGGCCATTGATTGGCCTCGGCGAGCAGGACCTTGCCGCTGTAATCGCTATCGAGTTCGGCACGGAACTGCTTGATGATCGAGTGCGTCTCGGCGAGGTTCTCGCTGCTCGTCCCCTCGCGCTCGCAGAGGTAGGGAATGGCGTCGAGCCGGAACCCGTCGACCCCGAGATCGAGCCAAAAATGCATCGTGTTGAGCATCGCCCGGACGACATGGGGACTATCGAAATTCAGATCGGGCTGATGCGAGAAGAAGCGGTGCCAATAGAACTGGCCGGCGATCGGGTCCCAGGTCCAGTTTGACTTCTCGGTATCGGTGAAGATGATGCGCGTGCCCTTGTATTTCTCGTCGCTGTCGCTCCAGACATAGAAATTGCGCGCGACCGAGCCGGGCTTGGCGCGGCGGGCGCGCTGAAACCACGGATGCTGGTCGGAGGTATGATTGATGACCAGCTCGATAATGATGCGCATGCCTCGCTTATGCGTTTCGCGAACGAGATGCCGAAAATCCGACAGGCTGCCGTAAGACTGGTGGATATCGCGATAGTCGGAGATGTCGTAGCCGTCGTCGCGCAGCGGCGAGGGAAAGAAGGGCAGCAGCCAGAGCGCCGTGACGCCGAGCTCCTGCAGATAATCGAGCTTCGCGATCAGGCCGGGGATATCGCCGATGCCGTCGTTGTTGGCGTCGTGGAACGCCTTCAGATGCAGCTCGTAGATGATCGCGTCCTTGTACCAGTCCGGACGATCAATGTTCGGTTCGGCGTTCACCGGCGTTTCTCCACCGTGAAGATCAACGCGGGGGCGTCTGGATCGAGGCGAATGTGCTGTCGCGTCCCGACCCAATGCCCATTGCCGCCGGTCAGCAGATTGGTCATCTGCAGATCGTCCGATTCGTTCAAGCCGAGGACATGCAGCGGCAGATCGAGCGTCGTCTCCTGCGGCCCGAAAGGATCGAGGCTGACGGCGATGAAGACGGCGTTGCCGCGGCGATAGAACAGCACGCGGTCATTGTCGCAATGCAGGAAATCGATGTTGCACCAGTCCTCAAAGACTTTGTGGGAACGGCGGATGCGATTGAGCGAGGCGATGAGCGGCTTGATGTTGCCAGGCCGATTCCAATCCCAAACCTTGTATTCGTATTTTTCGGAATCGGCATATTCTTCTGAATTCGGCAGCGCGCCGTTCTCGCACAGCTCGAAGCCGCTATAGATGCCGAACAGCCCGCCCAAGGTCGCACCGAGCACGGCGCGGATTCGAAACGCCGGCGCGCCGCCATCTTGCAGGAAGCGCGGCAGGATGTCGGGCGTGTTGGTGAAGAGATGCGGTCGCAGGAATTCTTTCGGCTCGTCGCGCGTCAGCTCGACGAAATAGTCGATCAGCTCCTGCTTCTCGTTGCGCCAGGTGAAATAGGTATAGGACTGCGTGAAGCCGAGCTTCGCCAGATTGCGCATCACTTTCGGGCGGGTGAACGCTTCCGAGAGGAAGAGAATATCGGGCCGTTCGCTTTGGATGCCGCGGATCAGCCATTCCCAGAAGGGGAAAGGCTTGGTGTGCGGATTGTCGACGCGGAAGACGCGGACACCTTGCGCGATCCAGAAGGTGACGACGTCGTGGATCGCCTGCCACAGCGACTGCCAGGCCGGTGAGCGAAAATTGACGTTGACGATATCCTGATAGAGTTTCGGCGGATTCTCCGCATAGCGGATCGAGCCGTCGTCGCGGAATTCGAACCATTCCGGATGCTGCTTGATCCAGGGGTGATCTGGCGCGCATTGCACGGCGAGGTCCAGCGCGACCTCCATGCCGCGCTCGGCGCAGGCCGCGATGAAGGCGCGGAAATCCTCAAGCGTGCCGAGCTCGGGATGGATCGCGTCATGCCCGCCGAGCGCGCTGCCGATCGCATAGGGGCTGCCGGGCTCGCCCGGCTGGGCATGGACGCTGTTGTTGCGGCCTTTGCGATTCCTCTCGCCGATCGGATGGATCGGCGGCAGGTAGACCGTATCGAAACCCATCGCGGCAATATCATCGAGCCGCGCGATGCAATCGCGAAAGCTCGAGCCGTGGCCGGGGACGGTGCCTTGGGAGCGCGGAAAGATTTCGTACCAGGACGAGAACGCCGCCGCCTTGCGATCGACGAAGACCTCGAGAAAACGATCGAGCCGCGTCACGTCGTCGCGCGGACCCCATTCCTTCATGGCGCCGACGACGGCGCCGTCGAGCAGCACATCGATGTTAGCATCCGGCGCGGCAATAGTGCGGTTGGAGCGTGCCTCGGCGGCGCGGATAAGCGCGCGGCCTTCCGGCATATCCGCGCTCAAATCCTGCCGGGCGGCGTGCTTGCGTTGAATGCGATCGCACCAGGAGGCGTAGAGATCTGTCCAGGCTTCGATCGTGTAGCGATAGCGCCGGTTCTCGGTCAGTTCGATGGTGCCGGTCCAGCGATCGTTGTCGAAGAAGCGCATCGGCGCGGCGTGCCAGCGCGATGCGCCTTCCGGCTGATAGAGGATGTTGGCGCCGAGCACGTCATGCCCATCGCGGAAGATATCGGCCCAGATCTCGAGTCGATCGCCGACGACGCGCTTGATGGCGTAACGCCCGCCATCGAGCTCGGGATAGACGCGCTCGATGACCACGCGCGCGTCGCTACGCGGCGCCGCGCCAGCGTTGGTCGACGCCGATTTAGCTGACGCCGCCAGCGCAACGCCGCTTTGTGACGAGGATTGCGCGGATGAAGGCTGATTCAAGGTGCGTGCCATTCGTCTCGATTGCATCAACGGGCTCGGGCTGCGGCATCGCCAACTTCTAGGCGACGCTCAGCGTCGTCGTGCTTTCGGCCGGCTTGATCGATGCGCTGCGCAAAGCGACGAAGAACGAATCGTACCAGCCTTGAAGGTCGGCTTTGCGGAGCACCCGCATCGACGTTTCCCAACGCTCCATACGTTCGGCATGCGGCATGTAGAGAGCCTGGCGCAGGCTGCGCGCGACCTCTTCGGTGTCGTACGGGTTGACCAAAAGTGCCGCGTTCAGCTCTTGTGCCGCCCCGGCGAATTTCGACAGCACCAGCACGCCGGGATCTTCGGGGTTTTGCGCCGCGAGGTATTCCTTGGCGACGAGGTTCATGCCGTCCCGCAGCGGCGTCACGCAGGCGACTTTGCTCATGCGATAAAAGCCGGCCAATTCGTCGGGCGAGAAGCTTTCGTTCACGTAGCGCAGCACCTGCCAGTCGACGCTGCCGAAACGCGCATTGATGTCGCCGGCCTTAGCGGCGAGCTCGTTGCGGATGCGGCGATAACTCTCGACCTCGGAGCGGGTCGGCGGCGTGATCTGCAGGAACGACACGCGCTTGCGTTCGTCCGGATAAAGCGTGAGGAACTGCTCGTAGGATTGGAAACGCAGCGGCAGGCCCTTGCTGTAATCGAGCCGGTCGACGCCGATGACCAGCGTGCCTTCATGCAGATCATGGCGCATGCGGTTGAGCCGGCGGGTCTTGAGATTGCGCTCGGCCGCCTCGGCGAAGCGATCGACATTGATGCCGATCGGGAAGACGCCGATCTGCACGCGCTCCGTGTCGAAGCGCAGCGTCGTCTGGCCGGTCTGTGTCGCCGAAAGCTCGGTCGTCGCGTAGTGGCGGAAACGCAGCAGATCGTTGCCCGTCTGGAAGCCGATGAGGTCGTAGGCGGACAGGCTCTTCATGATCGCCTTGTGCTGCGGCATGCAGCCGAGCACCGACGAAGTCGGGAAGGGCGTGTGCAGGAAGAATCCGATCGGGTTGGTGATGCCGCGGCGACGCAGGCATTCTCCAAGCATGAAGAAGTGATAGTCGTGGACCCAGATCAGCGCGTCGGGCTGGGCGATGCTGGCGACCGCATCGGCCATCAGATTGTTGATCTCGGCGTAAGCGTGGAAGAAATGCTCGTCGTAATGCAGCAGATCGGCGCGATCGTGCAGGATCGGCCATATTGCCGAATTCGACATGCCGTTATAGAAATTGCGATAGAGATTGGCAGGGAAGTCGACGGTCACCAGCTTGCCGGCGCCGATGGCTTTCGTATGGATCGGCGACTCACCGCTGTTTTCTTTCGGGTGCTTGCCGCTGCTGCCGACCCACCACGCGCCGTTCTTGTCGGTGGCGACATAGAGGGCCGCGGCGAGGCCTCCCGGCATCGCTCCGCCGCGACTTGGTTCCGCAACGCGATTCGAAATCAGAAGCGTTTGCATATCCTTTGCCCTCCACGCAGCCGCAATCCCAGCGCCGCCGTCCCTCATCGCCGCCGTCCCTCATCTTTGTGTCGCGCCCGGTGCTAGCGCCCGACAAAGTCCCCGCTTGTTGTTCCGCCGTCTTGTCGTACGCAGCTATCTTTTTTACATACCCGGCGCTTGCACCGTGATTTCCACACGGCGGTTGCGCGGTTCGTTCACGTTCTGACCGGTCGGCACCGCGAGATCGTTCTCGCCGACGCCGTTGGTCGAAATCAGGTTGCTCGACACGCCGTCATGGATCAGCTCGGTGCGCACCGCGCCTGCTCGGCGCTTGGAGAGCGCGAGATTGTAGCTATCGGTGCCGACCGTATCGGTGTGGCCCGTCGCCACGATCTGTGTCGCGTTGCCTTGCAGCGCGTTTTGCGCGGCCTGGCGAACGACCTGGCGTGCGTCCGGGGTGAGTGTCGCTTTGTCGAACTCGAAGTAGATTTCGTAGGGATGCGCGGCCGGCGGCGGGGGTGGCGGCGGCGGTGCCGTCATTGCCGCGGCAGGCTGAGCGACCGGCGGCGGCGCAGCCACCGGCGTGTTGAACTCGTAGCGATAGGTCGCAAGGAACGTGTGATTGTCGAGATCGCCGGCATGCGCGCTGCCGCCCGCGACGGTCGGGAAGGACGCGTCGTGAATGACCATGTAGCGATAGTCGACACCGACCTTCTGGTTCGGGGTCAGCGAATAGTCGAGACCGCCAATCGCCTGGAAAGCGAGGCGATTGGTATCGCCCGAGACGTTGTTGCCGCTCGGCGAGACCGAACGATCCCACACATGCGCGAAGCCAACGCCCGCGCCGATATGCGGCGTCAGGGGTAGCCACGGTGTCTGCACCTGGTAGAAATCATAGAGCACGTTACCCATGAAGGTCGCGCTCTGCATGCGGCTGTCCGCCGTGCGGCCGTTGACGCGGTCGACAGTGTTGTTGCGATAGCCCGGCTCGACCTCAAGTCGCAGACCATTGCCGAGGCCATAGCCGAAATCGAGCGTTCCGGCATAGCCCGTGCGGTAGCTGTCGGTACTGCTGCCACCACCACCGCGAAAGCGGTTGTCTTCCATGATGTTCGCACCTGCAGCGCCACCGATATAGAAGCCCGTCGTGGGCTGGCCTTGCGCACGCGCACCGGACGCTGCTGTGGTCAGTGCAATGGCGCTAACGCCAACAAACAAAAACCGACCTATCGAGAAATGCGCGGTAGAGATACGAGAATTCTTACTACACAACCCAACCATTGATACTACGCCCCTAACAGGTGACTACCGAGAAAAATTATGCAGGTGCGAAGGCGGCAAAACCGTGACACGTTCAAGAAAAACCAAGGCTGTCCCCTTACTGCCCGTAGGCGCCCTCCGCGTATCGGCCTTGTTTTCGCCTCAATCGCAATCGTGAGCTGCACGCTATCTGTCGCATATTCGGCGCAACTCGACCTTCGCGCGCGATAGTACGCTTCGTCGTTCGGTCGGAAGCGTGCGGCCGGCGCGATTGATGTAGAAGTTCAGCATCGACATCGCCGATTGATAAGCGGATCCCTTGCGCCGCCGGCTGTGTTCGGCCGAGCGCTTGAGCGAACGCGCGATGCGTTTCGGATCGCGCCATGTGAAAACGCGGTGCTTCAAATCAAGCGCATTGCTCTCATGTGTGATCCGATTGGACCAGCGGCGGGGCCCTGGAGAAGCATGTGTCTTGGGTCGTTGCGCCATGACATCTCTCCGCAATTTTTCGTTGCTCTGCGAACGAAACGTCCCATCTGCAAAGAAGTTCAAAACTGAGGCCGGAACTGGGCGGATATTTGGCCGTTTACCTGATGCGTGGCACCGGGGTCGGATAACGGAACGATCTGGACGGCAGGCACGTTGGAGCCAGCAGCGGTTTGCGCGTCCGCGCTCGCTGCTTTTCCATTCGCAGTGAAGTGATAGAGTGAAGGGAGTGCGTTATGGACGTCGCGATGCGCCATAAGAAATCCGATAACGCCGTCACGGATCTTGGCCGAACGCAAGACCGAACAGGCGGCGGCGGATAACGAACACAGTCGTGCGTCCCATGCGCGGACTGTCGAAGCTCACCGAAGAGGCCGGCGATGTCGAAACCGGTGACATCCTCATTCGCCGGATGCAGTATCATGCCAAGAAAGCTTGGATGCTTCGCGGCTATCTCCATGGCGTCGAGGACACCACGAAAGCTGCTGAGCGATAGCTTGTCTTGGGATCGGACTTCTAAGGATCAGACTTTTCCAAATCAGACTGGGGGCAGATGATGCAACTTGGGGTCATCGGCTTAGGGCGGATGGGCGGCAATATAACTCGCCGTCTGACAGTCAACGGTCACGAATGTGTCGTATTCGATCGCGACGCCAAAGCGGTCGGTGCGCTTGCGGGAGACAAGGGCGTCGGCGGCAAAGTCGCCGGTGCCTCCGGTTTGGACGATCTCGTGCGGCGCCTCAAGGCGCCGCGCGCCGTCTGGATCATGCTGCCTGCGGGTCGCGCGACCGAAGAGACGGTCACCGCGCTCGCCGAGGTGATGGAGCGCGACGACGTCATCATCGATGGCGGCAATTCCTTCTGGCAGGACGATATCCGCCACGCCAAGCAGGTGGCGGCAAAGGGTATCCATTATGTCGATTGCGGCACCAGCGGAGGTGTCTGGGGTTTAGAGCGCGGCTATTGCCTGATGATCGGCGGCGACAAAGCCGTCGTCGATCGTCTCGACCCGATTTTCTCGACCTTGGCGCCGGGCAGCGGCGATATTCCTCGCACGCCCAATCGCGAGAAACGCGATCCGCGGCCGGAAAAAGGCTATCTCTACGCCGGCCCGGTCGGCGCGGGGCATTTCGTGAAGATGGTGCATAACGGGATCGAATACGGGCTGATGCAGGCTTACGCCGAGGGCTTCGAGATCCTGCAGAAAGCGTCGAGCGAATCCCTGCCGCCCGATCGTCGCTTCACGCTGAACCTGCCCGACATCGCCGAAGTGTGGCGGCGCGGCAGCGTGATCTCATCGTGGCTGCTCGATCTCACCGCTTCGGCGCTCGCCGAAGATTCGGGGCTCGACCATTACACCGGCTTTGTCGAGGATTCGGGCGAGGGACGGTGGACCATTCACGCCGCGGTTGACGAAGCAGTGCCGGCCGACGTGCTGTCCGCCGCGCTTTATGCGCGCTTCCGCTCGCGCGATCCGGAGAGCTTTGCGCTCCGGCTGCTCTCGGCGATGCGTCGCGGCTTTGGCGGCCATGTCGAGCCGAAGGCCGGCGACGCTCCGGGACAATCGGCTCAGGGCAAACCTCATGGCGCTTAGCCGCGAAGCACGTTCCGTCCGCCAGGCAAATCCCTGTAGCTTCGTCATCTTCGGCGCGTCGGGCGATCTGACGGCGCGCCTGCTGATGCCGGCACTCTATCACCTTGCGGTGCAGAAGCGTTTGCCCGAGGCCTTCGCGATCGTCGGTCTCGCGCATTCGACCAAATCGGATGATGAATTCCGTGGCGTATTGCAGAAGGCGCTTGAGGAGCATCTCAACGAGAAGATCGACGCGAGCGTCGTCCAGTGGCTGCTGCAGCGCAGTTGCTACGTGTCCGGGGAATTCGAGGATCCGGCCGCCTATGACCGGCTCGATCAGGCGCTGAAGAAACTCGAGAGCGAGCACAAAATCCCCGGCAATCGCCTGTTTTATCTTGCGGTGCCGCCCACGGCCTTCGTTCCGGTCGTGAAACGCCTCGGCGAGAAAGGCATGGCGCAAGACAAGGGCGAGGAGGGCTGGCGCCGCATCGTTATCGAAAAGCCTTTCGGAACCGATCTCGCGTCGGCCAAGGCGCTCAATGGCGAGTTGCTGAAGGTCTTTGCGGATTCGCAGATCTATCGCATCGATCATTTCCTCGGCAAAGAGACCGTGCAGAACATCATGGCGCTGCGCTTTGCCAACGGCATTTTCGAATCGCTGTGGAATCGCGATCGCATCGATCATGTGCAGATCACGGCCGCCGAGACGGTGAATGTCGAAAGCCGCGGTAAATTCTACGACGCGACCGGTGCGCTGCGCGACATGGTGCCCAATCATCTATTTCAGCTGATGACGCTGGTCGCAATGGAGCCGCCGACGAGCTTTGTCGCCAACGAAGTACGCACGGAAAAAGCGAAGGTCCTCCATGCTGTTCATCCATTCACGCCCGACAGCGCGATGCGCGATGTCCTCCGCGGGCAATACGGCGCGGGCAATGTGAACGGCAAGGATGTCGTCGCTTATCGCCAGGCGCCGGACGTGCCGCATGGCAGCACGACCGAGACCTTCGTCGCGTTGCGCTTGATGATCGATAATTGGCGCTGGGCGGGCGTGCCCTTCTATCTGCGAACCGGCAAGGCGCTGATCACGCGCCGCACCGAGATCGCGATCAAGTTCAAGGAAGCCCCGTTCACCCCGTTTCGCGAAACACCGATCGACAGCCTGGGCGAGAATTTCGCCGTGCTGCGGATTCAGCCGGACGAGGGCATCGCGCTGCAATTCAACGCGAAAGTGCCGGGACCGCAGCTCGCGCTCGGCGGCGTACAGATGGATTTCAAATACAAAGACTATTTCGACGCGGCACCAAGCACGGGGTACGAAACATTGCTCTATGATTGCATGATCGGCGACATGACCTTGTTTCAACAGGCCGATGAGATCGAGACCGGGTGGCGCATCGTGCAGCCCGTGCTCGACGATTGGCGGGAGGCGCCGGCGCGCGACCTTGCAATTTATCCGGCGGGCAGCGAAGGTCCGCCGAGCGCCGACGATCTCATGGCCCATGACGGCCGGCATTGGCGGCGTATCGAAGTGGGGCGGAACCGCCCATGATGATCAACGCACGGATTTGCATGGCATCGGCGGCACAAATCGAGCGGCACGTTCTGCCTAATCCCGGTGCGGCGGCCCGCGCGGTCGCCGAGTGGTTGCTGGAGCGCATGCTGGCCGTCGAAGGCAAGCCGGCGATCTGTCTTGCCGGCGGCAACACGCCGCGGCTGGTGTACGAAATTCTTGCCGATCCGCCGCTCTTCGATCGTTTTCCGTGGCAGCGCGCGCATTGGTTTTTCGGCGACGAGCGCGTCGTGCCGCCGGACAATCCACGCAGCAATTATCATATGGTGCGCGCGGCGCTGTTCGATCGCGCGCCGATCCCGCCCGAGAACATCCATCCAGTGCCGACGGAATCCGGCGACGCGGCGACGGCAGCCGCCGCTTATGAAGCAACGCTGAAGCAGTTCTACGGTTCGGACCGGCTGGCGGCCAACCGCGCGTTGTTCGCGGCAACGTTGCTCGGTGTCGGCAATGACGGCCATACGGCCTCGCTCTTCCCCGGTAATGCGGTGGTCGGCGAGCGCAAGCGTTGGGCGGTCGGTGTCACCGATCCCAGCGTGCCCGAGCCGCGCGTCAGCCTGACGATCCCGACGCTCGAAAGCAGCGGCGAAATCGCATTCCTCGTCACTGGTGAGGAGAAGCGCGACATCGTCGCGCGGCTCGTGCAGGATGAAGAACTGCCCGCCGCGCGGATTCATCCGGCGGGACGGCTGCGCTGGTTCCTCGATCGCGCATCGGCGGCGGCGCCAACGCGATGAGCGCCAAGAGGGGGGGGACGCCGGCCGCGGGAAGGCCGCGCACATTGGCGATCGATATCGGCGGGTCGCATATCAAAGCGTCGGTGCTCGATGCGAAAGGCAAGATGCTCGCCGCGGAAGTGGCGGAGGTAACACCACATCCGACCACGCCGCGCGCATTGCTTGGCGCCGTCGCGCGTCTCACCGACAGGCTACCGCCGTTTGAGCGCATCTCGGCCGGCTTTCCGGGCTATGTGAAGCGCAACGTCGTCCATACCGCGCCCAATCTCGGGACAGATCTCTGGCACGATTTCAACTTGGCCGAGGCGTTGACCGCGCGCTTCGGCAAGCCGGCGCGTGTCCTGAATGACGCCGATGTGCAGGGGTTGGGCGTCATTGCCGGCAAAGGTTTCGAATGCGTGTTGACCCTGGGCACCGGCATCGGCTCGTCGTTTTTTTATAATGGCAGGCTGCTGCCGCATCTCGAGCTTGGGCAGCATCCGATTCGTAGCCGCGTGACGTATGATCGCTATATCGGCGACGCCGTGCGCCGGGGCAAAGGCCGCAAGAAGTGGAATCAGCGGCTGAAGAAAACGCTGGCTATCGTCGCGACCTTCGTCAATTACGACACGCTCTATCTTGGCGGCGGCAACGCGGGGCGGATCGATTTCAAGCTGCCGCCGCATGTGAAGCTCGCGTCAAACGTCAACGGCATCACCGGCGGGATCCATCTTTGGAATCACGACCTCGACGAGTTGTTCGTGCCGATCGGCGGGTCCGAGGCGCGGAGCTAGGCGGCAACCTCCAGTCGGTGACGGCGTTAGAGGTCGACGACCGGGTGGGTGGGACCGGTCTCCCGCGAGCGGCATAGGCCGCCTGATTTGGAGGGAGAACGATGCCATGCTCTATTGGGCAGCGGTTTTCTTCATTATCGCGCTGATCGCCGGATTGGTAGGATTTACCGGAATTTCCGTCGCCGCCGCGGAAATCGCCCGGCTGCTGTTCTTCATCTTCCTGGTGCTGTTCGTTGTCTCGCTGGTCGCCTCGGTGGTGACGCGCGGGCCATCTTCGCCGCCGCCGCCCTGAATGCTGCTGCCCTGAGTTAGACGCGGCTGACAGGCCGACCTGTAGTTGACTTTCAGCCGGCCGGCGACACCATCCTGCATGGCCGCGCCGGAACGGTAGGCCATGGCCCGGCATTTGAATGGCGGGTACCTTATCCTCAGGAGGCAATATGGCGAGCGATACAAGCGACGCCGACAGCGATCTCAACCGGATTGCCAGCGATATCCAAGCCCTCAAGGCCGATCTTGCCCGGCTTCTCGAGCACGTCAAAACCGGGGCAACCGAGACGGTGAGCGGCGAAGCCAGCAGGCTCTATGACACGATCGCCACCGAGGGACAGCGCCAGGCTGCGGCACTGGCCCAATCGGTCGAGGAAAAACCGTTGGCGAGCGTGTTGATCGCTTTCGCCATTGGATTCGTCGGCGGCCGCATCCTGCTGCGCTGAGGCGGGCAATGGCGGGCACCGAAGAACTTTTTAAGATCGCGGCGCGGCTTCTCCTCCAGCAGATAGCGACACCGTACCGTGTCGCGTTCGAGCGCCGCATTATCGGCGCCGCCCTTTGCGGTGCCGTCGCATTGATCGCCATCATCGCCGCGGTGGTGTGCGGTGTCGCGGCGTTACGGCTCTGGATGACGCCCCTGCTCGGCGAAACGATGGCCGCGCTTGTCACGATGGGAATTATGGTCGTCATCGCACTCGTTCTTGGCCTTGCCGCGGCAACGCTTGCGCGGCGCGCACCTTCGGGCGCGTTGCACGATGCCCTCGGCAGCAAAGATATCGCTGGTCTGATCGAGGGCCATGTGCCGCAATTGATGATCGCCGCGGCGATCGGCGGCCTGCTCTTCGCGATGAAGCGGCGGAAATAGCTTCTCACGCCCCTCAATGCGACGAGCGGTGATCGGCCGGGCCTTGGCGCAGCGACAGATTATGCGCCGTGTTGATCAAGCCGACATGCGAGAAGGCTTGCGGAAAATTGCCCAGGAAGCATTTCGCCACCGGATCGTATTCCTCGGCCAGCAAGCCGACGTCATTACGGATCGCAAGCAGCCGATCGAAGAGTTCCCGCGCTTCCTTCTCGCGTCCCATAAGCGCGAAATTATCGGCCAACCAGAACGAGCAGATCAGAAACGCGCCTTCGTCTTGCGGCAACCCGTCGGGCGCTTCATCCGGACGATAGCGTAGGACAAAGCCGTTTTCGGTCAGCTCGCGCGCGACCGTTTCGGCAGTCGCGATAACGCGCTTATCGTCGGGCGGCAGAAAGCCGACCAAGGGAATCCGCAGCAGCGCAGAATCGAGCGCCTGGCCGCCGAAAGCTTGAACGAAAATACCGCGATCGTGATCGACGCCTTCCGTGCAGACCGTGCGATGGATCTCGTCGCGGATCGCGCACCAGCGCTCGACCGGTCCTTTCAGCCCATAGCGCCCGACCGATTTGATCGCGCGATCGAAAGCCACCCAGGCCATGACGGCGGAATGGGTATTGCGCTTTTCGGCGTTGCGTGTTTCCCAGATGCCGGAATCGGGTAGTTGCCAGCGCGTCTCGAGAAAATCGAGCAGCGCCGTTTGCACGCCCAGCGCGTCGTCTTCCGCATCGATGCCGTGAAGCCGCGCCGAATAGAACGCGTCCATGATCTCGCCGAAAATATCGATTTGCCGCTGCGTATGCGCGGCGTTGCCGACCCGCACTGGTGCGCTACCGGCATAGCCGCCGAGCAGCGGCAATTCGTATTCGGGCAAGCGACGCTCGCCGGCGAGGCCGTACATCACTTGAACCTCGCTCGGCGCGCCCGCGACCGCGCGCAAGAGCCATTCGCGCCATTCCTGCGCTTCTTCGCGATAACCCGAGAGCAGCAGCGCGTAGAGCGTGAAGGTCGCATCGCGCAGCCAACAGAAGCGATAGTCCCAATTGCGAACACCGCCGAGTTTTTCCGGCAGCGAGGTTGTCGGCGCCGCGACGATGCCGCCTGTCGGATGATAGGTGAGGGCCTTCAATGTCAGGAGCGAGCGGATTTCGGCCTCGCGCCATTCGCTCTTGGCGGTATAACGCCGGCTCCAATTCTGCCAGTGGTCGACGGCCTCCTTCAGTGCTGCGTTGGCGTCGTACGGGGCCGGTTCGTTTTGATGCGAGCGAAACCAGCTCAGGGTGCAAGGGATGGTCTCGCCTGCATGAACGGTAAATTCCGCGACCGTCGTCTCGTCACGGCCGACGAGGTCGAGTGGCGTCCGCACGAGCAGCGCATCAGGGCCGGCCACGACGCTCAGCCCGTCGGGCCGGTGTCTCACCCAAGGAACGATGCTCCCATAATCGAAACGGAAGATCATCTCCATCGTCATCGGCACGCTGCCTTGTTCGCCCTGGATGATCCGCACGAGATCGACACGGCGGCGATCCGGAGCCAGCGCGATATTGCGGCCGAGCGGCAAGGGCATGAAATCGGTCACGAGCACGCTGCCGCTCGCGGTGCGGAAGCGGGTCTCCAGCACCAGGGTCTCGGGCCGGTAGCGGCGCTCGACGGAAAGGCACGGTTCCGCTGGGACGATTTGCCAGCGGCCGTTCTTGTTGTTGCCGAGCAGAGCAGCGAAACAGGCTGGTGAATCGAAGCGAGGAAAGCAGAGCCAGTCGATCGAGCCGTTCCGGCCAACTAACGCAGCTGTTAAACAATTGCCAATTAACGCATAATCTTCAATGCGCTGCGGGTTCTGGGCCATTTCCATGTGGGGCTAACGACCTTGCTGGCGCATGGGTTCCGACCGGCCGGGCGCGCTTCTGTTCAACCTCTCGACGAGGAACCGCATTTCAAGAATGAAGGTGCGCACCGATCACATCGCGCCGAAGGCGATCACGTGCATCCGCCGCCGATGCAGAAATGAAGGCAAATAAGGCTTTTTAATGGTTTCCGCGATTGCCGTAGCCGTTGAGCGCGTTCCATGATGTTCGCGCTTTGACCTTTATGGTAGCGTCTTGCTGATGGCCCTCTCTGAAAACGCCTCAAGGCGGAGCCTCGACGAAAGCAAGGACGTTGCAGAAGCCGTGCAGGCGCGGCTTCGTGCTCTCGATGCAATGTTAGGCGGCATCGCGCACGATCTCAATAATGCGCTATCGGTCGTGCTCATGAATCTCGATGTCATGCAAATGGACGGCGCGGTCATGGCCAAGCATGGCCGCCGTATCGACGGCATGCTCGATGCGATGACCGGTGCTTCGGCGCTGGTTCGCCACCTCCTCAATTTCTCCCATTCCCGGCGCCCCGAGCCCGAAGTCATCAGCGTCGCCGAGGTCTTGCCTTCGCTGACAGACCTGCTGCAGGTCGCGATCGGCCGCGAGGTCGATTTCGTCGTCGAGGCTGGCGATGTCGGGCCGTGTTGCGTGCTCGTCGACCAGGCGAGTTTCGAAGTGGCCGTCGTGCATACCGCGCTGCAACTCGCTGCTTCCATGCCGGGCGGCGGCACGATCACTTTCGAACTTCGCCACGGCGAAGTGCCCGACGATCAGGTCATGTTGAGCATCGAAGGGAAGCCGCGCGACGCACACCCGGAAGCGCAGCATCTTCCCGATCTGCAACTCGTCGAGCATTTCGCGCGCGATTCCGGCGGTCGGATGACCAGCGCCGCTCAAGGCGGGCACAGTCATCGTGTCGTCATTCATCTGCCCGCGCGCGCGGAAACGACAACCGCATAGATATTACTAAACCGCCGCGATCCCTTCATAATGTCGGCTTGTCGTCGCCCGACTTCCTGTGAAGTCGTCGGAACGAAATCCCGTAACTCGCGTTGCCATGGGTGAAACGCGCGCTTCGCGTTGGTGGATATAACGGGCGGAATGACCGGTTCGTGTTGGAATGGTGCATGGAAAAGACACAAGAAAATCGCAGTGCCGACATGCCCGAAGGTCATGAAACCGTCCTGGTCGTGGAAGATAATGATCTCGTGCTCGAGCTCGTCGTCGAGATGATGAAGGATCTCGGCTATCACGTGCTCACGGCGATCGATGCGCATTCCGCGCTGTGGATCGTTGAACACGACGATCGCATCCAGTTGCTCTTCACGGATGTCATGATGCCGGATCAGATGAACGGCATCGATTTGGCGCGCGCGGCACGGCGCTGCCGGCCGGAACTTAAAGTGCTGTTGACGTCAGGCTATGCCGGTTTCGATGCCAGCAGCGTGCGCGGCGCGACCGAGTTCCCGGTTTTGCCCAAGCCATATCGTCGCGCCGAGCTCGCGCGGCGTGTGCGCGCAGCGCTCGACGCAGCCTAGGCTGTTCTCACCCTTAGGTTTGCTTAGGGCGGCAACGTTTGCGCGTCGAGCTTGGCTGTTGCGCCCAGCTTGGGATCGCTCGCCGCCGTACCAACTTCGACCCGATAATTACCGGCTGCGATTTGCCAGCCATGCTGCGCCTCGTCAAAATGTGCGAGGAGCCGCGGATCCGCCGTGACTCGCACGCGTTTGCTCTCGCCGGGTGCTAGGCTGATCTTGTCCCAGCCGATTAGACGGCGCAGCGCGCCATTTTTCGTCGCTATATTGGCGTAGAGTTGCGACACCTCGGCGCCGGCGCGTTTGCCGGTGTTCGTTACGGTGAAGCTCGCGGTAATCGTCCTGCCGCCGGCGATTCGCAGATCGCTATAGCGGAATTGCGTGTAAGAGAGGCCGAAGCCGAAAGGATAGAGCGGACGCGTTTGCTGCTGCTCGAACCACTTGTAGCCGATTGCGGCGCCTTCGCGATAATCGACTTTGAAGGTTGTCTTCCACACGATGTCGCGTCCGGGCAGATTGGGGCGCGGCAATTGCGCCGTGCTTGCCGCGAAGCTGATTGGTAACCGCCCCGAGGGATTAATCGCGCCGAACAGCACATTCGCAATCGCCTCGCCGCCCCGCGAACCCGGATACCAAGCCTCGATGATCGCGCCGACCTGATTGGCCCAAGGCATCGTTACCGGATTGCCGGTTTCGAGCACGACGATGGTGCGTGGATTGGCGGCGGCGACCGCGGCGATCAGTCTGTCCTGCTCGCGCGGCAGCGACAGGTTTTCTGAATCATGACCTTCGATCTCCCAGGCGGTGGCGAAGACGATGGCGAGATCGGCGTTCTTCGCCGCAGCCGCGGCGGCGTCGACATTCTCGCCATCGGCGAAGGTGGCCTGGGCCTGCGGCGCATGGGTAGCGATGGCTTTGAGCGGCGATGACGGGTCGAAGATCATCGCAAAAGGAATCGTGTCGCGGCGATTGTTGAATTCGACGCGCAGCGCCGGTCCGCCGATCGGGATCACTTGCGACGACCCACCGCCCGACAATACGCCGATATCCGCGTGGCCGCCGATCACCGCGATGCGACGCACGGTTGGCGATAGCGGCAATAGACTTTTCTCGTTACGCAGCAGCACGAGGCCTTCCTCCTCGGCATGCTGCGCGACCCGCATGTCGGCATCGACATCGAGCGGGCGCGGCACCGGCGGGTTATCGACGACGCCGCTCGCGAACATCGTGCGCAGGATACGATGCGCCATCGTGTTGAGCTGTGCCGTCGTGACCGACCCTTCGGCCACGGCCACGGCGAGCGGCTCGCCGAAATAGGCGCGCGAATCCCAGTCGGCGCCGGATTCCTGATCGAGCCCGGCGCGCGCCGCTTCGCTGGTCGAATGCACCGCGCCCCAATCCGACATTACCCAGCCCGGGAAATGCCAATCCTGGCGCAGGATCTTATCGAGAAGGGTCGGGTTCTCGCAGGCGTGAATGCCGCCGAGCAGATTGTAAGAGCACATCACCGTGCCGGGCCGGCCATGTTCGATCGCCAGCTCGAAGGCGAGGAGATCGGATTCGCGCAGTGCCGCCATGTCGATCCGCGCGTCGAGCAGCGTGCGGTTCGTCTCCTGATCGTTGACGGCAAAATGTTTCACCGTCGAGATGACGTGCTTGTCCTGAATGCCGCTTATCGCCGCGCCGACCATCGTTCCGGCGAGCAATGGGTCTTCGCCGGCATATTCGAAATTGCGCCCCGCGCGCGGATCGCGGACGAGGTTGACCGCGCCCGCAAGCAATATGTTGAAGCCTTTGCGCCGCGCCTCTTCGGCGATCATCATGCCGTTGGCACGAGCGATCGCCGGATTCCAAGTCGCGGCGGTCGCGAGACCCGAGGGCAGGGCGGTTGCTTCGTCTGCTTGCGTAAGCTTGTCTCCGAGAGGCGGGATCGCGACGCCGAGCTCCGCGTTGCTTTCCTTCAGCATCGGAATGCCAAGTCGCGGCAATCCGGCGACATAGCCGGCCGCCCCGACGATTTCGCCGTCGGGCCGTTGGCTGGTGCCAACGACAAGGGCAAGCTTTTCGTCCATCGTCATCTGCTGGATCACGAGATCGGCGCGGGCGTCGGGGCTAAGGGCGCGGTTGGCCCAGGGACGGTCTTGCGACTCGTCGGCGATTGCGCAGAGACTTGTCGCCATCAATGATAGCGCCGTGATCGCGGTGAAAAATGGCTTGTGCAACATCCCGGCGCCGGGTTGTAGCGGCGTTGGCCGCGTCTGTGAACGGCTTTTGGGACCGCAAAATTCCCTTGAATCTGCCGCCCGCGTTCAGCCCTTATGGCGACTAACGTGTAGGTAAGGGATCGGGGAATGCCGGAGATTCAATCGTCAGCGCCGCCGAACCGTGCGCTGGTCGCGTTGGTGGTCACGCTTTTCTTCCTCTGGGGTTTCGCGACCGTGCTGGTCGACACGCTGGTGCCGAAGCTCAAGGCAAGCTTCTCGCTCAGCTACGCCGAGGTGATGCTCACGCAATTCTCGTTCTTCATCGCCTATCTCGTCGTCTCGCTGCCGGCGGGTGCGCTCATCGCGCGCATCGGCTACATCCATGGCGCGATCGTCGGTCTCGTGCTGATGGCGGCGGGCTGTGTACTCTTCGCGCCGGCCGCATCGTACGGCGTCTTCGGCGGCTTTCTCCTCGCGCTCTTTGTGATGGCGGCGGGAATCACGATCCTGCAGGTCTCCGCCAATCCGCTGATCGCGATCCTCGGCTCACGCGAAACCTCGCCCAGCCGACTGACCTTGGCGCAGGCCCTTAATTCGGCGGGAACCTTCATCGGACCGTTTGTCGGCGCTACCTTTATTCTCTCGGCCGATGCGCTACCGCCGAGCGGTGCGGCCCCGGCGGTGCTCGAGGCTTATCGCCATGCCGAGGCGCAGGCGGTGCAGACGCCGTTCCTCGGTATTGCCGTCGTGCTGATCGTGCTCGCCGTGAGCTTTTGGCTCTTACGCCGGGCCGCCGCCTCGTTTCCGGATAAGCCGCAGCGGCTGGAGGCGGCACTGTCGCCGCTCAAGAAGCCGCGTCTCGCCTTGGGCGCGCTGTCGATCTTCCTCTATGTCGGCGCCGAGGTCTCGATCGGCAGCCTTCTCATCAATTACCTGATGCAGAGCAGCACGCTCGGCGTCGATGCCGCGACCGGCGGCCGATTGATCAGCCTCTATTGGGGCGGCGCGATGGTCGGGCGGTTCGTCGGCTCGGCCGTGATGCGGCGGATCGCGGCGGGCACGGTCCTCGCCGCGTGTGCGTGCGGCGCAGCGTTGCTCGCCGGCGTCTCCGGCGTCTCCGTCGGAACCGTCGCGGCGGTTGCGGTGCTCGCGGTCGGCCTCTGCAATTCGATCATGTTTCCGACCATCTTCGCGCTCGCAATCGAAAATCTCGGCGACGAGACGCCGCAAGGCTCGGGTATCCTCTGCCTCGCGATCGTCGGCGGCGCGGTCGTGCCGGTCATCACCGGCTTCACCGCCGACGCGTTTGGTCTGGCGACATCGCTCTTCGTGCCGGCGATCTGTTATCTCTGGATCGCGGCCTATGGCTTGCTGACGCGCTCGACGATACTCGATCGCGGAACGGTCGCCGAGGCGGCATGAAGCGGCGTCCGCTCGGCCGCACCGGTCTGAGTGTTTCCGAGATCGGCTTCGGCTGCGGCCCGACCGCCGGGCTGATGGTGCGCGGCGACGAGAAAACGCGCCGCGACGCCGTGGCATGCGCACTCGAACTCGGCATCGACTATTTCGATACGGCGCCGGCCTACGGCGACACGCTGTCGGAGCTGCATCTCGGCGCGACTCTCCGTGCGCTCGGCGCTAAGCCGTTTATCGCCACCAAGATCGCGCTGGAGTTGCCCGATCTCGCCGATATTCCCGGCGCCGTGACACGCTCCGTCGAGGGCAGCATCGCGCGGCTCGGCGTCAAATGCCTCGATCTCGTCCAGCTGCATAATCGTGTTGCGACAACCCGAGCCGCGAAAGCCGATATCGGTACCGGCGCGATGCTGACGGTCGACGACGTGCTCGCGGCAGATGGCGTGGTGCCGACGTTGGAGCGGCTGCGGGCGAGGGGGCGCGTCACCAATGTCGGCTGCTGCGCCTATGGCGGCGACCCGACCTCGGTCGCGCGGCTGATCGACAGCGGCGCCTTCGCGACGATCTTGCTGCATTACAGCCTGGCCAATTCCAGCGCGTTCGGTCCTTGTCCAATGGGCATGCGCGACTATGCGCAGCTCGGGACACGCGCTAGCGCTGCGGGAATGGGCGCGATCGCCTTACGTGTGCTCGATGGCGGCGCGCTGCTGAACGATACGGCGAGCGGGCTGCAAGCGCTCGCGCAAGAAGCGGGCGGCGATCTTCCGGCATTGGCGCTGCGCTATGCGTTGTCGAACGAAAGCATCGCGACGGCGTTGGTGGGATTTTCCGATCGCCGCCAGATCGAAGCCGCTTATGCAGCGGCGCAGGCAGGCCCGTTGCCCACATTGATCCGTACACGGATCAATCCTTAGCGCAGGCGCTTAAACCGCTTTCATCGTCTCCGGCTCGCCGCTATCCTCGCGCGCGGGGATTTAGCTTTCTGTAGGCATGCAGGAACTCTTACATCAACTCGCGACCGGGGTTTCGAGCGGCGGCATCTATGCGAGCCTCGCTCTCGCGCTGGTGATGATCTATCGCTCGACCGGCCACGTGAATTTCGCGCAGGGCGAGATGGCGATGTTCTCGACCTTCATCGCCTGGTCCTTGATCGATCGCGGCGTTCCCTATTGGGCGGCGTTCTGCTTGACGCTGGCGGTGTCGTTCGTCGGCGGTGTCGCGGTCGAGCGCGTCCTGATCCGGCCGATGGCGGGACGGCGCGAGATGCTGCTCGTCACCGTGTTTCTCGGCCTCTTCATGATTTGCAACAGCATCGCCGGCTGGATCTGGGGCTACGACACGCGGCCCTTCGAATCGCCCTTCGAGAGCTTTACCTTCCTGCGCAATCCCTACGAGACGCCGCACGATCTCGGCGCGATGCTGGTGACGTTCCTGCTGATGCTGGCGCTGTTCGGCTTCTTTCAACTCACGCGCGCCGGCTTGGCGATGCGCGGCAGTACCGAGAACCCGGTGTCGAGCCGCCTCGTCGGCATCAATGTCGATCGCATGTCGGCGCTGGGTTGGGGCATGGCCGCGGCAATCGGCGCGATCGCCGGCATGATGGTGGCGCCAACCGTGTTCCTCGAACCGAATATGATGGCGAGCGTGCTGGTCTATGGCTTCGCCGGCGCGCTGCTCGGCGGGATCGACAACCCCTGGGGCGCGGTCGCCGGCGGCTATCTCGTCGCCATCCTGGAAAATCTGCTCGGCGTCTATGTCATCGGCACCGAGATGCGGATGAGCGTCGCGCTGGTGCTGATCGTCGGCACGCTGGTCGTCAAGCCCGAAGGTCTCTTCGGCCAGCGCAAATTCGCGCGGGTGTAAGAGGGCTTTGATGGTCGCTTTCCCTGGATCGCGCGACAACGCCTGGCAAGCGCGTCTTGGCCAGCTTGCGATCGGCGCATTGCTGATCGTGCTGGTTCTCGCGCCGATGCTCTTCGGCACATATCGTGTCTTCCAGATCACGACCATGGTGACGGACGCGATTGCGCTGCTCGGACTCAATATCCTCACCGGCTATAACGGACAGATCTCGATCGGCCACAGCGCCTTCTATGCCGTCGGCGCTTATACCGTCGCGATCCTGACCGTGAATCTCGGCATGCCGTTTTGGGTCGCGCTGCCTTGCGCGGCGGCGGCGAGTTTTATCGTCGGTTTTCTCTTCGGCTTGCCAGCCTTGCGTCTCGGCGGTGCCTATCTCGCGCTCGCGACATTCGCATTCGCCGTCGCGATGCCGCAATTGCTCAAATACAAGCTGATCGAGCCGTGGACCAAGGGCACGCTCGGCATGTCGATCGCCAAGCCGGCGGTGCCGTTCGGTCTGCCGATCGATCAGGATCAGTTCCTCTACTACCTATCTCTGCTTATTGCGGTGGGCTTGTTCGTCGCCGGACGCAATCTCGTCATGGGCAAGGTGGGCGATGCGATGATGGCGGTGCGCGATCATCCAACCGCGGCAGCTGCAATGGGCATCGACAATTCGCTGCTTAAAACCAAGACATTCGGCGTCAGCGCGATGTATACAGGTATCGCAGGCGGGCTCGGCGCCTACGCCGCGCAGTATGTCGCGCCGGACAGTTTCACCTTCATGCTCTCGATCAGCCTGATGGTCGGTATCGTGATCGGCGGCGCGGGCACGGTGAGCGGCGCGATCTACGGCGCGATCTTCATCGGGCTGGTGCCGGATTATGCCAGCGAGATTTCGAAGGCGGTGCCCTGGGCGCTTTACGGAGCCTGCCTGATCGTCTGTGTATTTGTGATGCCGGACGGCATTCACGGCGTGGTTTCGGCAATAACGACGCGCATCGCGTCGCGTGGCAAAGAACGGAATGCGGGAGGAATGCGATGATTAAGAGCGAAAAGCGAATCATGGTGACGCATGCGGGGACCCTGCCGCGTCCCGAAGACGTGACCAAGCTGCTCTATGCCAATGCGGCAGGCGCGCCGGTTGATAAGAATGTGCTCGCCGGCAAGGTCAAGGACGTCGTCGCCGATGTCGTGCAGCAACAGGCCGAGCTCGGCATCGACAGCATCAATGACGGCGAGATCAGCAAGGCGAACTTCACCTTCTACATCCGCGAGCGTCTCTCCGGCATCACCAGCCGCGACATCGAACCGGGCAAGGGTCCGCCGCGCCTCAACATCAGCGGCCGCGACGAGCTCGAGTTCCCGAGCTACTTCGCCAAGGGGCTTGGCACTTTCTCGGACAGCCATCCGAACCGCCGCATCTTTTGCTCGGGCAAGATCGACTATACCGGTGCCGCCGCGCTCAAGGCCGATATCGACAACTTCGCCGCCGCGGTGAAGAAGGTTTCGGTGCCCGAGGCGTTCCTGCCGTCGATCACGCCCGGCACGATCGAGCATTGGCTCAACAACGAACACTATAAGTCGCAAGAGGAATTCCTCTTCGCCATCGCCGATGCGCTGCACACCGAATACAAGGCGATCACCGACGCGGGCTTCCTCTTGCAGCTCGACAATCCCGATCTGCCCGACGGGTGGCAGATGTATCCCCAAATGTCAGTCGCGGATTACCGCAAATACGCCGCGCTCCGCGTCGAAGCGTTGAATCACGCGCTGCGCGACATTCCGCGCGAGAAGATCCGCCTCCATGTGTGTTGGGGCAGCGCGCACGGGCCGCACAAGCACGATATCGGCTTGCAGCACATCATCGACATCATCCTGTCGGTAAAGGCGAGCTCCTACTCGATCGAAGCCTCGAACCCGGCGCATGAGCATGAATGGCGCGTCTTCGAGAACGTGAAGTTCCCGCAGGACGCCGTACTGATCCCCGGCGTCATCGGCCATTGCACCGATCTCATCGAGCATCCGGAACTCGTCGCCGAGCGGCTCGTCCGTTACGCGAAGCTCGTCGGCCGCGAGAACCTGATGGCCGGCTCGGATTGCGGCGTCGGCTCGCGTGTCGGCGACAGCTCGATCTGCTGGGGCAAGTTCAAGGCGATGGTCGAAGGCGCGCAGATCGCCAGCAAGCAACTCTGGCGCTAATGGCTAAGGCGAAACGGGGGATCGCGATGCGTAATAACGGATGGATGACCGGCATCGCCGCGGTGGCACTATTTGCCGCGGTTATTCTGGCGGCTGGGGCGAACCCGGCGCTGGCGCAGAAGAAATACGACACCGGCGCCAGCGATACCGAGATCAAGATCGGTGGTTCGGGCCCGTTCAGCGGCCCGGCCTCTGTCGCCGGCGGGTTGGTCAAATCGGTCGGCGCCTATTTCGCAATGATCAATGCGAAGGGTGGGATCAACGGCCGCAAGATCACCTATCTCGCGCAGGAGGATACCTACTCGCCGGCGAAGGCGGTCGAGGTGACGCGCAAACTGGTCGAGCAGGACGGCGTCCTGCTGATGGCCGGCTCGATCGGCACCCCGACCCAACTCGCGGTCCAAGGTTATCTCAACGCCAAGAAGATTCCACAGCTCTTCATCGCCACCGGAAACTCGGCTTTCTACGACGCGAAGAACCATCCGTGGACGATCGGCAATTCGGTCACGACCCTGACCGAAGGGGTGCTGATCGGTAAGCAGGTGGCGCAGAGCTGGCCGGGCGCGAAGGTCGCCATTCTCTATCAAAACGACGATCTCGGTAAGGAATACCTCGCCGGCGCGAAGCAAGGCATCGGCGACAAGGCGAACATCGTTTCGGCCGTGTCGTATGAGATTTCCGACGCGACGGTCGATTCACAGATCGCCACCTTGCAGAGCTCGGGCGCGACGGTGTTCTTGTCGCTGTCGACGCCGAAAGCGACCTCGCAGGCGATCCGCCGCGCCTACGACACGGATTGGAAACCGAAGATCATCATTCCGTCGATCGTCGCGCAGATTCAGGGCACGCTCGCGCCGGCCGGACTCGACAAATCGATTGGCGTCATGACCCCGACCTTCATCAAGGATTCGAACGACCCGCGCTGGGCCGACGATCCGGCGACCAAGGATTTCGTCGCCTGGATGAAACAATACGATACCGAGGTCAGCGATACGGCCCTTGCCATCGCCGGCTACGACAGCGCGGACACGCTGGCGGCGATCCTGAAGGATTGCGGCGACGATCTCACGCGTGAGAACATCATGAAGCACGCGGCGAACCTCACCGCCTATCATCCGCCGATGATGCTGCCGGGTATTTCGATCACGACGACCCCAACGGATTATCGTATTATCCATCAGATGCAGTTCCAGGCCTTCAACGGCAAGAACTGGGATCTGGTCGGTAACGTGGTGTCCGACAGTCAGTGAGCCCCGGAGGTGGTGGCCCAAGGAGGTAAGGATATGGCGAAGCGCCGTCTCGACCGCTACGACTATATCGGCATGGCGATCGTGGTCTTCCTGATCGCGCTGTGGGTCGCCCATTTCGTCCTGCCCGATACGGGCCCAGCCGCACCGGTCTAAAGCCATGAATGAGTCTCTCGTCGACCGTCTCCGCCGCCTCGATACATGCGCCGTTTCCGACGCGCTCGACCGGCTTAGCCTACCCAGCGCCGTTACCGGCATCGGGCCGCGCTCGGTGCGCCAGCGCATCGCCGGGCGCGTGCGCACGGTGAAGCTCGAAGCCGCCAACGGCCGCACAGCTAAGCACCATCTCTGTACGACGGCGATCGAAGCCTCCGACGCCGGCGATGTCATCGTCATTGAGCAGAAGAGCGGCATCGACGCGGCGGGCTGGGGCGGCATCCTCTCGATCGGTGCCAAGACGAAAGGCGTCTCCGGCGTGATCGTCGACGGCCCGGCGCGCGATATCGACGAAGCGACCGATCTCGCGTTTCCGGTCTACGCCCGGTCGGTCACGGCGCGGACGGCGCGCGGCCGCATCATCGAGGTCTCGACCGGCCAGCCGGTCTCGATCGGCGATGTTACCGTCAGCGACGGCGACTATGTGTTGGCGGACGGCAGCGCCGTCACCTTCATTCCGGCGGCGCAGATCGAGAAAGTTGTGGGTGAGGCCGAAAAACTCGCCGCGCGCGAAGGGCTCATGGCCAAGGCCGCCCGCGAGGGCAAGCCGATGAGCCAAGTCATGGGCGCCGATTACGAGCAGATGTTGAAAGGCTAGCTGTCGGCGATCCGCTTTAAGCCACTCTTGGCGCGGTGTAAGCTGCCGCCAAATTTTTTCGAGGAGCGGGGAAATGCTGACCAAAGAGCAAAACGAGCTTGTGACGCGCGCCGGGCCGGGGACACCGCTCGGCAAGCTGTTCCGCCGCTATTGGCAGCCCGTCGCGATGTTCTCCGACATCCCGGACGACGCGCCGCTCGAGATTGCCGCGCTGCATCAGAAATTCGTGCTGTTCAAGGACGAGAAGAACCGCGTCGGGTTGCTCGATCTGCATTGCCCGCATCGCGGCGCCGATCTCTCTTACGGCCGCATCGAAGACGGCGGCCTGCGTTGCGTCTACCACGGCTGGGTTTTCGACGTGAGCGGCCAATGCCTGCAGCAGCCGGCCGAGCCGCCGGGCAAAGATTTCTGCCGCATGATCAAGCACAAATCCTATCCGGTCGAAGTGCGCGGCGGCATGGTCTTCGCGTATCTCGGCGAAGGCGAGCCGCCGGCGTTCCCGGAATGGGAATGCCTGCAGGTGCCCGACAATCATCGCTTCGTCGTGCGCTCGCGCGAGCGCTGCAACTGGCTGCAAGGCCTCGAAGGCGATATCGATCCTTATCACCTTTCCTATCTCCATCTCGCCTTGCCCGGCGCGCGCAAGAACATGCGCGAAGGCAATGCCGGCCCGATTTACGAATTCTTCCGCTTCGGTACGCCGCGCATGGAGATCGAGCGGACCGATTACGGTGTCCGTATCTACGCGATGCGCGACCTGCGCAACGAGGCCTATCTGCGCATCTCGAATTTCGTCTGCCCGAATATCGCGGTCGTCGCCGGCAGCAGCGATGGCGACGGCTATATGGCGCTCTGGCATGTGCCGATCGACGACGAGCACCATTTCAAATATCAGCTCATCTTCAAGCGCGAAAAAGAAGTCGACCTCCCGGCCGAAGTGCATCAGGCGGTGATGCAATGGGACCCGCGCAATCCCGACAAGCTCCCGGTGCGCAATAAGGAAAATCGCTGGCTGCAGGACCGCAAAGAGATGAAGGACGGCTGGTATGCCGGCCTCGGCCATTCCTTCGGGCTGCACGACAATTGGGCGACCGAGGCGATGGGGCCGATCTACGACCGCTCGCAAGAGCATTTGGGCCATGGCGACCGTGCCATCGTCGGCGCGCGCCGCTGCCTGCTCGCGGCGATGGAAGAGGTGGCGGAAGGCAAGGAACCGCCATTCATGATCCAGGACGCAGCGTCAATGAAGCAGAAGCTGACCGAGATCGTGGTCGCCTCGCTGATCTCGCCCGACAAGGACAATTACAAAGAAGTCTTCTATCAGCAGCATCTCGCGGCGACGAAATTCGCCTCCGAGTAGTCGAGGTCTCGTTCCGTTGAGTAGCACGCCCGCACCCGAAAACCCGCTCGCCGGCGTCACCGTCCTCGAGCTCGGCCAATTCATCGCCGGTCCTTTTGCATCGCAGATCCTGGCGGATCTGGGGGCGCGCGTCATCAAGATCGAGCGGCCGGGCCTGGGCGATCCGTTCCGTCTTTATGTCACCGAGCCCCGGATCGAAGGCTACGGGCATAATTACCTCGCCTTCAACCGCAACAAGGAAAGCGTCGCGGTCGATCTGCAAAAGCCGGAAGGCCTTGCGGTGGTAAAGCGTTTGGTCGCCAAGGCCGATGTGCTGATCGAGAATTTCCGCGCCGGCGTGCTCGAGCGCTTGGGCCTCGGCTACGAAGCGCTCAAGGCGATCAACCCGCGCCTCATCTATTGCGCAATCTCCGGTTTCTCCGAGGACGGGCCTTATAAGGACCGTCCTGCATTCGATACGGTGGGGCAGGCGCTATCCGGCATGCTCTATCTTTTCACCGATCCGACGGATCCGCGCATGCGCGGCCCGACCATCGCCGATCAGGCGACGGCGATGCAGGCCTCGAACGCGGTGCTCGGCGCGCTTTACGGGCGCGAGCGCAGCGGCAAAGGCTCGAAGATCGAGATCAGCATGATCGAGGCGGCGATCCATTTCATGCCCGACGCCTTCACCGCGCTGACCGAATCCGCGATCGACATGGGCTCGGAGACGCGCACCTCTTATTCGCACGCTTTCGTGCTGCGTTGCGCAGACGAGAAGCTGCTCGCCATCCATGTCGGCGGGCCGGACCGGCTCTGGCAGGCGCTTTGCGCCGCGGTCGACGATCCGAGCATCGGCGCCGAGCCGCTCTTCCAGAAGCGCCACAGCCGCATCGCGAACTACGACAAGCTCATCGACGCGATGCGCCCGGTCTTCATGAAGCGCAAACGCGCGGAGTGGCTGGAGCGACTCGCCGACAACGACGTCGCCAGCGCCGAGATCAATTCCATCGGCGAAGCGGTCGCCGATGCCGAGGTCGCGCATCTCGGCCTGTTCGAGAAGCAGGCGCGCCCCGGTTACGGCGATATGACCATGCTGCGCCGCGCGCCGCGCATCAACGGCGCGCGCGAACCGAAACAAAAGATGCCGCCGCTCTTGGGTGAGCATACGCAGGCGGTACTGAAGGAATTCGGCTACGACGACGCGGTGCTCGCGGCGCTGAAAGAGCAGAAGATTATCTGACCCTCACCGTCATAGCGAGCTGTGCATCGCACGACAAAGCAACCTGTCTGTGGACAGACGTGGGTTGCTTCGCCTTGCTCGCAATGATCAGTTCTGATTTCAGAGCCCGCGCAACTCCGGCATCACGTGCCGGGCGAACAGATCGATCGAGTGCAGGCTTTCTTCGGTCGACATGTCGCCGAAGACGAGCTGCCCGACGAAATAGTTCGAGCCCGTTGCGGCCATCTGCTCACGCGCGATGCGCAACACCGTCTGGGGCGCGCCGGCGAAGCCGCGGCCGTCGGCCTCGATCGCTTCGAATTCGGGCGGCCGCGGATGCGAGCCGATGAAGCCGTGGCGGCGATGGAGGAAGGTGAAGCTCTCCCACCATTTGCGATAGGCGCGCTTCGCGATGGTGCGCGCCGCGTCGTCGGTCTCAGCGACGACAACGAACCTCCCGAGCCCCATGAGCGGCAATTTCTTGTCCGGCTGCGCGTCTTTCCACGTGGCTTTGAACGCGTCGTAGCATTCCTTGGTCGGCTTCACTTGGTCGAGCTCGATCACCTCGAGGCCGCGCCTGGCCGCGCGCTCGGCACTTTCGACCGTATGCACACCGTACCAGATCGGCGGATAAGGCTTTTGCAGGGTCTCGAAGGGCAGCGGGAATGAATCGATATTGTAGTACTTCCCGTGGAAATCGACTTCCGGATGCGTCAGGCCCTGGATGATCGCGTCGAGCTGCTCGGTGTATTTCGCCTGCGCCTCGGCGTAATCCTCGCCGAAGAATTGCAGCTCGCGCGGCGACGAGCCGCGGCCGAAGCCGATATCGAGCCGGCCGCGGCTCATCTGATCGAGCATGATGATCTCTTCGATCATGCGGATCGGATGATAAAGGGGCAGCGCATAGACCATCGGCCCGAAGCGCAGCTTCTTGGTGCGCTGGGCGATCGCGGCGAGGAAGATGCTGGGCGAGGGCGCCATGCCGATCGGCGTGCCGTGATGCTCGGCGACGTGATAGGAGTAGAAGCCGTGCCGGTCGTAGGCCTCGATGATCTTCAGCCGCGATTCGTAGTAATCCGCGAATGACATCGTGTCGTTGCGGTCGAGATGATCGAAAATACCGAATTCCATGATGTGCCTGAGCTCTGTTCTTCCCGTCTCTCGCGGGTAGCTTACCAAATCGCGGCCGGCATGGCAGTCTCCGGCCAAAGAGAGAGGTTCCGATGCCCAACGTCACGATCAACGCCGCCGACGGCGGTACGTTTTCCGCTTATCTCAGCCTGCCGAAGAATGTCACCGCCAAGACGCCAGGCATCGTCATGATGCAGCAGATTTTCGGCGCCAATGCCGAGATGCGCGGCTTCACCGACGATTATGCGGCGCAAGGCTACGTCGCGATCTGCCCCGATCTCTTCTGGCGGATCGAGCCGGGTGTCGAAATTGATCCGCTGGGGCCGGACGGTTTTCAAAGGGCGGTGAATTACGCGCCGCGCTTCGACGCCGATCGGGGCGTCGAGGATCTGAAGGCGACCGTCGCATTCCTGCGGGCGCATCCGGCGTGCAACGGCAAGATCGGCACGGTCGGCTACTGCCTCGGCGGCTTGCTGGCCTATCTGATGGCGGCGCGCAGCGATGCCGATTGCAATGTCGGTTATTTCGGCGTGCGCATCGAGAAATATCTCGGCGAGGCCGGCAATGTCACGCGCCCTTTGATGCTGCACATTCCGGAGGCCGATCGCCACGTCTCGCCCGAGGCACAGGCGCAGACCAAAGCCGTGCTCGTCGGGCGCGCGGAGCTCTGCTCCTATCCGGGCGCCGACCACGCATTCAACCGCGTCGGCGCGAAAAGCTATAACCAGGAAGTGACGGCGCTGGCCGACGATCGGACGGCAAACTTTCTACGCCGGCATCTATTAGGCCGTTAGGCGCTTAGCCTGGGGCCGCTGAGGGGGCGGCGTCGAGCAGGCGGAAGATCGTCTCAACCAATTCGGAATCGTTGATCGGCTTGTCGAAATAGGCGCGGGCACCGGCCTTGGCGGCGCGCGCCTTGAGCGCCTGGTCGCCGCCGCCGGTGACCATGATCACCGGCAAGCGCAGCGCTGCGCCGTCGTCGGATTCGAGGAATTCGATACCGGTCTCGCCGGGCAGGTGATGGTCAAGGACCACGCATTGCCGCGTCCCCTTCCGGTAGGCACGAAAGAAGTCGCGGGTCGAGCCGTAATCCTGAACTCGGCAGCCATGCGATTCGAGTAGCAGTTTCAGCGAATCCCGCACCGCCTCGTCATCGTCGACGATAAAGATGGTTTCGCCGCTCATCCTCTTGATTGTGCCCGTCTTGTCGCGAAAAAGCAAAAACCGGTCGAAAGCCAAGGAAATCCCCTCCTCGGAGGCCGCCGGCCAAAATCCGGCCGCCAAATCTGGCCCATATACATGTTCCCCGAACCTCAAAACCCTATCACGGCAGGGGTTTCATACTTTGATCTGGCGCAAAACTGCGTGGTATTGCGTAGGGGTGTCGCCGGCTTACCCTTGTCCCGAGGCAAGGGATTCGGGAGAATACCAGCGTCAAAAGCGGCAGGGAGGGTCTAAATGCGCCGGGTCGGTCGGAACAGCTTCTCGGAAATCTATTTTCGCGGGTGTAATCCGAGCTACATCGAGACCAGCGACGGCTATGTCATGATCGACTCGCCCCAAATCCCCATGGACGCGATGCGCTGGCGCGAAATGATGGAGGAAAAAGCGCCGATCCGGTACCTGATCAATACGGAACCGCACGGCGACCACATCGCCGGCAACGCTTATTTCAAGGGTGTCACCGTCGTCGGCCAGGTCAAGTTGCAGGAATGCTTCGATCGCTACCTCAACACCTTTGGCTCGATGGAAGAGAAGCGCGAGCGGATGAAGGTCAGCGATCCGGACAGCGTCTGGCTTGTCGGCCATCCCGACTATCTCGACAGCAACAAGCCGAGCGTCACCTTTACGGACAAGCTCACGCTTCATGTCGGCCAGCATACCTTCAACATTATCCATCATGCCGGCCATACCGGACCGCAGACCACGATCCACGTCCCTGAGGAAGGCGTCGTCTTCACCGGCGACAACATCTTCCACAAATGCCGCACCTGGCTGCAGGAATGCGATCCCTGGGAATGGCTCGACTCCCTGAAGGCGATCGACGCGCTCGATGTCGAGAAGATCGTTCCCGGTCACGGCGAGCCCTGCGGCAAGGCCTATGTCAAAGAGCAGGCGCAGATCGTCGAGAACTGGGTCGGGCTGGTCGAGCGCTTCGTCGATCGCGGCCTCAGCGCCGAGGATGCGCTGAAAGAGCCGATCGAGGTCACCAAGCAGGATCCCTATCCGCTCGGCCAGAACCTTTTCCCGCATGACCAGCGTGTCACCACGTTGACGGTCGCGAATCTGCACAAGCGCATTCTCGAGAAGAAACAGCAGGCACGCGCCTAAACCGCATCGCCTGAAGGGAGGATTCAATGGGACAGTTCGCGCTCGGCCAATCCGTGCCGCGCACCGAAGATCCGCGCCTGCTCACGGGGCGCGGCCGATACACCGATGATTTCACGTTGCCGCGGCAGGCGCATGGCTACGTCCTGCGCTCGCCGCATGCGCATGCGCGGATCAAGAGCATCGATGTCCGCGCCGCGCAGCAGATGCCGGGCGTGCTGGCGGTGCTGACCGGGTCGGATTGGGCGGCGGAGAATTTCGGCTCGATGCTGCCGGTGCTGCCGCGCAAGCGCCGCGACGGCTCGCCGATGTACCTGCCGCACCGGCCGTCGCTTGCGAACGATCGCGCGATGCTGGTCGGCGATCCCATCGCTTTCGTCGTCGCCGAAAGCGTGAACCTCGCCAAGGACGCGGCCGAGCGGATCGCGGTCGAGTACGAGATGCTGCCGGCGCTCACCGACACCGCGTCGGCCAGCGCGTTGTCGGCGCCCAGGCTCTGGTCCGATTGCGCCAACAACGAGTGCTTCTTCTACACGGCCGGCGATAAAGCCGCGGTCGATGCCGCCTTTGCGCGTGCGCATCACGTGACGAAACTCAAGATGGTGTTCAACCGCATCACCGCGAACACCATGGAGCCGCGCGGCTGCATCGCCGACTACGACGACCGGCTCGAGCGCACGACGATCTATGTCGGCACACAACGCCCGCATATGACGCGCGCCGATCTGGCGGCGAAGGTGTTTCACAAACCCGAGAACCAATTCCGCATCGTCGCCGGCGATGTCGGCGGCTCCTTCGGCATGAAGGGCAGCCATTTTCCCGAATATCAGCTCGCGGCCTGGGCGTCTGAGAAAGTGCGCCGGCCGGTCAAATGGATCAGCGAACGCAGCGAGGGCATTCTCAGCGACGATCACGATCGCGATCACATCGCCGAGGGCGAGCTTGCGCTCGACAAGGACGGCAAGTTTCTGGCGCTGCGGCTCGCCCAGGTCTCGAATATCGGCGCTTACATGGCGCCGGGCGGCGTGATCTCGCCGACCGCGCATTTGGGCGGCCTCGCCGGGACCTACACGACGCCGGCGATCTATGCCGAAGTCTCGGCGGTTTTCACCAACACGACCAGCATCGGGCCGTTCCGCGGCTCCGGCCGGCCGGAAGCATCGTATTATTCCGAGCGCCTGATCGACAACGCGGCACGCGAGATGGGCATCGACCGCGCCGAGCTGCGCCGCCGTAATACCGTGCCGGCGAGCGCGATGCCGTACAAGACCGGTCTCGTCTTCACCCTCGACAGCGGCGAGTTTGAGAAGAATCTCGACATGGCGCTGCACATGGCCGGCTATGACGATTTCGAGCAGCGCCGTGCCGAAGCGAAGACGCGCGGCAGGCTGCGCGGCATCGGCTTCGCCAACATCATCGAGCAGACCTCGCAGACGTTCGGCGAGACGGTGATGGTGAAATTCGATTCCGGCGGCACGGTGACCGTGATCCCGGGCTCGATCTCGCACGGCCAGGGCCACGATACGATGTACAAGATCATCCTGTCGGAAAAGTTCGGCGTCGATGCCGACGATATCCGCGTACAGATGTGCGACACGGATATGGCGCCCGACGGCGGCGGCACCTTTGCCTCGCGTACGGCCGTGCTTGGCGGCAGCGCCGCGACCCTCGCGGCCGACAAGGTCATCGCCAAGGCGAAGAAGGTCGCCGCGCATATGATGGAAGTCTCCGACGGCGACGTCGAATTCGGCGCCGGCAAGTTCAACGTCGTTGGCACCGATAAGAGCGTCACGTGGAGGGAGGTCTGCACTGTCGCCTATGTTCCGGCGCGTCTGCCGCGCGGGATGGAGCAGGGCTTGTACGACGTCTCGGCCTACAATCCCGAGATTCCGAACTTCCCCAATGGCTGCCACGTTTGCGAGGTCGAGATCGACCCCGAGACCGGCGTCACGGACGTGCTGCGCTATTGCGTGGTCGACGATGTCGGTACGGTGATCAACAGCCTGACGCTCGCGGGCCAGATCCACGGCGGTGTCGGCCAGGGCATCGGGCAATGCTTCACCGAGAATCTCGTCTACGATCCGCGCTCGGGTCAGTGCCTCACCGGCTCGTTCATGGATTACGGCATGCCGCGCGCGTCGGACATGTGCAGCTTCGAGACCGAGGAAAATCCGGTGCCGACCAAGACCAATCCGCTGGGCGCCAAGGGCGCGGGCGAGGCAGGCAATGTCGGCGCGCTCGCCGCGATCATGAATGCGGTGGTCGACGCGCTGGTGCCCCTCGGCATTACCCATATCGACATGCCGGCCACGCCGCATCGCGTGTGGCAGGCGATCCAAGCGGCGAGGAAATAGCCATGCCTCATGATTTGTCGGCGTTGAAGGATGCGGTCGGTGCGTCGAGCCCGGTCGCGAACGAAATGGTCACAGCGGGGCCGGTGGCGCGGCTTGCGGCGACGTTCGGCATCGACAATCCGGCCTCGAAGCCGGGCGACGTCCTGCCGCCGGGCTGGGCCGATCTTTATTTCGGCTCGCTGCATCGCCCGAACAACATGCGCGCGGACGGGCAGGCGGCGAAGAGCAACTGGCTGCCGAGCATCCCGTTCAACTTCATCCGCATCGGCGGCGACCGCACCGAGTTTCCCGGCGATGTCCGCATCGGCGACGAGCTAAAGCGCGTTACCAAGATCAAGGAGGTCACCGCCAGCCCGAGCGGCGACAGTATGCGCATGCTTCAGCGTACCGAGACCACCGGTCCGCGCGGTCTTGCCATCGTCGAAGAGCGCGAATTCGTCTATTTCGACGGCCACGGTCCAGACGCCGTGCCGGCGCCGAAGATGCCGGCGCCGGCATGGAAGAAAGAGCTCGATCCGTCGCCGGTGCTGCTCTTCCGCTATTCGGCGCTGCGCTTCAACAGCCATCGCATCCACTACGATCGCAAATACGCGATGGAAGTCGAAGGCGCGCCCGGGCTGATCGTGCAATCCTCGTTGATGGGGCAGCTTTTGATCGAGCTCTGCCGCGAACACGCGCCGCAAAAGCGCCTCGCCGCGATTGCCCGCATCAACCGCCAAGTCATCTACGACACCGGCCCCATCCTGCTCTGCGGCGCCCCGCGCGCCGATGGCCAATCGGCGCTGCTGTGGGTCCTCGACCAAAAAGGCGAACCCGCGCTGCACGGCGAGGCGAATTTCGCTTAAATCTCTGCGCCTGCTCTATCGAATTTCCTCTCCGCCCTCGAGGGCGGAGAGGGTAGGGTGAGGTGGGTGAATTTCAGATGAGATCGCGCCGCTGAGGCACACCTCACCCTCCCATTGCTTCGCAATGGGCCCCGCCCTCTCCCCGCAAGCGCGGAGAGGGAAATTCGTTACTTCTTCCCCTTATACGCATCGATCGCCGCGGCCGACGCGGCACCCGCCGCCTGGCGGAAATCGTTGATCACTGCCGCGGTTGCCTTGTAGCTCGCTTCGCGCAGGGCGTTGGCTTTGCTGAAATGCGGCTTCACGAATTCGGCGATCAGTTCGAAGCTGCGCTGCTGCGCCGGCCACGGCGCGAGATCGTTGCCGAAGAGCAGCACCGTGCCGAAGCCGCCGAGCTTCTGGCGCACGCGCTCGATTTCGCGGATCGCATCGTCGGGCGTGCCGATAATCGCGACCTGTTTCTCGAGGGCTGCGGCGACGAGGTCTTCGGTGTCGCGCGGAATCGCCGGCGGTGCCGGGACGATGTCGTGCGAGTAATTGTTGAACTCGCGGAAGCCCCAGGAAGCGTCGGCATAGGCTTTCTCGCGCGTCTCGGCGACATGCATCATCAGGGTGATGCGCCATTTGCCGCGATTGGGCGCGTGGCCGTGCTTGCGGCTCTCGGTCTCGTAGATGCCCCAATTGGTCACGTGATGGTCGAGCACCGCATCGCTCATCGGCCCCAGCGTTAAAAGCCCGAGGCCGTGCTTGGCAGCGGCGGCGACGCCGGCGGGCGAGCGGATCACCGTCACTGCCATTTCCATCATCGGCCTAGTGAAACAGCCGACGCTGAGTTGCGCCTTGTTGAGCTCGAACCAGCGCGCCTTATGTGTGACGGTCTCGCCCTTCATCAGCGCCACGACGACATCGAGGCTTTCCTCCATCCGGCTGCGCAATTCGGCGACGGGGATGCCGATCATCGTCGCATCGCTCGGCAGCGCACCCGGGCCGACGCCGAAGATGGCGCGACCGCGCGTCATATGGTCGAGCTGCGCCATCGCTTCGGCGAGGATGAAGGGATTGTAGTAGGGCAGCGATTTCACGCCCGTGCCGAGGCGGATGTATTTCGTGCGCTGGGCCGCGGCCGCGATCATCAGCTCGGGGGCAGCGACCATCTCCATCGCGCCCGAATGATGCTCGCCGTACCAGATTTCCTCGAAGCCCAGCCGGTCAAGATGCTCGGTGAGGAGCAGGTCGCGCTCGAACGCGTAGGTCGGGTTGAGCCGCGCCGAATGAAACGGTGCGAAGAACAATCCGAAGCGTAAGGGTTCATCGTAAACGAGCGCCATCATTCCTCCCGCGGATTATTGCGGTGGAACGTAGCGCCGATTTCACGGCGGAGCTACCAAGCGCTGCGCAACATTCACCGCGGCTTCGAGGAATTGCTGCGTGCGAGCCATGCGATCGGGCAAAGCGACAAGGGCGTCGCCTTGCAGCACCGCGCCGACGAAATCCGCCGAGCTATGCCAGTCGCCAGGCGCCGGCAATGGCGGCAGCTTCTCGGGCGCGGGGCGCGGCCAGGGCGTAACGTAGAAATAGGGCTGAGCGAAATTTCCATCGCCGGGGCTGAGGCCGATATTGATCGACGGCGCCGTTTGCGCGTCGCCGGCGCCGAGCGTCCACAGCGTCGCGATATCGAAATGATGCGGCCAGCAGCGCACCGGGCTCGCCGTGCCGGGCGGCAGTTGGCTTTGTACGTCGCCGAGGAGCGCGTCGGCGCAGGCGAACCAATTGGCGAGCGCGGCGAACTCGCCGCGATTGGGGCCGCTGGTATAGGTCGCGCTGTTCCCGACCGGATGCACCGGGATCGCATAGGACAGAGCCGCACCGCTGGCCGGCGCCAGGCCGGAATGCGCGAGAATGCCGTCGAGCCACATACCCGCATCGGCATGACGCTTGCCGTCGAGCACGAATTGATCGATCACGCTCGCCCGACGCAGCACGATCAGCGTCATGGAGCCGACAACGAGGCCGACCCGCAGCGTGTCGCTGCGGCCGCGCAACTCGTGCGAGACCAGTGCGCCTTGGTTGCGGTCCCAGCCGAAATTGCTATGGGTGTCGCCCGGCATCGGCATGATATTGGCACGGGCCGCGCGCGCGGCCCATTGCACGGCGTGGTGGGCCTGAAGCCGCGCCTCCCACAATGCTTTCGGATCAATTCTGCCTAAATTTTCCCAGGATGGGGTCATGTGGCCTCCGCGCGCGTCATTCTTAGTCGCGGGTGGCGAAGCGGCGCAAGCGCCGGTCGAGCCGCTCGAAGATCAAATCGGTCGCGATGGCACAAATCCCGACCACCAGCGCCCCCTGGAGGACATAGCCGACCTTGCCGGTGACCAGCCCGCCGATGATGGGATTGCCCAGGGTGATCGCGCCGACCGTCGATCCAATGGCTGCCGTGCCGATATTAATGATCACCGAGATGCGGACGCCGGCGAGGATCGTCGGCGCCGCCAGCGGCAGCTCGACATCGCGCAAAAGCTGGGCACGGGTCAGTCCCATGGCCTCGCCGGCCTCGCGCACCGCCGGGGGCACGCTGCCGAGCCCCGCGAGCGTGTTCTTGAGGATCGGCAGGATGCCGTAAAGCGTCAGCGCGATCATGGTCGGCGCCGGGCCGTAGCCGAAAGCCGGCACGGCGAGCGCAAGGACCGCCACCGGCGGGAAAGTCTGGCCGATTGTCGCCAAGGCCTCGAGCAGCGGCCGGAATTCCGTGCCCCATTGCCGTGTCGCGACGATGCCAAGACCGACGCCGATGAGCGCCGCCGCCAGGCTCGAGACCACGACATATTCGGTGTGGAACAGGAACAGCGCCAGGAAGCTATCGTCGGGATAGATCGGCGGCGTGGTGGACGGGAAGGCAGCGGCGAAAAGCGGCCGCAGAACCGGCATGCCGAACAGAAGGACAAGCAGCAGCGGCAGCAGCCAGAGCAGCGGGTCGCGCGACCAGCGCATCAGGCCACCAGATCGCCGATGCCGATGGAGCCATCGGCGCCGTCATTGCCGCGCACCGGCAAGCGGCTCGTCCGCCGCATCACCATTTGCGATAATGCCTCGGCAAGGGTCGTCTCGGGCGCAATCGGCTCGCCGGGTGTCCGCTCGGCTGTTACGCGCTCGCTCACCCGGCGCAGCGCGAGCAGCTTCAGCCCCAGCGTAGCGCCGCCCATGAAATTGCGCACGAAATCGTCGGCGGGATGGATCAGCAACTCAAGCGGCGTGCCGAATTGCACGAGCTTGCCGTCGCGCAGCAAGGCGATCTTGTCGGCGAGTTGCAGCGCCTCGTCGATATCATGCGTGACGAACAGGATCGTCTTGCCGGTCGATCGGTGGATGCGCGACAGCTCGGCCCGCAAGGCTTCGCGGGTTATCGGGTCGAGCGCGCCGAAGGGTTCATCCATCAGCAGCACCTCGGGATCCGCGGCGAGCGCTCGCGCCACGCCGATGCGCTGCTGCTGCCCGCCGGAAAGTTGATGCGGAAATTTTTCGCGCGTCGCCGGATCGAGCTGGAGGAGTTTCAGCAATTCATCGACGCGCTGCCGCACACGGTCTTCCGGCCATTTGAGCAGCCGCGGCACGGTCGCGATATTGTCGGCGATATTCCAATGCGGGAACAGCCCGACCGATTGGATCGCATAGCCGCTACGGCGGCGCAGGACTTCGACCGGCAGGCTCGCGATATCCTCGCCATTGATACGGATGTGGCCGGCGCTCGGCTCGATCAGCCGGTTGATCATGCGCATCGTCGTCGATTTTCCCGAGCCGCTCGGCCCGACGACGGCGCAGAAGGCGCCTTTATCGACGGTGAAGCTCACATCGTCGACGCTGTCGCGCGCGCCGTAGCTTTTCGTGACGTGATCGAGCTCAATCATGCAGGGCGCCTCTCAAAAAATGCAGCAAGCAAAGCGAGGATGAAATCGGCGGCGAGCGCCAGCACGATCGTCGGCAGCGCGCCGAGCAGCACCAGATCGATGGCGTATTGGCCGATGCCCTGAAAGACGAAGCTGCCGAGCCCGCCGGCGCCGATCAGCGCGGCGATGATGGTGAGGCCAATCGCCTGTACGGTGACGATGCGCAGCCCGGCGAGAAAGGTGGGCATGCCAAGCGGCAATTCGATCCGCCAGAGGATTTGCCCCGGCGTCAGTCCCATGCCGCGCGCTGCGTCGATCACGCCGCGATCGATCCCGGCAATCCCGGCCTCAGTGTTGCGCGCCACCGGCAGCAGCGAATAAAGCACCAGCGCGATGATCGCCGGCACCGCGCCGATCCCACCGATGCCGAGCGCCGAGAGCGGGGCGATCAGTAAACCGAAGAGCGCGACAGAGGGGATGGTCTGCAAGAGATTGAGCGCGCCGAAAATGCCGGCGCCGCGCTGCGGCCGGCGCGAAACATGGAGCCCGAGCGGTGCGCCGATCGCGACAGCGAGCATGACGGCGATCAGCACCAGCAGGCAATGCCGGCCGAGCTCGGTCGCGAACTCGCCGCGCCGCGATGCGTATTCGCGGGCGAGCGACAGCGCATTGAAGTTGCCGGAGAAGGCCAGGGCGAGGATTGCCCCGACGATCGCTACGGCGACCGTCAGCATGAGCAGGTAACCGGCGTGCAGCCTCTGGAGTGCATCGATGACGATCATTACCAGACAAAAGCCGCCCGCCCAGAAGGCCCAGTCGAGTGATACCCGGGTGGCCGGGGGGGCGCCCGCCGTCAACGCCATCGCGAGACGGCCGGCATCGGCGACGAGCAGCAGCAAGGCGGCTGCACCAACGATCAGTGCTGCGATGGCGGGACACCGTTGGCCCGGCAAGAAAGCCAGCAGGAGCAGCGCCAACGCGAGGATCGCGAGCCAGATCCCGGTGCCCTCTTGCCACAGCGTGATCGGTTGACCCGAGACCAGCCGGTTTGGCGCTTCGCTGAGGAAGCCGCCCAGCGCGCAGCACACGATTGCCGCTAGGGTCAGCACGAAGAGCACACGGTTGCGCGGCCTCATTTGAGGAAGCCGTTGGCGCGCAAATAGGCGTTCGCAACCGCGGCTGGCGGGTCGCCGTCGGCGGCGATCTTGGCGTTGAGCTGCTGCAGCCGCTCGAGCGTCAGCGAGCCGAAGATCGGATCGAGGATGGCTTGGATCTCGGGATGCTGCGCGAGTACGGCCCCGCGGATCACCGGCGCCGGCTGATAGACGGTCTGGGCATGCTTGTCGTCGGTAAGGAGCTGCAATTGCAGCACCGCCAGCGCGCCATCGGTCGTATAGGCCATTGCCGCGTTGACGCCGGAAATGCCTTCCGCCGCGGCGCGCTCGGTGGCCGAGGTGTTGCCGCCGATCAGCGTCAAAAGCTGCCCGTGATTCAATGTGAAGCCATAGGCCTTCTCGAAAGCGGGCAGCGCGCCGGGACTGTCGACGAATTCGGCCGAAGCGGCAAGTTCGATCTTGCCGCCGCCGGTCACGTAGTGCGCCAGATCGGCGAGCGTGCCCAGTCGCTGCGACCGAGCGAGATCGCGGCGCACCGCGATCGCCCAGCTATTGTCGGCCGGTGCGGCGGCAAGCCAGACGATGTTGTTCTTGTCGCGGTCGAGCTGCTTCACCAGCGCATAGGCCCGCGCGGCATCGTGCCAGGCCGGGTCGGTTTCGCGGGCGAAGAAGAACGCGCCGTCGCCGGTATATTCGGGATAGAGATCGATCTGCCCGGCGAGCATCGCCTGACGGACGATTTGCGTCGGGCCCAGCTGTAGACGGCTGTCGACGGCGATGCCCTTCGCGCGCAGCAACAGCATCATCATGTTGCCGAGCAGCGCGCCCTCGGTGTCGATCTTCGAGGCGATAACGACCGCGTCGGCCGCGATGCAAGGCGGAACGGCCGCGAAAGTCGCGAGAAAAGCGAGCGCGAGCCCGGTGCGAAGGCTCAGGGTCTCAGCCCCAAGCCGGCTGCACGACCAGCTTCGGATCAGTGAACTTGCCGCGTTCCATCACGACCTGATTATCGAGCAGCACGGTGCAATCGACCATCGGCGTATCGATATGGCCCTTGGTGTCGCGCTTGCCGCCCATATCGTTGTTGGGCCCGGTCGAGAACAGGAAATTGCCCGAGAAGACGCGCGCGGATGAATCCATGCGGTCGGGCTCGTTGCCGTGCAGGATGATGTGGTCCCAGAACGCATGCGGATGCATGCCGAAGCCGAGATGCGAGACGGCATAGGGATCGAGATCGTCCTCGCTGCGCTTGTTGCGATCGAGCCAATGGATGAAAGCCTTGGCGTCGACGCTGCCCTCGACCTTGCGGATGAAGCCGTCGCGAATTTCGAGCCGCACCGGCTGCTCGATCATGCGGATATAGGGCAGGATGAAGAAATCGCCGGGCTGCAAAACGACCGTGCCGTTGGCGCTGCCCTCATCGGGATAATTGGTGATATGACCGGCGCCCCATTGGTCGACGCGGCCCGGCGCTTCGGCGAAACCATACTGGCTCTTCACCTTGAACTCGCCGCGCGTCCAGGTGAGGTCGGTGCCGGCATCGCTCAAGAGGCGAATTTCCTTCGCGTTGCCCCAACGCTCGGCGGCGTGGAGCACGGCCTCTTTGAGGCCGGGCGGCGATTGCAGCCGCGCCAGCTCGTCGGGCGCGACGATGACCGAGAGGATACGCGTGCCGGCATCGCGTGCCTCGCGCTGCCACTTGGCGAAATTCGGCGGCTGGAAGGTGAGGACGAGGTCGGCGGCTTTCAGCGCCTCCATCAAACCCTTCGCTTGGCCGACTTCGCGGCGCACCCGCGAGGGATCCGCAATGCGGTTGAGGTTGATCTCGAAGATATCGGCACCGACATCGTCGGCCGCGGCCGTCGCGGCGAGCACATAGTCGCGGCGCGTGTTGAGGTTGGTGAGGAGGATAATGGTCTCGCCGCGCTTCACCGCGCAAAGCTCGAACTCCTTGCGGAAAACGGCGGGCAGTTGGGCGGGGTTGAGCAGTTGCGGGCGCATCGTGACGTTCCTCCAAAGCGGTCGTGCCATTTGACTTTATCGGCATGGACCCGTCAACTTCGCCTCAACCAATCGCGGGGAACGGAAATGCAGAAGAGTCTTATCGGCAAATGTGTCGCGTGTTTGCTGGGCGTCGGGTTGCTGGCCTTCACTATCGGGCAGGCGAAGGCTGACCCGGTCAAAATCCGCATTGGCTGGATTGCCGCGCCAGGCGAACTGATCGCCATCATGTTCGACCCGCCGGGCGTTGCCAAGCATCGAGGCGTTACCTACGAGTGGGACCCGATTCACTTCCAGGCCTCGCCCAATCAAATCACTTCGCTGGCCGCGGGTGAGCTCGATATCGCCGCTTTAGGCTTCTCCAGCGTCACGCTGGCGATTCAGAACGCCGGCCTCAAGGATTTGCGCATCTTCGCCGACGAGTTCCAGAACGGCGCGCAGGGCTATTTCTCGACGCGCTATTCGGTGCTCAAGGATTCGCCGATCCAGACGGTCGAAGATCTCAAAGGCAAAGTGGTCGCCACCAACGGGATCGGCGCCGGCGTTCACATCTTGATGGTCGGCGGCCTGGTGAAGCACGGGCTGCAGGACAAGCGGGATTACACCACCATCGAGGTAGCGTTCCCCAACATGCGTTCGGTTCTGACCGAGCACAAAGCTGATCTCATCACCAACACCTTGCCATTTGCCATGACGCCCGAGATGCAGGCGGTGACGCGAACCCTGTTCACGGCGAACGAAGGCTTTGGTGCATCGGATCTGTCTTTCTGGACGGCACGGCAGGGCTTTCTCGAGAAGAACCGTGCGGCGGTGGTCGATCTGCTCGAAGACTATGTGCGCACGATCCGTTGGTATATGGACCCGGCCAATCACGATGCGGCGGTGAAGATCGTTGCCAATTTCTTCAAGCTGCAGCCCGAGAGCTTCCAATCCTGGCTCTTCACTAAGAACGACTGGTATCGCAGCCTCGACGCGGTTCCGGATATCGCCGTGCTGCAGTCGAATATCGACCTGACGGCGAAGCTCGGTTTCCTGAAATCGACGCTCGATATCAAACCCTACGTTGATCTCGGCCTGGTGAAGGAAGCGGCGGCGCGAGTGAAGTAACCAGCGTTACCGTGCGGCGAGCAAGCGGGCCGGGTTGATGCGCGCGATCTCGTCGATCTCGGCGTCGCTCAGCCCGCATTCGCCGAGAGCCGCAAATGCTCGACGGCGCTGCGGAACGGGAAATCCGTGCCGAACAGAATCTGCGTCTTGGGCACGATCGCGGTCAGCGCGGCGATGGCGCCGCGATGCGACGCCTGGGCCAGCTCGTAATAAAGCCGCTGCAGCTCGTGGGACGCGCCGTGCGGCACATATTGCTTCAGCGCCGGATTGAGCGAGGTCATGCGCAGGAAGCGCTCGGCGATGAACGGCATGGTGCCGCCGCCATGCGCGAAGACGAAGCGGATATCGGGAAAGCGCGCGGCCGAGCCGCTGAAGATCAGCCGTGCGATGGCGCGGGTCGTGTCGGTCGCGAATTCGATCATCGTGTCGGGAATGTCCGGCACCAGATTGGTGCAGCAGAACGGCGCGGCGGGATGTACGAACACCACCGCCTTGCGCCGGTTCAGTACCTCGAAAAGCGGCGCGTAATGGGAATCGCCCAGCCAGCGCTCGCCGAGGTTGGTCATCAGTCCGACGCCGTCGACTTTCAGCGTGTCGAAGGCGTAATCGATCTCATCGAGGCTGGCATCGACCTGGTTGATCGGCAAGGTCGCGAAGACACCGAACCTACCGGGATGATCGCGCTTCAATTGTGCCATGAAGTCGTTGGTCTCGCGCGCGATCTTTGCAGCCTCGGCGGCGTTTTCGGCCCAAATCTCCGGCGGGCGCGCTCCATGTCGTCGAGCGATTTCTTCAGCGTCCAGTTGCGGATCGCCGCCGGGTTGGCGCTGTTGCGGCCCATATAGGAGAGATGGCTCGCCAGCACCGGATGGTGGTGAACGTCGATCCGCGGCGGTTCTGCCTCAGACATTGATCGCACGCTGGCTGGTTTCCGACGGCGCCCAGAACAGGACGCGGCGCTGAACGGCCCGGATTGCGGCATTGAGGACGAGGCCCATCACCGCGAGCACAATGCAGACCGAGAAGCTGCCCGCCGTGTCCATCTGCGCGTTCATCGACAAGATCTGCACGCCGAGGCCGAGTTGCGCGCCGACGAACTCGCCGACGATGGCGCCGACCACGGCAAAGACCGCGGCGATATCGAGCCCGGCGAAGATAAAGGGCAGGGCACTGGGGAATTTCACCTTCCAGAAAATCTGCCAGCGCGATGCCGAGAGCGAGCGCAGCAGTTCGATCCGGTCGAGATCGACGCCGTGGAAGCCCGCCATGCTGTTGACCAGCAGCGGGAAGAAAGTGAGCAGCGCCACCATCACGACTTTCGATGTGATGTCGTAGCCGAACCACATGATGATGATCGGCGCGATGGCGACCTTCGGCAGGCATTGGAACGCCACGACATAGGGCCGGAGCGTCGCGTCGAGGATGCGGATCTGCGAAATCACGATACCGAGCACCAGCCCGATCGACGAGCCGATGACGAAACCGAGCAGCACCTCCAGCAGCGTCACGCCCCCGTTCAGCCAATAGCCCCCGCGGCTGAACGGACTGATGGCGAGACCCTGGTACAGCCCGAAGAGCACGTTGCTGACGCGCGGCAGCATGTAGGATGGAATCTGGAAGAGCCGCACGATGCTCTCCCAGAGCAGCAGCACCAGAACGAGAAGGATCGGGGAGAGGACGATCTCGGGCCGCCGGGCGATCCGTGCGCGCCAATCGAGGCGGCGCGGCGGTTCATCGGGCTTGGGGAGCGTAATTTCCGCCATCGTTTCCTTCCGCGCACGCCGCGCTCAATCGAGCGTGCCTTTTTGCTGAAGAAGCCCGCGAATCTCGTGCGTCAGCCGGCCAAATTCCGGCGTTGCCATGCCGTCGAGCCCGCGCGGCCGCGGCAGCGCGACCGGCAGCACGCGAGCCAGGCGGCCCGGACGCGGCGTCATCACCAGCACCTGATCGCCGAGAAACACGGCTTCGGAAATGCTGTGCGTGACAAGGATCACGGTCTTGCCGCTTTCCTGCCAGATGCGTTGCAGCTCGAGATTCATCTGCTCGCGCGTCATCGCGTCGAGCGCGCCGAACGGCTCGTCCATCAAGAGGATCGCCGGATCGTGCAGCAAGGCGCGCGCGATCGAGGCGCGCTGCTGCATGCCGCCGCTGAGCTCTTGCGGATACTTATCGTCGAAGCCTTCGAGATGAACCATCCTCAACAGCTCTTGCGCGCGCGCTCGCGCCTTGTCGCGCGGGATGCCCAGAATTTCGGCCGGCAGCATCACATTGTCGAGCACGGTGCGCCAGGGCAGCAGGATCGAGCTTTGGAATACCATGCCGATGTCTTTGCGCGGGCTTTCCACAAGCTGATCCGCGATGGTCGTGCTGCCGGCGCTCGAGCGGATCAGGCCTGCGATGATGCGGAGCAGCGTGCTCTTGCCGCAGCCGCTCGGCCCGACGATGGTCGCGAAACTTCCGGCGCTGATCGCGACGTTGATATCGACCAGGGCGTCGATCCGATCGCCCTGCAGGGTCGCGAAGCTTTTGCTCAGCCTGCGGATCGCGATGAAGGGCGAGGCATCGTTCGCGGGGCTTCGCCGGAAGGGCTCGACGCTCATGACAGTCATATGAAGCGCTACGGCGCAAACCGGCAAGCCAAATATCGCGCAAGGGTCTGAGGCGGTTGCGGCGAAGAGGCCAATGCCATAGCTTCGGGACAAGGGAGAACGGGGAGGGGCTCATGCTGACAAGGCGGCAATTCGGACTGGGCCTTGGCGCCGCGGCCGGCGGAGCGCTGGTGATCCGCGATTTGCGCGATGCGCGCGGGGCGGAACCGATCGTGGTGAAGCTCGGCAGTTCGCTCGGCCTCTACGAATTGCCGAACGCGGGCTGGATGTGCGGCAATCACAAGAGGCTCGGCTTCTACGCCGAAGAGGGCGTGGCTATCGACTACACGAACACGGGCAATGCCGCGAATTCCTTCAATGCGTTGGTCAGCGGCGTGAGCGATTACGGGCTGGTGATCGGCAGCACCTTGCTGCCGTTCCTCGCGCAGAATCCGGATGCTGATCTTGTTTCTTTCTACGCGGTCATTCCGCAACCTTTCTGGTACGTCGCGGTCAAGCCCGATAGCCCTTACAAAGAGCTGAAAGATCTAAAGGGCAAATCGATCGGCATCGTCAACCAAGGCGACACGGGGTATTTCGGCGCCAAGGCGATGTTCAGAGAACTCGGCCTCAATCCGACGAGTGATGTGAATTGGGTCTCGGTCGGCGCCGGCGGTCCGGCGGGCCAGGCCTTGGCAAATGGCCGCGTCGATGCGCTGGCCGAATGGGATGTACTTTATTCGGTGATCGAGAAGCTCGGCTTTCCGCTGCGCGCCTTGCCGAATACGCCGGGTCAACAACATGTGATCGGTGCAACCTATGGCACCAAGCGCACGACTTTCGAGAAGAAGCGCGACGTCTTCGCGCGCTATTTCCGCGCGGTTACGAAATCGACGCTCTTTGCCTATAACAATCGTGAGGCGGCGGTCGGGCTGTTTTTCGACATGTATCCCGAAGCCTTGCCGAAAGGTAAGACGCAGGAACAGGCTGTGGCCGACGGCGCTGCGGCGCTCGATGTGCGTAAGGAAAAATGGTTTGCCGATAGGTCCGATTCCGATCAGCGCATCGGCGCGCAATCCGAGGTCGAATGGGTCAATGCGGTGAAGATGATGGAGCTGGAAGACAAGTTCAAAGACCCATCGAAACTCTTCACCAACGACATCATCGACGAGTGCAACAAATTCGACAAGAACGCAATCGTCGATATGGCCAAATCGTTCAAGTTCTGATGCGCCCAATTTCAGATGTCCTGGGATATCGCTAGTCTTTTTTCCGACGACACGGTTGAGGATCGCCGCTTTCGCGCCGAGGTGCGCGAATGGGTGGCTGCCAACCTGCCGCGCGAACTGTGCCACCGGCGCGACCGCATTCAACCGCCCGAGCTAAGAGCGTGGCATCGCAAGCTCCACGAGCGCGGCTGGATCGCGCCGCATTGGCCGAAAGACTATGGCGGCATGGGCGCCAGCCTGACGCAGCAGATCATTCTCTTCGAGGAGATCGTACGCACCGGCGCGCCGACGCCCTACCCGCACGGGCTCAATTTCATCGGCCCGATCATCATCGCCGCCGGCAGCGAGGAACAGAAGAAGCGCTTCCTGCCCGGCATCCTCTCGGGAGATGCGACCTGGTGCCAGGGTTATTCCGAAGCCGGCGCCGGCTCCGATCTCGCCAGCCTACAGACGCGCGCGACGCTCGACGGCGATCATTTCGTCGTCAACGGCCATAAGATGTGGACGACCAACGGCCATTACGCCGATTGGATGTTCGCATTGGTGCGCACCGATCCCGAAGCGAAGCCGCGCCATGCCGGCATCACCATGTTGCTGATCGATATGCATTCGCCGGGCATCGCGGTGCGGCCGATCCAAACCCTGAAGGGCGACGCCGAATTCGCCGAGGAATTCTTCGACGACGTGCGCGTCCCGAAAGCGAACATGCTCGGCGGCCTCAATCAGGGCTGGCGTATCGCCAGCATGGTGTTGGGCGGCGAGCGTTTCACCACCGGCCATCCGCGCTATGCGCTGGTTTATCTGCAACAGGCGCGCGAGCTCGCCAAGCGCACGGGCGCCTGGGACGATCCTGGCTTCCGCGATCGGCTGACGAGCCTCGAGATCGATCTGCTCGCGTTCCTTGCTTATTATCGCCACGCCGCGAAGCTGCATGCGGGCAAGGCGCTGCCGCTGTCCAGCGCGTCGGTGATCAAGATCGCCGGCGGCACCTTGGCGCAGCGCAGCGCCGATCTGCTGGTACAGGCGGCGGGCGACGCAGGTGCCAGCGCCGACGACATCATGCTGGCGTCAGGCGCCGTCAATGTCGCGGGTGAGATGTTCGAGATGCGGCGCGTCTCGGTCGGCAGCGGCACAACCGAGATCAATCGCAATATCATCTCCAAACGCGTCCTCGGCCTGCCGGATACGGAGCGGTAAGCGCGATGGATGAGCTGCTCACCGACGAACAGCGGCAATTGCGCGAAAGCGCCGCGAAGCTCTGCGCCGATGTTGGCGGCGCGCGACGGGCGCGTGCGTTGCGCGATGCGGGACGCGATATCGATAGCGAGGCGTGGCGTGCGGTCGTCAACGCCGGCTGGCTCGGCATGATGGTGCCCAAACCGCACGGTGGCCTCGGCCTCGGCGCGGTCGAATTCTATATCGTGCTGGAGCAGGCCGGGCGGCACGCGCTGATGACGCCGCTGCTCGAGACGGTGGCGACCGCCTGGCTCTTCGGCGCGCTCAGCGAACCGCCGCAGGTGCTCGGTGCGGTCCTCGACGGTGCGCGCATTATCGCGCCGGCGCTCGATGCCGATGGCTGGACCTTCCGCCGTGGCGGCTCGCTGCTGACGCGCGTGCCGGTCTTCGCGTCGGCGGCGCATGATTTTCTGGTCGAAACCGACGACGCCCTGTGTCTCCTCGCGCATCCGAGCCATGGTCTGACGCTGACCGTCAACGTCGACGGTTCGCGCGCGGCGCGCATCACCTCGAGCGATGCTGCCGTCGTAATCGCGCGTAGCGACGAGGCGATGTCGCTCGCGGCCAAGCTCGGCGATCTCCTCGCGCTGGGCAGCGCCATCGAGCTGCTGGGCTTGTGCGAAACCGCGATGGCCTTGGCGCTGGAGCATGTGAGGACGCGCAAGCAATTCGGCCAGCCGCTCGGCAGCTTCCAGGCGCTGCAGCATCGCCTCGCCGATAATTTCGTCGATCTCGAGCTTAACCGTTCGCTGCTGCATCGCATCTGTCTCGCCTGGGACCACGGAACGCAGCAACCGGCGATGATCGCCGGCGCGAAAGCGCGCTCGGTTCGCGTCACGACCGAGATCATGCGCAACGCGCTGCAGCTTCACGGCGCCATCGGCTATACTGACGAGCACGATATCGGCATTTTCTGGAAGCACGCGCTGGCGCTGTCGGCGCGCTACGGCAACGAACTGACGCAGGCGGCGCGTTTCGCGCGGCTGACCGCGGAAGAAGGGTAACGTGACGATCGATTATCCGCCGATCCGCAATCTCGCCGACATCGAGGCAATCGAGAAGACGCCGCTGAAGCAGCAGATCTTCTCGTGGGACGTGAACGATTGGGTCCGGCGCGGCCTCGACCTCGATCCCGCGAAGGTCGCGCTCGAATATTTCGAGACGCCCGATCCAACGTCGACGCCGCAACGCGTCACCTATGCCGAGCTCAAAGGGCAAGCGACGCGCGCGGCTAACCTCTTTCATTCGCTGGGCGTCGGCAAGGACGACGCGGTCATCGCACTGATGCCGACCTTGCCCGAGCTCTACACCACCATCGTCGGCGGCATGGCGGCGGGCGTGATTTGCTGCCTCAATTGGATGCTGAAACCGCCGCAGGTGCTGGAACTGATCCGTGCCTCGCGGGCGAGGGTCGTCGTCGTGCAAGGCCCGACCCCTGGCTACGAGATCTGGCAGAATTTCACCGCCATCGCCGGTCAGCTCGGCAAGGACGTGACGGTTCTCACCGTGCCCGGTCCGAGCGGCGGCCGCATCGATGAAAGCGATTTCGCGCAGCGCCTAACGACTCAGCCCGGCGACAAGTTGACCTTCGAGCGCAAAGCAGCTCCCACCGACATCGTCGCCTATATCCACTCCGGCGGCACGACGGATTCGCCGAAGCTGGTGAAGATCACGCATCGCGGGCTGTCCTATAAGATTTGGGTCAGCAACATGATCATGGCGCATCAGGCGGAAGACGTGATCTTCGCCGATTATCCGATCTTCCATGTCGCCGGTTTCTACAACCGCTGCGCCTCGGCGCTGTCCGACGGCATGTGCATCGTCATTCCGACGGCGCTCGGTGCGCGCAACAAGGAATTCATCGCCCGCTATTGGAAATTCGTTGAGCGCTGCGGCGTAACCGTGCTCGCCGGCGTGCCGACGACGCTGTCGGTGCTGGCCAAGAATCCGCCCCAGGGCGAAAACATCTCCTCGCTCCGTCCCTACATGCCGACCGGCTCGACCGGCATGCCGATCGAAGTCTCGCATGAGATCGAGCGCATCACCGGCGTGCGTTGCCTGCTGACCTATGGCGCAACCGAATACACGGCGAATGTGTCTCAGGCGCCGCGCGACGGCGACCCGCGTTACGGTTCGGCCGGCATCCGCATTCCCTTTACGCAAATCCGCATCGCCAAGCTCGACGAGCATGGCAAGGTCGAGCGCGATTGCGTGGCGGACGAGATCGGCACGGTCCTCGTCACGGGGCCGGGAGTGACGCCGGGCTATGTCGATGAGCGGTTCAATCAGGGTCTGTTCAGCCCGGACGGCTGGTTCGTCTCGGGCGATCTCGGCCGCATCGACAAGGACGGCTATCTCTGGCTCACCGGCCGCGTCAAAGACGTCATCATTCGCGGCGGCCACAATATCGATGCCGGACTGATCGAGGACGTGCTGCGCCGCCACCCGGCGGTGCTGCTCTGTGCCGCCGTCGCCAAGCCGGATGCCTATGCCGGCGAACTGCCGGCGGCTTATGTTCAGCTCGTCAAAGGCAAGCATGCAACACCGGACGAGCTCAAGGATTTCGTCCGCGGCGAGATCACCGAGCGCGCCGCGACGCCCGACGAGATCTACATCGTCGATCCGTTGCCGCTCACCGATATCGGCAAGCCGAATAAGGCGCTGCTGCGCCATGACGCGGCGCTGCGGACGTTCACCGCCGTGCTCGACAAGCTCATCGGCGGATCGGCCCGCATGGCCGTCGAGGTGAGGCAGGATCCGACGCATGGCACGCTGGCCATCATCAATCTCAAGAGCATGCCCGACGAGCGCGCGGCGATCGAGGCCAAGATCGCCGATGCCATGAAGGCTTACACGATGCGCCATCGCATCGATTGGCGGCACATATGAACTACGAACGCATCGCTTTGGAGCGTGGCCCGCGCGGCACGGCGACGCTGACCCTCAATCGGCCCGATCGCGGCAACGCCTACGACGACGTGATGCTGCGCGAATTGATGATCGCGCTTGCCGAGCTCGACAACGACGAGGCGATCCGCGTCGTCCTGCTGCGTGGCGCCGGCAAGCATTTCTGTGTCGGTGCCGACATCGCCTGGCACCGCGCCAATCAGAACGCGCCGAGTGCCCGCGAGGCTGGACCGAAGCTCATCGACATGCTGTTGGCGCTCGACCGGCTCTCGAAGCCGACCATCGCCGTGCTGCATGGCGCCGCGGTCGGCGGCGGGCTCGCGATTGCGCTCTGCTGCGACGTCGCTTTCGCGACCAGCGATGCGATCTTCTCGATCCCCGAGGTTCGCATCGGTCTGATGCCGGGACCGCTCGTGCCGCTTTTCTTGCGCGCGATGTCCTATCGCAATTTCCGCCGCTACGGGCTTTCGGGCGAGCGTTTCTCCGCCGCCGAGGCGAAGGCAATGGGGCTCGTCCACGATACGGCTCTCGCGGAGATCATCGAAAAGATCGTGTCCCAGCAGGTCGAAGAATTCTTCTCGAGCGCGCCCGGAGCGATCGCCGGACTGAAAGCCCTATCCGCCCGGCTCGCGCCGCCCCGCGTCACGACGGACTTGCTGGACGATCTCGAAGAAGCCGGCCACGGCATGCTCGAGACCGAGGAGGCAAAGGAAGGCGTCGCCTCCTTCCTCGAGAAACGCAAGCCGCGCTGGTATCCGTCCTCTTAGGGCGAAACCTCCTCCAGCACGCGTTCCTTCGCCTCGATGGCGAAGGTCGCGGCGGTGAAGGCGCCGATCAGCGCCACCACGCCGAACATCGCGAACACCCAGTTAAGGCCGTAGCCGCTGATGATGAAGCCGACGATGCCCGGGCCGATCGTCGAGCCGAGACGCAGCCATGCGGTCGCGGTCGCCGTGCCGCGGGCGCGCAGCCGGGTCGGATAAATCTCGGCCGTGTAAAGGTAACAAAGGTTCGAGTTCGAGCCGGTGAAGAAATATGCGACCGAGGCCCAGAACACGAGCATCTCCGCGCTCGTCACGCCGTGGAGCCAGAGATAGAGCAGCGGCAGCGACGAGCCGATATAGGCGATGATGAACCAGGTCCTGCGCCCGGTCTTGTCGATCCAGAACGCGACGCCGAGCGTGCCGACGAGGCCCGACGCGACGGTGATCAGCCCGTACGCGAGCGAGGTCTGCAGATCGAGCTTGAATTGGAAGCGATAGAGCGAGGGCAGCCAGGACGAGATGCCGTAGCTGACGAAATAGGCACAGAACCACAGCACCCAAGCAGTGAACGTGCGGCTACGATAAAGCGGCGAGAACAATTCCGACCACGGCGCGCTGACGCGCTCGGTCACCGCGATCGGCCTGGCCGGCGGCAGCTCGATACCGCGTTTCTGCGTGTCGCGCTCGAGAAAGCTCACGACTTCGTCGGCCTCGGCGAGCCGTCCTTTATCGGCCAGCCAGCGTGCCGATTCGGGCAGCATCTGGCGGAGGACGAGGGCGAGCAGCGCCGGCACGGCACCGACGAAGAACATCGATTGCCAGCCGAAGCGCGGCACCATCCATGTGCCGAGCAGCGCGGCGGCGAACAGGCCGATGCCGAAGATACCCTCATAGATAAGGAAGAAGAAACCGCGGCCGCGCGCTTTCGCCATCTCGCCGATATAGGCGGCGGCGACCGGCACTTCGCCGCCGAGGCCGATGCCTTCGAGCGTGCGCAGTGTGAAGAGTGAGGTGAAATCGTATGCGAAGGCGCAGGTGAGGCTGCCGAGGGCGAAGAGCGCGATGCCGAGCATGAGCGCGCGCAGCCGGCCGATGCGGTCGGCGATCCAGCCGAAGGTGAGGGCGCCGATCAACTGCCCGGCATTGCCCGCCGAGATCAGCAGTCCGATCTGGCTTTGCTCGATATGCCAAAGACCGATGACGACCGGCAGCACATAGGCGATGGTGAGGCTGTCATAAGCATCGAAGAACGTCGCCAGGCCGACGATGATTCTGGCTTTGACGTGCCACCCGGTGACCGGCAAGCGCTCGATCCGCGCGACGATATCGGCAGCGTTGCCGCTCATCTTTCTAGTCTCCCCCTTACGTATTGTTGTCATTCCCGCGAAAGCGGGAATCCATAATTAAGTGCCGTGACGGTTCTATGGACCCCGCTTTCGCGGGGGTGACGAGTTTGGATGTGCTACGCTTTCGGCAGCGGAAATTTCTCGAGATAAACCTTGTAGTCGTCCTCGACATCGATCTGCAACGCCGCGAGCATCCGCACGGTGCCGCAATAGGAGCAGATCGCGTCGATCAGCTCGAGCAGGATCGGCGTCGCTAGACTCTGCTTCAGCACGGCGAAGGTCTCATCCGAGAGACTGATCTCGTTGGCGAGCTCGCGGGCGGCTTTGAGCACCGTCTTGGCGAGCGGTTCCAGCGCCGTTGGCCGGCCCGCGGTCTCGTCGGCGATGGCGCGGATATCGGCCTCGCTGACGCCGAATTCCATGCCGATCTTCACGTGATGCGAGTATTCGTAGGGGCTGCGCGCGCAATAGCCGACCTGGATGATCGCCATCTCGCGCAGCCGCGGGTCGAGCTTCGAGCGGTTGCGGATATACATCGCATGCTCGCCCGAGAGTCGCGCCAGCTCGGGATTGTGGAAGAGCACGCGGGTCAGGTTGATATCGCGCATATGCGCGCGATGCTCGGGCGCGACATCTTCTTTGTTGAGATAGGGGAACCGTGCCATGCGCCCTCCCTGGCCTGTCTGTTGCGCTTCGCGATACACAAAAAAAGCGCCGCTGGCAACGCGTCCCGAAAGCCATGCGCAATTGACTTGGCACCGACCCCTGTCTAGCTTTTCGCTGTCCGCTTCAACCGCAAAGCCTTGATTTTCGCAGGAGCCGCGACGCCGCGGCGAAGGAGAGACGTGGCTTTCAAGACCAGACGTATCGTGACAGGGTTCGACGCCGCCGGCCGTTCGGTCGTGACCAGCGACGCGGTGATCGATTCAACGCCCGGCCGCTTCGATGAACGCGTCGGCCGCCTCGATCCGTGGTGGACAACGAGTGCGCCGCCGGTGCTCAAAGGCGCGGATCCGACAGTGCAGCCAGGCCGGACCGTGCCGCTCGCGAACGGCACGATCTTCCGCATTCTCGAAATTCCGCCGGGCGGCGACACGACGAAGCACAAGACCGACACGATCGACTACTACGTCATCCTCAAAGGCGAGCTCCATATGACGCTCGATATCGGCGAGGTGCTGTGCAAGGAAGGCGACGTGATCGTGCAGCGCTCGACCAATCACGGCTGGGACAACCGCAGCGGCAAGCCGGCGGTCTTCGCCGAGGTGCTGATCAATTCGACCGGCAAGGATTCGGAGATCCATTGATGAAGATCCGCCGGATCGTCACCGGGCACGATGTCCAAGGCCGCTCGCTGGTCACCGCCGACAGCATCATCGACTCTCACCCGGGCAAGATGGACGCGGCGATCGCGATCGCCGATCTTTGGCTCAACGCGCTGCCGCCGTCGCTCGACGGCGCCGACCCGGCGCAAACCGATTTCCCGGTGCTGCCCGGCAATGGCGGCGCGGTGTTCCGGATTCTCGAGCTGATGCCCGGCACGGCGCCGCATATGCACAAGACCGCGACCATCGATTACATCGTCGTGCTCGCCGGCACCGTCAGTATGTTGCTCGATGACGGCACCGAGCTGACGATGAAGCCGCACGATACGATGATCCAGCGTGCGACGGTGCATGGCTGGGCCAATCGCGGCACCGAGCCGTGTCGTTTCGCGACGGTCGTGATCGACGCGACCGGCTCTAAAGAATAGAGGGCAGACATGGCCGAAGCTCAGTCCGCGATCCGCAATCCGATCTCGACCGCCGAGCTCGAGCGCCGCTGGAGCGCGACGCGCGCGGCGATGAAGAAGAGCGGACTCGATGCGCTGGTGCTGCAGAGCTCGGAAGATTGGATGGGTGGCTATACGCGCTGGTTTACCGATACGCCGGCGACCAACGCCTATCCGCGCTCGGTGATCTTCCCCGCCGACGGACTGATGACGGCATGCGAAGTCGGCATTTTCGGCGGCGAATGGAGCTATAACGGCGACCATCCCGAGTTCCGCGGTATCGGCAAGCGCGTCACGACGCCGAGCTTCAACGGCGCCGTCGACTACACCGGCCGCTACGATGCCGAGCTGATGGCGAACGAGCTGAACCGTGCCGGCTACCGCCATGTCGGCCTCGTCGCGCCGAACAGCATGTATCACGGCTTTGCCCAAGGTCTCAAAGACCTGGTGCCGAATGTCGACTGGCACGACGCGAGCGATCTCGTCGACGACATCAAATGCATCAAGAGCGCGGAAGAGATCCGGCTCATCCGCGAGACGGCCGAGATGCAAGACGAGGTGATGGTTCAGCTGCTCGACTATGTGAAGCCGGGCATGAAGGAATACGAGGTCGCCGCTTATATGCAGTATCTGACCACGCTGCGCGGCGGCTCGCAGGGTCTCTATATCGTCATGGCGACGCCGCCCGGCATGCCCGCCTTCGTCAAACCGAAATACATGCAGGGCCGCACGATCGGGAAGGGCGATGTCGTCGGCATCATGATCGAGTGCAACGGACCCGCCGGTTTCTACACGCATGTCTTTCGCTTTGCCGTGATGGGCAAGGCGCCGCAAGAGGTCATCGACGCCCACGCCATGGTGCTCGCGGCCGAGCAGAACGTGCTCGACCGCATGAAGCCGGGCGCGTCCTGCGCCGAGGTCTTTGCCGCCCATAACGATTTCATGCGCGCCCACAAGCTGCCCGAGGAAAAGCGTATCCTCTGCCACGGCCAGGGCTACGAGATGGTCGAGCGGCCGCTGATCCGCCAGGACGAGACGATGGTGCTGCGCGAAAACATGAATATCGGGCTTCACGCCGCCATGGTCGTGAACAAGAATTTCATGAGCAACACGAACAATTTCCTCATCGGCCCCCATGGGCCGGAGCGGCTGCACAAGACGCCGCAGAAGCTCTACGAGATTGCATAAATATTTATTGTTCTTTTTCCGTTGAAAAGAACACCCGACCGCCGGATACTTTTCCTAAGCTGCAGATAAGCGGCACCGGTTATTGCGGGGAGGGTACGCAGTCAACGTGGAAAATTTCCTCAGCCAGGTGGCGTCCGGTCTTGCGACGGGCGGGCTCTATGCCAGCATCGCCCTCGCCCTGGTGATGATCTACCAGGCGACGCATCACGTGAATTTCGCCCAAGGCGAGCTGGCGATGTTCTCCGCCTTCCTCGCCTGGACCCTCATGCAAGGGGGCTTTTCTTACTGGGCGGCGTTTTCGCTGACTCTGGTTTTGTCCTTCATCGCCGGCGCCGTGATCGAGCGCATCATCATCCGCCCGATCGAGGACAAGCCCGTGCTGACGGTGGTCGTCGTCTTCGTCGGGCTGCTGTTCATCCTCAATAGCGTTGCCGGCTGGATCTACGGTTACGACATCAAGAGCTTTCCGAGCCCGTTCCCGGCCGATGCCTGGTTCGCGACCGGATTCATGTCGGCGCATGAAGTCGGGATGATCACGGTGACGCTCGCGCTGCTGATCCTGGTCTTCGCCTTTTTCCGCTTCACCCCGCTGGGCCTGGCGATGCGCGCCGTGGCGCAGAACCCGATATCGAGCCAGCTCGTCGGCATCCGCAACGGCTGGATCCTTGCGCTCGGCTGGGGCCTCGCCAGCGCGATCGGCGCGGTCGCCGGGATGATGGCGGCACCGATCGTCTATCTCGACCCCAACATGATGAGCGGCATCCTCCTCTACGCCTTCGCCGCCGCGCTGCTCGGCGGCCTCACCAGCCCCTTGGGTGCGGTGATCGGCGGCTTCGTTGTCGGCGTCCTCGAGAATCTTGCCGGCGCATATGTCGTCGGTACCGAGATAAAGCTCAGCGTCGCGCTGGTGATCATCGTCGGCGTGCTGCTGCTGAAACCCTCCGGCCTCTTCGGCCGCACCGTCGTGACGCGCGTATGAGCCGCGGCCAGACCAACATTGCGGGCTTCGTGGCGTTCGCCGTCCTGCTGCTCGGCCTGCCTTTCGTCCTCAGCGATTATCATACGTTCCAGGCGACGCAGGTGATCGTTTACGCCATCGCCTTGCTCGGGCTCAATCTGCTCATCGGCTATAACGGCCAGATCTCGCTGGGCCACGGCGCTTTCTTCGCCATCGGCGCTTACACCACGGCGATCCTCGTGACCAAGGTCGGCATGCCTTATTGGGCAACGATACCCATCGCCGGCCTGATATGCCTCGTCGTCGGCTTTCTCTTCGGCCTGCCGGCGCTGCGCCTCGAAGGGCTCTACCTCGCGCTGCCGACTTTCGCGCTCGCGGTGGCGACGCCGCAGCTTCTGAACTATCAGCGCGTCGCGCCGCTGACCGGCGGCGTGCAGGGCATCATGTTCGACAAGCCGGATTCGCCGCTGCTGCCGCTCGACCAGGATCAGTGGCTTTATTATTTCTGCCTCGTGATTGCGATCCCGCTGTATATCGTTGGCTGGAATTTGCTGCGCGCGCGAACTGGCCGCGCCATTGTCGCGATCCGCGATCACGCCATGGCGGCGGGCGCGATGGGTATCGACAATGCCTTCTACAAGACGGCGACGTTCGGCGTCAGCGCGATGTATGCCGGCATCGCCGGCGGGCTCGGCGCCATCGTCACGCAATTCGTCGCACCGGACAGCTTCCCGATCTTTTTGAGTCTGAGCTTCCTCGTCGGCATCGTTGTCGGCGGCGTGGCCTCGATCCCCGGCGCGGCGATCGGCGCGGTCTTCATTCAATTCGTGCCCACCGTCGCCAGCGAAATCTCAGATGCGGCGCCGTGGGCGGTCTACGGCGTGGTGCTGATCGCGGCGATGTATCTGATGCCGGAAGGCGTCGCCGGGGTCTGTCGCAAGCTTGGCAAGCGCTTGGAGGCGCGAAGCCCGACTGCCGCGCCCGCGCCGAGAGCCCGCCGGGCCCCAGGCTAAGCGCCCCGCCAAGCGCGGAGCTTCGCGACCTCGGCTTTCACGGCGTCGAGGATGCGCGCGTGGCGTGGGTCCTTCGCCAGCCACTCATCGACGATCGGCTTGAAGGCCGCGTTCGATGCCGCGATCTCTTCCGGCGGCGGCTCGGTGCGGGTACGCCGCGTGTCGGCTTTAAGTTTTGCCAGCAGCTCGTCGTGATGCGGGGCGACGCGGCTGCTGTAGTTCTGCACATAGGCCTCGCCGCTGTGGCGGCGTATCGCGGTCTGCGCCGAGGCGGGCAGGCGATCGAGGCTGCGCTTGTTCATCAGGATCAGCAATGGCGCGCAGCCGAGACGCAGCAGATAGTCGTAGCGCGTCACCCGGTCGACGCCGAGATCGTAGAGCGGACCGATATGCAGCGTCGTGCCGGAGATCTCACTGCTCTCGATAGCCGACACGATGCGGTCGCCGGGGACGACCCGCGCCGCGGCGCCGAGCTGCTTCAGCATGATCTCGTCCGCGCCGTTGGCGGCGCGCAGCCTCATGCCTTTGAGATCGGCGAGGCAGGTCAGCTTCTGCGCCGCGTGCAAGGTGAAAGGCTCGGTGCAGAATGCGCCGATGACATGGAAATCATCATAGCCGCGCAACTCCCCGGTATTGACGACGCGGCTGTAGGTCAGGCTCGCCTCGGTGATGTCGCGGAAGAGGCCGGGAATGCCGAAGACGAAATTGTCCGGGAAGCGCTCCGGCGTGAATCCGGGAATGACGAAAGCCGCATCCACCTCGCCGCTATCCACCAGTTGGACCTGTGTGGTGAGCAAGCCCCCGCGCGTGCCGTCGGGATGGAGCGCGATCGCGAGATCCGGTGCGTCGCGCATGACAGCCTCGGCGAATGGCTTGATGCCGGCCGTGAAGGTCGTCGAATGCGACGGGGCATGGAAGGCGATGTCGAGCGCTGCGGCGGTCATGTCATTCCTTTGCGGGGCGCTGCTCGACCGGCGCGCCCCTTATTTGGCCTGCCATTTGAGAAGCGATGCCTCGACGATGCTGATGAGATAATCGAGGATCAGCGCGAAGGCGGTCAGCAAGATCACGCCGGCGATCACCGTCTCGATATCGAACGTGCCTTCGGCTTCGAGAATGAGATAGCCCACGCCGGCGGACGAGCCGAGATATTCGCCGATGACGGCGCCGACGAATGCGAGGCCAACCGAGAGATGCAGGCTCGAGAAAACCCAGCTCAGCGCGGAAGGGATATAGACGCGGCGGATAAGCTGGTATTGGCTCGCGCCCAACATCCGCGCGTTGGCGAGCAGCACCGGGCTGACCTCGCGGATACCCTGGAACACATTGAAGAACACGACGAAGAAGACCAGCGTCACGCCGAGCGCGACCTTCGACCAGATGCCGAGGCCGAACCACACGGCGAAGATCGGCGCCATGATGAGGCGCGGCATCGAATTGAGGCCCTTGATGAAAGGATCGAAGATCGCCGCGAAGGTGTCGCTGAGCGCGAGCAAAAGGCCAAGGATCAGGGCCAGGCCGCAGCCGATGACGAAAGAGAGCAGGGTTTCGAGCAAGGTGATGCCGAGATGGCGGAAGATCACGCCGCTCCAGATCCAATCGACCAGCTTATCGGCGATGACGGCAGGCGAGCCGAGGAAGAAGGCGGCGATGCGCGAACGCTCGACCGCGATTTGCCACGCGACCAGCAGCACGGCAAGAATGACGAGCCGGCTTAGCCAAACGATCGAACGCTGCGACATGGCTCAGGCCGCGCTCATGGTCTTGCCGCGCTCGTAGCTTTTGAGGACTTCCTCTTTGAGGATGGCCCAAATGCGGCGATGCAGATCGAGGTAATGTGGCGATTGGACAATCTCGGTCACGTCGCGCGGCCGCGGAATATCGACGACGAAATCGGCGACCGGGTGCGTCGCCGGGCCCGACGACATGACGACGACGCGGTCGGCGAGGGAGATCGCTTCTTCGAGATCGTGGGTCACGAAGAACACCGATTTGCGGTCGGCCGACCACATATCGAGCAGCTCGTTCTCCATCAATTGCCGCGTCTGGATGTCGAGCGCGCTGAACGGCTCGTCCATCAGCAGGATCTTCGGCTCCAACACCAGCACCTGGGCGAGGGAAACGCGCTTTTTCATGCCGCCCGATAGCTGCTTCGGATAGCGTTCGCCGAAGCCGGCGAGGCCGACGCGCTCCAGCCAGCCATCGGCGCGCTCGGCTGCCTCGCGCTTCGGCACGCCGCGCAGCTCCAGGCCGAAGGCGACATTGCCGCGCGCCGTCAGCCAGGGCAGCAGCGCCTCGGCCTGAAACATATAACCGGCGCGGCGGTTGATGCCTTTGAGCGGTTCGCCGAACATCTGCACCGAACCCTTGGTTGCGGGCAGCAGCCCGGCAGCGACATTGAGCAAAGTCGACTTGCCGCACCCGGTCGGTCCGACGATGGCAACGAATTCGCCGTCGCCGAGCGACAGATCGACATCGCGCACGGCGATATAGGGCTCGGCGTCTTTCGACGGCGCCGGAAAAGTGCAGGTGATGCTGTGCAGATCGAGCGCGTTGACGTCGCTCATGAAGCTCCCCCCGCTTCGCGTTCGAAGCGTGAGCGTCCCTAGCATGGCGCCGCCGCCGCCGACAAGCGTAGCCCGCCTAACGACAAAGGCGCAGCGCATTAGGGTGACGCCGTGTCTTGCCCACCGCATCCCGCCTTGCGATACTTTGGCCAAAGCGCGCCCATCGGCGCGTTGTTGAGGGAGGATCATTCGAGCCATGGCTGCTGGGCCCAATCGTATCGACGTTCATCATCATATTTCGCCGCCTGGCTATATCGCCGAGCTCGATCCCAAAGGCATCCTGACCAAAGAGACGCGGGAATGGACGCCGGAGCAATCGATCGACGAGATGGATCGCGGCGGCGTCCAGGTCGCGCTGACCTCGATCACCACGCCCGGTCTGTGGTTCGGCGATGTCGCTGCAACCAAGAAGCTGACGCGGCTGTGCAACGATTACGCGGCCAAGCTGGTCTCCGACTATCCGAAGCGCTTCGGCATGTTCGTCAACCTGCCGCTGCCGGATATCGATGCCAGCCTCAAAGAGATCGAATACGGTCTCGACGTGCTGAAGGCCGACGGCGTCGTGTTCTTCACCTCTTACGGCGACAAGTGGCTGGGCGATCCGGCTTTCGACCCGGTGTTCGAAGAGCTCTCGCGCCGCAAGGCTGTGGTCTATACCCACCCGACGACCGCGACCTGCTGCACCAATCTGCTGACCAGCGCCGGTATCGGCGATTCGATGATCGAATACAACACCGACACGACCCGCTGTATCGCGCAGATCATTCTGACCGGCCGTGCCTCGCGCTTCTCGGGCATTCGGTTCATCTGGTCGCATGGCGGCGGCACGATGCCGTATTTGCTGGTACGCTTCACCCGCGGCGGTCGCGCGCCGCAATTCGCCAAGAACCTGCCGAACGGCTTTGTGCACGAAGCGAAGAAAATGTATTACGACACGGCTGCCTGCTATGCCCGCGCGCCGCTTCTCTGTCTGCGCGAAGTGGTCGGCGTCGATCAGATCGTCTTCGGCACCGATGTGCCGTGGGGCCATTGCGACGAGATCGCGCAAGCCGTCGCCGAGTGCGGCGTCTTCAACGCCGATGAGCTGAAGCAGATCGATCGCGAAAACGCACTGCGGATCCTGCCGCAGTTCAAGTAGCCGTAACACCGTCATTGCGAGCGGGGCGAAGCGATCCAGTGGTCGAACCAGACTGGATGCATCGTCGCTTCGCTCCTCGCAATGACGAAATGCAATAGAAAAGCCGCAAAGGCAAAGGCAGGGGAGTGAGAGCGGTGGCGACACCACAGGCGGCGGCCGTCGATATCGGCGAGCTCCTCGATAAGCAAAAGCTCAGCCTGTTCCATCTCGGCACGTTTCTGCTGTGCGCCCTCATCATCATCGTCGATGCGGCGGATACTGGCTCGGCAAATGTCGCGGCGCCCGCGATCCTGCGCGCTTTCCCGGCCGAGCGCAGCGTCATGGGCTGGGTCTTTGCCTGGGGCGCGATCGGCGTGTTCTTCGGCAGCTTGATCTTCGGCTATATCGGCGACCGCTATGGCCGCCGGACCGGCGTCATCCTCTCGGTTCTTTTCTACAGCATTCCGGCGCTTGGCACGGCCTTCGCCGGATCGCTCGAGCAATTGATGATCTGGCGCTTCGTTACCGGTCTCGGCATCGGCGGCGCCATTCCCAATACCATCGCCTTGCTCAACGAGGCCGCGCCGAAGCGGTACCGCGCCAGCTTCGTGGTTTTCGCTTTCCTCGGCTATGCGATCGGCACCGGCTCGTCCGGCCAGGTCGCGGGTTGGTTCACGCCGATCTACGGCTGGCTCTCGGTCTTCGTCGCGGTCGGCATTGTGGGCTTGCTGCTGGTCGTGCTGCTCGCTTTCTGCCTGCCGGAATCGCTCCGCTACCTCATCGTCACCGATCCGAATTCACCGGTGCTGCGGCGGCGCGCCGCGAAACTGTTCCCGGACGCGGGCATTGGCCCGGACACGCGTTTCGTCCTGGTGCAGGAGGAGCGGGAGACGAAGGTTGCCTTGCGCGAATTGTTTGCCGGCAATCTCAGGGTGACGACGCCGCTGCTCTGGGTCAGCTATTTCTGCGAATCCTTCACCTATCTCGGCTTCACCGCGTGGCTCAGCACGATCATGGAGACGGCCGGCCTGTCGCATAGCCAGGCGGCTTTCGCATTCTCCTATGCTGGCTTCGCCGGGGTGCTGGTGCTGCTCTCGATGTCGCGCCTGCTTGATTTCTTCGGGCCGACGGCCTCGGTGGTCACCGCGATTATCGGCATTGGCGCCATGATGACGATCGGTGTGCCGGGCCTGTCGATCGGCACGTATATGCTGCTCGCCGTGATCACGCATTCCTTCTGCGCCGGCACGCATAACTCGCTCAACAGCACCGTCGGCATGTTCTATCCGACGCGTATCCGCGGCAACGGTGTCGGCTGGGCGACGGCGATGGGCCGCATCGGCGGCACGACCGGACCGCTCGCGGTCGGCTATGTGTTTTCGGCAAAGGTGCCGCTCGACACCGTGCTCTATGCTGTCGCCGGCCCATATCTCGTCGTCATGGTGCTGAATTTCATGCTGGGACGCATCTATCGGCGCCAGTTCCGCGCGCCGCTCGTTGCAACCGCTGGGGAATAGAATCGTGGCCGATTTCTTTCGCATCGACGTCCATCATCACCTCTCGCCGCCCGCCTATCTCGATGCGATGGGTGAGGATGTCGGCCCGCCGCTCAAACACTGGTCGCTGGCGAAATCGATCGAGGATATGGACCAAGGCGAGGTCGCGACCTCGATCCTCTCCGTGACCCAGCTCAACATGCGCCTCGGCGACGCGGAAAAGATCCGGCGCGTCGTGCGCGAGTGCAACGACTATTCGGCGACGCTGGTCGCCGATCATCGGGGGCGCTTCGGCATGTTCGCGGCGCTGCCGATGCCGGATGTCGATGGCTGCCTCAAAGAGATCGCCTATGCCTACGATGCGCTGAAGGCCGACGGTATCGGCCTCTACACCTCCTATCACGACAAATGGCTCGGCGATCCGGCTTTCGATCCGATCTTTGGCGAGCTCGACCGGCGCAAGGCGGTGATCTACGTCCATCCGGCGACGCCCGATTGCTGCGTCAATCTCGTGCCCGGCATTCAGGACGCGAATATCGAATACGGCACCGATACGACGCGCGCGATCGCCCGCATGATCTTCGGCGGCGCGGCGCAGCGTTTCCCCAACGTGCGGATCATCTGGTCGCATGCGGGCGGCACGATGCCGTTCCTGATCGAGCGTTTCATGCGCACCTCGACCTTCCCGGAATGGCGGCAGAAGCTGCCCGGTGGCTTCCTGCCCGAAGCGCAACGCTTCTACTACGACACGGCGCAGGCCTCGAACGGGGTCGCGCTCTCCTGCGCGCGGCGCGTGATCCCGGCGTCGCATTTCGTGTTCGGAACGGATTACCCCTATCGCAGCGCGAAGGAGCATGTCGAAGGGCTGCGCCAATCCGGCGTCTTCGACAATTGGGAGCTGCGCGGCATCGATCGCACGAACTTGACCGGCATCCTGCCGCAATACGCGACTGACAAGCCGGTGGGCGCAACCGGGCGGAAGGTCTAACCGCCGCCCGGTTCGTTAGAGACTACTTCGCGGGTTCCAGTACTTTCTTCTTCGCGCGATCGGCATCGGTTTCGACCGTCTCGAAGCCGTGCTGCGAGATGTCGAACCAATTGCCTTCGGGATCGCAGCCGCGATATTCGGCGTAGGGGCGGGTGGACGGGCGCTTCTTCGGCTCTTCGACGCCGGCTTCGACGAGCGCGCGCGACATGTCGGCGGTGTTCTCGACGGCAAAGCCGAAATGATTGAGGCCGCAAGCCGCTTCGCCTTCGAGACGCTGCGGCAGGACGGCGAGGCTCATATAGCCGTCGGTCAGGAACCAGGCCTTGCCCTCCGTCTTGGTCGCATCCGTCTTGTGCGCGACATCCATCTTGAAGACGTCGATATAGAATTTCGCGACCTTGTCGGGATCGCGGACGAACATGGCGAGATGGCGGATCATCGGTCGTGACATGAGATTTCTCCTTTGTCGAAACGGGATTACGGCAGGAATTTCTCGGTAATGATCGTGTCGTCGGGAACGGCTTTCGGAATGAGATTGAGATCGACCAGCGACTGCTGCACGGCGGCGAGTTTCTTGCGGTCGAAATGGCCGTCGTCGAAGAAGGTCGGCATTTCGAGATCGTAGCCCTCGGCGGCGATGTCGTCAGGCAACCGCGTCGCGTTTTGGGTGAACTTCACCGTCTCGGCCTTGTGCGCCTTCATGTAGCGGATCGTCTCGAAATACCCCGCGAGGAATTTCTTCAGCGTCTCGGGATGCTCGTTCATCATCGTGTCGCTGGCGTAGACGATGTTGGCGATAAAATTCGTGATCTCCTTGCCGGCATTGGCCAAGATCTTGACCTTGCCTTCGCCTTGCAGCTGCAGCGACCGCGAGCTCGGACCGATGATGCCGTCGACATTCTTGGTCAACAGCCCGGCGACGATGCCGTTCATCGTGCCGAGATAAGCGAAGGTAAATTGGTCGGGGGTGACCCCATGCTGGCCGAGGATGGTCTTCGCCACCCAGCTTGTGAACGAGCCCGTCGTGCTGACGGCGATGGTCTTACCTTTAAGGTCTTCGATCTTCTTGATTCTCGCGTTGTCGGCGTTGATCACCAGCGACAGCGCTGCGAGATCGTTGGCATAGGCGGCGACGCCTTTCTCGGGCGCGCCTTTGGTAAGGAAGAGGATGTCCGAGCCAGTGCCGCTGATCGCATCGAGCGCGCCGGCATCCATTGCCTGATGCATCTTGGCGCCACCGGCGAAATCGATACGCTCCACATCGAGCCCGTATTTCTTGAAGATGCCGACCGCGTTGCCGACATCGGGAACCGAGAAAGAGAAGCTAGTCGCTTCGGGCGTGCCGATGCGGATTTTCTCGTCGGCCTGCGCGAGACACGCCGAGCAGGCTAGAGCGAGGGTGGCGATGCTTAGAATCCGACCGAACATGCTTCCTCCCGCGATTTTCCGGGAGGATAGCGCGCGATATCCCACTCGTCAGCGCGTCAGCGTGCGCCAGCGCAGCAGGCGCTTCTCCGCCGTCACCAGGGCATAATTGGTGAAGAATCCGAGGATGCCGAGCACGATCGTGCCGGCATAGAGCTCGGGGCTGCGGAAGCTGCGCTGCGCCATCAGGATGTTGAAGCCGAGGCCCGATTGCGCTGCCTGCATCTCGGTGACGACGGCAAGGATCAGCGCGATGGCAAGGCTGACGCGGACGCCGGCGAAGATATCGGGCAGGGCGCTGGGCAGCGCCACCTTCCACAGGAAGGCCACCGATTTCATGCGAATGGCCGCCGCCATCTCGACGAGCTGCGGCTCGACGCTGCGGAAGCCGTGATAGGCCCCCAAGAGCACCGGCCAGAGCGCGCCGAAGGCGATGACCGTGACCGCCATCTTGCTGGTGAGGCCGAGAAACAGGATCGCCGGCGGGATGATCGCCGAGGCCGGCAGCGGGCGGAGGAATTCGAGGAGCGGCTCGAGATAGGCGCGTATCGGGCCGGAGCGCGCGATCGCACCGCCGAGCACGACCCCGGCCAGCGACGCCAGCACCCAGCCGTAGAACATGCGCAGCGCCGTCGAGGCCATCGGCCCCCAGATGTCCCCGCGCTCTTCCATGGTCCAAAAAGCACCCCAGGTGCGGGTCGGCGAGGGGAAGAAGACCGGCGAGATCAGCCGCGCGTCGGCAGCGAGCTGCCAGAGATAGATCACGGCGGCGGCGAAGATGACGGCGCCGACAGCCAGCCAGAGGCGGCGGCTGATCATCGCGCGCCTCCCGGCTGGTAGCGCCGCAGCCAGCGGCGATCGATTTGCGACAGCAGCGTGTTGAAGGCCCAGCCGGCGAAGCCGACCCACAGCAACTCGGCCCACATCAGCTCAGGCCGCAACGACTGCGCCGCAATGATCATGCCGTAGCCGAGGCCCTGCGGGTTGAGCACGATCTCGACCGTCACCGCCACGACCAGCGCGACGCCGGCGCTGACCCGGATGCCCACGGCGATGCGGGCGAGCGCTGCCGGCAACACGATACGCCGCATGCGGCTCAGCGGCGGCATCTCCAAGGTGCGCGCGACTTCGAGCAGCCGCGGCTCGATCCCGCGCACCGCTGAGATGGTGACGATCAGCACCGGCCAGACCGTGGCGTAGGTGATGACCAGCACTTCCATCCGCACGCCGAAACCGTAGATGAGCAGCGCCAGCGGGATCAGCGCCACCGCCGGGATCGGCCGGACCGTATCGAGCGTCGGCCCGACGATGCCTTCGAGTGTCGGCGACAGCCCGATCAAAATGCCGATGATGATGCCGATGATGCTGCCGAGGGTGAGGCCGAGAAGCGCGGTCTGGAAGGTCTGCGCCGTCGCGATCAAGAGGCTGCCGTCGAGCAGCGCGTTCCAGCCGGCGACGGCGATCTCGCTCGGTTGAGACATGGTGTCGTGCGGCAGCACGCCGGTCTGCGCGCCGATCTCCCAAAGCGCGATCAGCACCACCGGGATCAACGCCCCACGATAACGCCCGAGCTTCATACCTATGCGTTCCCTTTGCGCCGGCTTCTTACGCCGCCCGACTCTATTCGGCGGCTTGCGGCAGGTCGAGCGGATAGTCTGGAATATTCGCCAGCTTGCCCTTCGGCACTTTGATGTTGAACAGCTTCGCCGCGTTGAGGCCGAGGATGTTGCGCTTCTGCTTTTCGGTGAGGAAAGCCAGGTTGGCGATCGAGCTTGGCGGGTTGAAGTCCCAATGCGGCCAGTCGGACGAGAAGAGAAGCTGGTTCTCGGCGTCGATCGCCTCGAGCGTCGCCTCGGTCAGCTTGAGGTTGCTCGTCTCGATCGGCTGCGTCGTATAGAACATCTCGCGCATGTATTCGCTCGGGCGGCGCTTCAGTAGCGGCGCTTCCGAGCTGCGCATCAGATATTCGCTGTCGAGCCGCTGCATCAGGAACGGCACCCAGGCGAGGCCGCTCTCGATCCAGATCACTTTCAGCTTGGGGAAGCGCTCGGGCAGGCCGTTCAGGACCCAATTGGTCATGTGCAGCACGCTGAAATGCACGAACGAGATCGCGTGCATGCCGATGAAGCGGTTGATCTGCATCATCGACGGATCGCCCCAGTAATAACCCGCGTGGAACGCGAGAGGCATGCCGGTTTCCTCGATGGCGCGATAGAGCTTCATGTATTGGTTGTGATGAACCGGCTTGTAGCGCGTCGCCGTGATGCAGAAGCCGATCACGCCGGGCTTGTCGCCGAATTCCTTGATCGCCTCCATGCAGGCATCCGGCTCGCAGAACGGCAGATAGACCAGCATCTTCATGCGCGGCTGCTGCGGCAGGATCTTGTCGGTCATCCAGCGATTGAAGGCCTTACCGAGCACGACTTCGACATCGGGCTGTGGATGCATGCCGAGCTGCAGCATCGGCGTCGGAAACACGATCTGGTAATCGATGCCCATCGCATCCATGGCGCGCTCGGTCAGCACGACCTGGCGATGCTTGGATTGATGATCGGACTTCTCGCCCTGCATGTGATCGTGCGGGATGCGGCCGAACACGTCCTGCTGGCTCATGCCCGGCGAAATGTTCATCAGCGCGCCGACGCCGCCGCCGGCGCGGTCGCGGAAGGATTGCGCCCATTGCCGATAAACGTCGCTGTCGATCAGATCGGTGATCTCGTTCCAGAACGCGATCTCGGTCACATGCGCGTCGACATCGACGACGAAATAATCGGCGATCTTCTTCGCATCCTTCGCTGCATGAGCAAGGATGTCGCGGGTATCGCTGTGGACGGTGATCCGCGGCAATTCGCGCACCACCGCGGGAATTTTGCGCGCGCCGCTTCGGGCCGTCTTGCCGCCGTTGCTTTTGCCGGCCTTGTTCGCTTGGGGCATCGATTCTCTCGAAAACAATATCGCTGCGTTTGCCGGGACTTTAGTTCAGCCGTGGGCCAAAGAAAAACCGATTCTGGCGCCGGTCGCCGGTCAGCCTGGCAGTTCCCTGAAATGTAAACGCCCGGGACAAGCCCGGGCATGACGTTAGAGAGATATGGTCCGCTTACCGTGCGTAGTGCGGCAGCAGCTTTTCGGCGTTGCCGCGCTCGATCGCCTTGAGATCGGCGTCGGAGAAACCGCATTCGCGCAGGCCCTGCACATGGTCCTCGGCATTGCGATAGGGGAAGTCGGTCCCGAACAGCAATTGCGAGACATTGACCAGCTTGGTGATCGACGACATCGCGAAAGGATGCGAGGCCTGTGCGGTGTCATAGTGCCAGCGCTTCAGATAATTCACGACGCCGTCCGGTACGCGCTCCGCGATCTCTTTGCCGGCGAGCGGATTGCGCGTATAGCGCTCGAGGATATAGGGCATCGTTCCGCCAGCATGCGAGAAGATGAAGCGGATGTCCTTGAACTTGTGCGCCGCGCCGCTGAAGAGGATGCGGGCAATGGCGCGCGAGGTGTCGGTGGCGAATTCGATCACCGAATCGTTCACTTCGGGCATCAGCAGATTGGTCGAGCAGGTCGGCGCCATCGGGTGGGTGTAAAGCACTGCCTTGCGCCGGTTGAGCTCTTCGAAGAGCGGCCAGTAGTGCGGATCGCCGAGCCACTTGTCGCCGATATTGGTCATCATGTTGATGCCGTCGACTTTCAGCGTGTCGAGCGCGTATTCGATCTCTTTGAGGCTGGCCTCGACGTTGAGAATCGGCAGCACCGCGAAGACGCCGAAGCGGCCGGGATGGTCCTTCGACTGCTTCACCATGAACTCGTTCCATTCGCGCGCCTGCTTGATCGCGGCGGCCTGATCGCTCGGCCACACGATGATCGGATGGTTGAGCGAGAGGATCGAGGTCTGGACGTCGTTCTTATCCATGTCTTCGAGCGACATGGCGGCCGTCCAGTCTTTCATATTTGGCGGCACTGCGCGGCGGCCATTCGCGATGGCGGCGGTCGGCGTCGGATGATGATGCACGTCGATACGGAATGGCTGAGCCATCGATTCCTCTCTCCAATTGCTGCGAACGACTATAGGTCGCCGCGCCCCTGAACGCTATCCGGCCGGCTGCTAGCGCACGTCGATATCTTCATCCTCGAAGACGCGCTGGATCGCCGGACGCTTGCGCATCTCGTCATTGAAGGCGGTGAAATGCGGCATCTCGTCCTTCATCGCCAAGCCGCGCTGCAGTCCCCAGGTATAAAGAACGAAGGCATAGTGATCGCAGACCGAGAGCTTGTCGCCGAAGAGATATGTCTTGCCCGCATAAAGTTTGTCGACGTCTTTCAGATAGCCATGGAAGGAGTCGAGGCCGACCTTCTGCATGTTCGGATGGACGGCTTCGTCGCTGGCATAGCGATAGGCGCGGCGGTAATGCGCTTGCGCCGGATGCACCGTCGATGCGACCCAGCCGATGAAAGACAGCATCTTCGCTTCGAGCACGGGATCCTCGGTCCAGAATCCGAAGCGCTTGCCGAGATAGGGCAGGATGGCGATGTTCTCGGAGATCCACGCGCCATTGTCGAGTTGCAAGACCGGCACGCGCGAATGCGGATTGACGTTCTTCTTGTATGCGTCGGTGTATTGTTCGCCGCCGGGGCAATCGACCTTGCGCGCGATATATGCCTTGCCGCTATCCTCGAGAACGAAATGCGGCGCCATGGAGCAGGCGTTGGGGCAATAGGCGAGCGTTAGCATTGTCGTCTCCTTCTTTCACGCGGCGCGTAATTGGCGGCGCAGTTCGGCGAGCAGCGCGGGCAGCTCTTGCGCGCTCTTGGCGGTGCCGAAGATGTTGAAATCCGGCCGCTTCACGATGATGTCGCTGCCGTATTCGTCCATGAGCTGGGCGTAGCGGCCGTCGATGTCGGTGAAGCCGTCCTTGCCGATATGCGCGATCTTGCCGCCGAGCGACCTCCAGAAATCGCGATCCTCGGCGCCGAGCGCCGTCAGCGGGTCGCCGCCGCGCGTCACGATCATGAAGCCGCGCCCGGCGATATCGTCGAACAGGCCTTCGCGCTCGCCGCGGATCGCTGCTTGCGGGAACGCATCGCCGGCGCCGGGCGTGCCGCGCGCGACCAAGCCTTTCTCGAAACCGGGGACGCGAAAGGCGATGAGCTTCTCGTCGAGTTTCTGGTTCGCTTTGGCCGCTTGCATCGCGCGCAGCTCGTCGTCGCGGCGTTTGACCTTCTCGGGATTGCGCTCGTTCACATGCAGGCCGACGCGCATGCTCTCTACGATCGTTGCCCGCGCGCTGGGCCCGCGTTCGGACTCGTATGTATCGAGGAAGCGATCGTCGGCCAGGCCTTTCAGCGCCAGGCTCAGTTTCCAGGCGAGGTTATGTGCGTCGCGAAAGCCGGAGCAGAGGCCTTGGGCGAGGAAAGGCGGCATCTGATGCGCTGAATCGCCGGCGAGGAAGGCGCGGCCGACGCGCCATTGCCGGGCATAGAGCGATTGGAATTTGTACGAGGCGACGCGGATGAGCTCGAAATCTTCGACCGTTCCGCCTTCCGGCCGGTCGAGGCGGCGCCACACGCTTTCCGGCTTCACCGCGTCTTCCGGCGATTCATCGGGGAAGATCATGAACGACCAGCGGCGATGGTTCGGCCCCATATACAAGGTGACGCCGGGCTGCTCGGGCTCGCAGAGCTGCCGCATCGCCGGGAGGTCGGGCCGCGGCCTGCGCAGCTTGGCGTCGACCACCAGCCAGTCCTGATCGAAGCCGAGATCTTCGTATTCGATGTCGAGCGCACGGCGGACGAAGCTGTTGCCGCCGTCGGCACCGATGAGATAGCGGGCTTCGAAATTCCGTGTCTCGCCGTCGCGGCCTTCGGTCGCGACGGTGATGCGGTTCGCATCTTGCTTGATCGCTTGCGCGGTTTGCCCCTGGAAAATCTCAACGTTCGGTATGGCGCGCGCCGCGATGTCGAGCTCTTTCTCGAACGAGGGCTGGTAGATCGAGGTGTATTCCGGCCAGCCGTGCGTGGCCATCGGGGCAACCTCACTCGACAGCAAAATCTCGCCATGCTTGGCGAGTTCGTAGACCGGCAGAAAATGCGTATAGGGCCAGATCGCGTCGATACAGCCGACTTCCTGGAACATACGCAGCACATCGTCATGAACGATGCCGACACGGGGCAGGTTATAGAGTGTCGTATGCCGGTCGATCACCGCGACGCGATGGCCAGCCCGGCCGAGCAGGATCGCGGCCACCATTCCGGTGGGCCCGTATCCTACGATGACGACGTCATACATCAGATGTGCCTCCCCAATCTTTATCCGCGCGGCTGTGACGGACACCGTGCGCTTCTTATATTATCGTGTTGGAGCCGTGGTGAACGGAGAAGCGCGTGGAACGAAAAGTCGATCGCATCGACCATCCGGTCGAGCTTGGCGCCAGCGATCAAGTGCAGCGCAAGCGTCTCGTGCTGCATAGCGACGATTTCGCTTCGCTGTCGCCGTTCCTGCGCTTGTCGGAAGATTGGTTCGCGGCGCCCGGCGGTTTCGAGACGCATCCGCATCGCGGCATGCAGACCGTGACCTTGGTGCTCGACGGAGCCCTGCATCATCGCGACCATACCGGCGCCGACGGCGTGCTGCGTCAAGGCGATGTGCAATGGATGACGGCGGGACGCGGCGTCTTGCACAGCGAGATGCCGTATCAGCGCGAGCCTGCGCATACGCTGCAGCTGTGGCTCAACCTGCCGGCTAAGGCGAAGATGATTCCAGCGCACTATGTCAACCAGCCAGCGGCAAGCGTGCCGGCGCGGCGCGACAACGGCGTCGAGCGGCGAATCTATGCCGGTGATGTCGACGGCGTCGCTCAGCCGCATGGCAGCGAATGGCCGATGATGCTGATCGATATCGCGATGGAGCCGGGCGCGATCTGCCGGCAGCTGATCCCCGCCGGCTATCGCGGCTTTCTGTATGTGCTCGACGGCAACGTGCGGCTTGGCGTCGATGGCCGAGCGCTTGCCGCGCCCGATGTCGCGTGGTTCGAGCCGAGACGCGAAGCCGCAGCGGCGGAGAGCGACGCGATTTCGATCGTGGCCGACGAAAAATTCCGCGCGCTGCTTTATGCCGGGCCGCCGATCGACGAGCCGGTCGTCGCCTACGGCCCCTTCGTGATGAACACGGTTGAAGAAATCCGTCAAGCCTTCGGCGATTACCAAACCGGACGCTTGGTGGGGTAAGAACGTCATTGAGCGAGGCAGCGCTCGAATAAGTCGAGCGTGCGCTGGAGCGCCAGCTTCGCGCTCGCCTCGTCGTAGCTCGTGTCGGCGCGGTGCCAGCAGTTGAATCCATGCTCGGCCGGGTAGAGATAGACTGGCAGCTCGGGCTGTGCCTCTGTCAGCTTGTCGACAACCTCGCGCGGGATGACATGGTCGCGCTCCGCGAAATGGACGATCGTCGGGCAGCGTGGCTTGTCGTTGTATTGCTTGCGCATGTCGGTCGGGTAGTAACACGATGCCGCCTCGACCCCGAGCCGGCACGCCGCCATGAAAGCGACCGATCCGCCGAGGCAATAGCCGACGGCGCCGACCTTCAGCGGGCGCAGCGTCGCAATCGTCGCGGCGATGTCGAGAGCCAGATTCTTCTCCCAGTCGATGCCGGCGCGCAGCGTCCGGATGTGCGGCACTTGTGATCCGTCATAGCCAAATTCTGCGCCGCGCTCTTGCCGGTCATAGATCGCGGGCGCGATCGCGCTATAGCCGCGCTTGGCATAGTCGTCACAAACTGAACGGATATGCTCGTTGACGCCGTAAATCTCCTGCACGACGACGACACCGCCATTGGGCTTGCCCGCGGCCTCGGCGCGATGGGCCGAGAATTTGTGGCCATCTTCTGCCATCAGGGTGATGAGGTTGCCCATCGATCGACTTCCTCCTCGCGGCTTAGCGCTTGATCGGATCGCTCTTGTCGGGATTTGTGAAGGCGAATGCCTCTTCATAAGCCGGGCGGGCTTGGATACGCGTCCACCAATCGGCCAGGCGCGGCCGCCGGGCGGCGCCGACCATCTCGGGCCGCTTCAGCACCTCGATGCGATTGATGAACGGCGCCATCGCGATATCGGCGAGCGAATATTCCTTGCCGGCCAGCCACGGCCCTTGCGCCAGCGTGTCCTCCATCATGCCGAGGAGATAATCGAGCGCCGTATAGGCCGCGTTCTCTTCCGCCTCGCTCACGCCGTGCGCGAGACGATGGAGGAAACGCGTCATGATGATCGGGTTCGGGCAATTCGCCGCCGCGCGGTCGAGTTGCTCCTGGGTATAAGGCTTTTGCGCCAGGCGCACGGCATGCCGCGGATTGTGCGAGCAGGTGTTCACGTTGGAATGCGCGATCTCCTCCGAATTGAAGATCCAGATGCGCATCTGCGCCTTGGCGTAGTGGTCCTCGGGGCGCAGGCGAATGGCCGGGAAGAAATCGTCGAGATATTCGAGAATAACGTTGGACTCGATGATGATCTTGCCGTCGTGATCGATCGCCGGGACGACGCCCTTCTGATTGATCTTGCGGTAGAACGGTTCCCAATGCTCGAAGGTGAACAGATCGATATGCTTGCTCTCGAACGGGATCTTTTTCTCGGCAAGGCACATCCGCACCTTTTGCGAGCAAACCGAACTCCAATAGTGATAGAGCGTAATCATTAAACGTTCCTCCGAAAGGGCGAACGCCGCCGGGCTCCGGGCGTGTTGGCCGGACGCTATCGGCCCGCGGAATAAACCGGAAGTTCTTCCTTCTTCTAGTGCTATAACCTGAGGGTTATGCCACTCTCATTTCCATGATCGAATCCGACCAGCACTGGGAGCGCCGCATCGGTCGGCGCGTCACCCTTCGCGATCTCCATATTCTTCTGGAGGTCTCGCAGCGGGGCAGCATGGCTAAGGCCGCGACCCATCTCGCCGTGTCGCAGCCCGCCATCTCCAAGGCCATCGCCGATCTCGAGCGCGCGGTGGGCGCGCGGCTGCTCGATCGCAGTCCTGGCGGGATCGAGCCGACTTCGTTCGGCCGCGTGCTCGTGAGGCGCGCGCTCGCGGTGTTCGACGAGCTGCGTCAGGGCATCAACGAGCTCGAATTCCTCGCCGATCCGACCATGGGCGAGGTCCGCATCGGCTGTCCGGAATCGATGGCGGCGGGTCTCGTGCCGGCGGTAGTCGAGCGTTTCACCCGCGATTATCCGCGTATGGTGCTGCGCATAGCCCAAGCGCAAACCGTGACCTTGGAATTCAGCGAGCTGCGCGAGCGCAAGGTCGATCTGATGATCGGCCGCGTCGCGCGTCCGTTCAACGAAGACGGGCTTGCCGCCGAGGTGCTTTACGAGGAGCCGTTGCATGTCGTGGCCGGCATGCAAAGCCGCTGGGCCAAGCGGCGCAAGCTCAGCCTGGCAGAGCTGGCGGATGCGCGCTGGATCTTGACGCCCCCGACCGAGGTCCTGGGCTCGCCGGTCGCCGCGACCTTCCGCGTGAAAGGCTTGGAACCGCCGCGCGCCAATGTGCTCTCCTTCTCGTTCCATCTGCGCAATCACTTGCTGACCCATACAGATTTCGTCTCGATGATCCCGGCCTCGATGCTCTGCCTGTTCAACGCGCGGCAGCCGGTGCTGAAAGCGCTGCCGGTCGATGCGACGTTCGAGCCGCTGCCGGTCGCGATCATCACGCGGAAGAACCAGACGCTGTCGCCGGAAGCGCAATTGTTCATCGCTTGCGCGCGCGAAATTGCCGGCACGATCACCAAAACGCCCGAGTTCAAACAGCCGGCGCCGCGCCGTCATGCCCGTTCTCCCGCCTGACGGGAGCGCGTACGATCGCGTTCGTTGTTCCTTTTCTTTGATGAGCGCTTGGCATAGGTTCTTGCCCAAGCAAGTAAGACAGGGAGGACGACCATGGGCCGCGTTATCGTGATGGCCGCCGCTGCGATCTTCGCCCTCGGCACGATGGCGCGTGCCGACACGCCGACGCCGCTCAAAATCGGCTGGATCACCGTGCCGATTTCGCTCGCGCCGATCTTCGAGGCGAAGAAAGACGTCACGCGGCATTACGGCAAAAGTTACACGCTGGAGGCGATCCACTTCGCCGGGACGACGCCGCAGATCACGGCGCTCGCCAGCGGCGACCTCGATATCGCCGAGCTCAGCTTTTCCTCGCTCGCGCTCGCCATCCAGAACGCGCATATGAACGATCTGCGCATGATCGCGGACTCGCTGCAGGACGGTGTCCGGCCCGATACCTATACCGGACCGTTCGTCGTGTCGAAGGATGGGCCGATCAAGACGATCGAGCATCTCAAGGGCAAAAGCGTCTCGGTCAACGTGATCGGCGCCGGCATCGATATCGGTATGCGGGCGATGCTGCGCAAGCACGGCCTCGAAGCGCAGCGCGACTACAATGTCGTCGAGGCGAATTTCGCCAACCAGGAGCAGCTCCTGACCGAAGGCAAGGTCGCGATGACCACCACGGTCTCGGAAATGGTCAACGACCCTGAATTCGTGAAGGTCACACGCTCGCTGTTCACGCTGCGCGACGCGATGGGTGGACCCACGCAAATCTTGATGCGAGCCGCGCGCGAGGGCGATATTGCCAAGAAACGCGCGGCCTTTGTGGATTTCTTCGAGGACGAGATCCGCGAATGGCACTGGTATCTCGATCCGAAGAACCGTGTCGAAGCATTGAAGATCGTGTCCGACTTCAACAAGAAGCCGGCATCGTTCTACGACAGCTATATCTGGAAAGCCGACAAGGATCTCTATCACGACCCAGACGACAAGCCGAACGTCGAAGCCCTCGGACGCAACATCAAGGCGCAGAAGGAAGCGGGCTTCCTCAACATGGATATCGATGCGGCGAAGGTGAGCGATCTCAGTGTCGTCGAGCAGGCGGCGAAACAGGCGAATGCGAAGTGACGACAACAACCGTCGTCATTGCGAGCAAAGCGAAGCAATCCAGCGGCCGCATATGATGCTCTGGGTTGCTCGTCGCTTGCTCCCTCGCAATGACGGGAGGGGGATAGGAATGCGTGTACTGATGGTTCTGGGTCTCTTCGCCACGGCCATCTCATCGGCCCAAGCGGACCCGGTGAAGCTGCGCGTCGGTTGGAGCGACGTCCCGAGCTCGATCACGCCAATCCTCGATAAGACGCCCGAGCTGGCGACGCATCTCGGCAAGAGCTACACGCTCGATCCGATCCATTTCGGCGGTACCGCGCCGATGATCACCGCGCTCGCGACCGGTGATCTCGATGTCGGCGAGATGGCGTTCGGCTCCTTCGGCCTTGCCATCCAGAACGCGCATATGAACGACGTGAGGGTGATCGCCGACGAGATGGAAGACGGTTATCCGGGCCATCTCTCGATCCCCTACGTTGTTTTGAAAGACGGGCCGGTGAAGACGGTCGCCGATATGAAGGGCCGGGTCGCCGCGACCAACACTGTCGGCTCAGGCACCGATATCGGGATGCGGACGCTGCTGCGCAAAGACGGGCTCGAGGACAAGCGCGATTACAGCGAGATCGAGATCCCCTATGCGAGCATGAAGGACGCGTTGAAGCAGGGGCGCGTCGATCTCATCACCACCATCCACTCGACCGCGCTCGATCCCGAAATGATCGCGATCGCCCGGCCGCTCTTTTATCTGCGCGACGGCATGGGGCTGACCTCGATCCTCTTCCGCGTGGCACGCGAAGCCTTCATCGCCAAGAACCGCGCGGTGCTGGTCGATTATCTCGAGGATGAGACGCGGGCACTGCATTGGTATCTCGATCCCAAGAACCATGCCAAGGCGGTCGAGATTGTCGCCGCCTTCAATAAGAATTCGTCCGACAACTACGATCACTGGCTGTTCACGAAAAACGATATCTATCGCGACCCCGACAACATACCGCCGCTGAAAGCGCTGCAAAGCAATCTCGAGACGCAGAAAGCCGCCGGCTTCCTCAAGATCGATATCGATGTGATGAAATACGCCGATACCAGCCTGGTCGAGGAAGCCGCCAAGCGCGTGAACGGTAAATGATCGTCGCACTCGCCCTCGTGATCGCGTCTTTTTATTCGGGCGCGGCGCTTTATGTGAATTTGGTTGAGAAGCCGGCGCTGCTCGCGCTGGACGACAAAGCCGCGCTCATCGGCTGGAAGATCGCGCTGAAGCGCGGCGCGGTGATTCAGGCGCCGCTCTGCGCCATCGGCTTCGCGCTCGGGATGATCGCGTGGCTCCATCTGCGCGACATCGGCAACGCCGTTGCCGCGCTCGCCATGCTGGCGAACATCCCCTGGACCGTCGCGCTGATCCTGCCGATCAACCGCCAGCTTCAGGCCATCGCACCCGAAGCGGCCGGCGAGGCGAGCCGTGCCCTGATGCTGCGCTGGTATTCCCGCCACAAGCTGCGCTCGGCGCTTGGGGTGATTGCGCTGGTGTTTTTCCTGTTGGCGCTACTGGCGCTTTAAGCCAAAGCCATTCGTTCTTGACAAAGTTCCCGATTTGTTCTAATTTGCGCATGCCTATACCCTCCGCGCGAGCCTGGCGTTTCAGAGTGCTCCGAGACTCGCTAAGCCGCTGTTCCTACTAGCGAAATATAAAAATTGCGAAACGAACCCAACGCTGTGGCGGACGCGGTTAGGCGCCCGGGAAGATCGCCTGCCGGCCGAGTTGTTGCCAGGCCATCGGTGCGCTGCATTTTTCGCCGGCCTGGGTGTCGGACAGGGTCTTGTCCCAGAAGGCGGCGATGAAGCGTTTGCCGGTGATCGTGTCGGTGGCGGGCGAGATCAGCCACAAAAGCGGCGTCACCATGATTTCCGGCTGGATCAGCTTCTGCTTTTCTGCCGGCGTGAAATTGTCGCCAACGAGGCGCGTGTTCACGGGGCCGCCGGGCACGAGGATGTTGACGGTGACGCCGGTGCCGGAAAGCTCCTCGGCCATGATGCAGCAATGAGCCTCGTTCGCGGCTTTCGATCCGCCATAGGGCAGCATGCCTTTGCGCCACATCGAATCGAGACTGGTGGTCACGTTGATGATGCGGCCCCAACGTTGCGCGACCATCGGCGCGACCGCCGCGCGCGTCATCAGGAAGGGGGCGACCGTGTTCACTTCGAGGATGCGGCGAAAATCCTGCGGCTCGACGTGGCGGAAATCGCCGGTTGGCTTCGCCCCTTTGCGCACCGTGTTCGGCCCGACGCCCGCGTTGTTGATGAGAATGTCGAGCCCGCCGAACGCCTCGCGCGTTGCCGCGACAATGCGGTCCGCGCTCTCATCGCGTCCCACATCGGCGGTGATGGTCTTGAGGCGGCTCTTGGCGTCGCCGGCATCGGCACTGAGCGCGGCGAGGGAGTCATCATCGACATCGTTCGCCATCACGCGATGCCCCGCTTCGAGCAGGCCGAGCGTCATCGCGCGGCCAATGCCGTGCGCCGCGCCGGTGACGATCGCGATCTTGCTCATCTTCTATCCTCCCGATTTCCCGCCTGCGTGGCTTGTCGCCGTAACGGCGCTGTGACATCCTCCGCGCGCGTTTGAAGAATAGCAAGGGGGGAGCCGCCATGGCCGCGCCGCATCGCATCGACGTTCATCATCACGTCACGCCGCCGAGCCTCAGGACCGAGAAGATGCGCGCCGGCGCCGGTGGCGGCCCGACCTATGCCTGGACGATCGAGAAGACGCTGGAGGATATGGAGAAGGGCGATGTCCGCGGCGTCGTCATCTCGATGCCGTATCCAGTCGATATCTGGCCGAACCCGAAGGACACGCTGGGCATCACGCGCGAATGGAATGACTACGTCGCCGGGTTGGTGCGCGATCATCCCGGCCGCTTCGGCCAGTTCACCATGCTGCCGATCCTCGATATCGACGGCAGCCTGCGCGAGATCGAATACAGCTACGACGTGCTGAAAGCCGACGGCATCAATCTGATGACCAATATCGGCGATAAATGGCTCGGCGATCCTTACTACGACCCGATCTTCGAAGAGCTCAATCGGCGCAAGGCCGTGATCTATACCCATCCCGACGCGCCGAATTGCACCTCCGGCGTGCTGCCCGGGATTCGCGATGCGGTGATCGAGTTCGGCACCGACACAACGCGCGCGATCACGCGGCTCCTCTTCAGCGGCGCGGCGCATCGCTATCCCGGCATCAAGTGGATCTGGTCGCATGCCGGCGGCACCGCGCCGTTCCTGACCGAGCGGCTGGTGCGCTTCGCCCAGAGCGAAAAGGGGATGAAGGAGCAGGTGCCGGAAGGCGTGCTGACCTACCTCAAGCGTTTCTATTACGACACGGCGCAGGCGGCGCATCCTTATGCAATGGCCTCGCTGATGCGGCTGGTGGCGGTGAGCCAGGTTCTCTTCGGCACCGATTTCCCGTGGCGTACCGCTTTCGAGACGGCGCAGCAGCTCAAGGAATTCGGCTTCTCGGCTGACGAGCTGAAGGCGATCGACAGCGGCAATCTCGAGAAGCTGCTACCGCGATGGGCGCGCTGAAATAGACCCCGGCTGCCGCCGCGGATAAAGTAGAGGGACGCGAGAAGGATTTCGTCATGACTTCACCGGATAACGGTCCCGTTGTCGCCGATCGTGCGCCGTCGCAGCCGCAAACGCTGCGGCCGATCGATATCGCTTTCGCCGATTACGACCGCACGCGGCCGCTGATCGACGGGCGCGTCAAGGCGAAGGGTATCGAGCTGCGGGCGACCAATAAATGGGTCGGCGATTTCTGTACCCGGCCGGTCTACGAGGAATACGATGCGGCCGAGATGTCGCTGTCGTGGTATGTCGCGGCGCGGGACCGGGGCGAGCCATGCATCGCGATCCCGATCTTCCCGCTGCGCGATCCGATCCTTGCCTTCGTCTACACGCGCACGGATTCGCCGATCACCACGCCGAGCGATCTTATCGGCAAGCGCATCGGCCTCGAAGGCTTCCGCTTCACGATCAACCTTGTCCTGCGCGGCATCTTCAAGGAGCATTACGGCCTTTCGCCCGACCAGGTGACTTGGGTCACGAGCGAATCCGAGCTCAACGGCTACGAACCGCCGGCCGGTATCAAGATCGAGCTGCGCAAGGGAAAGACCTCGCCGCAGAAGCTGAAAGATGGCGAAGTCGATGCGATCTTCGCGCCGCGTGTGCCGCGCGAATTCCAGAACCGCGAACCGTGGATCCGCCGCCTGTTCCCCGATTGCCAAGGCGAGGTGCAGCGTCTCGTCAAAACGCTCGGCTATATCCCTGTGAGCCATACGATCGTTATGAAGAAGGAGCTTGCCGAGCGCGAGCCGTGGATCGCGGTCAGTCTCTACAATGCCTTCGTCGCGGCGCAGAAGGCCGCCGACGAATGCTGCTGGATCGAAAAGATGACGTCTTACGTCGATTCGATGTTCATCCTCGAGCAGCAGAAGGCCGCTTACGGTGACGATCCATTCCGCCACGGCTTCGCGCCCAACCGCAAGGTGATGGACGATTTCATCCGTTACGCGCACGAACAGAACTACATATCGCGGCGCCTGACCGCGGAAGAACTGTTCGTGCCCGAAACGCTGGGTTTGTAGGATGCAATTTGGTAAACCGTCACTCCCGCGAAAGCGGGAGTCCATCGATGCGGCACGGCGCTGATCATGGATTCCCGCTTTCGCGGGAATGACGAAACAATAAGGACGGGGAGGCTTTGTGCCTGACGGGGGTCTGAATAACGCGCCGTTGTTGTCGATCAGCGGTCTGTCGGTCCGCTTCGGCGGTATCGTTGCGCTGAACGACGTGTCCTTCGATGTCGGGCGCGGGCAGATTTGCGGTCTCATCGGCCCGAACGGCGCCGGCAAGACGACGCTGTTCAATTGCCTGAGCCGCCTCTATCAGCCGGAATCCGGCCGCATCGCTTTCGCCGGACACGAGCTGTTGCAGCAGCCGCGCCACCGTATGGCCGCGCTCGGCATCGGCCGCACCTTCCAGAATCTCGCGCTGTTCCGCAGTATGACCGTTCGCCGCAACATCATGGTCGGCGGCCACTGCACGATCCGCGGCGGCTTCGTCGCCAACGCGCTGCGCCTGCCGTTGGTCGCGCGCGAGGAGGCGCGTTTGGCCGCGCGCACAGACGCGCTGTTGGCCGCTCTTGACCTCGAAGCGATCGCCGATGCGCCGGTGCAGGGCCTGACCTTCGGCACGCAGAAACGCGTCGAGCTCGCCCGGGCCCTTGCCTGCGAGCCGAAGCTGCTGCTGCTCGACGAGCCGGCGGGAGGGCTCAACAGCGAAGAGGTCGAGAAGCTGCGGGCGCTCATCCTCATGGTGCGCGAGCGCTTCAACCTCACCGTGCTGTTGGTCGAGCATCACATGAACCTGGTGATGCGCGTCTCCGACAAAGTCGTGGCGCTCGATTTCGGCCGCAAGATCGCCGACGGCACTCCGAGCGAAGTTCAGAGCGCGCCCGAAGTCATCCGTGCTTATCTCGGGGAAGCCGTATGAGCACGCTGCTGGAGATAAAGAACCTCGATGCGTCCTACGGCGAGACGCATGTGCTGCACGGTGTCAGCCTCAAGGTCGAAGAGCGCGGCATCACGGCGCTCCTCGGCGCGAACGGTGCCGGCAAGACGACGCTGCTGCGCTCGATCTGCAACATGATGGTGCGGGTGACCGGCGAGATCCACTTCGGCGGCGCGCGCATCAACGGCCGGGCGACCGAGTCCGTCGCGCGGCTCGGAATCGCGCATGTGCCGGATGGGCGCGGCACCTTCTCGCATCTGACGGTCGAGGAGAATCTGCGGCTCGGCGCCTACACGCGGCGCGATCGCGACGGCGTTGCGCAGGATTTCACGCGCGTCTACGGCTACTTTCCGCGGCTGCAGGAACGGCACAAGCAGCAGGCCGGCACGCTCTCGGGCGGCGAGCAGCAAATGTTGGCAATTGGCCGCGCGCTGATGATGCGGCCGAAGTTGCTGTTGCTCGACGAGCCGTCTTTCGGTCTGGCGCCCCTGATCGTGCGCGAAATCTTCCGCATCCTCGAGACGATCAACGAGAGCGAAGGCATGAGCATGCTGCTCGTCGAACAGAATGCCAATCTCGCGCTCGAGCTCGCCGACCAGGCTTACCTGCTGGAAACCGGATCGATCGTGATGAGCGGCGAGGCGGCAACGATCGCGGGTAATGAAACGGTGCGCCGCGTTTATCTCGGCTACTAACGCCCAGGATTACGCGGGAAACTGCGCTGCCCAATTGATTCCCCAAGCCCCATGGGCAAAAATGGCGCCGTCCAACGAGATAAAGGGAGACGCCTTTCATGGATTTGCAGCTCGCGGGCCGTACCGCGCTGATTACCGGCGCATCGAAAGGGATCGGCCTCGGCGTGGCGCGGGCTTTCGCGGCCGAAGGCGTCAACCTTATCCTTGCCGCGCGCTCCAAGGATCAGCTCGAGCAGAACGCCGCGGAGCTGCGCGAGAAGCATAAGATCAAAGTCGACATCATGCCGCTCGACCTTTCGGATCAGGCCTCGCGCGACAAGCTGGTCGCGACCTATCCGAACGTCGACATCCTCATCAACAACGCGGGCGCCATTCCCGGCGGCACGATCTTCGAGGTCGACGACAAATCCTGGCGCGCGGGCTGGGATCTCAAAGTCTTCGGCTACGTCAACCTGACGCGCGCCTATTTCAAGAACATGGCCGAGCGCAAGAGCGGCGTCATCATCTGCATCTGCGGCCTCGGCGGCGAGAAGCTGGAGTTCGGCTACATCGCCGGCGCGGCAGGCAACGCCTCGCTGATGGCTTTCGCGCGCGCGATGGGCGGGCGCAGTCCCGATTACGGCGTGCGTGTGCTCGCGGTCAATCCGGGGCCGGTGCTGACCGACCGCATCGAATTCCTCGGCCGCACGCGCGCGAAGCGCGAACTCGGCGACGAGAACCGTTACATGGAAGGCTTCAAGCACATGCCGTACGGCCGGCCGGCGACGGTCGAGGAAGTGGCGCCGATGGTCGTGTTCCTGGCCTCGCCGCTCTCGAACTATATCAGCGGTACCGTCGTCACGATCGACGGCGGCATCGCCAATCGCAGCGCCAACGCCTGAGGCCGACCATGCCGCAAGCCAAAGCCGCCGATGGCACCAGCCTTTATTACGAGAGCCAGGGCAGCGGCCCGGCGATCGTCTTCGTGCATGAGCTCGCCGGAACCTGCCATTCCTTCGATCTGCAGGTTGCGGTGCTGAAGGACAAGTATCGTTGCATTACTTTCAATGCGCGCGGCTATCCGCCGTCCGACGTGCCGGCGTCAATCGATGCCTACTCGCAAGATATTGCCGCGTCGGATATCGGCGCGGTGCTCGACGCCGCGGGCGAGAAAGACGCGCATGTGATGGGCGTGTCGATGGGCTCGGCCGCGGCGCTGCAGTTCGCCATCGCGCATCCGAACCGCGCGCGGTCGGCGATCCTGTGCAGCATCGGCAGCGGCTCGGACACGCCGCCGCAGGAATACCCCGCTTTCATGGAAGCGATGGCGGCGAAGATCGACAAGAACGGTTTGGAACAGATCAAACAGAATTTCACCAACTCGCCGGCGCGGCTGAAGCTTAAAGAGAAGAGTCCGGTCGAGTACGCGAAATTCCTCGCCGACATCGAGAAGTTCTCGGTGCAAGGCCTGACCAACACGATCCGCGGTGTGCAAAAGCGCCGGGCGCCGCTTTATGCCCATAAAGACCAGATCGCGGCGCTGCGGGTGCCGGCGCTGGTCGTGCTTGGCGGTATCGATCAGGGGTGCGAGAAGCCCAGCCGTTTCCTCGCCGAGACCTTGCTTGGCGCGCGGCTCGAAATCCTGCCCAACACCGGCCACGGTGTGAATCTCGAAGAGCCCGACCGCGTCAATCAGATGGTCGCCGAATTCATCGGCGCCGTCGAAGCGAAGCGGAAGTGAAACCTTGTCCCGTCATGCTCGCGACAGCGAGCATCCAGGCGGCTGGATGTCGGTCTCGTCTGGTGCCGTGGATCCCCCGCTTTCGCGGGGATGACGCCTTTAGTTTAGGAGTCCTCCGTAATGTCCTTTCGTCCTGCCTCGTCCGCGCTGAGCGATCTTCTGGTTCTCGATCTGACGCGGGTGCGCTCGGGTCCGACCTGCGTGCGCCAATTCGCCGATTGGGGCGCCAATGTCATCAAGATCGATGCGCGCGAGGAAGGCGGCAGCGACGGCGCTGGGCCGTCCGATTTCTCGGCGCGTCACGATCCCGATTTTCAGAATCTCCATCGCAACAAGCGAGCGATGGCGCTCGATCTCAAGAACCCCGACGGTATCGCCATCTTCAAGAAGATGGTCGCGAAGGCCGATATTGTGGTCGAGAATTATCGCCCCGACGTGAAGAACCGCCTCGGCATCGATTATGAATCGCTGAAGGCGATCAACAAGCGCATCATCCTCGCCTCGATTTCAGGCTTTGGCCAGGACGGGCCCTATAAGGATCGGCCCGGCGTCGATCAGATCGCGCAAGGCATGTCGGGCTTGATGTCGGTCACCGGCGAGGATGGCCGCGGTCCGATGCGCGTTGGCATCGCGGTCGGAGACGTTGCCGCCGGCATGTGCGCCGCGGTCGGCATCCTGACCGCGCTGCATGAGCGCGAGCGCTCGGGCGAGGGGCAATGGGTGCAGACCTCGCTGCTCGAGGCGCTGCTGTTCTTCCTCGATTTCCAGGGCGCGCGCTATCTGATGAAGAACGAGGTCGCGAAGCAGGCGGGCAACAACCACCCGACCGGCGTTCCGACCGGCACGTTCAAGACCAGCGATGGCTACGTCAACATCGCGCCGACCCCGCCGATGTGGAAGCGTTTCTGTAAGGCTATCGGCAAGCCGGAATGGGGCGAGAAGCCGGAATGGGCGAACCCCAAGGAGCGCCGCCAGCATCGCGAGACCCTCAACGGCCTGATCAACGAGATTACCTCGAAAGAAACCACCGCAAGCGTTGTCGCGAAGATGAATGCCGGCGGCATCCCGTGTGGTCCGGTCTACGACATCGGCCAGGCCTTCAACGATCCGCAGGTGAAGCATCTCGGCATCGCCAAGAAGGTGCAGTCGAAGGCGCTGGGCGACATCACGTTGATCGGTCAGCCGGTCAATCTCAGCCGCACCAAGACCACGATGATCGCCGGCGCGCCTGAATATGCCGAACAGGCGGACGAGATCCTCGCCGAGTTCGGTTACAGCAGCAAAGAAATCGAATCGTTCCGCAAGGGCGGCGCGATCTAAGGAGTCAGATTTATGGATTTCGGGTTCACCGAAGAACAGAAGATGCTGCGCGACAGCGTGCGCAAGCTGATGGATAGGCACGCGTCGCCCGATTACATCCGCCGCTTGGAGCACGATCAGGCTTACCCCTACGAGCTTTACGACGAGTGGATCAAGGCCGGCATTCTCGCGATGCCGTTTCCCGAAAGCTACGGCGGCCTCGGCGGCAATGCGATCGATCTGGCGATCGTCACCGAAGAGATCGCCTATAGCAGCACCGATCTGTCGATGGCGCTGGGCGGCAGCATGTTCTGCGGCCTCAATCTCGTGCGCAAGGCGACCGAGGAGCAGAAGCAATATTGGCTGCCCAAATTGTTGTCGGGCGAGATCCGCATGTCGATCTCGATGTCGGAGCCCGATGCCGGCTCGGATATCGGCGCGATGCGCACGACGGCCGTGCTCGACGGCAATGAATGGGTGATCAACGGCCAGAAACTGTGGGCGACCGGCGCCGCGGCCAAGAACAACGTCATCAACCTTTATGTGAAGACCGACAACAAGGTCCATTACCGCCAGGGCATGTCGCTCTTCCTCGTCGATAAGGACACGCCCGGCATCGAGTTGCGCAAGCTCGACATGCTCGGTCGCCGCTGTACCGGCACCTACGAGATGTTCTTGAAGGACGTGCGCATTCCGGCCGACCGGCTGGTCGGCGGCGAGGCGGGGCTTAACAAAGGTTTCGACTTCGTGCTGTCGGGCCTGCAGGTCGAGCGGGTGGTTTCGGCGGCGGGCTCGTGCGGCGGCGCGCGCGCCGTGGTCGATCTCGCGTCGGCCTATGCCAAGGAGCGCAAGCAGTTCGGCAAGCCGATCGGCACCTTCCAGGCGATCGCCCATATGCTCGCCGATATGGAGACCGAGGTCGAAGCGGCCCGCTCGCTGATGTGGCGCGCGGCTTGGATGGTCGCGTCGGGTCAGAACGCCCTCAAAGAGATCACGATGGCCAAGCTCTATTGCGGCGAGACCTATGCCAAGGTCGCCAACATGGGCATGCAGGTGCTCGGCGGTTACGGCTACAACAAGGAATTCGACATGGAGCGGCACTATCGCGACGCGCGCGTCGCGACCGTCGCCGCCGGGTCTTCGCAAATCCAGCGCAACCTCATCGCCAATCTGATGGGACATAAGGTGTCGTAGGCGCCGCGCAGCGGCCTAGAAATGACGCGGGCTCGAAGCTTCGGGCTCGACATAATAAGGGGATCGGGAGGAACACCATGGCGCAAGCTTCACTCGTCGATGTCGCCGAATTGGTCGAAAGCCGCAAGCTCGGCAAGGTTCAAATCGGTATCTGGTTCCTCGCTTTCATGATGGTGTTCGCTGACGGTTTCGATTTCAGCGGGCCGCTGGCGGGCGCGCCGGCGATCCTGCGCGCGTTCCAGGCGCAGAAGACCGAGCTCGGCTGGGTCTTCAGCCTCGGCAATTTCGGCGCGCTGCTCGGCGCCTATCTCTTCGGCTATGTGAACGACCGCTACGGCCGCCGCACCGCGGCGCTCGGCGCCGTGCTTTGCTACACCTTGCCGGCCCTGGCAAGCGGCTTCGCGTCGACGCTGACCGAACTCGGCGCTTATCGTTTCGTTGTCGGACTTGGCGCCGGCGGCATCATGCCGACGGCGATCGCCTATCTCGTCGAGATCGCGCCGAAGCGTTACCGCGTCACCATGGTGATGTGCGGCGTACTTGGCTTCACCACCGGCATCGCCGCGGTCGGCCAGGTGGCGGCGTGGCTGTTGCCGATTTGGGGCTGGCGGATCGTGTACGTCCTGCCGGCGAGCCTCGGTCTTTTGCTGTTCGTGGCGCTCTATTTCGTACTGCCGGAATCGCTGCGCTATCTCACCATGCATAAGCCGGATTCGTCCGAGCTGCGCCGGCGCGTCCAGCGCCTCGCGCCAGAATTGGAGATCGGTCCGCAGACGCGTTTCACCATGCCGGCGCAGCCAAGCGCCAAGAGCATCTCGCCCAAACCGCTCTTCCAGGGCAATCAACGCGTTGTTACGCCGCTGCTCTGGGCCGGCTATTTCTTCGAAGCGCTGACCTTCATGACCTTGACCAATTGGTTCGTCGTGTTGATGGAGACGTTGAAGCTGACGCCGTTGCAAGCCTCGTTGACGTATTCCTACGGCGCAGCCATCGGCATCGTATGCGTCGTCGTCGTCGCCTGGTTCTTCGACAAGCTCGGCCCCGTCGCGGTCGCGGGTGCGATTCTCGTCTCATCGGCGGGCATTCTCGGGCTCGGCATTCCGAATTTGTCGCCAACGACGATCATGGTTCTTGGTCTGCTCTGCTTCTCCTTCTCGCAAGCGTGCCAGGGTTCGTTCAACGGCATGGTCGGCGTGTTCTATCCGACGCATATCCGCGGCCAAGGGATCGGTTATGCCGGCGCGATGGGGCGTCTGGCGCAGATCATCGGGCCCCTCGGGACCGCCTATCTGTTGCAGGCCATGCTGCCGCTGCAGACGACGTTGATGATTGTCGCAACGCCGTTCCTGATCGCGGCCTGCATCTGCATCGCCCTCGATATCGTCTACAAGCGCCGTTTTATCGGCGGCGAGGCGGCTGCCGCGGCCGTCGCGGCGGATCATCCCGTGCCGGTCACCGCGAGCGCTGGGGAGTAGCAACCCACGATGGATTGCCGCTTCAGCGAAGAGCAGGTGCTGCTGCGCGATAGTGTGCAGAAGCTCATGGCCAAGCACTGCCCGCCGGCGGTGATGCGGCAAATCGATCGCGAGAAGCGGTATCCCTACGAGCTTTACGACGCCTGGGTCGAGGCCGGTCTGATCGCCATGCCTTTCGCCGAGACCTATGGCGGGCTCGACGGCGGCGCGGTCGACAGCTGCATTATCATGGAGGAGATCGCAAAGGTCAGCGCCGATCTCTCGATGATGATCGGGGGCAGCACTTTCTGCGGCCTCAACGTGCAGCGCAAAGCCTCGGAAGAGCAGAAGCGCTATTGGCTGCCGAAGCTCCTCCAGGGCGAGCTCAAGATGTCGATCTCGATGTCGGAACCCGATGCCGGCTCCGATGTCGGCGCCATCCGGACGACGGCGGTGCGCGATGGCCATCATTATGTCATCAACGGCCAGAAACTCTGGGCGACCGGCGCCGGCGCCAAGAACAACGTCATCAACATGTATGTGCGCACCGACCCGAAAGCGCATTACCGCCAGGGCCTGTCGCTCTTCCTCATCGACAACGACACGCCGGGCCTCGAGCTCAAGAAGCTCGACATGCTCGGGCGCTATTGTACCGGCACCTACGAGATATTCCTCAAAGACGTGCGCGTGCCGGCGGATCGGCTGATCGGCGGCGAGAACAAGGGCTGGGATTGCATCCTCTCCGGTTTGCAGGCCGAGCGCGTCGTCGCGGCGGCGGCGGATTGCGGCTCGGCGCTCGGTTGTGTCGAGATGGCGCTCGCCTATGCCAAAGAGCGCAAGCAATTCGGCCGGCCCATAGGCACATTCCAGGCGATCGCCCATATGCTTGCCGACATGATGACCGAGGTGGAGGCGGCGCGGGCGCTGACCTATCGCTGCGCCGCGCTGCTCGATCACGGTCAGGATGCGCTGCGCGAGATCACCATGGCGAAACTCAAAGCCTCCGAAGTCTATGCCCAGGTCGCCAACCAAGGCATGCAAATCTTCGGCGGCTATGGGTACAACAAGGAATTCGATATGGAGCGCCACTACCGCGATGCGCGTATCGCGACGGTGGCGGCCGGCAGTTCGCAGATGCAGCGCAATCTCATCGCGAATCTACTCGGGCTGAAGGCGCAATAGATAACGGGAGAGGCAAAAGATGGCAGAGCAGCTCGGCGGCAATACGGTATTGGTGGAGTTCGATCAGGGCATTGCCTGGGTCACGCTCAACCGGCCGGAAAAGCGCAACGCGATGAGCCCGACGCTCAACAAAGAAATGACGGCGGTGCTCGAGGCGCTGGAGATCGACGAGCGCTGCGGTGTCCTGGTGCTGACGGGTGCGGGCGATGCTTTCACCGCCGGCATGGACCTCAAGGAATTTTTCCGCGAATCCGATGTGAAGTCGCCCGAGGAATGGGGCCAGATCGCGCGGCAGGCGCAGATCTGGCAGATGCAGCGTCTCAAAGCGTTCCCGAAGCCGACCATCGCCATGGTCAATGGCTGGTGCTTCGGCGGTGGATTCAATCCGATGATCTCGTGCGACATCGCCATCGCCGCCGATGAGGCGACCTTCGGCCTGTCGGAGGTGAATTGGGGTATCATTCCCGCCGGCAACGTGCTGCGCTCGATCGCGTCCAAGATGCGCGACACCGACGGGCTCTATTACGCGCTGACCGGCGATACCTTCGACGGCAAGGAAGCCGCGGCGATGGGACTGGTCAAATTCTCCTATCCGCGTGCCGAGCTCAAGGAGAAGACGCGCGAGCTTGCGGTGAAGCTGCTCTCGAAGAATCGCGCCGCGATCCGCGCGATCAAGAACGCTTGGCGCAAGCAGGAAGAGATGTCGTGGGACGCGTCGGAGGATTATCTGATGGCTAAGCTCGACCAGCTTCGTCTCACCGACCCCGAGAAGGGCCGCGCCCAGGGTATGACGCAATTCCTCGACGAGAAGACCTATCGCCCCGGTCTCGGCCAATATCAGCGCAAGGAATAGGGCCATGCAGCGCAATACGGATCGGATTCAGACGACGCATGTCGGCAGCCTGCCGCGGCCGCCGGATGTCATCGCGCTGCTGAAGCGCCGCGATCGCGACGAAGCCATCGATCCCGCCGAATTCGACAATACGATCGCGCGCGCCGTCGACGATGTCGTCGCTAAGCAGGTCTCGGTCGGTATCGATGTCGTCAATGACGGCGAGGCGAGCAAGGCGTCTTACGCCACCTACATCCAGCAGCGTCTCACCGGTTTCGGCGATGTCGACAAATCGAAATGGCCGGTTGAGAAAAGTCCCGACCGTGCGGCGTTTCCTGAATATTATGCGCGGCCGGGCGCGACCTCGGGACCGGAATCGCGGCGCCTGCTCGCGTGCGTCGGGCCGGTCGCGGTGAAAGACCGCACGCTGGTCGAGCGCGATATTGCGCATCTGAAGGCGGCGGCGGCGAAGGCGGGCGCCAAGAGCGTCTTCATGAGCGCGGCGTCGCCGGGCGTGGTGTCGCGCTTCCATCCGAATTTCCACTACAAGGATAGCGCGGATTATCGCGCCGCCGTCGGCGCGGCGATGCGCGAGGAGTACGAGGCGATCGTCAAGGCGGGCTTCATCTTGCAGCTCGATTGCCCCGATCTCGCTTCCGGCCGCATGAGCGTGTTCTCGACGGTGAGCGATGCGGAATTCGTCCGCCAATGCCATATCAGCATCGAGATCTTGAACGACGCCTTGAAGAACGTGCCGGCCGAAAGTGTGCGATTGCATCTCTGCTGGGGCAATTACGAAGGCCCCCATATGCATGACGTGCCGCTCGAAATGATCCTACCCGCAGTGCTGAAGGCGAAAGCCGCCGTCATATCGTTCGAAGGCGCCAATCCGCGCCACGCCCATGAGTGGGAGCTGTGGCAACGCGTGAAGCTGCCGGACAGCATGGCGCTGATGCCGGGCGTGATCGATACCGCCACGAATTTCGTCGAGCATCCCGAACTCGTGTCGCAACGCATCTGCAACTATGCCAATAGCGTCGGCCGCGGGCGTGTGATCGCCGCCGTCGATTGCGGTTTCGAGACCTTCGCCGGCGGCAGCGCGCGCGTCGACAGCCGCGTCGCCTATGCGAAACTGGGCGCTTTGGTGGACGGCGCGCGGCTCGCGACCAAGAAGCTCTGGGGCCGCGCTTAATCTCGATGAGTGAGACATCCTCGCGGAAGGCCATCGACCGGCTCTTGCGGCCGCGCTCGATCGCGATAGTCGGCGCCTCGGCCGAGCCGGGAGCGCCAGGCTTCCGCGTTCTCGCCAATCTCGAAGCGGTCGGCTTCTCTGGTGACGTCCACCTCGTCACGCGCCGCGTCGCCGAGATCAACGGACGGCACTGCGTACCCACCATTGCCGATCTGCCGCAAGGAATCGATGCCGCGGTGCTGATCGTCCCGGAAGCGGCGGTTGCCGATGCGATCGCTGGCTGTGTCGAGCGCGGCATCGGGGGCATCGCGCTGTTCTCCGCGGGCTTCGCCGAGACCGGTGATGAAGGCCGCGCCAAGCAGGAGAAGATCGCGGCGCTGGCGCGCGAAGCGGGGATCGCGCTCGAAGGCCCCAATTGCATGGGGTTCTCGAATTTCGTCGATCGCGTCTCTGTGTCGTTCGGCGCGGTCGAGACCGAGATCATCGCCGCCGGCGCGCAAGGCGCGGCGGTGATCGCGCAAAGCGGCGCGATGATGGGCAATATCGCCTCGGCCCTCGGCGCTAAAGGCGTCGCCGTCAATTACACGATCTCGACCGGCAACGAGGCCGTCACCAGCGCCGAGGATTTCCTCGAGGCGGTGTTGGATGATCCGCAGACGCAGATCTTCGTCCTGTTCCTTGAGCAGATCCGCAAGCCGGCGCATTTCCTCGATCTCGTGGCGAAGGCGCGGCAGCTCGGCAAGCCTGTGCTGTTGATGCATCCCGGCAGCACCGAGCGGGCGCGGGAATCCGCGCGCTCGCATACGGGCGCACTAGCCGGCGATTACGCGGTGATGCAGACCGTGCTGCGTCATGTCGGCGTGGTGCAGGTCGAGACCATGGACGAGCTGATCGATACCGCGACCTTGCTGGCGCGCTGGCCCAAAGGCGCAACCAAGGGCGCGGCCATCGTCAGCAATTCCGGCGCCGTGCGCGGCATCGCGCTCGATTTCTGCAAAGGCACTGGCCTCGACGTGCCGAAGCTCAGCGCCGAAACCGAAGCCGCGCTGCGGCCAATTCTCCCGACCTATGTGCCGGTCGATAATCCGCTCGACCTTGCGACCGCCGGCATGGGGCAGGGCGATATCTATGGCAGGACCGCGCGCATCATGCTGGCCGACGACAATATCGGCTGCGCCATCATGGCGATGGTGCCCGGGACGCCGGCGCTGCAGATGGCGAAAGCCAATTCGCTCGTGCCGCTGGTGCTCGAACAGACGCGACCAATCGCCTTCGTGATCATGGGCGATGCGGTGCCTTTGACAACGGAATTCGACCGGCTCATTGCCGATAGCCGCATTCCCTTCTTCCGCTCGCCCGATCGCGCGATGCGGGCCATGGCGCATCTCTATCATTATGGGCGTCGGCTCGAGCGGCTGGAGAGCGCAGTCACGCCGACTGCTTCCGCGCCGCCGCTGCCCGGCCACGGGTCCATCCCCGAGCACCGCGCCAAGGAATTCCTGCGCGCCGCCGGCATCGCGGTGCCGCAAGGCGCGTTGGCGCCGAACATCATACAGGCGCGTGCTATCGCTTCGCGTCTCGGCTATCCCGTCGCGCTGAAAATCCAATCGCCCGACATTCCGCATAAGAGCGATGTCGGCGGCGTCATGCTCGGCATCCTCACCCCCGACGCGCTCGACACCGCGTGGGAGCAGATGGAAACGCGTGTCGCCGCGTCCTGCCCTCAGGCGAAAATCGAGGGTGTGCTGGTCGAGCGCATGGCGTCGCCGGGTTTCGAGATGATCCTCGGTGCGCGGCGCGATCGCGACTGGGGGCCGATCGTGATGGTTGGGCTCGGCGGCATCTGGACCGAGGCGCTGGAAGATGTGCGGCTTTTCCCTGCCGGATTGTCGCCCGACGCCATCGTCGAGGAGATCGCGCAGCTCAAAGGCGCGAAGGTGCTGGCCGGTGTCCGCGGCGCGCCGCCGCTCGATGTCGCGGCGCTGGCGGAAACCGCGGCCAAGCTTGGCGCAATGATGCTGGCGCGTCCGGAACTCGACGAGATCGAGATCAATCCGCTGATCGTCCGGCCGCGCGGCGCGGGTGTCCTCGCGCTCGACGCTTTGATGCATGCGCACTAAAAAACGCCTTGGCGCTGTTGGGGGCAACATCAGGTTATGAGCGATCTGAAACATCGACTGCGCATCGCTGTCGATATCGGCGGCACGTTCACCGATCTGGCCGCGTTCGATGAGTCCGGCGCCAAGCTGACCTTCGGCAAAGCGCTCTCGACGCATGAGGCTCTGGTCGAAGGGATTCGCGATGCGTTGAACGGCGCGAAGACCGATGTTTCTGAGGCCTATCTCTTCCTCCACGGCACGACGATCGGCATCAACACGTTGCTCGAGCGGACGGGCGCGCAGACTGCCCTTCTGATCACGCAAGGCTTTCGCGATATCTACGAGATCGGCCGCATCAATCGGCCCGATGCGTACAACCTCTTCTTCGGCAAGCACGAGCCGCTGGTAAAGCGTTCCTGGCGCTACGAAGTGTCGGAACGCATGCTGGCCGACGGTTCGGTCCATATTGCACTGGACGAAGAGAAAGTCCGCGCCGTAGCGCGCCAGCTCAAAGCCCGCGGCGTCGCATCCGTTGCGATCCTGCTGCTGCATTCCTATCGCAATCCGGCGCACGAGCAGCGCGTCGAGGCGCTGGTACGCGAGGAAATCCCTCGTGTCTTCGTCTCGTCCTCGCACCAATTGTCGCAGGAATATCGCGAGTTCGAGCGTGCCTCGACCGTCGCGGCCAATGCCTATATCGGGCCGCGCGTCGATCGTTATCTCGGCGAGCTCGACCAGCAATTGCGCACCGACAAATTCGGCGGTGAGTTCTACATCGTCCAATCCACCGGCGGCCTGTTTCCGATCGAAGAGGCACGGCGCGAATGCGTGCGCATGCTGGAATCGGGTCCGGCCGCCGGGGTCATCGGCGCCCAGGCGATCTGTCACCAGCTCGGTCTGCCCGACGCCATCGCATTCGACATGGGCGGCACGACGGCAAAAGCCGGCGTCATCAGCGACGGCAAGCCCCTGACCACCGGCGCCGCGCTGATCGGCGGCTACGAGCGCGCGTTGCCGATCCAGATCCCGATGATGGATATTTTCGAGGTCGGCACCGGTGGCGGCAGCATCGCGCGCCTCGCCGAAGGAAACGCGTTGCGCGTCGGACCGCAAAGCGCCGGCTCGATGCCGGGCCCCGCCTGCTATGGCCGCGGCGGCACCGAGCCGACGGTGACCGACGCCAATCTGCTGCTCGGCCGGCTCGATCCCGAGCATTTTCTCGGCGGCACCATGAAGCTCGATCATGCTGCGGCGGAGCGCTCGGTGCGTACGCGCATTGCCGAGCCGCTCGGTCTTGACGTCATGGAAGCAGCGGAAGGTATTCTGCGCATCGCCGCGACGGCGATGTCATACGCGGTGAAGGGCGTCACAACCGAGCGCGGTCTCGATGCCGGCAAGTTCACGATGATCACCTATGGCGGCGCCGGGCCGCTCCACGCTTCGGCGATCGCGCGCGAGATCGGCATTCGCCGCGTCTTGATTCCGTTCTCGCCCGGCCATTTCTCGGCCTACGGTATGCTGTTCAGCGACCTGCGCCGCGACTATGTGCGCTCGTGCTTCCAGCGCCTTTCCACCGCGCCGTTCGCGGCGATCGAAGGCCTTTATGCCGAGATGGAAGCGATCGGCCGCCGCGCGGTCGAGGAATCCGCGGTGCGGTCGAAGCGCGTCGTCATCCAACGCTACGCCGATATGCGCTATGTCGGACAAGAGCATGCTGTGACCGTCGAACTCGATCCAGCACTGTTCGAAAACCAGGATCGCAATGCGATCAAGCAGGCTTTCGATGCGGTGCATGAGCAGCGCTACGGCACCTGTGCCCCGAAGGAACAAGCCGAGATGGTCAGCCTGCGCGTGACCGTGTTGGGCGAGGTGCCGAAGCCGCCGAAGATCGAGTTGCCGCAAGGTGAAACGACGCCGCCGAAAGACGCATTGTCGCGCCGCAAGCCGATCTATTTCCGCGGTTCGGGCTTCATCGACACGCCGATCTACGCGCGCGATGGTCTGCTGGCGGGCAATCGCATCACTGGTCCGGCGTTGATCGAGGAATACGCCTCGACCACGGTGATCGGGCCGGGCGACAGCGCGATCGTCGATGGCATGGGGAATATCGATATTACTGTGGGAGGGCGGTTGTGAGCACCGCGAAGAAGCCGGTCGATCCGGTCACGGTCGAAATCATCCGCAACGGCCTCATCGCCGTGACGGAAGAGATGAAGACCAATCTCATGCGCACGGCCTACAATCTCATCGTCTACGAAGCGCTCGATTTTACGGTCGGCCTCTTTACCGCCGAAGGCGATACGATCTCGATCGGCCTGGGCCTGCCGATGTTCATTCGCGGCATGGCCGAGACGGTGAAGGCGAAGCTCAAGCAATTCGGCAAAGAGAACATCCATCCCGGCGACATCCTCATCACCAATGATGGCTACATCACCGGCAGCCATCTGAACCATGTCACCCTCACCATGCCGTATTTTCATGACGGCAAGCTGGTCGCGTTCGGCTGCTGTATGGCGCATTGGCTCGATATCGGCGGTGTGCGGGGCTCGGTGACCACCGATATCTACAGCGAGGGCCTACAGATACCGATGCTGAAATATCGGCGCGCGGGCGTCGTCAGTCAGGACATCGTCGACATCATCCGTATCAATTGCCGCCTGCCGGATTTTGCGATGGGCGATTTGCGGGCGCAGGTGACGGCGCTGACGACCGGCGAGCGCCGCTTCACCGAGTTGGTCGAGCGTTATGGCGTCGAAGACGTCGCGTTGTCGGTCGCTGCGATCATGGACCAGACCGAGGCCGAAGCGCGCGCCAACACCCTCTCGATTCCGGACGGAACCTATGAAGCGGAAAGCTTCATGGACGATGACGGGCTCAATGTCGGCAAGCACGTGGCGTTGCGTGTCAAGGTGATCGTCAAAGGCGATCGCATGACGATTGATCTGTCGGATATGAGCAATCAAGTCCAGGGCCATTTCAATTCGGGTCCAGCGACCGGCGTCGCCTGCGCGCAGGTCGCCTATAAATGCCTGACGACGCCAACCTTCTATCCCCTCAACGAAGGCAGCTTCCGCTCGCTCGATGTCATTTGCCCGCCCGGCAAGGTGATCAGCGCGGTGCGGCCGGCGCCGCTGCAGAATTGGATGTCGTTTCCGCAAACCGTGATCGACACCGTCTTCAAGGCGTTGGCGCCGGCGATCCCGGAGCGCACCATCGCGGGCCATCACGCCGATCTCGTCATCGCGACAGTCAACGGCATCACGCCGCAGGGGAATTTCTTCGTCACACATCTCGGCCCCGTCGGCGGCGGCTGGGGTGCCAAGAAGTTGGAGGATGGCGTCTCGGTGACCGTCTGTATCAATGACGGCGACACGCACAACACGCCGTCGGAGCAGGTCGAGGCGAAGTATCCGCTGCTGATCGAGCGCTACGAATTGCGACGCGACAGCGGTGGGGCCGGGAAGACGCGCGGCGGCCTTGGCGCCGATTACGCCGTGACGGCACTTTGCGCGATGCAGCTCAATTCCAAGATCGAGCGCAAATTCTGTCGGCCCTGGGGCCTCTATGACGGGCTCGCCGGCGACGGCAATTCGATGTCGCTGCGCATCGATGGCGGTTGGGAGGACAGTCCCTCCAATGCCAAGCTGGCGGGACAGCATCTCAAGAAAGGCGACGGCTTCATGATCCGCTCCGGCGGCGGCGGCGGCTTCGGCGACCCGAAGCTGCGTTCCGCCGAGCGTGTCGCCGATGACGTCGCTGAAGGCTATATCAGCGCCGAAGCCGCGGCAGCGGATTACGGCGTCGTCGTCGATTCAACGACTGGCAAGATCGATCACGCCGCGACCGCGAAGCTTCGCGGCCCGAAAGAAGAGAGGAAGACACCATGACCGACTATCGCCTGCTGACGTTCCAGACCAATTCCGGCGCGCGCGCCGGCTATCTCGTCGACGACACGGTTCACGACCTCGCACAACTCTCGGGCAACCCGGCTTACGCCACTGTTCTCGGCGTGCTCGATGATTGGGCGAAGGCGCAAGGCGTCCTCGACGAGCTTTATACAAAGGCCGTCAACACCAGCGGCAAGCTCCTCAACGACGTGAAGCTGACAGCGCCGATCCTTTATCCACCGACGATCTACTGCGCCGGCGCGAATTACTCGGATCACATGGCCAACATGGCAAAGATCCAGAATATCCCGGTCGAGCCCGATCCCCACACCCTCGGCCTCCACCCCTGGCATTTCATCAAAGTCTCGCGTTGCGCCGTCGCCAATAACGAGCCCGTGAAGATGATCAGCGAGAAGCTGGATTGGGAAGCCGAGCTCGGTGCCGTCATCGGCACCAAGGCGCAGAACGTGCCGCTGGAAAAGGCGCTCGATTACGTTGCGTTCTATACGATCGGCAACGATCTCTCGGCGCGGGACATGACCGCGCGGCCACATATCGCCGTCCAATCGCCGTTCAAATACGACTGGATCGGCCAGAAAGTATTCGATGGCGCCTGTCCGATGGGTCCGTGGCTCGTCCCCGCGGAAGAAATCGGCGATCCGCAGAAGCTCGCGATCAAGCTTTGGGTCAATGGCCAGCTAAAGCAGGATTCGAACACCGCCAAGATGATCTTCAACACCGCCGAGCAGATCGCGCATCTCTCGTCGCGCATCACGCTCTATCCCGGCGATGTCATCCTGACGGGAACGCCGTCGGGCGTGGGCGCTGAGACAGGCGTGTTCTTGAAGCGCGGCGATCAGATCAAGATCACCATCGAGCGCATCGGCGATCTTGAGACGAAGATCGTCTAACGACCACTCTTCGTCGCAGCTGTGACGACGCTGTTGCCGCTCAGTCCTTCTTCATCGCCGCCATCGCGTCGTCGTCGAGCTTACTGGCGCGTTGCCACCCCGGGCGGGCGGTAAGGCGGGCCCAATATTTCTCGAAGCCTGGGCGCTTCTCGTACATGCCGAATTGCATGCCGAAGCCGATCTGGCAGCCGACATAGACATCGGCGGCGCTGAATTTGTTGCCGACGAGATAGTCGGCCTGTGAAACGGCATTCTCGATCGTGTCTATCGTCAGGTCGAAGGTGCCGTAGCCCATCATGCGCTCGCGTCCCGGCGGCACGGCGAAGCCCATCGCCTTGTTGGTGCCGGCCGCTTCGAGCGGGCCGGCGGCGAAATAGAGCCAGCGGTAATAGGGTGCGCGCAGCTTGCTGCCTGGCGGCGGCGCGAGACCCGCTTCGGGAAAGGCGTCGGCGAGATAGGTGCAGATCGCCGAGACTTCGGTGACGACCGCATCGCCGTGGCGCAACGCTGGGACTTTGCCCATCGGATTGATGGCGAGATAGGCCGGGGCTTTCATCGTCGTCGCGTAGTCGAGCAATTCGGTGCGATAGGGCTGGCCAATCTCTTCGAGCATCCAGCGCACCATTCGGCCGCGCGATTGCGGGTTGGTGTAGAAGACGATCTCGTCGGCCATCGGTTTCTCCGTCAATCATCAAAAGAAAACGGCACGGCAGCGATGAGGCTGCCATGCCGTCGATGACGTTTATGCGACGGGGATCAGTCTTTCTGACCCAAGCGCGGCAGCCAAACCGCGATGACGGCAGGCTTGCCGTTGCGGATTTGCTCGAGGCCACGCTTCAGCGCGGGACCGACTTCCGCCGGATCGCGGACATTCTCGCCATAGGCGCCGCAAGCTTCGGCTTCCTTGGCGAAATCGATCGGCGGATCGAAATAGCCCCCCGGGTAGCCCGCCTTCTGCGCGAAGGAATCCGGATACTTGTCGGAGACGGCAAGAGTGCCGGTGCTGTAGCTGCGGTTGACGTAAACCACCGCCATGAACGGCTTCTTGTAATGAGCCGCCGCCCACAGCGCCGGGCCCGGCGTTCCGAACATATAGAAGCCGTCGCCGCAGGCCGCGATGATATCGCGATCCGGTGCCGCGAATTTCGCGCCCAGCGCCGCACCTGGCGACCAGCCGCCGCTCGAGCCGTTCTGCTTGAAGTAGGAGCGCGGCTTCGAGATGTGAAGATAATCGCGGAGGCGGGGGGTCGCAAGCGTCTCGTCGAATGCGATGCAATTGTCGTCGAGCACCTGACCGAGCTGATAGCTCACCCAGAGCGGGTCGATCGGGTTCTTGGTTGCGCGCGACTTCGCGTCGGCCTCGAGCTTCGCCCAAGCCTCTTTCGAATGCTTCGACCAGCGCTCGGTGCGGTCGGCGGCATTCTTTTTGTCGGCGTCCCCCATGCGGCTCTTGAGCTCGGCGATGAGCGCTTTAATGCCAAGCAGCGGATCCGCGGTGATGCGGATATTGGCGCTGAAATCATAGTTCGGAATGCGGCCGCGGATCGGATCGTGATCGATCGCCGCGATGTAAGCGCTGCCGGACGGCTCGTTCATGCCGGGCAGCCACGGCACCTCGGCTTCAAATGTGATGACCATATCCGCCTCTTTCAGCAGCATGCCGCTGCGCTGATAGAGTGGATGGGTCATCGGCATGCAGAGATAGCCGCCATGACCGCTGGCGATCACCGGCATGCCCGCTAGCTCGCAAAGCTCGACCAGCGGTGCGACCGCCTTGTCGTTTCGGCCCGAAGCGAGCGCGACCACCATCGGGTTCTTCGCCTTGAGAAGATGGTCGACAATTTCCTTGATGCCTTCGGCATCGGGCGCGGCGGGCCGCGCGACACCGAGTTGTGCCACGGTCGGATAGCGCGTGCCGTTGAGCGGCAGCAGCGCGATCTCTTGCGGAAAGCTCATATAGACCGGGCCCTGCGGCTCGCTGGTCGCGACCTGGATTGCCCGGCTCATCATGAGGCCGGGGTTATCCTGGAACTCGAGCCGTTTGTCCCACTTCACATACTGGCGAACGATGCTGTTCTGGTCCCATTGCTGCTGCGACCAGAGATGCGCGCCGTTGCGGGCGCCGCGGATCGAGCCGGGATAGGCAGTCGGCGGAGCGCCCGCGGTCATGATCACGGGGAGGCCCGAGCGCCAGGCAGTGTGGACGGCGCCGCCGTAATGCTGCGTGCCGCAATCGACGTGGCAGGCAGTCGCAGCCGGGCGCCCGCTCACCGCTGCAAAGCCGAGCGCTGCGTTGAGGCTGACATGCTCGAGCGGCACCGTGATGAGGTTCAGGGTCTTGCGGCCCTGCGCTTTCGCCTTGGATGTCGCTTCCTGGTAGAAGCCGATCTCGCTGCCCGAGGTAAAGAATAAGTGATCGACGCCGCCTGCGGTCATCGCACCGACAACGGCGTCGGCGACGTCGCCGGCAGGCGCTTCGGTCCACTGGCTGGGCGAATTTTGGGCTGGCGAATTGGCGTCTGGCATTGCTCCCTCCGGTTCACGAACGTTTGATGGGATCAGAGTGGGAGAAAGCCCGGCCCGATGCAAGGCCTGGCGGAACGCGGCTTTTCGGGGCCTTTGACCGCGACACTTAAGCGGCGATTAAGTAATGATTAGCGTCGGCCGATAATTCGTTGAAGGCGGCGCGACAGAAAGCATCATTCGCGACGACTCAGTGCCTCATAAATTTCGTTGATCGCCCATGCGCAAATTAAATCGCTGTAGTGTTGCGTACCGTGCATGACTCTATGCGCATTTCGTCGAGGATGACACACGCGATGCACGCCTAAGTCTGAGCAAGGTCGTCGGGCAGATGTTTGTTGCGCGAAGTAACAGATATCCAATCTCACCTTATCTCATTCTCAGGAGTTTACGATGAAAGCATCGCTTCTCGGTATTACGCTCGCCTTCGGACTCGCGTCCGGTATCGTCGCTGCGCAAGCGGCGGACCTGTCGACACAGCAGCAAGTCGCGGCGCAGCCTCAGGCTGCCGCCACGATGTCGACCACGGAACAAGATTCGTTCCAGGCCTTCAAGTCGAACGTCAATCCGACGTTCGTCGTCCCGACCACCGGCGGCTATTACGACCAGGAAGACCAATTCGTGAATCAGCAGGGCTATCCGCTGGGCGGCTGGAAGGAAGTCGGTAATCCGCCGTCCTGATCGGCCTATCGTCGATAAGGAAAGGCGGCGCTGTCGGCGCCGCCTTTTGCTTTTGCTGGTCGCTTCGCGTCAAGCGTCGCGCTTGTAGTTGCCAAGACCCGGCCGGTAGGTCTTCTCGTCGAGGAATTGGCGCATCGCGCGTTGGCGTCCTTCTTCGGGATCGAGAAAGCGCATCTGATCGATCTTCGCGAACAGATAATCTTCCGATGCATCCCAATCCATATCGATGATGCGCTTGCAGGCATGCTTGGCCTGACGCAGCGTCGTCGGGTTCTTGTCGAGCAGCACCTTGGCGAGATCGGTGACTCGCTTCTTCAGCTTCGCGAGCGGCACGGCCTCGTTCACCATGCCCATCGACGCCGCTTTCTTGCCGTCGAAGGTCTCGCCGGTCATTGTGTAGTAGAGCGAGTCGCGCTTGTTCATCACCGAAACGGTGGACTTCATCACATTGCCGGCGGGGATCATACCCCAATTGATTTCGCTCAAACCGAACACCGCTTCGTTCGCGGCGATCGCGAGATCGCAGGCGATCACCGAATTGAAGCCGGCGCCGAAGCACCAGCCGTTCACCATCGCGATCGTCGGCTTCATATAGTAGCTGAGCCGGCGCCACTGCCAGGCGGCGCTGGCGCGCGAGAACACGGCACGCTCTTCGGCCGTCATGGTGTCGGTGGCGCGGAAGAACTCTTTCAGATCCATGCCGGCGCAATAGGCATTGCCCGCACCGGACAGCACGACCACCCCGACATTGGGATCTGGCTCGAGCCGGTCGAGCGTCGCGATCATCTTTTCCGACAGCGCCGGGCTGATCGCGTTGCGCTTCTCCGGACGGTTGAGTGTTACCCAGGCGATACCGTCCGTGATATCGACGAGCACCGGCTCGCCGCCGCTGGCGGCGGCCGCGGGTTTCGCGGCGCCATTCTTACGGGCTGCCATCCTCAAATCTCCTCATGATAATCGGCGCGCCCCCGTTGGTCCTGCGCCGTGTGGGCGTGCAGCATAATGGGTCGGCTTGGGCAAAGCATCATTCGAAGCGCCGCCCATTTGCATTACCCGGTATTTCCTTTAGCTTCGGCGGCGTTTCGCGCGGGCGCCATAGCAAGAGTCACGAGACGCCGATGGACGTGGGGAGAGAGAGGCCGTTGACGCCCGCCAAAGTGGGCCGGCTGCTGCGGCCGAAATCGGTGGCCATCGTCGGCGCCTCGCCGGATCACGGTTCGATCGGCGCCAATGCGCTCGAGAATTTGTTGCGGGCCGGCTATCAGGGCAACATCCATCTCGTCAGCCGTAGCCGCAAACAGATCAACGGCCGGCCTTGCGTGCCGAGCATCGACGACCTGCCGCTCGGCGTCGATGCCGTTGTGCTGGTCGTGCCCGAGGCCGTGGTGGTCGATTCCGTCGCCGCTTGCGCGCGGCGCCAGGCAGGCAGCGCCGTTGTCTTCGCGTCGGGTTTCGCCGAGACCGGCGGCGAGGGCAAGGACAAGCAAGACCGTATGGTCGCGATCGCGCGCGCGAGCGGCTGCGGGCTGCTGGGTCCGAATTGCATCGGCTTCCGCAATTTCGCCGATGATGTAGCGCTGACCTTCGAGCCGGTCGTCGAGGACGTCCCGTCGCATAGAGAAGGCGCGGCGGTGATCGCGCAAAGCGGCGCGATGACCTCGAATTTGCGGCTCGCGCTGTTGGCCAAAGGCGTGCCCGTCACCTGCGCGATCTCGACCGGCAACGAAGCCGTGCTCGGCGTCGAGGATTTTCTCGCGGATGGGCTCGATCGGCCGGGCAATCGCCTCTTCGCGCTCTTCATCGAGCAGGTCCGGCGGCCGGCGCTGTTCCTCGACCTCGTGCGGCGTGCGCGGCACGAGGGCAAGCCGATCGTGCTGCTCCATCCTGGCCGCACAACCCAGGCGCGCGAGACGGCGAAATCCCATACGGGCGCTTTTGCCGGCGACTACCAGGTCATGCGTGCAGTGCTCCAGCACGAAGGCGTCGTTCTCGTCGATACGATGGACGAGCTCTTCGATACGACGGCGATGTTGGCGCGCTGGCCCGAGCCGTCGGCGCTGCCGATCGGCGCGATCAGCAATTCCGGCGCCTTCCGCGGCATCGCGCATGATTTCTGCAGCGAGATCGGCCTACCGATTGCGAATCTTGGCGAGGACACGAAGGCAAAGCTCAAAGCGATGCTGCCGCCTTATGCGGCGATCGACAATCCGCTCGATATCACCACCGTCGGTCTCGCCAACCCGCGCATCTTCGGCGACACGGTGCAAGCGGTGCTCGACGATCCCGGCGTTGGCGGCGCGGTTCTTGCCTTCATTCCGGGTGCGCCCGAATTCCAGATGGTGCGCTGTCGCTCGCTGCTGCCCGCGATCGACCATTCGCCGAAGCCGGTTGCCTTCTCGATGTTCGGCGACGAGACACATCTCGTCGAGGAATTTCCGCGCACCCTGCGCGAACGCAACCTGCCGCTGTTCCGCTCACCCGATCGTGCGTTGCGCGCGATGCAGCACGTGAATGCTTACGGCCGCTCGCAGGCACGCGGTGAGAGCGCGCCGACGACATTGACACAGCCGATCCGTATTGCGGAGCGCGGTCCGGTCGCAGAACATCGCGCCAAGGACTATCTCCGCATGCTCGGTATCGCGGTGCCGAAAAGCGGCCTCGCCAAGAGCATCGGGGAGGGTTGCGCGATCGCCAAGGATATCGGCTATCCGGTGGTGCTAAAGGCGCAGAGTGCGGCGCTGATGCATAAAAGCGACGCCGGTGGCGTGATCGTCGGGATCGCCGATGAAGCGGCGCTGCGCGCGCAATGGTCGGTTTTGCAAACCAATATTTCGCGCGCCAAGCCGGGCCTTGCGCTCGACGGTGTGCTAATCGAAGGCATGGCCAAGCCGGGTTTCGAAATGATTGCGGGGGCGCGGCGCGATCCCGAATGGGGACCGGTGCTGGTCATCGGTCTCGGCGGTATTTGGACCGAGGCGCTGAAAGACGTGGTACTGCTGTCGCCCGATGGCAGCGAGGATGAGATTGTCGCGGCGCTCGGCGCGCTCAAGGGCGCCGCGCTGCTCGACGGGTTGCGCGGCGCGCCGCCCAGCGACAAGCACGCCATCGCGCGGGTTGCGGCTAAACTCGGTGCGCTGATACGCGCGACGCCGGAGTTGCTCGATGTTGAGATCAATCCGTTGGTCGCCTATCCAGAGGGCGCGCTCGCGCTCGATGCTTTGATGATTACCGCTGAGACGACGGTGAAAACCGGCTAAACTGGAAACAGAAATTCGGCACCCGATCATAAGATCGCCGAAATGAGGGAGGGGGACAGTGCGCATGAAGTCGCTTCGCTATTTCCGTCATGGATTGCTTGCCGCTGCCGGAGTGATCGCCCTGATAGCGCCGTCGGCGCCGGTCCATGCCGACGTCGAACATACCTCGCTCGCCGTGCCGGCGACCGTGGTGTTGTTCCTGTCGCAGTATGTCGCCGAGGGTCAGCATCTCTGGGAACAGCAACAACTCGACGTGAAGGTCCAATTCATCGCGGGTGTAGGCGCGATTAACGCGGTGATCGCGGGCTCGACCGATTTCTCGATGTCGTCTGGTGGTTCGCTGACCCGCGCTGCTTCGCACGGCCAAATGCTGCTGGCAATCGCCAATATGGGCAACCACAACGGCCAGAACATCGTCATCCGCAAAGACGTCGCCGAGGCCGGGCATTTCAACCCGAGCGCGCCGCTGGCCGAACGCGCCAAAATCCTCCACGGCAAGACAATCGGCATCGACGCCGTCGGTTCGGTAGTGGATTCGCTCGTGAAAGTCGTCGCCAAGCAAGGTGGCCTCGACCCTGCGTCCGTGACCGTCTCGCCAATGCAGCCCGCCGATACCTTGGCGGCGTTCAAGCGCCATTCCATCGATGGCTTCGCCGGCGGTCCGCCCTTTGTCGAACAGGTGGTCACCGACGGCAGCGGTGTCGTTGTCGCCGACGGCGTGCATGGCGAGCCGAAGGATTTCGATCCGATCGGCTCGGTCATGGTCATAACCCGTCCCGATTTCTGCAAGCAGCATGCCTCGATCTGTACCAAGATGGGCCATGCGATGAAGCTCGCTGCGGATTTCATCCATGACCATCCGGAGGAATGCCTGGCGATCCTCAAGAAGCGTTTTCCGAATATCGCCGACGCGGATCTGAAAGCATCGTACGAGGCGGTGCGCGATATGACGCCGCAACCGCCGGCGCCTGACGCCAAGCAGCTTGCCAATGCCGAGGCGATGAATATCGCCGCCGGAATTATGAAAGCGGAGGATAAGCTCAAAACTTACGATCCGCTCTTCACCGCCGAGTACGCCAAGTAGCAGGGGGAGGCGACCGTGACTCGGTGGCTCGCCGCGGTTGGTTGTGCCGGCGTTATTCTTTCCGGCATCGCTGCGCCGCGGGCGAGGGCGGCAGACGAGCATGCAACGATGGCGCTGCCGGCACCGGTGGTGCTGTTTCTCAGCATCTATGCCGCGCAGGACTATTTCTGGCCCAAGGAAGGGCTGGACATCAATCTGATCAACATTCCGGGCGTCGGCTCGATGAATGCTGTGATCGCTGGATCTGCCGAGTTCTCGATCTCCTCGAGCGGTTCGATTACTCGCGCCGCCGCTCATGGCCAGAAGCTCATCACCCTCGCCACGCTCAACAATGAAAGCGGTCAGTTCATCGCCCTGCGCAAGGACCTCGCCGCGGAACGTCATTTCGATCCGAAAGCGTCTTTCGCCGAGCGCGGCAAGGCGCTGAAGGGGCTCACCATTGCGACGGCAGGGCTCGGATCTGTGGCGGATTCGGTGATCCGCATTACGCTGCATGCGGCGGGCCTCGATGCGGAAAAGGATGCGACCATCGCGCCGATGCAGCCGCCTGATATTCTCGCGGCTTTGGCACGCAAGTCGCTCGGAGCCTTCTCGCTCGGTCCGCCTTTCGCGCAGCAGGCGGTCCATGACGGCACGGCGGTGATTGTGGTGAATGGCTCGGAAGGCGATCCACCGGGTTATGCGCCGCTCGCCTCATCGCTGCTGGTCGCGCGGCCACAGCTTTGCGTCGAGCGCCGCTCGCTGTGCGAAAAGCTGGGCCATTCGATCGTCGAAGCGGCAGCCTATATCCATGACCATCGCGATAGCGCGATCGCCTCGCTGAAGAAGCGATTTCCGAATCTCGCCGATGCGGTGCTGGCCGATTCAGCGGATGCGGTCATCAGGATGACCGATCAGCCGCCGGCGAGCTCTGCCAAGGCAATCGCCAACGGCGATCGGATGAACGCCGATGCCGGGTTTCTCAAGCCCGACGAGATGCTCAAATCCTACGACGACCTCTTCACCAACGAGTATCTGAAATGAAACGCCGGCTCATCGCTTTCGCCGCGCTTCTGGCGCTAACCCCGCAGGTACGGGCTCAGACCGTCGAAAAGACGACGGTGGCGATCCCGGCGGTCTCTTTTGCCTTCACGGCGGACTACGTCGCCGAGGATGCAGGCCTCTATAAGCAGAGCGGCCTCGACGTCGCGATCAAATTCCTCGCCGGCAATGCCGGATTCAACGCGATGGTCAGCGGCGCGGTCGATTTCGCATTCTCTTCCGGCACCAATCTCGACCGCGCGGCGGCGCGCGGTCAGCGCATGCTGGCGATCGCCAACATGAACAATCTGCCGCCCTGGGACGTGGTCATCCGCAAGAGCATCGCCGATGCTGCGCATTTCGATCCCACGGCTCCTTTGGCCGAGCGCGTGAAGCTATTGAAGGGCCGCACCATCGTGGTCGATGGGATCGGCTCGGCGGCGCATTCGTTCCTGCGGGTTCTCGCCATGGCGGGCGGCGTCGATCCGGACTCGATCACCGTCTCCGCGCTGCAGCCACAGGAAATGCTCGCTGCCTATCAGCGCGGGCAGATCGATGGCATCTCGCTGGGCCCGCCCTGGCCGCAGACATTGGAGCAGGATGGCGGCGCCGTGGTCGTCGCCAGCGGCATCAACGGCGATCCAGCCTGGCTGACGCCGATCGGCTCCAGCACGGTGATCACGCGGCTGCAATTCTGCGCCGATCATCGTTCGGTCTGTGAGAAGATGGGCCACGCGCTGTCTGCCGCGAGCCGCTTCATCCACGAGCACCCGGACGAGGCAATCGCGATCCTGCAAAAGCGCTTTCCGAAGACCGAGCCGCCGGTCGTCGCCGCCTCGTTCGAAGTGATGCGCAGAGCGATGCCGGAGCCGCCGGCGATCGAGGCGAAAGCCCTGTCGAACGCCGATCGCATCAACGTTGAAGCCGGCTTCATCAAGCCGAGCGATCAGCTCAAGACCTACGACGATCTCTTCACCAACGAGTACGTGAAATGAAACGCCAGCTCCTTGCCGTTGCCGCGTTGCTCGCTCTTGCAGGACCGGCGCGCGCCGAGACCGATAAGGCTCTGCTTGCACTGCCGACCGAGGGCATGCAGTTCATGGCCTATTACGTCGCCGAGGATCTGGGATTCTTCGCTCAGGAACAGCTTCAGGTCACGCACCAAGTCCTGGCCGGCGTCGCCTCGTTCAACGCGGTCGTCGCCGGCTCGGCAGATTTTGCCTTTGCCTCGGGCGCTTCGATCACCCGCGCTGCGGCGCATGGTCAGCGCTTGATCGCGATCGCGCAGATGAACAATCGCCCGTCCTGGGACATCGTTATCCGCAAGGATGTCGCCGAGGCTGCGCATTTCGATCCCAACGCGCCCCTTGAGCTGCGTGCGAAGGTCCTGCAAGGCAAGATCATGGGCACGCAAGGTATCAACGCACTCGATCATGCATATCTGAAGGTCGTCGCGGGGCTCGGCGGCGATCGCGAGAACATGACAGTCTCCGCCATGGCGCCGGTCGATACCCTGGCGGCTTTCGCGCGGCATGCGATCGACGGCTTCGTTTCGGCGCCGCCCTGGCCGCAGCAGGTTGAAGAAGACGGCAGCGCGATGCCGGTGGCGATCGGACCTAAAGGCGAGCCGTCCTCGTTGGTGCCGATCGCCAGCGGGCTTGTCGTGACGCGACCGCAGCTCTGCACCGATCATCATTCGCTCTGCGAGAAGATGGGGCATGCGATGCTGATGGCGGCGCGCGCCGCGCACGAGCGCCCGAAGGATGTGCTGGCGCTGCTCGCCAAGCGCTTTCCGTCGATCAAGCCGAGTGTGCTCGAGCATTCGCAAGAATTGTTGATCGCCGGCACGCCGGCAATGCCGGCGGTCGATCCGGACGCGATCCGCAAGGGCGATCAGCTCAACGTCGACGCCGGCTTCATGAAGCAGGGCGACATGCTGCCCTCCTATGACGGGCTCTCGACCAATGAGTATCTGAAATGAGACGTTGGTTCGCGGCGCTGCTCGTCGTCGGGCTGTTCGGCCTCGCCGGACCGGCGCGCGCGGAGGAGGAGCATACGCTGTTGGCGTTGCCGGCCGATGTGATGCAATTTCTCGGCATCTATGCGGCGCAGGATCTCGGCTTCTGGAAAAACCAGGGGCTGGATGTGAAAACCCAAATGATCATCGGTCTCGGTTCATTCAACGCGGTGATCGCGGGTTCGGCCGATTTCTCGGTGTCGTCGGCGGCCTCGCTGACCCGTGCCGCGGCCAAAGGGCAGCGCATGCTGGCGATCGCAAACATGATCGACAAGCCGGTCTGGGTCATCGTCGTCAGCAAGCAAATCGCCGAGGCCGCGCATTTCGACCCCACGGCGCCGCTGGCCGAGCGCGCGAAGATCCTCGCCGGCAAGAAGATGAGCGTCGACGGCATCAATTCGGTGATTCACGGCTATCTTAAAGTCATCGCTAAAGCCGGCGGTGTCGATCCCGACAGCATGACGGTCGCTCCGCTGGCGCCGTCGGAGACCTTGGCGGCGTTCTCGCGCCATGCAATCGATGGCTTTATTAACGGTCCACCCTGGCCGCAGACCGTGCTGCAGCAGGGAACCGGCATCGCCATCGCCAGCCCGCTGACCGGCGATCCGGATTGGATCGCGCCCAATGGCTCCGGCGTGATCGTCACGCGGCCGCAATTCTGCGCCGAGCATCGCTCGATCTGCATGAAGATGGGCAAAGGCCTCGCCGACGGCGCACGCTTCATCCATGAAAAGCCGGTGGAGGCGCTCGCTTTGCTGAAAAAGCACTTCGACAAAATCGATCCGGCCGTCGTTGACCGCGCGTTCCAGGGCGTCGTCACGGGAACACCGGTGCCGCCGATCATGACAGCCGCCGTACTCAGCAATTCCGAGCATCTCAACATCGAAGCCGGGCTGATGACGGCGAGCGATCAACTCGGCTCGTACGACGGGCTCTACACCGACGAATTCGCGAAGTAGCGCCGACTGACGGCGGCGCTACTCATGAATACCTTATTGTGCCACCACGATCGGCGTGATGTCCTGGAACCAGCTTTGCGCCTGGACGAACCCCGAGAGCTTCGGCGACAGCGCGCGCGGGTTCAAATCGCTGACAATGAAGACACGTGCCGCGTCCTTGACGATGGCCTCGTGAACCTGGGTCAGCAGCTTGTTCTGCTCCGCCGGGTCGAAGCTGGCGAGCACTTTCTGGGCCAATGCGTCGACTTCGGGATTGGAATAGCCGCCCCAATTCGAGCCGAGCGGCGCCTTGTACATCGTCATGAAGCCTTTCATGAAGGTGACCGGATCGCTGGCGCCGCTGCTGAAGTTGAAGGCGTCGTATTGCGGGTATTTCGCCGCGCCCTGGATAAACACGGTGATCATCGTGTTCCAGTCGATCGTGTCGAAATCGACCTTGAAACCGACCGCTTCAAGCTGCTCCTTCACCAGCTCGTTCATCGGAATGGGCTGCATCTGACCCGACCCAGAGGGCGAGATCGCGACGTGGATTTCGCAAGGGTAGCATTTCGCGTCCTTCAACAGCGCCGTCGCCTTCGCCGCATCGTATTTGTATTCGAAAGGATGGCCGTAATTCTTCTGGCTCGGCACATAGACCCCGTAGCTTTCGACCGCCACGCCGTTCAGCATCTGCACCATGTCGTCGCGGTTCATCGCGTAGTTCGCCGCCTGGCGTACGCGTAAATCCTGGAATGGCCCGCGGGTGAAATTGAGCAGATAAGGCCAGGTATGCGGATAGACGTTGGTGATGATCTGCATGTGCGCCGCCTTCAGGCGATCGATCGCGTCAGGTGGCGGCGCTTCGACGAAATCGACCTGGCCCGAGAGCAAAGCGGCGACACGGGTTGACGCCTCGGGCATCGGCAACAGGACGACGCGGTCCTGGTGCGCTATCCGGCCTTTGTCCCAATAATCGGCATTCTTCACCAGCTCGAGCCGCTCATGCGGCACGAGTTTGTCGAATTTATAGGGACCGGTGCCAGCCGGCGCCTTGGCGAACGCGTTGTAGTCGTTCTGCGCTTTCTCGAGTGCGCATTTCGAGACCATCAAGACGAAAGGCAGATTGTAGGGGAAGATCGATTCGACGGTCTTGGTGTGGATCGCGATCGTGTAATCGTCGATCTTCTCGACGGTATCGATATTGTTGGTGCGCGAGCGAGCACGCGCGAACTGGATCGGGTTGAAACTCGGATTCTTGTCCGACAGCAGCCGCTGGAAGTTCCAAGCTGCGGAGTCGGCGTTCCATGGGCACCCGTCATGGAAGGTGACCCCCTGGCGCAGCTTGAAAATCCATTTCTTCGGATCGGATTCGTCCGCACTCCATTCCGTGGCCAGCGCCGGGCGGATCGTCGCCTCGCGATCGCTGTGGGACAGGTCCCAATTGATTAGCCCGTCATAGAGATTGAATCCGACGAAGCGATAGCCCTCGAAGCCTTGGTCAGGCTGGCCGGTCCAATCGGGAATGTCGCCCGCGGTCATCGCGATCCGCAGAACCGATTCCGCGTGAACGGAGGCGACGGGTGCGCTCGCAAATGCCAAAGTGAAACAGGCTGTGGCCGCAACAAGCCAATGTGTTCGCCGTGATGAAGGCATCGCATGCATCCTTACCTAGCTTCGCCGCGGCCGCCGGCGGCGGCCTTTGGCTAAAGCAATGCAAGCGGCGTGCCCTGATCTCGCAATTGCAAAAAAAATCCGGCGAAGCGGCGGAAACCGCGCAGCAGCAAAAGAGAGTGTCTGCTTGTTTCGCAGGCCCAGGGCCTTTTGCAATCTCGGCATGTGATTGAGTTGCCGAGGCCGGATGCAAATTGTCGCAATATTGTGCACCGCAATAAAAAACCACAACGCGGCTCCGCTACAGCGAGGCCCAAGTCCCTGCCGCTATTCGCGCAGGGGCGAATGCGAAAATCGCGGCATTTGCGCCAATAGAGCAGGGTCGTCGAGGGTCGGGTCGCAGACGCCATCACGATTGGCACAGCGGTTGCTAGTGAGAGGGCAGTTCTTCTTGTGGGTCGTCTCCGATGTGGCTTTATGCCGTACGTCGACTTTTTCTCGCGGCGCCGATTGCACTTGGCGTCACCGTCATCTGCTTCGGCCTGATCTATCTCGCGCCGGGTGATCCGCTCCAGTCGCTCCTACCGCCCGAGGCGACGCAATCCGATATCGCTTATCTGAAAAAGGTCTACGGCTTCGATAAGCCAATCCCCGTGCAGTATCTCAAATGGGTGGCGCGGGCGAGCACCGGCGATTTCGGCAAATCGATTCAGAACAATCGACCGGTGCTCAGCGAAGTCGGGGAGGCGTTGTCACACACGCTGATCATCTCAGTTGGCGCCGTGTTGCTGGCTTTTCCCCTCGCGCTCGGTCTTGGAACGCTCGCCGCTTTTCATCTCGGGCGGCCGGCGGATCGTGTCGCGACATTGGCCTCGGTCGTGGGCGTCAGCGTGCCCAACTACTGGCTCGGCATCGTGCTGATCATCGTTTTTGCGGTCGAACTCGGCGTCTTGCCTTCTTCCGGCATGGGGCCCGATGGCTCGGCGCATTTCGCCATCACGCAATGGTCGCAGCTGCGCTACGCAGTTTTGCCGATCCTGACGACGGCGCTGGTGCCGCTCGGCATCATCATGCGCAGCACGCGGGCGGCCGTCGCCGAAGTCCTGTCCCACGATTTCATGCTGACCCTCCGCGCCAAGGGTCTCAGCCAGACAACCATCGTGCTCCACGCCGTGCGCAACGCGTTGCCGCAGGTGGTCGCGGTGATGGGGCTGCAATTCGGTTATCTCGTCGGCGGCTCGATCCTCATCGAGACCATCTTCAATTGGCCCGGCACCGGCTTCCTGCTCAGCAAGGCCATTCTCACCCGCGATATTCCGATGTTGCAGGGTGCTTTGCTGGTGTTGGCGATGTGTTTCGTGCTCATCAACCTGACGGTCGATCTGCTGCAGACGGCCATGGATCCGCGCGTGAAGCGCGGCTAGGGGGAGGAGGCGGCAATGGCACAAGCGACCTTTACCTACGCGGATTTGCCCGAGCTCGAAACGCCCGAAACTGTGGCGCCGCGCCAGGGGTACTGGTGGAATGTCCAGCGCCGGTTGCGCGGCGACTATGTGACGCTGTTCTTTCTTGCGATCATCGTCGCGCTTGCGCTGATTGCGATCTTCGCACCGGTGATTGCACCCTTCGATCCGAATAAGACCAGCATGGTCTATCGCATGAAGCCGATCGGTTATCGCCAATTCTGGCTCGGCACGGACGAGCTCGGCCGCGACATGCTTTCGCGGCTGATCTACGGCGCGCGGTTATCGCTGATGATGGGGCTGGCGCCCGTGGTATTCGCTACCGCGGTCGGCGGCTTCTTCGGTGTCGTCGCTGGCTTCTTCGGTGGCTGGGCCAACACCGTGATCATGCGCGTGACCGACATCTTCTATGCCTTTCCCTCGGTCCTTCTCGCTGTCGCGATCTCCGGCACGATGGGCGGCGGCATCGCCAACGGGTTTCTGGCGCTGACTCTCGTCTTCATCCCGCCGCTCTGTCGCGTGACCGAAGCGGCAACGACCCAGATCCGCAGCCGCGACTTCGTCGAGGCGGCGCGGGTCAGCGGCGCGTCTGGCCTCTCGATCATCTTCTTCCACATGCTGCGCAACATCCTGGGGCCGGTACTGATCTACGCCTCGAGCCTGATCTCGGTCTCGATCCTGCTTGCCTCGGGCCTGTCGTTCCTCGGCCTCGGTGTCGAGCCGCCGACAGCGGATTGGGGACTGATGCTCTCGACTTTGCGGCAATCGATCTATGTGCAGCCGTTGGTTTGCGCGCTGCCCGGCGCGGCAATCTTTATCGCCTCGCTCTCGTTCAACCTTGTCAGTGATGGGCTGCGCCAAGCCATGGACATCAAGGCATGAGGTCGACCATGCGCAAGTTCTCGCTTGCCGCCCGCTGGGCGCCGCCGCGCATCGTGCCGCCCGGCGATCCGCGCGATCGCGGCGGTCCGGCTCAACCGCTGTTGCTGGTCGAAGAGCTGCGCAAGCATTTTGGCATCACCGGTGGCCTGCTCAATCGTCGGGTCGGTTCGGTGAAAGCGGTCGACGGCGTTTCGTTTGCGGTCGTCAAAGGTGAAACGCTTGGGATCGTTGGCGAATCCGGTTGCGGTAAGTCGACCCTGGCGCGGCTGCTTGTCGGACTCATCCCTTCCGACAGCGGCAGTGTCGTGTTCGACGGCGATCCCGTCGGCGGCCCGCGCGGGCTGACCTTGCGCGAGCTGCGCCGCAATCTGCAGATAGTGTTCCAGGACAGCGACGCCTCGCTCAATCCGCGCCTGCCGATCGAGGAATCGATCGCCTACGGGCCGCGCGTCCACGGCACGCGCCGCGGCGATGCGCGCAAAACTGCGCATGATCTGCTGCGCCGCGTCGGTCTGCGTCCCGAGCTGTTCGCGCCGCGTTATCCGCATGAGCTATCGGGCGGGCAGAAGCAGCGCGTCAATATCGCCCGGGCGCTGGCTCTCTCGCCGCGTATGCTGATCCTCGACGAAGCGGTGTCGGCGCTCGACAAATCGGTGGAGGCGCAGGTGCTCAATCTGCTGCGCTACCTCAAGACGCATTTCAATCTGACTTATCTCTTTATTTCCCACGATCTGAACGTCGTGCAGTACATCGCCGATCGCGTGCTCGTCATGTATCTCGGCCAGGTGGTGGAAATCGGCCCGGTCGATGCGATTTTCCATGCCCCAAAGCATCCCTATACGCGCGCGCTGCTGGAATCGCGGCTCGAAGCCGATCCGGACGATCGGATCGAGGCTCCCCCGCTGACCGGCGATCCACCCAATCCGATCGACCCGCCATCCGGATGTCGCTTCCGCACGCGCTGTGCCTTCGCCGAAGAAGTTTGCGCGGCGAAAGCGCCGAACCTCGGCAGTTGGCGCGACGCTTCGGCGCATCTTGCCGCCTGCCATATGACCGATCGCCAATCCGGCCACAGCCGGGCCGGGCAGGCGCTGCCGTCTTCATCTCGTCCACTCAAACCGGTGGAGGTACAAAGCGCATGAGTCTCGCAATACCCCAGCCCCTGGTCGAGGTTCGCGATCTGCACGTCGCCTTTACAGGCCACGACGCGACGGTCAGCGCGGTCAATGGCGTGTCATTCAACGTGGTGCCGGGCGAGGTCCTCTGCCTCATCGGCGAATCCGGTTCCGGCAAATCCGTGACCATGCGCGCTCTGATGGGGTTGCTGCCGAAGCGCCGCGCCCGCATCTCCGGTCACGTTCGCGTCGCCGAGCATAATATGCTCGCGCTGCCTGAGCGCCGGCTCGCCGAGCTGCGCGGCTCACTCATGTCGATGATCTTTCAAGAGCCGATGACCGCGCTCGACCCGGTCTACACGATTGGCCAGCAGATCGCCGAGGCGGTGCAGCGTCACGCGCATGCGACGCGGCAGGCGGCGATGGCGCGGGCGCTCGAATTGTTGCAGCTCGTCAAAGTCCCATCGCCCGAGCGCCGGCTCAAAGCCTACCCGCACGAGTTGTCCGGGGGCATGCGGCAGCGCGCCATGATCGCTATCGCGCTCGCCTGTCAGCCGGCTTTGCTCCTTGCGGACGAGCCGACCACGGCGCTCGACGCCACGGTACAGATTCAGGTATTGATTCTCCTGCGCAAGCTGCAGCAAGAATTCGGCATGGGGCTGATTTTTGTGACCCATGATCTCGGCGTCGCGGCGCAGATCGCGGATCGCATCGCCGTTATGTATGCCGGCCGCATTGTCGAGGAAGGCAGCGCGCGCGACGTGCTGCTCAATCCGCGTCATCCCTACACGATGGGAATGCTGAGCTCGGCCCTGCAGGGCCGTGTGCGCGGCCGCGATATCGAGGCGATCCCGGGCAGTCCGCCCGATATGCGCATGTTGCCCAGCGGGTGCGGTTTCGCACCGCGCTGCCGGTTTGCCTCCGCCGAGTGTCGCGTGGGCACGCCGGGTACGATGACGGTTTCTCCGAATCACCATGTTGCCTGCCAGCGCGTGGCAGAGATCGCGTCATCGGCCACGTTGGCCGCATCATAAGATCAATCAGAAGGAGGGATCTCGATGGCTACCAAAGACAAAATTCGCGTTGCGCATCTCAGCGGACCGAATGCGACGATTCAGAACACACCGCCGCTCGTCACCTCGAACAAAGCACGGCTCAAATACGGCCTGCCACCGATGAAGGCCGAGGATGGCAGCGTGCTGAAACACGATCCCCTACGCCAGCAGCGCCTGGCCGCGCCGGTCAAAGTCTATGTCGAGCAATTCTCGGCGCATCCGCTCGAGCGTGATGCCGCTCACCTCTACGGCCCGCCGGACGGGTACATTGATGTCGATGGCCATTTTCATAAGGATCAGCGCGGCCCGAGCGGCAAGCCGGTTTATGAGGTCGAGTTGAAGCCGGAAGACGGTCTCTATCCGCTCCCCTACGTCGCTTTGCAGAAAGACGGTCAGCCCTGGGAAGAAGAATGCGCCGTTGCCTTCGGTCCCGACGAGCAGGCGCGGCAAGGCTTCTTCCCCGACGGCTCACGCAGCTTCGAGGACATTGATCGCATGGCGATCGGCGTCGATGGCAAAGCGAGCATGATCTCATCCCAAGCCGAGGTCGATTTCTATCGCCTCCTGCCGCCGGGCGGCTATCGCAACGGTCTGCCGGCGGCACTCCGCACCGATATTGGCGACGGCGATATCCCGCCCGAGACGCGCGGCAAGGATTTCTTCCCGTACAAGCCGCGCCATCTCGGTTCCTCGCCGCCGCGGCCGGCGCTCGCCCGCGTCACGAACATCGCGCAAAAGGTGATGTCGAGCGGAAATTACGATGGGGCGATCTTCACCCAAGGAAGCCCGGCGGTCGAAGAGACGGCGTACTGGTTCAATCTGCTGATCGACACGACCAAGCCGATCTGCGGCAACGCCGCGCAGCGTCCGCAAGGACAGGTCAGCAACGACGGGCCTCAGAACATCGTCCATTCGCTCGATTTCATTCGCTCGGGCATCTGGGCGGATGAGCAAGGTCGCAACAAGGCCGGCGTCGTCGTGCTGCAAGAGCAGCAGGCTTTCGCCGCGCGCGAAGTGGCGAAGGTCGATGCGCGGCCGGGCGGCTACAACGCGACGGGCGGTCATGGCGGGATCCTCGGCGGTATTAGTCACAGCGGCCGGCCGGTACTGATGTATGTACCCGCCTACAAGCACACCTATCTCTCCGAGGTGAACACCAGCCGTCTCGACAGCGCGGTGCGCGGCGTGCGCAAGGGGAGCCATGGTCTCGAGACGTTCGATATCGCGGTGAAGAGCAGCGGTGGCGACATCCTGCCGGAAAGCATTCCGGCGGTGTCGATCGTCAAAGACGGCGGTTACTACGCCGACGATTATGGCGACGATCCGACGAAGGAACTCGATCTGATCTATTTGATCGATTACAAGCTCAAATCCGGCCGGCTCAACGGCTTCATCACCGAAGGCCAGGTGCCGTACGGCTCGATGACGTCGCAGGCGCGCAAGAAGGCGATCGAGAAAGCCATCTTCTGCGGCATGCCTGTGGTGCAGGTCGGCCGCGGCGCGCCGGAAGGCTTTGCCGACGGTACGTCGCTGGTTCTCGCCGGCTCGAACCTCACGGCGACCAAGGCGCGTCTGTTGTTGATGGCATGTCTGATGCGCTTCGGCGCGTTGCCGCCAGCTGCCGATCCGGAAAACCCGACCGCGGCCGAGAAAGCAGCGATCGAGAAAGCCGTCGCCAATTTCCAGCGCGTCTTCGATACGCACTGAGGCATTGGCGGTGGTTGAGGCCGGAGCCCGCGTGTGCTGCGTCGGTGCTCCGGCCTTTTCTATTAGCGCTCGCGGCGATAGGTCATGCCGCCGTTGATCGTGAGGATAGCGCCGGAGGTGTACGACGACAGATCCGAGGCGAGGAACAGCACTGCCGGGATGACTTCATCGACCGTGGCCGGTCGCTTCAACGGGTATTTGTCGTAGAAGCGTTTGTACTGGGATTCGTCGCCGTACATCTCCCGCGCCCGCTTCTTCGACAGGAAGCCGACGCGATCGGTATCGGTGGGACCGGGATTGATGCCGCAAATCCGCACCCCGTCATCAATGCTGCGCGAGCCGACGGCGCGGGTGAAGGCCATCAGCGACGCATTGCCAACCGCGCCTGCCGCGTAATCGTAATCGAGACTCTCGCCGCCGGCGCCGATCATATTGATGATTACGCCCTTGCCGCGCTTGCGCATCAGGTTGAGATAGGCGCGGGTAAAATGGATATAGCCGAAGACTTTCAACTCCCAGCCGGCGCGCCAGGCCCCGTCGTCGACATCGTCGATCGAGCCGCCCGGGATCATGCCGGCATTGTTGAAGAGGATATCGACGTCGGGACAGGCGGCGATCAGCTTGTCGCGCGCTTCCGGGAGCGACAGATCGAGTGGGAAGAACTTCACCTCGACACCGTAGGCATTGTGCAGCTCGATGGCGTTGGCTTCGAGCATCTCGGCGTTGCGCGACGAGAGGTAAAGGTTGCAGCCTTCGGTCGCGAAACCCTTGGCCGCGCCGAGGCCGAGGCCTTTCGACCCGCCAGTGATCAGGACATTCTTCCCTTTAAGATTGAGTTCCAGCGCCATCCTCGCCTCCCTCGCTTGATTTTGTGCTCCTTTATCCGAAGCCCGTGGCCGTGACAATCGTGGGGCTCGGCCGTAATCTCGCGCCTGCTTTCGGAACGGCAGCGCGGAAAGACATATGCTTCGGGAGGAGACGGCGGCTGAACAGGTGTTTCGCGCCGATGTGCGGAGCTGGCTCGAAGCCAATCTGCCGCGCGAGTTGCGCCACACCAACAACCGTTTGGCGCCAAACGAGCTGAAGCCCTGGTTCAAGACGCTGGGTGAGAAGGGCTGGGCCGCGCCGCACTGGCCGAAAGAGCACGGCGGCATCGACGCGACGCCGGTGCAGCAAGTGATCTTGATCGAGGAGTTGGCGCGCGTCGGTGCGCCCGACCTGCTCAATCAAGGTCTCACCCATATCAGTCCCATCCTCATGAAATACGGTACGCCGGAGCAGAAGGCGCAGCATCTGCATAAGGCACGCACCGGCGAAGCGATCTGGGCGCAGGGCTATTCCGAGCCTGGCTCGGGCTCCGACCTGCGCAGCTTGCGCGCCAAGGCCGTCATCGAGGGCGACAAGCTCATCATCAACGGCCACAAGATATGGACAACCGGCGCCCACTATGCCGATTGGCTGTATCTGCTCGTGCGCACCGGCAGCGATCCCAAGGCGCGGGATTCGATCACGCTGGTGCTGGTCGACGCGAAGACGCCCGGCGTGACGCCGCGCGGCATCGTCACGCTCGCCGGCGATGACGAGCTCTGCGAGGTGTTTCTCGACAATGTCGAGGTGCCGATCGGCAATGTTCTCGGCAAGATCGGCGAGGGTTGGATGATCGGCACGGCGCTGCTGGGCGAGGAGCGCATCCGCTCCGGCACGCCGATCCATGCGCTGCGTGCGCTGCATCGCTTGCGCCAGGCGGCGCGCTATACCGACGCCGATTGCGATCCATGGATGCAGGATCAGATCGCGCGCGCCGAGATCGAAGTGCACGCGCTCGAAGCCGCCTTTCTCGAAGCGCTCGAAGCGCAAGCGGCAGGCGAGGCCGAATTTGAGGATAGCTCGCGCCTCAAGATCTACGGCTCCGAGGTCACCCAATTCGTGCTCGAAGTGCTGCAGGCAGTGAGCGGCGCGCATGCCGCCATCCGTGCGCCGCGCGTCGGCAACGACGACATGCCCGATTTCAGCACGCTCTTCCTGCAATCGCGGCGTCTGTCGATCCGCGGCGGCACCAACGAGATTCAGCGCGGCATCATCGCGATGCGTGCGCTCGGCCTGCAGCGGCCGGGCGGCGGCGGAGGCGGCGGCAATGCTTAAGCTCAAAGACACCGACCGCCACATCACCGACAGCATCGCCGAGCTGCTCGAGGCGACCGGCGGCCTCGCGCGCGTGCGCCGCTTGCAATCCGGCACGCAGGGCTTCGATCGCGACGCCTGGGCCAAGCTTGCCGAGAGCGGCTGGCTCGGTGCCGCCGTGCCGGAGGCGGCAGGCGGCACGGGTCTCGCGACGCGCGAGATCGCGCTCCTGCTTGAATATGCCGGGAAAAAGCTGCTGCCTGAGCCGTTGGTGCCGGCGCTCGCGGCGTCGCTGATACTGGCGAAGTGCGGCGCGGCCGGCGCGGGGCTGCTCGCCGAGCTTATCGCTGGAAAGACAATCGTGATGCCGATCGAGGCCGAGGAGGGGCTGAAAGCGCCGACGGCTTATGCCTCGGACGCGCATGCCGCCGATATGTTCCTCGCCCTGATCGACGACCAGCTCGTCGGTATCCCGCGCGCCACGAAAGGCGTCAACGTCGAGACGGAAGACACAGTCGACGGCGGGTCGATTGCGCGGCTGGCCTTCGACGGCATTTCGCTGAGCGATCTCACGGTGCTCGCCGGCGGTCAGCAGGCACGCGAAGCCTTTGCCGCCGGCCGCGATCTCGCGCTCATCGGTTACGGTGCGCTGCTTGTCGGCCTTGCCGATGAGGCGCTGGCGATGACGGTACAGTATTTGAAAGATCGCAAGCAATTCGGGGTGCCGATCGGAACGTTCCAGGCGCTGCAGCATCGCGCCGCCTCGCTCTATGTCATCATCAAAGGCAGCCACGCGCTGCTTTATGAAGCATGCGAAGCCGGCACGGCGCGGCGCGCGATCGCCGCGCTGTCGGCGAAATCCTATGCCGCCGAGACGGCGCTGACCACGGTCAAGGAATGCGTCGCGCTACATGGCGCGATGGGCTACACGGCCGAGCACAGTATGAGCCTTTATTTCCGCCGGGCGATGGCCTTGGCGGTGGCGGGCGGCGATGCAGTGACTTGCCGCAAGCGGCTTCATGCCGAGCGGCAGTTACTGCAAGATTTCTGATCCAACACACGCAAGAAAGAGGGTAGGTCCATGTCCGAGCCATGGGGCAAGAACGTCAAGGTCGAGTTCGACGAAGGCATCGCCTGGGTGGCGCTCAATCGTCCCGAGAAGCGCAACGCGATGAGCCCCGATCTCAATGCCGAGATGCTGGCGACGCTCGACGCGCTCGAAGGCGACGCGCGCTGCGGCGTGGTCGTCATCACCGGCTCGGGTGAGGCGTGGTCGGCCGGCATGGATTTGAAGGAATATTTCCGCGCCACCGACGATGTCGAGCAATGGCAGCGCATTCAGGTCTATCGCACTGCGGCGACCTGGCAGTGGCGTCGCCTCCTCACTTATTACAAGCCGACCATCGCCATGGTGAATGGCTGGTGCTTCGGCGGCGCTTTCACCCCGATGATCGCGTGCGACATGGCCATCGCGGCCGACGAGGCGACCTTCGGCGTGTCGGAAGTGAATTGGGGCATCATCCCGGGCGGCAACGTCTCGAAGGTGCTGTCCCTGGTGATGAACTATCGCAAGGCGCTCTACTACATCATGAGCGGCGAGAATTTCGACGGTAAGAAAGCTGTGGAACTCGGCGTCGTCACGGAATCGGTGCCGTTGGCGCAGCTCAAAGAACGCACCCGTGCGGTGGCGCAGATGCTGCTCAAAAAGAACCCGACGGCGCTGCGCCAAGCCAAGGTCGCCTTCAAATACGTCGAAGAGATGACCTGGGACGAATCCGCCGAATACCTCATGGCCAAGAGCGATCAGCTTCGCCTCGTCGATCCCGAAAAGGGCCGCGCCAAAGGCATGAGCGAATTCATCGACAAGAAGAGCTACCGTCCTGGTTTGGGCGAGTACAAGCGGGATAAGTGACCCGATTTCCCACACGATTCTGCGGCATTCGATGGGAATCGGCAGCCGCAGCGTCCGTGTGTCGCGCTAAAGCGATCCGAATTAGCTTGATTAATTCGCGATGACGCCCACATTTGATGCGTCAATCGATATGGCTCGACCCGTTATTATGCTCACGCGAGCCAATCCCGGTCCCCGTCAGATTCAATATTGACCCGCAGCGCAACCGCGTCGCGGCACATCGTTATGGAGGGACTGAATGTCCGTCGGTACAGTTAAGTGGTTCAATTCGCAAAAGGGTTACGGCTTCATTCAACCGGATGACGGCGCGAAAGACGTGTTCGTGCACATCTCCGCGGTCGAAGTTTCCGGCCTCGGCAGCCTCAACGAGGGCCAGAAGGTCAGCTACGAGATCGAGCGTGGCCAGCAAGGCAAGGTCTCGGCAGTCAATCTGAAAAACGCCTAACGTCTCCAGAACCGAGGAACGGATTTCGGGGCGGCTCCAACTGCCCCGATCTCTTACCGAAATGACCGGAGATCCGCCAATGGCCGGCCCGCGCGAAACCGAAATCGCGGGCGGTTCGTTGCCGCTGTTCGTCGGTTCGGCCAGTCTATCCTGGCAGCGGCGGCTAGCCCCTTATTGCAGGGCCGAAGCATCCCGCGCGCTACGTCAGCTTTTCTCTACGTGCCTGCCGTTTTTGGTCAGCATGGCCATGCTGCTTTACGCGATGAGCCATGGCTTATGGTTTGCGTTGGCTCTTGCCTTGCCGGCAGCGATCTTCCTCGTTCGCTTATTCATCATTCAGCACGATTGCGGCCACGGCTCCTTTTTCAAGTCGCGACGCACCAACGAAATGCTCGGTTTTGTCCTTAGCCTTTTGACGATGATGCCGTATTCGGCTTGGCGACATGCTCATGCTGTCCATCATGCAAATACGGGCAATCTCGATCAGCGCGGCACGGGCGATGTTACAACGCTGACCGTTCGCGAATATCAATCGCGGTCGCGTTGGCGGAGATTGCTCTATCGGATTTACCGTCACCCACTGGTGCTATTTGGCATCGGACCGGCTTACCTTTTGCTGGTGCGCTATCGCGTGCCGTTTGGTCGCGAGCTTCGCGATCGGCACCGTTGGTTCAGTATTATTGGTACCGATCTCATCGCCGCTGCTGGCGCCATTGGGCTTTCGGCGTTCATTGGCGCGGGACCGTTCTTGCTCGCCTGGGCGATTGTTCTCCTCCTCGCGACTTCTTTGGGCGTGTGGTTTTTTTATGTCCAGCACCAATTCGCGGACACTTACTGGGCGGATGCTGCGAGCTGGGAGTTTCGCGCCGCGGCTATCGAAGGCAGCTCTTATTATGATCTGCCGCGATTCTTGCATTGGGTGACCGGCTCGATCGGTTTCCACCACATCCATCATCTCGCCAGCAAAATACCGAATTATCACCTGCGGGCGTGCTTTGAAGCCAATCCCGAATTTCAGTGCGCCAAGCGTCTCACGCTTCGGGCCAGCATCAAAGCCGTACGGCTCGCGCTGTGGGACGAGGATCGACGCGAACTCATCTCATTCGGGCAGGCTCGTGGCCAGCTCGGCAAATCCGTGGCCTGCAGCCCGGGGTCGTGACGAGAGCCTACGACACCACCGGCAACAACAGATACGACTGCCGCTGGCCGCCCGTGTGGATCGTGTTGGTGCTGTCGTAGATTTCCTTCGGTCGGTCGGTCGGGTCGTTATGGGTGAACCACGCGACGCCCTGGAAGGGCGGGGTTGAGCCCGGCCTTACGAAGTCGGTGCCGGCGACGATCAGCTTCAGGGTCGAGCCCTTCGGCAGATAAAGGCCGAGCGGCCAGATCTCGACCTCGACCTCGTAGACATCGTTCGGCTTGAGCGGCTGTTTCTCGTCGTGCGGATGATAGGGGAAATAGTCGTTCGAGCGTGACGGATCGGTCTTGCGTTGCGACACGCGCAGCCAGCCTTGCGTCACCGGACAGAAGCGCTCGGGCGCGCCGATGAAGGTCATCTCCCTGCCGTCGGGATCGAAGGCGCAGACCGTCGCGAAAATATCCATGTCCGCCGTGCTCGATGAGACGAAGAGCTTCAGCATCGCCGGCCCGACGATCTCGGTGTCTTTCTCGAACGGCGCCGTGGTGAAATTCACGCCCTGCGTCAGCGACGGATAGCTCGCCTTCGCGTCGGCACCCGGCGCCGCGGTGCCCATGCTCTTGGCATTGGCGTCGAGATAGAATTTCACGTGGCGTGCCTCGGCGAGCGGCCAGCCTGTGCTCTCCGCCTGGCGCTTGATCTTATCGCCGGGCGCCCGGATCTGCACTTCGACACGCGGCTCTTTCTCCCAGCCATTGTCGATGCCCTTCAGATATTTGTCGAAGAAGCGCTTCTGCAGCGCGACGTTTTGGGGCTGCAGGAAGGTGTGGAAGTAAGAGCCGCCCTGGATCTTCAGCCACTTTTCTTTCGAGGCGATGTCGACCCAGCCGCCGATCGTGCCGCGCAGATGGAGACCGAGCCCGCCCCAATTCGCGACGACGAGCGTCGGCGTATCGATCTTGCGCACGTCCGGTGTGCGGGACTGATACCACGCGTCGTTCAGTGGATGGCGCAGCAGATCGCCGAGATAATCGGCGCGGTTCGCTTTAAGCTGCTCGTCGCTGAGGCTTTCCGTGCCGGTGGTACGGCCACCAGTATAGAGATCGTGATAGGGCGATTTCGGATTGCCGTGCTGATTGCGCAGCACCGAATTTTCCCACCAGCGCCCCAAGAATCCGCCGGCATAGATGCCGTCGGCGCGGGTGCGGTCGCGATAGAAATCGTAGGTGCCCTGCCAGGGTAACAGCGCGGCGAGATGCGGCGGCTTCATCGCCGCGACGCTCCACTGACCTGCGGCATAATAAGAAATGCCGAGCAGCCCGACCTTGCCGTTCGACCAAGGCTGTACGCCGGCCCATTCGATCGCGTCGTAGAAATCGCGGAATTCTTCCGGCGAGTTCGGTGAGAGCCTGCCTGCCGATTTGCCGGCGCCGCGGCTGTCGACCTTGATGACGGTATAGCCGTCGGGCACGAAGCATTCCGGATCGGCAGTCTCGAACACCAGATGTTTGCACGAGGAGGCCCGGAGAATCTCGGGATAGAATTTCTCCAACGTGTCCCAGGCTTCGGCCATGAATTCCTTCAGCGGCACGTCTTTGCCGTAAGGACCGAAGCTCATCAGCACGGGGTATTTTCCCTCGGCCTTCGGATGATAGAAATTCGCGCGCAGCACCGCCCCGTCGCGCATCGGGATGCCGATATCCTGTTCGACGACCATCTCGTATTTGCCGGCCATGTGAGTCTCCCGTTTTTCTCAAATCTTCGGATCGGCGCAGGGGAAGCCGAGGCGGACCGCACCGTAAAGCCCGGCCGTTACGTCCCAGCTCAGGGCGATATGTTGCGCCACGGCGTGCACGTCGCGCCAGGCCCGCTGCACTGGATCGGTGGCGATGAGGCCGCGCCCCCCGAGCAGCGGGTAAAGTGTATCGACCGCTTGCACGCAGAGGTCGATTGCGTAGCTTAGATTAAGGCGATAGCGGAGCCGCGTTTCCAATTCGGGGATCGTCCCGGAAGCCGCGTCGCGATTCACGGCGCCGAGATCCTGTAGCAGCAACGCTTCGGCGGCGTTGACCTGCGCTGTCGCGCGGGCGATGCGAAGCTGGACGCTTTGCTGCTCGGCGATCTTCACCTGACCGACGGATTTGCGGCCGGCGAGGCCGTCGGCGACCATCTCCAGCGCGCCTTTGGCAGCGCCGAGACCGGCGCCGATCAGCGCGAAGGGAAAGAAGGTCCAAAGCGGCATGCGATAGAAAGGTGAGGGATTCGCCGCCGAGCCCGGCGTCTCGCCGCCTTTGAGTTGCCTCACCGCGATGATGCGGTGATCGGGCACGAACAGGCTCTCGCAGGTGAAATCGTTGCTGCCGGTACCCGACAGACCCGATGTGTACCACGCGTCCTCGATCTTGCAGTCGCTGAGCGGCAATAGCGCGAGGCCAAGCTCGCTCTTGCTGCCCGGCTCGCGCGGCGGCAAATCGATCAGCGGGATTGCCCATTGCGTGAGATCGAGACCGCTCGAAAATTTCCATCGCCCCGTCAGCACGATGCCGTTGTTGAGGCGTTCGACCTTCGCGCCGACGGGCAGGAACGATGTCGCGACAAGCGTGTCGTGGTTATTGCCCCAGACTTCTTCCTGCGCTTCGAGCGGAAACATGCCGACGATCCAGGAATGGACCGCGACGACGCTGGCCACCCAGGCGCTGGACGCACAGCCGCGGCCGAGTTCGGTGGCAATGCGCATATGCGTGCCAAACGGTGACTCGTAGCCGCCGAAACGCCTCGGCTGCAGCACGCGGAAGAAGCCGGCATCGGCGAATTCCTGCCCCGCTTCTTTGCTGACGCGGCGCGCGGTCTCGGTCGCGGCGGCGCGCTGACGCAGCCTCGGCACCATGGCGCGGGCGCGCGCGACCAATTCGTCAGGGCTGGGAGTCGGTTGCGTCATAGCGAGACCGCCGAGTAAGTTTACGACACAGAATTCAGGAGTTCGGCATGACGATCACCGGCATCGACGTCGTCACTTTCGGCGTCGAGGATATGGCCACCGCCACGCGCTTCCTCGACGATTGGGGCGTGAAGCGCGTCGGCGACGGCATCTATCGCTGTGCCGATAAGTCCGAGCTCCGCATCAAGCCGATCGATGCGCCCGATCTGCCGCCGGCCAACGAGCCAGGCACGACCCTGCGCGAAATCACCTGGGGTGTCGACACAAAGCGCTCGCTCGATGCTATCCGCAAAGAATTGTCGCGCGATCGCGATATCCGAGCCGAGCGCAACGGTACGTTCCATACTGTCGACGATGCCGGCAATGCCATTGCCTTCCGTCTCACCAAACGCGTCAAGGTCAAGGAGAAGCCGCTCGGCTTCAACGCCCCCGGCGCGCCGGGCCGCATCGACAAGCCGACCACTTATTACGAGCGCGCCATCCCGCGCGAGATCAGCCACGTGGTCATCGGCGTGCCCGACATGAAAGCGGTCGAGGGTTTCTACGTGAAGCGGCTGGGCTTTCGCGTCTCCGACCGTTACGCCGGCCGCGCGGTCTTCCTGCGTGGCTCGCCCGCCGGCAACCACCATCATCTCTTCCTGCTCAATGCCCCGGATGGTCGGCGCCACTTCAATCACATCGCGTTCAAGGTGCGCAACGTGCATGAGGTGATCGGGGGCGGACAGTATATCGTGAAGCGCGGTTGGGAAACTCAAGCCGGGCCCGGCCGTCATTACGTCTCTTCTGCCTGCTTCTGGTACTTCAAGAGTCCGGTCGGGGGCGCTTTCGAATACGCGGCCGATGAAGATGTCGTGACGGCGAAGTGGAAGGCGCGGACGCACGAGTTCACGCCCGAGATTTTCTCGGAGTGGACTTTCAACGTGCCGGCCGACAAGAAGGCCGCCGGGGCGCCCATCGCGGCGAGCCGCCCAGTATCCTAGACCCAAATATCCCAGGCCCAAATCTCCCAGGGCCGAAGCCGCCATCTCAATGCTCGACGAGGAGCTTGAACAGGCGATGACGGTGGGAGAGGAAGAGCGGATCCTCGCGCGTCGTGAGCTGATTGCGCGGCCTTGCTAGGTCGACGTCGATCGTCTCTGCAACGCGGCCCGGATTGGGCGCCAGCGCGACGACGCGGTCGCCGAGATAGATCGCTTCCTCGAGGTCGTGGGTGATGAACACCACGGTGATGCGCTGCTCTTTGGCGAGGCGCGAAATCTCGTCCTGTAAGGTCTGGCGCGTCATCGCGTCGAGCGCGCCAAACGGCTCGTCCATCAGCATGACGCGCGGCTGTTGCGCCAGGCAGCGCGCGATCTGCACGCGCTGCTGCATGCCGCCCGAGAGCTGGCCTGGGAAATACTCGCCGACCTTCGACAGCCCCATCGTCTCAAGCAGCGCATAGGCGCGGGTCTTGCGGGTCGCACGGGAAATACCCTGGCCCTCGAAGGCAAGCGCAACGTTCGTCCAGACGCTGCGCCACGGCAGGAGCGAGCGGCTGTAATCCTGGAAGACGATGGCGCGTTCGCGCGACGGTCCAGCGATCGGCTTGCCCTCGGCGCGGATTTCGCCTGAGGTCGGAGGCGTCAATCCGGCGAGCAGCCGCAGCAGCGTGGTCTTGCCGCAACCGGACGGACCGACGATCGATAGGAACTCGCCATCCGCGACCGAGAGATCGATGTTGTCGAGAACGAGGTGATCCCCGAAGCTCATATTGAGCGCGCGGGTTTCCAACGCGTTGGTCATCGCTGTGTTCATTTAAGCCTTAGGGCGCGATCAACTTGTCGAGTTGCGGTTGCTGATGGATGAGACCAACCTGCTTGCTGACATCGATATAGAATGTGAGATCGTCAGGCGACACTTTCAGCGACCAGTCGGGCCGCGGGGTTGAAGCGAAGCCGAGATATTTCGTCTGGATCGATTGAAATTCATCGGGGTTGGCCTGCAGATCGGCAACGCCTTCGGTCAGGCCTTCACGGAACGCCTTGACGATATCGGGATGCGCCGCGATCCAGTCGCGCTTCGCCATCCAGATCGCCGCGACCGCGTCGGGACTGAGATCCGAGAAGAAATCGCGCAGATTGGTGCCGGTGCCGTCGCCGAGGATGCGCGAGCGGAAGGGCTCGAGCACGATGGCGGCATCGAGTTGGCCGCCGGCGAGGAGATCATGCATCTGCGGGAAGATCGCCTCGACCAGATGAACCTGACCCTGACCGTCGCCATAAGGGATGTGGCGATCCATCAGCCATTTGCGGAAAGTGATGTCCATCGTCGAGTTGAAGCCGGGCACGCCGACCTTCTTGTCCTTGAGCTGCTCGGCGTCGGTGATGTTGTCCTGCTTGCGCGCGATCACGCTGACGAAGGGATTGTCCTTCTTGAGGCGCGATACTGCCGCGATCGCCTGGAGATCGAGGCCGCTTTCATTGGTGACGAGCAACATCGGCGGGGTACCCATGCCGATATCGAGACTGCCGGCGACCAGCGCGCCTGGCACATTCGAAGCGAGCAGGATTTTCGTCAGCGTGACATCGAGCCCGTGCTTCTCGAAAATCCCTTTGTCCTTGGCGACGAAGAGCGGCGCGAAATCCGCGACCGGCACATAGCCGACCGCTATCTTCTGTAGCTCGGCCGCCGAAGCGCCCCCGGCCAATAAAGCGAGGGTGCAGACAACCCCGAGCAGCCTCCGAAACATCGCCCCGACCTCCCCGTTATCTTTGGCGAAACCTCAAGAAAATCCGAGACTTCGCTCCTTCGTGGCGCGGGCAGCTTGCTTGACGCGGTGGGCATCGTCAAGCACTCTGCGCCGCGTTCAAAGGGAGGATAAACAGAATGGCATTGGAGATTCGGCGCATCGTCAGCGGCCACAACGCGCAAGGGAAATCGGTCTTCATCATGGACGGCAATGTCGGCACGCCCGCGGGAAAGCGCGCCGCCGGCACCGCGGTGGTCGAACTCTGGCAGACCGATGCCATGCCCGCCGACAACACCGGCGACAAGGATCCGACCGATCATCCTTATCGCCTGCCGCCGCCGACCAACGGCACGGTGTTCCGCGTCGTCGAATATCCGCCCGACAGCCAGCGCTTCGCGAAGATGGACGCGGCTGGCTGGGGCAAAGAAGCCGAAGGGCAGGGTTATCAACGCACCGGCGGCCAGGCACGCCACGCCGGCTTCCACAAGACCGACACGATCGATTACGCGATCGTCATCGAGGGCGAGATCGTCGCGCTGATGGACGAAGGCGAAAAGTTGATGAAGACCGGCGATGTGCTGATCCAGCGCGGCACCAACCACGCCTGGGCCAACCGCACCGAGAAGCCTGCGCGCGTGGCCTTCATCCTGATCGACGCCAAGCCGGTACCTTGAGGCCAAAAATGACCGGTAAGGAGTAGCGATGAGTTTTCTGCAGCAATTCCCGCGCGTGCATCTCGATTTCGGCGCGGTGCGCATGCTGGCAATGGAACTCGCAGCGTGCGGCATCACAAGGCCCTTGATCATGACCGATCAGGGCCTCGTGACATGCGGTGTGCTCGGCCGCGTGACCGATACGCTGGCGGGCAAGAACGATGTAGTCATCTTCGACCAGGTGCCGGAGAACCCGACCGTCGCCGGCGTGAACCAGGCGTTCGAGGTTTACCGGCGCGAGAAATGCGACGGTGTCGTGGCGCTGGGCGGCGGCTCGGTGATCGACAGCGCGAAGGCGGTCGCGGTGCTCGCCGGTCATCCCGGGCCGATCACCAATTACATGGGCAAGCCCGACACCATCACGCATACCGTCGGCCCGCTGATCGTGCTGCCGACGACCTCGGGCACGGGCAGCGAAGCGTCGCGCGGGGCCGGCATCCATCCCGATGGGCATAGCCGCGCCTCCGGCCTCAACAGCCACTACATCGTGCCGCGTGTCGCGATCTGCGATCCCGATCTGACGCTCAGCCTGCCGCCGCGCTTGACGGCGGCGACCGGCATGGATGCGCTGTCGCATTGCGTCGAGGGATTCCTCACGACCGCGGACAATCCGCCGGCGAAGGCGTTGGCGCTCGACGGCATCCGCCACGTCGCGTCGTTCCTCGATCGCGCGGTGAAGGACGGCAACGATCGCGAAGCGCGCAAGATGATGATGGTCGCCGCCCTCGAAGGCGGTATGGCGATCCATATGGGGCTCGGGCCCGGGCACGCGATCGCCAATGCGACCGGCGATCAAGGCTTGCATCACGGCGCCATGGTGACGATCGCGATGCCGACCGTGCTGCGCGGCATGGAAAAGCACGTACCCGAGAAGGTTCAGGCGGTTGCCGACGCCCTCGGCGCGAAGCCCGGCCAGAGCGCGGCCGATATTGTCGAAGCGATGAACGCCCGGCTCGGTGTTCCGCCGACCATGCGCGCGCTCGGCTACAAGGGGGGCGATTTCGACGACATGGCACAGGATTGCGCCAAGAGCCATTTCCTCGGCCGCAGCCCCTATCGTCCCAGCGTCGCCGAGTTCAAGGCGATGCTGACCACCGTGTTCGGGTAGGCGCCCTCGTGGCGAAAGCACCGGTCGCACCGCCGCCGCCGCCTTTGAGCGACAAGGCCTATGAGCACGTCTTGCTGCAACTGCAGATCGAGCTGGTGAAGCTGCAGCGGCAGGTGATCGCGCAGCGGCAGCGCGTGCTTGTCATCCTCGAGGGCCGCGATACGGCCGGCAAGGACGGGGCGATCAAGCGCATCGTCGAGCACATGAGCCCGCGCGAAACACGCGTCGTCGCGCTGGGCCCCCCGAGCGCGCGCGACGAGCGCTCGTGGTATTTCCAGCGTTACGTGCCTTATCTGCCCGTATCGGGCGAGATCGTGCTGTTCAATCGCAGCTGGTACAACCGCGCCGGCGTCGAGCGGGTGATGGGATTTTGCACCAAGGCCGAGACCGAGGAATTCCTCGAGACGGTGCCGCAATTCGAGGCGATGCTGAGTCGTGCCGGCGTTACCGTGCTGAAATACTATCTCGACATCACCAAGCACGAGCAAAAACAGCGCCTCGCCGATCGCCGCAAAGACCCGCTCAAGCAATGGAAGCTGAGCCCGATCGATAACAAGGCGCCGAAGCTCTGGAAGGATTACAGCAAGGCGCGCGACCGCATGCTGGAGCGTACCCACAACGCGATCGCGCCGTGGACCATTGTCCGCGCCGACGACAAGGAGCATGCGCGGCTCAATATCATCCGCGATATGTTGTGGCGGCTCGACTATCCGGATCGCCTTCGCCGGCTGCAGCGGCCAGATCCCGTCGTCGTCCTGACCTACGACCCCACACTTCATAAGCGCGAACTGATCGCGCCCTGACGGTGTTATCCTCGCGACAGGTCATGGCAGACGATCAATTCGACGACCAATCCCAAGCCATCGAATTCATGTCGCGGGGCGCGAACTTCGGCTTGCCGAAGGAGACACCGAAGCGCATCGACACGCATATCTCGATCGTGTTCCTCGTCGGCGACCGCGTCTTCAAGATGAAGCGCGCAGTGAAGCTCTCTTTTCTCGATTATTCGACGCCGGCCGAGCGCGAGCGGCTTTGCCAGGCCGAGTACGCCCTAAACCGCCGCACCGCTCCCGCGCTTTATCGCGGCGTTCGCAAGCTGACGCGGGCGCCGGACGGCGGCATCGAATGGGACGGGCAGGGCGCGTTGGTCGAGGCAGTGCTGGAAATGAAGCGCTTCGACGACGATGCGCTCTTTGACCGCCTCGCGACTGATAAGCAGCTCACGCCGACGCTCATGGTGCAACTCGCCGATATCATCGCCGAATTCCATGCCGGTGCCGAGGCGACGCCGGATTTCGGCGGCAGCGCCGGCATCGGTGCGGTGATCGCCGACAACGATATGAATTTGCGTGCCGGCTGCCCACCGCTCGATCGCGACGCCGTCGATGCGTTGCGCGAGGCAGAGCAAGGCGCTCTCGCGAAGCACAAGGCGTTGCTCGACGAGCGCCCGCGGCAAGGCAAGGTCCGCCGCTGTCACGGCGATCTCCATCTGCGCAACATCTGTCTCTTCGAGGGCAGGCCGACGCTGTTCGATTGCATCGAGTTCAGCGACGAGATCGCCTGCATCGACACGCTCTTCGATTTCGCCTTTCTGCTGATGGATCTCGAGCATCGCGGTTTACGCGGTGTCGGCAATATCCTTTTCAACCGCTATCTCGATCGCAGCGAAGACGGCGCCGGGCTAGCCACCCTACCGCTCTTCCTGTCGGTGCGCGCCAGCATCCGCGCCAAGGTCGCAGTCGCGGCGTTGAAGGTGCAGAAAGATGCGGCCGAGCAGGCCAAGGCCTATCTCGATCTGGCGGTGCGGTTGTTGGAGCCGGCCCAGCCGCGGCTCATCGCGATCGGCGGCTTGAGCGGCTCGGGCAAATCGACCGTGGCGGCCGGGCTCGCCGGCGATCTCGCGCCGGCGCCGGGCGCGCGGCATCTGCGCAGCGACGTGTTGCGCAAGACGACGATGGGGGTTGCCCCCGAAACCAAGCTACCGCCATCGGCCTATACGCATGAAGTCGGCGCTCAGGTCTATCGCACCATGCGCGAGCAAGCGGGCGCTGCGCTGGCGGCCGGCTATAGCGCGATCGTCGATGCGACGTTCATCGATGCCGGCGAACGCGCCGCCGTTGCCGAGGTGGCGGCGCGCGCCGGCGTGCCGTTTACCGGGCTTTGGCTGACCGCGTCCGACGTGGTGCTGCTCGACCGCGTCGCCAAGCGCCGCGGCGATTCATCGGATGCCGATCGCGACGTGCTGGCGCGACAGCTCAGCGTCGATCTCGGCGCCATGGATTGGCGGAAAGTCGATGCGTCGGGCGACCAAGCAGCCGCGCTGGCCGCGGCGCGAGCGGCGATGAAGGCTGCAGTTACGAGCTGATCGGAACGCCGGCGGCGAGCGCGAGGCGGACGAGCTCCGACAGGCTTCGTGCCTCGAGCTTCTCCAGCACGCGGGCGCGGTGGACTTCGACCGTGCGCGGCGAGATATCGAGATCGAACGCGATCATCTTGTTCTGCTTGCCGCGCACCATCTCATCGAATACCTCGCGCTCGCGCGGGGTGAGGGTGGAGAGCTTTTCGCGCGCGGTTGCGCCTGCCTGGGCGCTGGCGCGCTGGGCGGCGAAGCGGGTTTGCGCGTGCCGCACGGAGTTGAGGATCGCGTCCTCGTCGAACGGCTTCTCGATGAAATCGACAGCGCCGGCCTTCATCGCCCGCACCGCCAGTGCGACATCGGCATGGCCGGTTACGATGACCACCGGGAAGTCGAGCTTCAACTCATTGAGCCGTTGTTGCAGTTCCATCCCATCCATATCCGGCATCTGAACGTCGGAGATGACGCATCCCGGCTGCAGGCTGGCGGCGATTTCAAGGAAGCCGATGGCAGAGGGGAAACTGGCGACTTCGTACCCGGTCGATTCGAGCTGGATGCTCAACGAATCGCGAACGGCATCGTCGTCGTCGATGATGTAAACGCGTGCCTTGTTTTCTTCCATTTAAAGAAATTCCCTACGGCAGGGAATCTGGGCGAATTGGCCGGAAAAAACAAGCCGATAAGTCGATAAACCTTATCGACGCGCCTAACCCGCCAAGGGTTTACGGGGTTCCATCTACGCAGAATTGCGAATTTTCCCCCTGCTCCAAGGGGTTCAGTCTGTAGCTGACCGTCTCCCGGTTTTAGGGGTTTTAGGGGTTTTTGGTTATGCCGGCTGCCTTCGCCGTTTCCTACCGCCCGACAACGCGTTCCATGCCGGCCCAGCCGGCTTTGCCGGACGGGCTTGCCGTTTTGGATGGGCTGGGTGCCGTCATCACCTTGCGCCGGGACGAGCCGTTGTTTCGCCCGGGCGACGCGGCCGAGTTCTATTTCAAGGTTCTGAAGGGCGCCGCGCGGGGTTGCCGGGTGCTGGCCGATGGCCGGCGCCATATCGGCGAATTTTTTCTGGTGGGCGATTTCATCGGCCTCGACGCGAGCGAGCATTATGCCTTCTCGGCCGAGGCGATCACCGAAACCACCGTCATCCGTTATTCCCGGCGCAAAGTCGACGCATTGATCGCCGAAGAGCCGCGTGTCGGTCAAAGCCTGGTTGAGATCATGCGCGCCGGCCTCGCCGTCGCGCGCGAGCGTATGCTGGTGCTCGGTCATATGACCGCCATGGAGCGTATCGCGACTTTTCTGCTGAATTTGTCCGAGCGCCGCGGTGACGGGCGTGTCAGCCTGCCGATGACGCGGACGGATATCGGCGATTATCTCGGTCTCACGATGGAGACCGTTAGCCGCGCGATGAGCCAGCTCAAGAGCGAAGGCATCATCACGCAGCACGGCATGCGCGAATTGGCGATTGCCAAGCCGGTCGCGCTGGTCGAACTGACCAAGCCTTAATCGAAATTTTCCGAAGCTCTATCCGGTAACACGCGCGGCAGGCGCGTTTGCGGTCGGAGGGGGATGTTGGGGGTCTCGGGAGAGACCGAACCAGGGTCGGATCGGCCCGGTCTCGATCGCGAGGTCTTAGTAGCTGCCGTTCGGCAACACGGCCGCCGAGTTGGCCGCGAGGTTCGCGCTTTCGGCATCGACAGCCTGCTGGAACAGGTCGGGCATGCGCACCGTCAGTTGGGCTGCGACGAGGATGGTCAGCACGACCGCAACCGCGGCCAGACCTGCATTGAGACGCGCACAGAACGCTTCGATGCTCTTCAAAAGAGCGGTCATCTTTCTTCCCTCCAATGCCCCAAGAACCGACCAAATCGTCATTCGTTCCCACGGCCAAGAACGATTAGACACCGCATTGCACAAAAAAATCGTTTACGGGCATTAATGGCGTTGCGGTTTTCTGACGCAGGCGGTGCATTCGCGAGGGAATATCGATTCGCGCCGCCGAATGCTGGCAAAACAAAGTCTTAACCTTGGTCATGGTATGAGCCGTGGCAGAGTGTAATGCCTTCATGACCGCTAAAACACAGGACAATCCGCGCGGCCGAACCAGAACGTTGAAGTTCGGCATCCTGCTCGCCTTGGTCTCGGTCATTTTGACGATGTGGGCGGTGGTTGCCGGCTCGATCATGAGTTCGCGTCAGGCGCTGATCGAAAGCGCGCGCCACGATGTGTCGAGCCTCGCGGGCACGTTCGGCGCCGAACTCTCTCACACCTTCGACGACGTCGCCACGGCCGGCAACATCATCGCGTCGCGCATGCGCGCGTCGAACGCCAATGCCGATCTCTATAGCTGGTCGCGCGATCTGCCGATCATCGACCGCACGACGATCCAGGTCATTCTGCTCGACGCCAACGGCAAGCTGGTCAGTTTCAATGGCGACGCGCATCCGCAGCCGATCGATCTCAGCGCCCGGCCTGAATTTCAGGTGGCCTCGAGCCGCACGAGCGAAGCGCTGAACATCGGGCATGCCCTGGTCGGCGCGGGGAACCAATTCGAGGTGACGTTGGCGCGCCGGGTTTCCGCGGCAGACGGGCATCTCATCGGCGCGCTGATCTTCTGCATTCCGCCGAGCCGGCTGACCAATCTGCACGAATCGATCGCGCTCAGCGAGGGCGGCAAGGTGCTGCTGACAGGTCTCGACGGCGTCGCGCTTGCCGGTTTCGACAGTGCCGACCCGACCGGCACGACGATGATCGGCAAGCCGGTCGAAACCGCCTTCCGCCCCACCGATATCGCGCCCGGCGCGCAAGGCACCTATCGCGGCGCGGTGTCCGGCGACGAGAACCGGCTTCACGCCTTTTACCGACCGGAAGCCTATTCGGTGATCGTCGATACCAGTCTCGATCTCACCGCCGCCTTTGCGCCCGAACAACATCAGGCGCTTATCCTGATGATCTTGGCGGCGGTCGGCACGCTGGTGCTCGCCGGTCTTTCGGTGATCCTGTTGCGCGAGGTCGGCAGCCGCGCCGAGCGCGAAATTCAGCTCGCCGACGAACGCGTGCTGCTGCAAGCGGCGAACGCGCGTCTTGCCGAAGAACGCATCCGGCTGCGCCAGATCAATTTCGAGCTGAAGCATAGCAAAGAGCGCGCCGAGGCCGCGAACGAGGCGAAATCGCAATTCCTCGCCAATATGAGCCATGAGCTGCGCACGCCGCTCAACGCCATCATTGGCTTCTCGCAACTCATCAAAGAGCAGACGATGGGCGCGGTTGGCGTGCCCCGCTATATCGAATACGCTCACGACATCTACAGCGCCGGCGAGCATCTTCTCGCGCTGATCAACAACGTGCTCGACATCTCGAAGATTCAGGCCGGCAAGCTCAGCTTGAAAGAAGAGCCGATCGATCTGCACGAGACGGTGCAGGGGAGCCTCACCGCCGTCGCGGCACAGGCGCTCAAGAACAAGGTCTCGCTGAATGTCGAATTGCCCAAGGCGCTGCCGCCGGTCCATGCCGATGCGGTGGCGATGCGGCAAGTTCTCATCAACTTGCTGTCGAACGCCGTGAAATTCACGCCCGAAGGCGGCGAAGTCACGATCGGTGTCGAACGGCCACGCGACGGCGGCCTCGCGCTGGTTATCTCCGATGCCGGTATCGGCATGACCGAAGACGAAATCGAGATTGCGCTCGAGCCTTTCCGCCAGGTCGAGAACACGCTGACTAAGAAATTCGAGGGCACGGGTCTCGGCCTGCCGATCGCCCACCGCCTCGTCGAGCTTCATGGCGGCCGGCTCGAGATCAGCAGTGCCAAGAATATCGGCACCGTGATCCGCGTCTATCTGCCGCCCGAGCGCATCATCGTCACCCAGGAAGCCGCGGCTTAGTCCACGCCGCTTCGCTTAGTGCGTCAGCAGCACCGGCATCAGGCTGGTGCCGACGATGTCGCGCGTCGCGCCGCCGAAGAGGAATTCGCGCCACGGCACGTGGCCATAGCCGCCCATCACCAGCAGATTGGCGCCTTCCTCACGCGCGGCCGTCAGCAATTGCTGGCCCACGCCGGCGTGCTCGACCGCTGGCACATGGCGGTGCTTGGCGGCGACGCTGTACCAGCCGAGATATTCGACCAGCGCCGCGGCGCTGCCTTGATGGCGGTCGCCGACCGTGAGGATCGAGACGCTGCCGGCGCTGGCGAGGAAGGGTAGGGACGCGGTCAGCGCGCGGGTTGCAGCGGCGGAACCGTTCCAGCCGACGGCGACATGGTCGCCGATATCGGCGGTGGGTTGCGCCGGCGCGACCAGCACCGGGCGGCCGGAATTGATCAGCGTCTGCTCGACCACGTCGGTATGCGGTTGATCGACGACCCGCTCCGAGCGGCCCAAAACCACGAGATCGAAGAACCGGGCGCGGCGCGCCACCACCGTCGCGGCGTAGCCGACTTCTTCGCGCCAGCAGGCCGGAGTGACCTTTTCGGATAGGCCGAGCGATGGCGCCGCGCTGATGCCGATGTGATGCTTGGCGATGATCGCCTCGAAAGAGGCTTTGGTCTTTGCGGCGATGCTTTCGGAATCCTTCACGAACCGGTCGACGAAATCGCCCGACATCGAGTTGCCGAACGCGTCGGTCGAATAGGCAAAGAGATCGCGCGGATCGGGCTTGGCGTGGAAGGCCTCGAGATGGGCGCCAAAGCGGCGGGCGAACCGGCAGGCGAGCTCGATCGTGCCGTCGCTGGCACTGCCGCCGCTTGCCGCGGCCAGAATGGTCTTGAATGTCATGGTGCTCTCCTTCGCGAAGGCATCTGCCCCTATAATGCCCGCAACGGCCATAAAGTACCACGGCGTAAAGTGCGTGGCGACGAGGGGGAGAAATTCAATGCTTCGTGGGCTCATCACGGCGGCGATCTTGTACGCATTGGCGGTACTGCCGGCGCAGGCCGCGACCAAGATCGATTTTATGTACACGGCGGTTGCGTCTTGGGTCGGGCTCTTCGTCGCCAAGGATCAGGAAATCCTGGCGAAGCACAATCTCGACATCGGCATGACGCTGACGTCCAAGGACCCGGCCAACGATAAGTCGGTGCGCGCGAGCCTTGCGACCTACACCAAGCTGCCGCCGGCGGTCACGGCGGTCGTCGAGGTGCCGAAGGATTTCTACGTCCGCATCAGCCCGGACGCGCTGAGCTTCTGGGTCCAGGTCTCGCGCGAGCAGGGCCTGATCAAGGGCAATCCCGATCCGAAGAGCCTGATCTACCCGTAGGCGCGGTTATTTGGGTTCGGGCTTGAACTCGACGATCAGGTTGCGCAGTGCCATATCGCCGATGTTTTTGGTGGTGTGAATGCCGGCCTGCGGAAAATTGACGATGCTCGGCAGGATCGGCATCGCCGGCGGATCGAGAAACTGATCGAGCAGCGGTCCGATATTGAGCCGGATTTCGACGCGCTGACTATGGCTGTGTCGCGGGCGCGTGTCGCCCGGAGCCAAGCGCTCCTCATAGAAGCGCGGCCGATCATAAAGCGGCTTGTTCTTCGACGCCGCGATCATCTCCGTCGGCGATTTGACCGGCGGATGTTCCGGCTTGATCGCGACCTCGAAATAATGTGGGCCGGTGACGGTGTAGCTGGCACCATTCTGGAACACCGCGCCCTGTCCCTTGTGCAGAAGGCGGCGTTTATTGCCGGATAGGACCTCGACCGCGCCATAGGCGAGACGACGCGATCCTCGCGGCCCGGCGTGGTTGCCGCGCTATACGGTGTGCTGTCGCGCGACATGGACATATTCGTTGTCGAGTGCGATCGGGCTCGCCGGATCGTCCGGCGCCGCCTGCGCCTAAGGCGCTGGCGGCGAGCAACGCGCGGCGGATCATTTCCGACCCGGCTTAAACTCGACGATCAGATTGCGCAACGGCATGTCGCCGACATTGCGCACGGTATGAATGACGGGCTCGCGCCAATTGACGATGCCGGGCTGCATCGGCGGCCGCGGCGCATCGAAGGTCTGCTCGAGCATTGGCCCGTTGTTGAGGCGGATCTCGACGCGCTGGCAATGGCTGTGACGCGGACGCACATCGCCGACATTGAGCGATTCCTCATAGATGAAGAAGCGCTCGCCCTCATAGAGCAGGGTGTTCTTGGCCGGCGGGATGATCTCCGGCGGCTCCTTGACCGGCGGGTGATCGGGCTTGATCGCAACCTCGAAGAAGGACGCGTTCGCTGGCAGCTGATAAGTATCGCCAGGCCCGAAGACGAAGAACTCGCCGCGCTCGAGGCTTTGCAGCGCGTCGCCTGCCGTAAAGGAAAGCGGCGCCATGGCCACGATTACGCGATCCGTGGCGACGCCCGCAAAGGGCGTCTTGTCACGGCTGACGCGAACGTAATCGTTCTCGAGCGCGATTTCGGGAAGAGGCAGCGGGCCGGTGGTGGACATATCTCGCTCCTCCTCCGGCCCGGCGTGCTCAGTTGTTCGCCGCGTACGACTTCTCGAAGCGTGGGAAGACCTTCTTCACGTTACCCTCGAAGATCTTTTGCTTATCGGCGGCTGAGATCTGTGCGGCGTCGACATAGCGCTTGGTGTCGTCGTAGTGGTGACCGGTGTTCGGATCGATACCGCGCACCGCGCCGATCATTTCCGACGCGAACAGGATGTTGTCGGTCGGAATGACCTTCATCAGCAGGTCGATGCCGGGCTGGTGATAGACGCAGGTGTCGAAGAATACGTTCTTCAGCACCAGCTCCTCGAAAGGCGGGCGCTTCGCATCTTGCGCCAGACCGCGATAACGGCCCCAATGATAAGGCACCGCGCCGCCGCCATGCGGAATTATGAACTTCAAGGTCGGGAAATCCTTGAAGATGTCCGACATAATGAATTGCATGAAGGCGGTCGTATCTCCGTTGATGTAATGCGCGCCCGTGGTGTGGAAGTTCGGGTTGCACGACATGCTGACATGCACCATGGCGGGCACGTCGAGCTCGACCATCTTCTCGTAGAAAGGATACCACCACTTCTTGTCGGTCATCGGCGGGTCGTTCCACTTGCCGCCGGACGGGTCGGGATTGAGGTTACAGCCGATGAAGCCGTATTCCTTCACGCAACGCTCGAGCTCGGGAATGCAATTCGCCGGCGCGACGCCCGGGGTCTGCGGCAGTTGCGCGACGCCGATGAAGTTCTTGGGGAAGAGTTTCACGACGCGGTGGATGAGCGTGTTGCAGGCGTCGGTCCAGACTTCGCTGGTCTTGGCGCCGCCAATGTGATGGCCCATGCCGGCGGCGCGCGGCGAGAAGATCGTGAGGTCGCTGCCGCGGTCCTGCTGCATCTTGAGCTGGCCGTTCTGGATCGTCTCGCGGATCTGGTCGTCGCTGATCTTGAGCGGGGCGGGCGTGTCATTGCCCTTGATCTGTTCGTCGCGGAAGGCCTGAAGCTCTTTCGGCGCCGTCGTGTAATGGCCGTGACAATCGATGATCATAACTACCTCCCGAATTTTGTCGCGATGCTATGAAGCGCGCCGGTTCTTGTCAAACCTTGGCACGCGTCTCGGCGGAGCGACGCGCAAACAAACCGACAGAATTCATCCCATTTTGAGTGGGCCGCGCCACTCTGCTACGATGCCACCAGGTTTCAAATCTTGGGAGGGACAACGATGGCCGACATTCCGCGCCTGAACGGCATGATCAAGTGTTTCGAAGAGGGCAAGACCGCCATGGGCGCGTTCTGCACGCCCGATGTCGAAGCGGCGGTGGCGGCGAGCCAGGCGAAATACGACAGCATCATCTTCGAGATGGAGCACAATATTTGGGATATCCGCGCCCTGCGCGATTGCCTCCAATACATGCTCAACCGCAAGCAGATCGCGGACAAGGGCTCGGTCGCGCCGAACGTCACGCCGCTCGTCCGTATTCCGGCGAACGGCAATGAAATGAATCAATTCCTCGCCAAGCAGGCGCTCGATATCGGTGCCTACGGCATCATCTGGCCGCATGTCGACACGGTCGAGCAGGCCTACAACGCCGTTGCCGCTTGTCGCTATCCCCGCCTCAAGACGGCGGCCCGTTACGAGCCAGCCGGCATCCGCGGCGACTCCCCCGGCACAGCGGCGCGCTATTGGGGCATTGGCAATCAGGAATACTACAAGAAGGCCGATGTGTGGCCGCTCGATCCGAACGGCGAGATCCTCGTCGGTCTGATGATCGAAGGCGTCCAGGCGGTCGAGAATCTCGATGCCATGCTCACGAAAGTGCCGGGCATCGGTTTCATCCTGATAGGCGAGGGCGATCTCAGCCAGGAACTCGGATTCCCGCGCCAATACGAGCATCCGGTCGTCTTGGAGCACATGGCGCGCGTCGTCGCGACCTGCAAGAAGCACAACGTGCCGGTCGGTCACCCGCATGTCGATGGCAAGAACGCCGAGCGTATCCTCGGCGAGGGTTTCCGCTATCTAATGACCAGCGCCGGCCGCTCTTACGCGAGCCTCGACAAGGCACGCGAGCTGGCGAAGCGGTAGTCGTAATATTCACCACGGAGTCACGGAGAGCACGGAGAACAAGAGTTTCGCGCTTCGCGAGATAAAAACTTCTCCGTGTCCTCTGTGCCTCTGTGGTTCATTTTTTACGAGCAGGAGGAAGCGATGAAGATCGTACACGGTGATGCACTCGAATGGCGTCGTGGGCTCGAATATCGCGGCGGGACGTTCCATTTCCGCAACCTCGCGGAAGGCGAGGAAGGCAGCGTCGATAATTTCAAGCTGTCGGTCGGCCGCTCCTCCGCCGATTTCTACTCGCCGCGCCACCGGCATAATTTCGAACAGGTCCGGTTCGTCCTCGACGGCGAGCTGAGCTTCGGGCGCGACGGGACGCTCAGCGCCGGCATGGTCGGCTATTTCCCCGAGGGCGTTCATTATGGCCCGCAGACCCAGCATCACGAATCGCTCGCGATCGTGCTCCAATGCGGCGGCGCCAGCGGTAGCGGCTATCCCTCGCGCAACGAGGTGAAAGCAGCGATGGATGCGCTCGAAACCGAGGGCAGCTTCACCGACGGCGTCTTCCGCCGCCGCGAAGGCGTGCCGGGCAGGAAGAACACGGACGGCTTCCAGGCGATCTGGGAGCACATCAACAAGCGGCCGATGCTCTATCCCAAGGGCCGCTATCCTGCGCCGATCATGATGGACCCGAAAAATTACGCCTGGACGGCCGTCGAAGCTTCCAGCGGTGTCGAGGAAAAGTTTCTCGGCATGTTCACCGAGCGCAAGACCGAGGCGCGCTTTCTGCGTCTCGATGCCGGGTCGAGCTATTACGCCAAGGGACGCGGCGTCTATTACGTGATCTCGGGCGCCGGCACGGCGGGCGATAATGATTATCACGCCATGTCGACGGTCTATCTCAAGAAGGGCGAGCGCACGATGATCAAGGCAGGCGCCGCGACCGATATTTTCCTGTTTGGCCTGCCCGATCTCTCAGGCATGAAGCTCGGCCAGCTCAGCGGCGCGGCCGCACCGGACGAGTCAGAGACGGCCGAAGCGGCCGAATAAGTAACGGCGCCGAGCGAAAAGGCCGGCGCAATGTGGAAGAGGGAGGATATTATGAAGATGAAACACGCGATCGGCGCGGCGCTCGCTTGTGCACTTGCTTATGCGGCGCCGGCCAAGGCGGCGGATACGATCCAGATGGGGCTGCTGGGCGCGGCGAACGCGGTCGAGTGGCCCTATTACATCGGTCTGCACCAGAAGTTCTTCTCCGACGCTGGCATCGATCTGCAGATCATCTACGTGCCGTCGGCCGGAAACATGGTCCAGCAACTCTCCTCGGCCTCGCTCGATATCTGCGATATCGGC
>DASZLU010000005.1:0-65851 GCA_035552195.1 Allostellaceae bacterium | reverse complement strand
CGGAAATCGACGCCCTTCGACTGCACCCATTTCTTGGCGAGGATATCGAACGTGCCGCCCAGCCCCGGCACGCCGATCTTGCGCCCGACCAGATCGGGCGCGGCTTTGATGCCGCTGCCGGTGCGCGCGAGCATCCCGCTCGTCCCGGCAGGATCGGGCGCCGCCGTCCCGCCGGCGACCACGACGAGATCGAGCCCCTGCTCGTTCGCCTGCAGGATCATGGGCGGGGTAATGCCGCCCAGCTGCACGGTTCCCGACATCAGCGCCGCCGGCGTCATGGTCGTGTTGGTGGTCAGCGAAAATTCGAAATCGAGTCCGTGCTTGTCGAAATACCCCTCTTCCTTGGCGACATAGCTGGCCGAATAGGCGCTGGTCGCGTTGTAGAGCATCACCACCTTGGTGGCCGCCTCGGCGCCCGATCGAGGAAATACCGCTGTCAGAAAAAACGCGGCAATGAAAGCCAGACCCCAGCGCACCATAACTCTCCTTGGCCGGCGACGGCCGCTGGTTCCCCTTATCCGGGAGCATTACACAATCCTCTGCCGCCCGGTCCAGTTCGCCAGCGGTTTCCGCCGGCCATGCTTGCTTGGCCCCTTCCGTGGTATGGGATGGGGTAGTAAGTTGCTCAGATACACTGCAATTCGGACCGGGATTGGGGGTCCGAAAACCCGCAATTGAATAGGCGACGATGTCTACTGCGCACCATCAGACAGCCCCTGAGGGGGAGCTGGCTGAGTTGATCGTGAAAACGCTGAATCTCGAGATCGCGTCGGGCGAGATTGATCCGACCGCGCCGCTTTATGGCGAGGGGCTGGGGCTCGATTCGATCGATATTCTCGAGATCGCCTTGGTCGTCTCCACGACGTTCGGCGTGAAGCTGCGCGCCGACGACAAGAACAATATCGAGATTTTCGCCTCGCTGCGGAGCCTGAGCGGCTACATCCAGCAACAGCGGACCGACTAATGGCGTCAGCGGCCGTCCTGGCCAAGCAAATCGCCTGCGTCGTCCTGATCGCGGTGGCGCCGCTCGCGATCCATTACGCCATCGCCACGTCGAGCTGGACCGGGCTCATCATCCTTATCCCGGTTCTCCAATTGCTGGCGGTCGCGGCTTTCGCGGTCTGGCGCGAGCCGGGCCGGCTGCGCTGGCTGGCGCCGCTCGCGGTGCTCGTCGTTTTCGGCACCGCCTATGCCGAGCGCGCCGGCTACAGCCTCACCGCCATGCCCGGCGTGCCGCATGCCCTTACCTATTTGAGCCTGCTGATCGGCTTCGGCTGCACGCTGTTGCCCGGGCGCGAGGCGCTGCTGACCCGTGTCGTGGTCGCGGTTCGCGGCCCGATGCCGCCGGCGATGCTTCGTCACACGCGCCGCGTGACCTTCGCCTGGTGCTGCTTCTTCGCGGCGCAGCTCATCGCCTCGCTGCTCCTTTATGTCTTCGCGCCGCTCGAAATCTGGTCGTTCTTCGTCAATGTGCTGAACCTTCCGCTCATCGTGCTGATGTTCGTGCTCGAAGGCACCTATCGCTATTTTCGCTTTCGCGACATCCCGCTCGATCGCTGGTCCGATATCAGCCGCATCGTCATGAAGTCGACACAGCGCAACGTAGGCCACGCGGATATTTCGTGAGCGGCCATCGGCTCTCGCCCGCACCGATGACCACCGCCTATCCGCTGACCCGGCATCGCCAGCCCGACACGTGCATTGCGATCGGCGCCGATGGGCCGGTGACTGTCGGCACGTTTCTGCGCGAAGCCGCGGCGCTCGCTCGGCTGCTGCCCGAGACCGCGCATGTCGTCAATCTCTGCGCCGACCGCTATCGCTTCGCCGTCGGCTTCGCGGCCGCACTGCTGCGCCGCCAGATCACCTTGCTGCCACCCAGCGACAACGCCGCGGTGCTCGCGGGTCTGCGCGAAGATTTTCCGGATGCTGTCGCTCTCCACGATCGCGCGGCGCCGGATGCCGGTATGCCAAGCCTCGCCTATCCCGGCACGTTGGGCGGAAACAGCGATGCGATCGAGATGCCGCTTGTTCCGGCCGAGCAGCCGGCGATCGTCCTCTTCACCTCGGGGTCGACTGGCCGTCCCGTGCCGCACGCCAAGGACTGGGGCTCCCTCGTCAAAAGCGCGATCGCCGCGGGACGCGCGCTCGAGATCGGCGATCTGACCGGCGCGGCCGTCATCGCCACGGTGCCGCAACAACACAGCTATGGCTTTGAGTCGACGGTGATGCTGCCGTTGCAGCACGGCTTGGCGCTGCATCACGGACGGCCGTTCTATCCGGCCGATATCGCCGCCGCGATCGCAACAGCGCCGCGTCCGCGTGTCCTGGTGACGAGCCCGGTACATCTGCGCGCGCTGCTGGCCGATGGCGTCGCGCTGCCGCCGCTCGACCTCATCGTCAGCGCGACCGCGCCGCTGGCGCGCGATCTTGCCATCGGCGCCGAGCGTGCTTTCGCGACACGGCTCGTCGAGATTTACGGCTGCTCTGAAGCTGGGCAATTGGCGACGCGGCGCACGGCTCAGCGCGATGAATGGCGCTCGATGGACGGCATCGCCCTGCGGCAGGAAGGCAGCGAGACTTACGCATCCGGCCCGACCATCGTCGGCGAGATCGCGCTCGGCGATGTCATCGAAATGACCGGCGAGCGGCAATTCCGCCTGCATGGCCGCAATGCCGATCTCGTCAATATCGGCGGCAAGCGCACCTCGCTCGCGCACCTCAATCATCATCTCAACGCGATCGACGGCGTCGACGATGGCGTGTTCGTCATGCCCGATGACCATGACGGAACCGCGCGGCTGATTGCGCTGGTCGTCGCGCCGACCCTCACGGCCGATGCAATCATGACGGCGCTGCGCGCGCGGATCGATCCCGTTTTTCTGCCGCGGCCGCTGCGCCTGCTCGACGCGCTGCCGCGCAATGCCGTGGGCAAGCTCACGCGCGAAGCCGCGTTGCGCGCGGCGCAACTGCCGCCGCGCCGGTTTTCGTAAGAGGCCGCTTTGCCGCAGAGCGCCGATCTTATCTTCGCCGCGGACCACCCGACCGCCCCCGGTCATTTTCCCGGCAATCCGATCCTGCCCGGCGCGCTGTTGCTGGATGCGATCGTGCGGGCGATCTCGCGCGGCGCCGCTACGCCGAGCATCTCGATCCAGAGCGCCAAATTCCTGCGCCCGGTGCGGCCCGGCGATGCGCTACGCATCGAGTGGGACAGTAAAGCCTCCGACACGCGTTTCTCGTGCTTGCTTGCTGCGTCCGGCGAGATCGCCGTGAGCGGAGTCCTTCGCATCGGCGACCCGGCAAAATGAGCGACGCCGAGGCCGAGAGATGGTCGCGTCGCCAGGAGCGCGGCGCTCGCATCGCGATCCGGTCGATCGTCTGGATCGCGCTGCATCTCGGCCGGCCACTGACGCGGCTTCTCCTCTATCCCATCTCGCTTTATTTCCTGATCTTCTCGAGCAGTTCGCGCCGCGCCTCCGAGAATTATCTCGAGCGCGCGCTCGGGCGTAAGCCGCATTTCGTCGACCGGTTGCGACATTACCAAACCTTCGGCGCCTGTATTCTCGACCGCGTTTATCTGCTGAACGATCAGCTCGAATTGCTCGACGTCGCGCTGGAGGGCGAAGACGTCGCACGCTCGATGCTCGACGGCAATGGTTGCTTCCTCTTCGGCGCCCATATCGGCAGCTTCGAGATTCCGCGCGCGCTCGGCCACCGGCAGCCGGGACTGAAGCTCAGCCTGCTGATGTACGAGGAGAACGCGCGCAAGATCAATTCGGCGCTCGCCGCGATCAACCCCGCGCTGACGCTCGAGGTGATCGCTTTGGGGCAGCCCGACTCGATGCTCGCGGTGGAGCAGCGGCTGGATCAAGGCCATGCGATCGGCGTCCTCGCCGATCGCGGGTTGTCGATCGGCGAGGAAGAGCATCTGACCGTCGATTTCCTCGGCAAGCCGGCGCGTTTTCCGCTTGGCCCGTTCCGCCTCGCCAGCCTGCTGAAACGCCGCGTCATCTTGATGATCGGCCTCTATCGCGGCGGCAATCGCTACGAAGTCTATTTCGAGCCGCTGGCGGATTTTCGCGCCACCGAGCGCGCCGAGCGGAGCGCCGCGGTCGAGGCCGCGCTTCGCCAGTATGTCGCGCGACTGGAGCATTTTTGCCGGCTGGCGCCATATAATTGGTTCAATTTCTACGAGTTCTGGCAATGAGCTTGCGCCGCGCGGCCACCTTGCTGCTGATCCTCGCCGTCGCCTTTGCGTCGCACATTCCCGCGGCCAGCGCCCAAGCGGTCGCGCCCTTCGATCTCGCGCATCTCATGGCGCATTTCGCGAGCGTCAAAAGCGCCAGCGCGCAATTCGTCGAGCGCCGCTCTGTGCATTTCCTTAAAGCGCCGCTCGTCGCCAAAGGCACCCTGATCTTCGCCGCGCCCAACCGGCTGGAGAAGAAAACCAGCGAGCCGACCCCTGAGGACATGGTGATCGACGGCGATACGCTGACCGTCCAGCGCGAGGGCCACACGCAGACGCTAAGCCTTTCAGGCTACCCGCAGATCGGCGCTTTCATCGAAGGCATTCGCGCGACCCTGACCGGCGACATCGCGTCGCTGCAGCGGATTTATCAAACCGATCTGCAAGGCGATGCGAGCGGCTGGCAACTGGTGCTCGTGCCGCGCGATCCGGCCATGCAGGCGGTGGTTCTATCGATCGCGATTGTCGGCAGCAACGACGTGATCGACCGGATCGAGACGGCGGAGCCAAATGGCGATCACACCGATATGCGGATCACCGAGGATGGCCGGTGAGCGCCAAGCGCCTGCCGGTCCTGTTGTGGCTCGTCGGGATTATCGCGGCCATCGTCGTCATTACGCAGACGCGCTTCTCAGCCGATATGTCGGCCTTCCTGCCGCGCTCGCCATCCCCGGCGCAGCAGATCCTCGTCGATCAGATGCAGAACGGCGCCGCCTCGCGCATCTTGCTGATCGCTATCGAAAACGCGCCGACGCCCGCCCTCGCGGCATTGAGCAAGGAATTCGGCAAGCGGCTGCGAACCGACACCGGCGATTTCGGCGCGGTCAATAATGGCGACGCGGCTGCGAATGATTTCACCGCGATGCGCGATCTCTTCTGGCGCTACCGCTATGCGCTGAGCCCGACGGTCACGCCGGCACGCTTCACCGCGGATGGTTTGCATAAGGCGCTCGAGAACGATCTGGCCCTGCTGAGTTCGAATATGGGCGGCCTCGTCAAAGAGACTTTGCCGGCCGATCCGACGGACGAGATCCTGACCTTGCTCAACGGCCTCAGCACGCAGAAACAGCCGACCAACCGCGACGGCGTCTGGTTCTCGCCCGACGGCAAGCGTGCGTTGCTGTTGGCACAGACGCGCGTGCCCGGTTTTGACATCGCGAACGAAGAGACGGTGCTGGCGAAAATCGAGACGACCTTCGCCGCCGCGCAAAACGCCGTGCCCGACGCCGCCGGAGCGCGGCTCTTGCTGTCGGGGCCGGGGGTCTTCGCGGTTCATACGAAAAACGAGATGAAAGAAGACATCTCGCGCCTGTCGCTGATCGCGACCGTGCTCGTCGCCGGCATCCTGCTCCTCACCTATCGCTCGCCGCGCATCCTTGTGCTCGCTTTCGTGCCGGTGGCGAGCGGCGCACTCGTCGGCATTGCCGCGGTCGGCCTCGGCTTCGGCTTCGTGCACGGCATCACCCTCGGTTTCGGGGTGACCTTGATCGGCGAGGCAGTCGACTACGCGATCTACCTCTTCACCCAGACCGCGCCCGGCAGTTCGGCACATGCGACGCTGCCGCGCATCTGGCCAATGCTGCAACTCGGCGTGCTGGTTTCGATCTGCGGCTTCAGCGCCATGCTGTTCTCCAGCTTCACCGGCTTCGCGCAGCTCGGGCTCTTCTCGATCACCGGCCTCATCACCGCCGTCGTCGTAACGCGCTGGGTGTTGCCGAGCCTGCTCGCGCCCGGCTTCGGTACGACGCAATCTGCCATTCTCGCGCCGATGTTGCTCAAAGCCGTGGGTTTCGCGCGCAAGCTGCGCTGGCTCCTCGCGCTGGTCCTTCTCGCCGCGATCCTGGCGCTCGTCTTTCACCGCAGCAGCTTCTGGCAAGACGATCTCACCAGCCTCAGCCCGATCCCGGCGTCCGATCAAAAACTCGACCAAACCCTGCGCGCCGATCTCGCCGCGCCCGATGTCCGCTATCTGCTGATGACCTCCGCGCCGGACGCGCAACAGGCGCTCGCGAACAGCGAAAAACTGGCGTCGCTGCTCGACATGCTGCGCAGCCAGGGCTTGCTCGCGGGCTATGACGCGCCGAACCAGTATCTGCCCAGCATCGCGACGCAACAGGCGCGTCTGAGCGCACTGCCGGCCCCCGACGAGTTGCGGGCGCGCATGACCCAAGCGCTGCAGGACACGCCCTTCCTGCCCGATACCTTTGATCCCTTCATCGCGGATGCCGCCAGTGCCAAGACGCAACCGCCGCTCGACCGTGCCACGGTCGAGAAGACACCGATCGGCGCGAAGCTCGGCGCGCTGCTGATCCAGCGCGGCGGCGTGTGGACAGCGCTGTTGTCGCTGCGCGGTGTCACCGATTTCGCGCCGATCGCCGCGCGCATCGCGGCGGACGGACCAGCCGGCACGATGACGGTCGATCTCAAGCTCGAATCCAATCGCTTGCTCGAAACCTATCGCCGCGAAGCGGTGCTGCTCGCGTTGGTCGGCAGCCTCGTCATTGTCGCATTGCTTACCGTCGCGCTGCGCTCGCCACGACGCATCGCGGTTGTCGTCGCACCGCTCGCCGCCGCCGTCCTGATCACAACCGCGATCCTCACCGCCGGCGGCCACACGCTGTCGATCTTCAACCTCGTAGGCTTGCTGCTAACCGTCGCGGTCGGATCGAATTATTGCATCTTCGTCGAGCGCCAGGATTGGCGGGACGCGAACGCGTCGCGCATGTTGGCGTCGCTCGCGCTCGCCAACGGGTGCACGATCATCGGCTTCGGCACGCTGTCGTTCGCGCGGTTGCCGGTGCTGCACGATATCGGCATGACGGTCGCGATCGGAACTGTCCTGAGCCTTCTCTCGGCCGCGATCCTCACCGCCCACGACGTCGGGCGCAGCGATGAGCACGGCTGAGCCGCACGCCCTCCGCCTCGTCCGGTATCCCCGGGCTGCGGCTGAGACGGCGCCGACTCTACTCGTCCTTTTGCCCGGCATCGGCATCCGTGCCGAGGATTTCGTCGTGCATGATTTCGTTAAGACATTGCGGGCGCGCGAAGACGCCGTCGACCTTCTCGTCGCCGAGCCCGACATCGATTTCTATCTCGACGGATCGATACGGCCTCGCTTGGAAGCGATGCTCGCTGAGGAGGCGCGGTCCTATCGCCGCCTCTGGCTCGGTGGCATCTCGCTCGGCGCGCTCGGTGCGCTGCTCGCCGCCGCTGCCGGCAGGAGCCGAATCGATGGCCTCCTGCTGCTCGCGCCGTTTATCGGTGTTCCCGGCCTGATCGCCGAGATCGAGCGTGCCGGCGGCTTGCGGGGCTGGCAGCCGGGCACGATCGCGAGCAATGACGGCGAGCGGCGGGTTTGCGCGTGGCTCAAAACCTATGTCGAGAACCAGACCGACCGGCCTCTCCTGCATCTCGGCTATGGAAACAGCGACCGTTTTGCCCCGGCTTCGCGGTTGTTGGCCGCCGGCTTGCCGCCGACGCGGTGCCACGTCGTGAACGGCGGCCATGATTGGCCGACCTGGACTGCGCTCTGGACCGGCATTTTAGCCACACGCCCCTTCATAGAGACGTAAGCCCTAAAAACAATTATTCTGTCGGTCCATGGTGGGGCGTCGATAAGGGTCGAGATGCGTTCAGGTCGTCTGGCATGTGTATTGGCGGCAGTGCTCTGCCTGATTGGCTGCACCGCGCGGTTCGACGTAACCCCCTCACCCGACAATGAATCCGCTTATTCGTTGCTCTATCCGTTCTATGTCGAACTCTGCGCCGTCTCGCAGATCAAGAAAAAGCCCGGCGTCGGGGTCGATACCAGCGGCGGCCCGGGCGGTCATACCGTCTTCTTCCTCAGCCGCGTCTGTCGCGACCAAAACGCGCACTACCCGACCTTGGTGATGTGCTCGCCGGGCACGCCCGAGGACGAGCAAGGCGTCGGGCTCAGCGTCAACGCACATTTCCAGAATGCAAATTGGGTCGCAACCGAAGGGCGCGGTTTCTTCTTCAACGGCGATCTCAAGCCCGGAGAGCGCGTGACCCGCGCCGCCTATGAGCGCACGCAAAAGACCGCCGAGGCGAAGAACATCTATGACGGCATCGTCTTCCACGATGAGGTGTTCGAGGATCAGCCGCGAGGAATGAATCGGCACGATTTCATGTACGAGGTTTCGGTTGCGACCGATTACGCCGTCGGCTTGGCCCGCGACCGCTATTGCGGCCGTGTCCCGGTGAGCCGCGCGCAGATGGTCAAGATCGTCGACTATTTGAACGGCGAGAACGCGCCCTATCGCAACGGCAAGGAATTTGTCTGGAACGTGCTCGAGAACAATTGCACGCATCTCGCGCATAACGCGCTGGCCGCCGCCGATGTATGGGACAAATGGCCGATCGATCGCTTTTTGCTGATTTCGGCTTTCGACTTCCCGGTCCCCAAGAACGAATTCGTCAATATCATGCGACGAACCAACGACATGGACCTGGCGGATTGGTCCGCACTTTACGCGGACGATACCGTGCGACGATCGCTCGAACAGGACGGCAATTTGCCGACCGAGCCAGGTGCGCTCGCCGAAGCGGTGCGCGCGGATCAGGACAACGACATCTATAACACCGATGTCAACCTGATTTTCTACGACGATCCGATCACCGACCGGTATCGCCGGCGCTTCGCCGCCATTTTCGCCGAGCCGCGCTATACCGATCTGCGCGCCAATCTCGCTTATTTCGCAACGCTCTACGCCGAGGTAAAAGACGAGCTGGCGAGCGCGCCGAAGCCGTCCGATAGCGGTCTCGCCGCCTTCAAAACGCGCTATGCTCGCTATATCGATCGCGAAGCCGCAGATATCGATACCAAGATGCAAACGCTCAACCGGATGCCGGCGATTGCCACATCGCCCCCCCGCGCAAGGGGGATGTAGCGATGCAGCCGCTTTATCTCACCCATTACGCGATCGCGACAAGCCTGGGCGCTGGGCTCGACGCGACGTTCGCTCGGCTGTCCGCCGGGCAAACCGGACTGGCCCCGCAGACCTATCCCGGCGAGCTCGCGACCTGGACCGGGCGGATCGAGGCAATCGATGCATCGCCGCTCGATGCAAGCCTTTCCGGCTTCGAATGCCGCAACAATCGGCTGGCCGCAATCGCTCTCGCCCAGGATGGTTTCATGGACGCCATCGCCGATCTGCGCGAACGGCATGGTCCCGACCGCATCGGCGTTTTCCTCGGTACCAGCACCTCTGGCATCGAGAGCACCGAGAACGCCTATCGCCAGCGTACGGCGGTCGGCGCGCCGCTCGCCGCCGATTTCCGCTATGCCGAGACACACAATATCTACTCGCTCGGCCGGCTGATGCATCGCCTGCTGGGCATGAGCGGCCCCTCGGTCGTCGCCTCTGCGGCCTGCGCCACCACCGCCAAGACTTTCGGCAATGCGGCGCGCATGATCGAAGCAGGGTTTTGCGACGCGGCCGTCGTCGGCGGCGCCGATACGCTCTGCGCCACGACGATCTACGGCTTCCATTCGCTGGGGCTGGTATCGCCGACCGCGTGCCGGCCGTTCGACAAGACTCGCGACGGCATCTCGATCGGCGAAGGCGCCGGCTTCGCGATCGTCGAGAAAGCGCCGCCAGCGGCACTGCCGCCCGGCGCGGTAATACTCCGCGGCTTCGGCGAAAGCAGCGATGCTTATCATATGTCGACGCCGCATCCCGAAGGCAAAGGCGCGCAGCTCGCGATGGAGCGCGCCCTCGCCTCGGCCGGATTGCAGCCGAAAGACATCGACTACATCAATGTCCACGGTACCGCCACGCAAGTCGGCGATGCGGCCGAAGATCGCGCGCTCGTCGAGCTTTTCGGCAAGGACAAGCCCTGCAGCTCGACCAAAGGCTTTACCGGCCACACCCTCGCATCCGCCGGCATCGTCGAGGCGATCATCGCGGCGCTCGCCATCGAGCATAATTTCATGCCCGGCACGGCGAACACCGAGGAGTTCGATCCGGCGCTCCAGAGCCGCTATTTGCTGCGCGGCGAGCGCGGTCCGGTGCGGCGCGTGCTCAGCAATTCTTTCGGCTTCGGTGGCAGCAATTGCAGCCTCGTGCTGGAGCGGCCGTCGTGATCCGCGTTTATGTCGAAGGTATCGGGCTGCAGGGCGACGGGCTCGACGGCTGGGCTGCGTCGGCGCCCATCCTTGCGGGACATGACGATTATCACGCCGCGCCCGTGAACATCCCGCCTGTCACGCTGCTGCCGGCGAATGAGCGCCGCCGCATGGTGAAGACGGTGAAACTGGCGCTCGCCGTCGGCGTGCAGGCTTTTACGCAAGCCGGCCGCGATCCGAAAGAGACGGCGACAGTCTTCGCGTCGTCGGGGGGCGATGGCGAGACGATCCATGAGATCCTCGAAAGCCTCGCCGCGCCGCAGATCGATGTTTCGCCGACGCGGTTTCACAACTCGGTTCACAACGCGCCGTCCGGCTACTGGAGCATCGCCACCGGCTCGTCCGCGCCGACATCGAGCCTCAGCATGCACGACAACAGCTTCGCGGCCGGGCTGCTCGATGCCGCCGCGCAGGCCATTGTCGAGAAGCAGCCGGTCGGTCTGATCGCTTACGATCTGCCCTATCCCGAGCCGCTCAACGCCGCGCGCAAGATCGACTCCGCCTTCGGTATCGGGCTGGTGATCGCGGCCGCGCCGTCGGAGCGTGCAATCGCCAGCGTGACCCTGGCAATCGAGGCGCGCAACGACGCGCCGACCGCGATGACGGTCGAACCGCTCGAAGCCATTCGCCGCGGCAACCCGGCCGCACGCAGCCTGCCTTTTCTCGAAGCAATCGCGCGCGGCACCGACGGCCGGGTCGTGCTCGATTACCTCGCCGACCGTTCCGTGACGCTTTCCGTCGCGCCGTGCCTCGCCACCGCGGCGCCATGATCGAGCGCGCGGCGATCGCAACGCTGATTCCGCACGCGGGCAAGATGTGCCTGCTCGACCGCGTCGTCTCCTGGGACGAGCAACGCATCACCTGCGAGAGCAACGCGCATCGCGATCCCGATAATCCGCTGCGCCGCGACGGACGGCTCGGCGCTCTGACCGCGATCGAATTCGCGGCCCAAGCCATGGCGGCACATGGACGCCTGGCCGGTGCGGTCAGCGAACGGCCGCGCGCCGGATTCATCGCCAGCCTGCGCGACGTTCAATGCCGCTGCGCGTGGCTCGACCGGTTCGATGCCGCCCTCGAGATCGGCGCGATCAAGCTCATGGGCGACGAGCACAACGTGATGTATGCATTCGCTGTCGCTTGCGGCACGCAAGAGATTGTCACCGGCCGCGCAACCGTTGTGCTGCAAGCGGGTCTGCGGCCATGAAACGCGCCCTCGTTACCGGCGGCAGCGGCGCGATCGGCGGCGCCATCGCCGCACAGCTCGCTTCCGATGGCCATCATGTCTATGTCCACGCCAATAGCGGCGCCGCGCGCGCCGAGACGATTGTCGCACAGATTCGCGGCGCCGGCGGTTCGGCCGAAGCGATTGCCTTCGATGTCAGCGACGGCCCGGCAACGGAAGCAGCGCTGATCCGCATGCTCGCCGCGGGCACAATTCAGATCCTCATCAATAATGCCGGCATTCACGACGACGCCGTGATGCCGGGGATGAAGCGCGAGCAATGGTCGCGCGTGATCGACGTGTCGCTCAACGGCTTCTTCAACGTCACCCAGCCGCTGCTGATGCCGATGATCGGGACGCGCTGGGGCCGCATCGTCAATATCTCCTCGGTCAGCGCCGTCACCGGCAATCGCGGTCAGACGAATTACGCCGCCGCCAAAGCTGGGCTGCACGGCGCGACAAAGTCCCTGTCGCTGGAGGTCGCGAGCCGCGGCATCACCGTTAATACGGTCGCGCCGGGGGTGATCGCCTCGCCGATGAGCGAAGAGGCTTTCACCAAAGAGATCATCGACCGGCTCGTGCCGATGAAGCGCGCAGGCAAGCCCGAAGAGGTCGCCGCGCTGATCTCTTTCCTCGCTTCGGACCGCGCGGCCTATATCTCGGGCCAGCTCATCTCGATCAATGGCGGGATGATCTAGCGCGTCGCGACAGCAAGCCCGGCAAGCGCAGCAGAAAGCCGAGCATCAGTCGCGCATGCATGCCCGCGAGCAGCAGATTGTCGCTGCCATAACGGAAATGCGATACGCCGCCCTCTTCGGGGCGGAAATAGCGGATCGGCACCGGCATGTTCACCAACTCGAACCCGCGCCAGGTCAGCCGCACCGCCGCCTCGACATCGAAATCGAAGCGCCGCATCCACCGGCTCTTCTCCATCACCGCACGCAGATCGGCAATCGGATAGACGCGAAAGCCACACAGCGAATCGTTGATGCCCAGCCATAGTGTCTCGAGATTGGCCCACCAATTGGAGACCCGACGGCCTTGGACGCGCAGCCGCGGCGCGCTCGCATCGAAGACGGGCGCGCCGAGGATCACCGCGCGCGGCGCTTGCTCTGACGCCGCCATAAAGCCGGGGATCGCCGCGGCGTCATGCTGGCCGTCCGAATCCATCGTGAGGGCATGCGTGAAGCCGCTGGCGGCAGCGGCCTGCAACCCGGCGAGGATCGCCGCGCCTTTGCCGCGGTTTTCCGGCAACGGCAGCAAACGGACGCCCGGATCGTCGGCCGTGCGGCGCTGCAGTTCGGCGCCGGTGCCATCGGTGCTGCCGTCGATGACGACCCAGACAGGGTTCCACTGCGCACGCGCTTCCGCGACCGTCGCGAAAAGTTTCGGGCCCGTGTTGTAGCTGGGGATCAGGACGAGATGGGTCGAGGAAGCAGGCGGCCCATTCAAGCGAGCGGGAGCACTCAACGATCGCTAACCCCGACCTCGCCGTCATAAGCCTTTTCCATGCCGGCGACAAAGTCGCAGCGATCGGCACCGCAGCTCAGCACCGGACCGAGCCGTACGCGATAGACCAGGGGAAATTCCGGCACGCGCAGCCAGGGCCAACCTTTGGCGAGAAAGCGCGAATTGCTCTCGATGAAGACGGTTTGGATCGGCGCCTCGGCACATTGCGCGATAAGCGCGAAACCTTGCTTGAACGGACCGATGCCGGTGCCGGTGCTGCGCGTCCCCTCAGGGAAGATCAGCAATTGCCGGCCCCGGTGCAATTGCCGCACCGCCTCGCGGACGAAGTGATGCGGCGCGTCATTCGGAATGTAGCCCGCGAGCCGTGCCATCGCGCCGAGCAGCGGATGCGTCAACAGCTTCGACTTCGCCCCGCAAACGACATGCGGCAGACGCGATGCGATCAGCATCACGTCGATCTGGCTCGGATGATTGGGCGCGATAATCAGCGGCGTCCGACCGCGCAAGCGATCGAGCGACGAGAGATCGTTCTTCAAAGCGCCAGCCGCACGCATGACGGCGAGGAAATAACGAAACCCCGCCATGATCAGGATCTGCCCGGCCGGCTGGCCGATTGAGCGCGGCAGAATAAGCAGCGCCAACGAGATCGCGGTCCAGGCAACGCAGCTCACCCCGAAAAGCGCGAGCAAGCCGACATAGACGATCGTATCGCAAAGGCGCTTCGTGGCCCGGCCCGCGCGGGCATTGGCGCGCTGCCATCCCGCAGCGGCAGATGCCTGCAGCGGCGCAGCTATTCGACTTGAAGATTCTGCCATTGCCGCCGCCAGGCCTCGAAGGTGCGCCGAGGCGTCAGCGCGCTCGAGATGTAGTAGATTGCTTTGAACACGAGAAGACGCGTCCGCACCGAGGAACGGCGGAACACGTCGCCGGCCAGCAGCGACAAGAGAGCGGATTCGATCCCGAGTATGTTCCGCGGCGACATGACCATGTTGCGCAGCGCCGGCCGCGTCGCGCGATAGATGTACCACGAGAATGAATCGACGCCGCGCTTCGTCAACGTATCGAAGCGCCGCAACGCACGCTTGGCGGCGCGCGGCCGGTCGAGACAGGCCTCGACCGCATCCACCGCGGAAAACGCGCTGTTCATCGCGAAATAGACGCCGGCCGAGAAGATCGGATCGACGAAGGTGAAAGCATCGCCGAGAAGAAGATAGCGATCGCCGCTGGTGCGGTCGGCGCGATAGGCATAGTTCCCCGTCCCCGTCACCGGCGCGGTCAGACTCGCTTCGCTGAGCCGATCTGCGATCGCCGGACACATGGCGATCGTTTCCATGAAGAAGGCATTGAGATCGGTCTTGCGCGATTTGAAATAGGCCGGCTGGCAGACGGCGCCGACGCTGGTCGAGCCATCGAGCAGCGGGATGAACCAGAACCAGCCCCTGTCGAACCAGAAGATCGAGATATTGCCTTCGGCCTTGCCCGGCAGCCGGCGCGCATTCCCGAAATGCCCGAACATCGCCGCGCTGTTGTGGCGGCGATTGCGCTGCTTCAGCCCGAAGGCATTCGCCAGCAAGGTATCGCGCCCCGACGCATCGACGACGTAGCGCGCGCACCAGATGCGCTCGCCGCCGTCCTCGTCGCGGCCGCGCACGACCACATTCTCTTTTGCCGAGAAATCCACTGTTTCGATGCGGCAACCTTCGATCGTCTTGGCGCCTTTGTCACGCGCATGATCGAAGAGAATCTTGTCTAGGTCCGAGCGCCGCACCTGATAGGCAAAGGGATAGCGCTTGTCGATCGCGCGCGAGAAATCGAAGGTGATCGAGCGGTTGTGATAGGGCGAGATGAACTCGGCGCCGTATTTCACCATCCCGATGGCTTCGACCCGCTCGCGCAGGCCAAGCTTTTCGAACAGCATCAGATTCAGCGGCAGCAGCGATTCGCCGATGTGGAAGCGCGGATGATGCTCTTTCTCAATAAGGACGACATCGCGGCCGCGTTCGGCAAGCAGCGCGGCCATCGTCGAGCCGGCAGGCCCGCCGCCGACAACGACAACCTCGCACCTGCTTTCCATCGCCGCCATCGCCCCAGCCCCGCGTCCGCTTCACGATCCGGCGTTGTTTGCGTTTTCGCCGAGCCGCGATCCTAGCAGATCGTCACGACGGTGGCATGCATCGCCGTCGAGGAGACGACGATCCCACTTATTGGGGCGAGTCCTTGCCGGAATCGCTGCGTGCCGACCCGCCACCGCTGTTGAATTTCTCGCCGGCGGCATTCGCCCCTGCCTTAACGGCCTCCCAGGTGCGCTCCGCGCCTTCCTTGACGCCCTCGCCAATCTGCTTCGCGGCCGTGCCGATATGCTGACCCGCGGACTTAAATTGATCGCCCGGATCGCTCGATGCTGCGGCCGGGGGCGGCACGCTGCCCTCGTCCGCCCGCGCCAGAGGCGCTGCGGAGAGCAGCAGGAGAACGGCAAGCGTGGATTGCGCGATCGTTTTCATCATTCCGGCTCCTTTGTCCTGAACCGCGAAGAAAATCCGAGCTGCGAAGAACGTCTCCGCCATTATAGACGGCCATGGCATAGACGGCCATGGCGTCCGAAGCACCGTGCATCGCGCCGGCGCTGATTCTCGGCGTTGATTCAGGGGCAGCTTTCGGCGACTATGGTTTCATGCACAGATTGGTCACTTTGCTGGGCCACGGCGCCGGTTTCACCGGCGTCATGATCGCCATCGGCTCGCTCCTGCGCGTCGTGCCTGGGCTGTTGCGCTTCCTGCCCTATACCCACGACCTCACCCAAGCTTCGATCGGTGGCCCGCTGAGCGTGGCCCTCGTCGGCCTTGCCGCCCTGATGCTCGGCGGCGACGGCGGTAACGGCTAAGCTCCAGCCAAGCAGCCGATACGACCGAGGGCCGGATCGCGCGATCTGGCCCTTTCGCGTTAGAACGAAGAAGGGGCCGGGTCTTTCGACCCGGCCCCTCTCAAAAACGCCAACTCAGATTGATCGTGAGGGGCGAGTTAGTGGGCTGAGGCAGTCCAAATCGGCTTGCCGTCCGAGCCTTTGAACCATTGCGTCCAGCTCCCCTCGATCATGCTGACGACATTTGACGGCAGCGGCACGTAATCGAGCGAGGTGGCGAGCTGGTGAGCTTGATCTTGCTTCAAGCTCCAGTCGAAGAATTTCAGCACACCCTCGTTCTGATCGCCCGGGTAGTCCGTGCGCATGATGACCCAGGTCACTGCGGTGATCGGCCAACTCTTCTCGCCGGGCGCGTCCGTCGGGACCGTGTAGAAGTCGTTATCTGGGCTGAATTTAGCGTTCCCGCCACCGGCCTCGAATGCCTCCATCGTCGGATCGAGCGTCTTGCCCGCCGTATTGACCATCTTCGTGTAGATCATCTTGTTTTCTTTGGCATACGCGTATTCGACGTAGCCGATGGAGCCGTTGATCTGCTGCGCCATCCCGGCAACGCCGGCATTGCCCTTGCCGCCAACGCCGCTCGGCCATTCGACTGCCGTATCGGAGCCGACTTTCTCCTTCCATTCCGGGCTGACCTTGCTGAGATAATCGGTCCAGTTGAAGGTCGTGCCCGAGCCGTCCGAGCGGTGGACGGTCGAGACGTCGAGATGCGGCAGCTTCAAATTGGGATTGAGCTTCTTGATCGCCGGATCGTCCCAATACGCGATCTTGCCGAGATACATATCGGCGAGCGTCTTGCCGTCGAGCACCAAATCGCCCGCTTTGATGCCGGGCACGTTCACCACCGGCACGATTGCGATGATGACGGCCGGAAATTGCACTTCGTGGTTCTTGGTGAGGTCGCCATGCGACAGCGGCTTGTCGCTCGCACCAAAATCAACGGTCTTGGCGTTAATTTGTTGGATGCCACCGCCGGAACCGATCGACTGGTAGTTCACAGCGATGCCCGTTGCCGAATGATACGTATCGGCCCATTTCGCCAGCACCGGATAAATCGCAGTGCTTCCTGCGCCGCTCAAATCCTTCGCGGACGCCGCGCCGGCGATAACCATCGCCGCCAGCGCCACCGCGCTCATCAACATCGATTTCTTCATAAGGAAAGCCCTCTCGTGAATCCCTTTCCCATGCGTGGTGCATGGGTTGCAGGTGCACCGTATGCCGGTCTCATGCCACTTTGTTTTCAGATTTATGTCATTTTAATTACAATTATCCCGGTTTTGGGCAGTTCCGCAGCGGCTAGAGGAGCTTAGACCGGAACCAACTTTCCCACCGCCACGTTGCCTACCCAGGTCCCCGTCATAAAGTTGCATGGAGTTGCTTATGCGCGGATTTTGGGTTGGCACGGTCTTGGTTGTTGGTTCGTTGGCGCTGGCGGGTTGCGGCGAAAGCCCTGGCTGTCGTGCGGTGACGGGCGGCGCTTTGGGTGCGGCCGGCGGCGCGGCGCTGGGCGCGATCGGCGGCAACCCGGCGATGGGCGCGGTTGCAGGCGGCGCCGCGGGCGCGGCGGCTGGCGGTCTGACCTCGCCGAACGCCGTGAGCGCAGGTCCGTCGCCTGTATGTGATTAAAGACGCCGGCGATTAAGCGAATCGAGTTCGATCTCTTCAATCGGCGTCGCCCGACTCTCTGAATTAAGAGAGGGGGCCGCGCCGGTTTCGTTTTGGGCTGATTCCCCCCGGCCCAGCCCCCCGCGGTCGGGCCGGTCGCTTCCCGTCCCGCCTCGACATGCTAGAATCCGCGGTAAGATTTGGGGGAGGACGCAACATGGCTGAGACGATTCGGGAATTTCGCCCACGCGAGCGACGGGGCGGCAATGCGCTCAAACCCTTCCCCTTGCCCGAAATCCTGCAAAAAATGCTCGATCGCGGCAAGGCCGAGATGGCCAAGCCGATGACCGGCATCACCACCAACGGCGAGCCGATCCAGGGTCTCTTCCCGATCAAGAAAACCGGCATCTCGCTCCAGCCGGTCGTCGAGGCGGCGCAACTCTTCCTCAAGACACTGACCCCCGAGCAACGCAGCACCGCCAGCTTCGATCTCGATACCGGCCCGTGGCAGGCCTGGCACAACATGCACGTCTTCATGATCCGCCACGGCCTGCTCATGAACGAGATGAGCGAAATGCAACGCGACGCGACGCTTGGCCTCCTGCGCGCCAGCATGAGCGCCGCGGGCTTCGAGGTCGCGCGCGACGTGATGAGGCTCAACGAGCATATCTGCGAAGTGACCAACCGCCCCGGCGAATATGGCGAATGGTTCTATTGGATGAGCATCATGGGCACGCCGTCGACGACCGAGCCCTGGGGCTGGCAGATCGACGGCCACCACCTGATCATCAATTGCTTCGTGATGGGCGATCAGATCGTGCTGACGCCGAACTTCATGGGCTCCGAGCCGGTCGAAGCGAAATTCGGCAAGTACAAGGGCGTGCGCGTCTTCGCGAAGGAAGAGGCGGATGGCTACGCGCTGATGAGCGGCTTCACTGCCGATCAGCAAGCCCAGGCGACGATCGGCAAGAAACTCCCGTTCGATGTCTTCGGCACCGCCTTCAACGACAACACGGTGATCCCCGATCAGGGGCTGCACTACAACGACATGACGCCCGAGCAGCGCGAGAAGCTGTTGCAGCTCGTCGCCGTCTACACCAACCGCATCCGGCCGGGCCATGCGGATGTCCGCTTCGACGAGGTGAAGCAGCATCTCGACAAGACGCGCTTCGCGTGGATCGGCGAGGTGAACGATCTCGATCCTTTCTACTACCGCATCTTCAACCCGGTGATCCTGATCGAGTTCGACCACCAGATCGGCATCGCCTACGACAACGACGATCCCACCCGCAACCACATCCACACGCTGGTGCGGACACCGAACGGCAACGATTACGGCAAGGACCTGCTGCGGCAGCATTACCTGCAGTTCGATCACGCAGATCCGCGCTCGCCGCACCGCCGTGGCAAAATCTAAGTTTCAGAAAATCTAAGTTTCAGATAGGAGGCCACCATGGATGAGATGGATCGGGCGAGGCACGACCTCGTCATCGCCAACCGCATTCTCGCGCGCGAGGATGTCGTCGACGCCTATGGCCATGTCAGCATGCGCCATCCGAAAGACCCGAATCGTTATCTGCTGTCGCGCTCGCGCAGCCCCGAGCTCGTTGGCCCCGAAGACATTTTCGAGTTCACGCTCGACGGCAAAGTGGTCGGTGGCGACGGCCGCCCGCCCTATCTCGAGCGCTTCATCCATGGCGCTATCTATGAGGCGCGGCCCGAGGTCATGGCCGTCATCCACAGCCATGCCGAAGACATGCTGCCCTTCGGCCTGACGGAGGCGAAGCTCAAGCCCGTCATTCATTCAGGCAGCGTCATCGGCAACGATGTCCGCACCTGGGACATCTCGGACCGTTTCGGCACCGAAACCAATCTCCTCGTGGTCAACATGGAGCAGGGCCGCGACCTCGCGAAGACGCTGGACAAAGGCCGCGTCGTGCTGATGCGCGGCCACGGCTTCGCCGCCGCCGGCCGCTCGCTGATGGATGTGACGCGCATCGGCGTCTATGCGCCCAAGAATGCGCGCGTGCAGATGGCGGCGTTGCGCGTCGGCAATCCGAAGCCGATGTATCCGGGCGAAATCGCCGCACGCACCGATCTCTTCAATCCCGACACGGCCGAGATGTGGCGCGCATGGGAGTATTGGGCGCGGCGTGCCGGCGTTGCCGAATTGCTCGGCGATCCACCGGAAGCCGCGCGCGGCAAAAAAAGCTAGCGCGTCGGAAGTTCGCGCAACCCTTCCCCGCGTAGCCCGTTACGGGCGACGTGGGGAAATCACACAGGCTTATATCGGGCACGCCGCCGTGCTTAGCCGCGACTTTGCTATTGGCGGCCTGCACCACCGATCGCGTCACCGAGCCTTATCAAACGGCGACGGAGCAGCTTCTCGTCTCGACCGCTGTCGATCACGCGATCGATAACGTGAACCCGCCGATCGCGCGCGGCAGCAAAGTCTATGTCGATGCGCAATTCTTCGACGGCACGCCCGGCACCAACGATGTCGTGCTGCCGCGCTACACCATCAGCGCGGTGCGCGATCTCGTCCTGCGCGCCGGCGGCGATCTTGTCGACGATCGTAAAGCCGCCGACGAGATCGTCGAACTACGCAACGGCGGCCAAGCAATTGATCACAAGACATTGATGGTCGGCGTGCCGACGATCCCGGTGCCGATCCCCTTGGCCGGCACCATCCAGACGCCCGAAATCGATCTCTTCAAGCGCGATAATCAGCGCGGTATTTCGAAGATCGCACTAACGGTCTATAGCCAGAACAGCGGCGCGCTTGCGGATTCAACGGGACCGATCTACGGCGATTCGCATGATACGCACTGGACGGTGCTGCTGCTTTTCGGCTGGGATTCGCAGGACGTCCGGCCCGAGGACACACCCGACAAACCGGGCGCGAAACGGCAGGCCCTCAAATGAAAAGGGGCCGCACCGAAGCGCGGCCCAAGTTCAGGGAGGAAAAGCCCGAAGGACTTACAGCGGCGGCGTGAGCCGATGCGCTGCACGGTCACTCTAGATTTGACGGCGTGAAGAATTCGTTAAGCGTGGACGGTAAGGGCGCGCGAATGGTTAAGCGGCCGCGCTCAAATCTTAACTAACCGTCGGCCATTTGCTTGGTCATGACGTCGAAATAGGCATTCACCGAATTGAGCAGCGCGCCCGATACCATCTGGCGGTAATTGGCATTGCGCAGATCGCGCTCTTCATCGGCATTCGAAAGACACCCGGTCTCGACCAGTGCCGAAGGAATGTCCGGCGCCTTCAGCACGACAAAAGCTGCCGAACGATGCGTGTGGTTGAGCAGGCGCACACGATGACCGAGTTCGCTCACCAGCTTCTGCGCGAGTTGCAGCGAGAGATTGTTGGTCTGGCGCCGCGCGAGATCGAAGAGGATCTCGTTGACCTGCGGATCGGCAGTGTATTTCACGCCGGCAACGAGATCGGATTTGTTCTCGCGCTCCGCGACCATCGCCGCTTCTTTATCGGAGGCCTTCTCCGACAGGGTGAAGACGGAGGCGCCGCGCTCGCTGCGCTCGGGCAGCGCGTCGGCATGCACGGAGATAAAAAGATCGGCGTTGAGGTTGCGCGCGCGGATGACGCGATCCTCGAGCGTGACGAAGTCGTCGGTGTGACGGCTCATCGAGACTTTGTAGCGCTTGGTCGCCTCGAGCCCGCGCGCGAGGCGCAACGCGGTGTCGAGCACGACATCCTTCTCATAAGTGCCGGTGCGACCGATGCAGCCCGGATCGACGCCGCCATGACCGGCATCGACGACCACGGTGTAGGGTTTCGGCACGGTTCTGCGCGGCGCGGGCTTGACCGCGGTGGCCGGAATCAGCGTCGGATTTTCCTTCAAAACCCGCTGCAGCGAATCGTCCAGCGCCCATGCGCTATGGAAAGGCGCGAGCCCCGCCGCCGCGGCACTCAACGCCTGGAGGAATTTTCGACGCCCAATGCTATCCATAGTATGCCCTGGTCTCTAAACCGCATTATGCAAATGCGGATAAAGCATTCGGGCACTAAAGCTAAGTTAAGCCTAAACGCTTGTCCATATCTATCTGTGATTCCACATACATTTTTCAGCAATCGCTTAAGCTAAGCTCACGTCGACCACCACCCGGCCCTTCACGTCGCCCTTTAGGATGCGCCCCGCCAAGCTCGGGAGGTCGGCCAATGGCACCGTTTCCGTCATCGCTTCGAGTTTCGCCGCCGGCAGATCAGTGGCCAACCGCGTCCACGCATCCTGGCGCCGTGTCATCGGGCAGCGGACCGAGTCGATGCCCAGCAGATTCACGCCCCGCAGCAGGAAGGGGATCACCGTGGTCGAAAGCTCATTGCCACCGGCAAGGCCGCAACTCGCGGCGGACATGCCGTATTTGAGCTGGGACAGCACGCAGGCCAGCGTCGCCCCACCGACCGCATCGATGCAGCCGGCCCAGCGCTCGCTGTCCAGCGGCCGTTTCGGCTGCGCGATCTCGGCGCGATCGATCACGTTCTTGACGCCGAGACTCTTAAGATAATCGCCATTCGCGGCAACGCGCCCGCTTGAGGCGGTGACGCTGTAACCCCACGCAACGAGGATCGCGATGGCGACGCTGCCGACACCGCCGGACGCGCCGGTCACCAGCACCTCGCCCGCTTCGGGCTTCAGCCCATGCTCCTCGAGCGCGCGCGCCGCCAGCATCGCGGTGAAACCAGCCGTGCCGATCGCCATCGCCTGTTTCGGCGAGAGTCCCTGCGGCAGCTTCACCAGTTCGCTCGCTTTGACACGCGCCTTCTGCGCATAGCCGCCCCAACGCTGCTCGCCGACGCCCCAGCCGGTGAGCACGACCTGATCGCCTTTGTCGTATTCGGGCGACGATGACTCGGCAACGGTGCCGGCGAAATCGATGCCCGGCACGTGCGGATAGGTGCGCACCAGCCGGCCGAGACCGTTCAGCACCATGCCGTCTTTGTAGTTGAGCGTCGAATACGCGACGTCGACGAGCACGTCGCCCGGCGGGAGCGCGCTTTCTTCGAGCGTCGTGATCTTCGACGAGACCTTTCCGCCGCTCTCTTCGAGCAGCAAACCCTTGAAAGCCATTCAGCGCAGCCTTTCCAAGATGCTCACGTAATTCGCGACCGCGGCACCGCCCATATTGAAGACAGCCGCGATCTCCGGATTCGTCACCTGGATACCCCCCGCCGTGCCGGTCAATTGCATCGCTTGCAGCACATGCATCGAGACGCCGGTCGCGCCGATCGGGTGGCCTTTCGATTTGAGACCGCCCGAGGCATTCACCGGCAGCTTGCCGTCTTTGGCCACCACGCCCGAGGCGATGGCGCGCGCGCCTTGCCCTTGGGGCGCGAGCCCCATCGCCTCGTAGATCATCAGCTCGGCGATGGTGAAGCAATCGTGCACCTCGGCGCAGGAGATATCGTCGAGCGCGACGCCGGCGCTTTGCAGCGCGCGCTTCCACGCCTCGGCGGGGCCCTCATACGACGTGATATCGCGCTTCGACATCGGCAGGAAATCGTTGACTTGCTCGGCGGCGCGGAACACCACCGCCTTCTTCGCTTGAAGCGCCGTCTCGACATCGGCGAGGACCAAAGCGGCCGCGCCGTCGCTCACCAGCGAGCAATCGGTGCGGCGCAACGGCCCCGCGACAAGCGGGTTCTTGTCGCTGACGGTTTTGCAGAATTCGTAGCCGAGATCCTTCTGCATCTGCGCCAGCGGATTGCTCGCACCGTTCTTGTGATTCTTCGCCGCGATCATCGCGAGCGCGTCCGATTGATCGCCATAGCGCTGGAAATACGCTTGGGCGATGCGGCCGAACACGCCCGCAAAGCCGCCCTCGATCGCGCCTTCCTCTTTGAGATACGCGGCGCGGATGAGCAGATCGCCAACCTGCGCGCCCGACACCTCGGACATCTTCTCGACGCCGACGACGAGCACGATGCGTGCTTTCTTCGCGGCGATGGCGTTGAGGCCCTGATAGATCGCGGCCGAGCCGGTCGCGCAGGCATTTTCGACCCGCGTCGTGCGCTTGAATCGCAAGGACGGATCGAGCTGCAGCACCAGCGAGGACGGAAAATCCTGGCGCACGAAGCCGCCGTTGAAGGTGCCGATATAGATTTCGTCGATGTCGGAAGGTGCGAGCCCCGAATCCTTGATCGCCTCCGCCGCAACGGGAACGATCATATCCTCGATATCGACACCGTCATGCTTGCCGAACTTGCCGTGCGCCCAGCCGATCATGCAGGCCGTCATGCTGGCTCCTTTGCGAATATCTGCGCTTTATATTAGCAGCGCGCGTCCCGACTTCGAGATGGCGGTTTGAGCCACTTTTATCATCGTCATTCCCGCGAAAGCGGGAATCCAGGAAGCAAGCTGGATGCCCGCCTACGCGGGCATGACGATGAGAGAAAGCGCATGCACGGCCTATGCGTCCCCGCGCAGGATCGCTTGCGCCGCGCGCCAGCCGCTGGCGAAGGCGGCTTCGACCGTGCCCATTTCGGGCCCGGCGTAGAAGGCTTCGCCCGAGAACCACACATTGGCATGCGCGCGATCCACGCGCGCGAGCACCTGATGCGTGCTCGGTGTGGCGTAGGAATAGGCGCCGCGGGCGAAAGGATCGGCGCCCCAATCGATGGCGCGCGACGCGACCAGCAAGGTTTTCAGCCGGTCCGGCGCCACCGCGAAGTTTTGTGCCAGCGAGGCGAGCGCGCGCTCGATCACTTCATCGCTCGACAGCGTCGCGGCGGAGGCGGCGCGCGGTCCCGCGAGCCAGCCGGTCAGGACGGGATGCGGATCCGGATGCTGCGTCCACCATGTTGGCACCGCGGCGCGCGAAAAGAGGAACGATAAATCCGCGCTGGTGCGCGTCGCCCACCAATTGCTCGAAAAGCGCAGCAGGATTTTCACCACATTGCCGAAACCGATATCGGCAATCGCCGCGGCGGCGATGTCTTTCGCTTCTGCCGGCAAGGCGATGCTGCCGAGCAGCGGCAGCGGCACCGTCAGGATCGCGGCGCTGGCGGCAAAGAAACGGCCGTCGCGACAGCGCACCGTGACCTTCTCGTGCGCCGTATCGATGGCCGTCACGACCGCGCCGAAATGGACCGCAACGCCGAGCCGGCGGCAATCGTCCAAGAGAAACGCGATCAGCGTGCCATAACCCTCGGCGATGCGTCCTTGCTGGCCGAGGCCGCGCCCCATCCATTCCTCGCGCAGGGCAAAGGTGCTGGCGCGGCTGGGATCGGCCGCGTCGTAACCTTCGACCATGCGCGTAATCGAATAGCGCAATTCGGCATAGCGCGGATCGCCGAAACGCCGCGCGAGAAATTCGGCGACCGGTAGATCGTTCTTCAGTGCGACCAGTTCGCGGCGGAATTCATCGGCATTCGGCGTCACGCGCTCGCGGGACGACAGCGCGCCGTTCTCGGCTTGCCAGCCCGTCCCGTCGAGCAAGGTCAGCGAGAGTCCCGCTTCACGCATGATGGCGTGGGTGTGGTGGGCGGCGCCGTGCACGAATTCTGCGCCACCCTCCGCGGGATACCCGAATTCCGCTTCCGACAGCACCTCGATCCGCCCGCCGGCGCGGTTCCGCGCTTCGAGCAGTATGACCCGCTTACCGCCCTGCGCGAGCGCGCGCGCCACCATAAGCCCGGCGGCTCCCGCGCCAATCACCACGAATTCGTTTTGAGCCTGCGACGACAATTGGGTCACCACTTACCGAGCAATACGCGGCTCGTGCTTACACCATATGCCGTGACACGTCATTCCGGCGGCGGCGCGATCGCGGCGTAGCCTACCGGCTGCAGCGTGACGGCGCCGCTGACGAGGCGATCGAGCGCCAGCAGGAAATCGTCGATTTTTGCCGTGAGCAGCAGGAAGCGATTATGCCCGATCGCCCGCCGTTGAACGAAGCGCCGCCGCGGGCGGCACGAATTCCAAATCTTCCAGCCGCGGCTCCGCCAGGAAATCCTTGTGTTCGTCCTGGCGCAGCGGCCAGAGGATCGGCGTGCCTTCGGTGTCGGAATACCAGTTCTTGCAGCCGACCCAGACCGTACCGGGGAACGCATCGCGCATCTTGGCGCGAAAGCGCTCGGTCGCTGCGGCGCTCGGCGCCACGGCGGCACCGCGTTCCCACGCCGCGTCCATCAGTTTCAGGATGTAACCGATCTCCTGCTCCAGCCCGAGCGGCACCGGCACGTTGTTGAGCGGGGCGAACGGTCCGTAGAGCAGGAACATGTTCGGAAACCCGGGCACAGCGACGCCGCCATAGGAAAAGACATTGTCCTTCCAGACATCGGCGATCGAGACCCCGTTCAGCCCGGTGACATCCATCGGCCGCATATAGGAATGGGTGTCGAACCCGGTGGCGTAGACGAGCACGTCGAGCGGCACGACGGTGCCGTCGTGGAGCGCGACGCCGTCGGGCACGATGCGCGCGATCTTGCGGCTCTCGATCGTGACATTCGGGCGCTGCACCGCGACGTAATAATTCTGGTCCGATTTCGGGATGCGGGTGCAACCGAGATGATAGGTCGGCGTGAGCTTCTGCTTGAGCTCCGGATCGCCGATCACGTCGAGATACGAGCGGAATTCGCGCTCCATCGCCTCGCGCTGCGGTCCCGGCTTCAGCCGCCACGCATCGCCTTCGATGATGAAATCCCAAAGCGCGCGCTGCTTCTTCGCGTATTGCCCGGGCAGGCGCAGCTTCAGCCTCTCCCACCACGTCGCTTGCGGATTCTCGCGGATATGGATCCATTGCGGCCGGCGCACGAATTGCGTGACGTTGACGTTTTTCCACGCCAGCGCCTCGGTGATCTGGATACCGCTGCAGCCCGCGCCGATCACGCCCCAGCGCAGCGTCCCGTCCTGCGGCACCGAATGATCCCAACGCGCCGAATGGAACGACTTGCCGGCGAAGCTATCCTGTCCGGGAATATCGGGCAGGACCGGCTTCGCCAGGAACCCGGTCGCGACGATGAAGAAATCGACGATGTCGGTCTCGCCCGCCGTGGTCTTGAGTTCCCACTTTCCGGCGGCGGCGTCGAAATGCGCCGCGGCGATCTCGGTGTTGAAGCGGATATGGCGATACCAGCCGCGCGAGCGCGCGACCCTTTTCATGTAGTCGAAGATTTCGGCGCGCGGCGCGTATTTGCGCGACCAGTCGTAATTCGGCTGGAACAGGAATTCATACTGCCGCGACAGCACATCGACGAAGAGACCGGGATAGGAATTATCGCGCCAGGTGCCGCCAATCTCCCCGGCTTTCTCGTAGACGGTGAAAGATACGTCGCGCCGGCGCTGTAACATCTCGGCCATATAAAGGCCCGACATGCCGGCGCCGATCACGGCCACGCGAAATGGGTGCTCGCTCATCGCCCCATTCTAGCAGCCAACCCGCCGCGCCACATGAGGGTGACCGGCCAATCCGGCGAACCTGCCGGGGGCAGAATTTAGGGCGGGTTGCGGGCCGAGTTCTGTTATCCTCCGCGCGGCCGATGATATCGGCCATGAAAGCCGGGGGTCATGCTTTTCCGTCAGCTTTTTGAGCCGCAATCGTCGACCTACACCTATCTGCTGGCCGATCCGGAAAGCCGCGAGGCGGTGCTGATCGACCCCGTGTTCGAGGAAGCGCCGCGCGACGCCTCGCTGCTGCGCGAGCTCGGTCTGAAGCTCGTCATGACGCTCGAGACGCATATCCACGCCGACCACGTCACGAGCGCGTCGAACCTCAAGCAGCGGCTGGGCAGCCGCATCGCCGTCGCCGCCGAAAGTGCCGCCGAGGGCGCGGATGTCTATTTGAAAGACCGCGACCGCGTGAAATTCGGCCGCCGTTTTCTCCAGGTGCGTGCCACGCCGGGCCACACCAACGGCTGCCTCACCTACGCGCTCGACGATGAGAGCATGGCCTTCACCGGCGATTGTCTGCTGATCCGTGGCTGCGGCCGCACCGATTTTCAGCAGGGCGATCCGCGCGCGATGTATCGCGCCATCCATGCCCAAATCTTCTCGCTGCCCGAATCCTGCCTGCTCTATCCGGCGCATGATTATCGCGGCCTTACCGTATCGAGCGTCGGCGAGGAGAAGCGCTTCAATCCGCGGCTCGGCGGCGAGTTGAGCGAGGACGATTTCGTCGGCTATATGAACAATCTCGGTCTCGCGCATCCAAAGCAGATGGACATCGCCGTTCCCGCCAATCTCCACTGCGGCCGGCGCGACGGCGACGACCATCTCGGCGAAGAGCCGCATTGGGCGCCGCTCAACCTGACCTTCGCCGGCATCTGGGAAGTGCAGCCGCAATGGGTGCAGGAACATCTGCGCGACCTGCTGGTGATCGATGTCCGCGAGCCCGATGAATATGACGGACCGCTGGGCCGCATTCCCGGCGCGCTGTCGATCCCGCTCGGGGGCTTGGCCGCGCGCGTCGGCGAGATCGTCCGCGACCGGCCCGTCATCGCGGTATGCCGCGCCGGCGGCCGCTCGGCGCAAGCGACGACGACACTGCGCAAAGCGGGGTTCGACCGCGTCGCCAATCTTGCGGGCGGCATGCTGCGCTGGCGCGCGCAGCACCTCGCGGTGGAAGGCGCGCACGACTGAGCGGCCGCCGCCGGCGCCAGGTGAGGCACCGCGGCTTTCGCCCTATACTGGCGCCATGTCCGATACCATCACCATTCGCCGGCCGGACGATTGGCATGTGCATCTGCGCGATGGCGCGATGCTGAAAGCGGTGATCGCCGCGACCGCGCGCAGTTTCGCGCGCGCCATCGTCATGCCGAACCTGGTGCCGCCGGTCACCACCGCCGCCGCCGCCGCGGCGTACCGCGCCCGCATCCTCGCCGCATTGCCGCCCGAGCTCGCCGGCAAGTTCACGCCGCTGATGACCTGCTACTTGACCGACGGCGCGCGCGCCGACGAGATCGAGCGCGGCTTCAAGAGCAACGTCTTTGCCGCGGTGAAGCTCTATCCCGCCCATGCCACGACCAATTCCGCCTCGGGCGTGACCGATCTCGCCAAGGTGCGCGACGTGCTGGCGATGATGGAGCGGCTGCAGATGCCGCTGCTCATCCACGGCGAGGTGACCGACGCCTCGGTCGACGTGTTCGACCGCGAGCGCGTTTTCATCGAGCGCGTGCTGACCCATCTGGTGCGCGACTTCCCCGGCCTCAAGCTCGTGCTGGAGCATGTGACGACGAAGGACGCGGTGGAATTCGTGCGCAGCGCCGGTCCGACAATCGGCGCGACGATTACCGCGCATCACCTCGTCATCAACCGCAACGCGATCTTCGCCGGCGGCTTGCGGCCGCATATGTACTGCCTGCCGATCGCCAAGCGCGAAAGCCACCGTCTCGCGCTGCGCCAGGCCGCGGTGTCGGGCGATGGCAAATTCTTCCTCGGCACCGACAGCGCGCCGCACCCGCTGCACGACAAGGAAAAAGATTGCGGCTGCGCCGGCATCTTCTCCGCCCCGACCGCCCTCGAAACCTACGCGCAAGTCTTCGACGAGGAAAACGCGCTCGATAAACTCGAGGCCTTCGCCTCCCTCAACGGCCCCGGCTTTTACGGCCTCCCCGCGAACGAAGAGCGCATCACGCTGAAACGCGAGACATGGACTCCGGCGGCGGAACTGTCGGGCGATGCGGGTGGCGTGAGGGTGTTTCGGGGCGGAGAGAAATGCGGGTGGCGTATCCGGTCGATCGTTTAGTCTAGCCGATCGCGCGATGATCGTTCGCGCGTGTCGTCAGTTCGGCGGCCACGCGCTGCAGTACCGGCTCCCAGCGCTGGCTTTCGTCCTGACGATAGAGTTTGACGGATCGATACCAGGGGCTGTCGTCGCGATAGAGCAGCCAGCGCCAGTCCGTGTCGAAGCGATTGAGTATCCAGGTGGACTTACCGAGCGCAGCGGCCAAATGGGCTGCCGCTGTATCGACCGATACGATTAAATCGAGATTCGCCATCAGCGCCGCCGTGTCCGAAAAGTCGGTTAGTTCGGCCGCGAAATTATGCAGATTTCCGAGCGGCCAGTATTCCGATTCTCGACCGCGTATTTCGGATTCCGCGGGGTCGCCCTTTTGCAGGCTGAAAAAATCGGCATCGATACCGCTGAGCGTGCGAGCGAACCTATCCAAAGGGATATTTCGGCTTTCACCGATAACACCCCAGCCTTGAAGCGGGTTGGCGCGAAAGCCACCGCTCCAGACAACGCCGATTTTCGGCTTGTTTCTCTCGCCGATGCGTTCCTGCCAGGTGCGCGCCTTTGCCGGGTCGGCATGGAGATAAGACGTCGGATGGGGAATCGTGCCGACAACAGTTTTGAAAGCCAACGGCAATGACAGCAATGGGCAGTGATAGTCGAAATCGGGCAGCGGATCGTCCGGCGTCAGGATCAGGCTCGCGCCTTCGAGGTCCTTAAGCAGGCTCGCCAACGACCGCGGCACTTGCAAGAAAACCTCCGCGCCGGCAACGGCCGCCAAGGACGCGTAGCGGCAAAACTGTATCGTATCGCCCAGGCCTTGCTCGCTGTGCAGGAGTATTTTCTTGCTCTGGAGCGGCGCGTCGCCGAGCCACAGCGGCTGTGCAAAGCACCGCTGCTCCATGTTGAAATTGCCAACCTTCCATCGCCATTCATAGAGCTTGAACCCGGTTGCGTAGTCGCCTTGCACAAGCGCGGTAAACGCCTTGTTCCAATAGGCATCGGCGTAATCGGGCCGAATGGCGATAGCCCGCGTGTAATCGGCCGCCGCCGCGTCGAGCCGCTGCAATTCCTGCAGCGCATTGCCCCGGTTGTTGTAGGCCTCGGCATGATCGGGCCGGATAGAAATGGCTTTGCCGTAATCGGCGAGCGCGGCTTCGAGGCGGCGGAGCTTTCGCAGGGCATTGCCGCGATTGAAATACGCCTCGGCGTAATCGGGCCGGATGGCGATGGCCTTGTCGTAATCGGCGACCGCCGCATCGAGGTTCTTCAACTCTTGCCGTGCGTTGCCCCGATTGTTGTACGCCTCGGCATAATCGGGCTTGATGGAAATTGCCTTGTCGAAATCGGCGATCGCCGCATCGAGCTTTGTCATCTCTTGCAGGGCAAGCCCGCGATTGGCGTAAAAGGCCGCGCTTCCCGGGCTGGAGGCGATGGCTCGATCGATCAAGCCGACGGCTTTATCGAACTGCCGTTGCTGATAGGCGATGACGCCAAGAAGATGCAGCGCGTCCGCGTGGCCGGGATTGATTTGTAACAGCTGCTCGTAGATTGCCTGCGCCTGGCTAAGTTGTCCCCGTTGGTGAAAACCGATCGCCGAAGCGAGTTGTTCGGCAGCGTTCATGGACTCGTGTTCTTTTCGGTTTGAACGCGGCTCAACGAAAACATGGATCCCCCATATCTTCGTCGAGTGTATTCAAATATTGGGCCGATGAATATGCGGTCTGAAAAACCCGGTTGGACCAGCCCGACGGCGGCCGGGTCCTACTTCACCCGCTCGATCAGCATCACATTCTTCACGCCCTGCTTCGGCGGGTTGCCGCAGCGGCCCTTGTCCCAGTAGCGCGATTTCTCGACCCAGCCTTCGGGCACGAGGCCGGCGCAAGCGGTCAGGCTGCGGCCGATGCGAATGCGGTCGAGATCGGTAATCGTCATCCAGTTATTGGGGCCGCCCTCCGAAACCGCGTTCGCGCCGCGGCTGATATCGACTTTCGGTTTCGCTTTGGCTTTCGGCGGGATCGCGGTGCTGGCGAGCAGAATTCCTTCCGGGGCGCGCGCCGTCTTCGCCGCCTCGACATCGCTCTGCTCGATACCGCAACCCTTGCCGCGCCAATCATTGGTGCGGATCCAGCCGGAAGGGACCGCGCTGTCGACGCAGATATCGGCAGTCCTGAACGGCCGGTCGGGCCGCGTATCCATGCCGGCGCAGGCGCCGAGCGCGAGCGGGATCGCCGCGGCGAGGGCGGCGCGAATGATGCGGGTAGATTTGGCACGAGCGCAGTGTGGCATGGGATTCCCCCTTGATGCCGCGTAACGCGCGAAGCGCCGTTTTGTGCCGAAAGAAAGTGCGTGCGCTCCGATGCGCCTCAGCGCGCCGCCATCGCCGTATCGAGTTGCGTGAGGATGCGCGGATAGGCCGCCGCCCAGCCGAGCGCGTCGCGGCCGGTGTAATCCGTCTTATGCGGGTCGGCGTGATATTGCAGCAGCACCCGCACCGCCTCGGGCTTGTTGTTGGCGGCGGCGAGCATCAAAGGCGTAATGCCGCGGCTGTCGGCGGCGTCGACATCGGGATGAACGGCGAGCAGCAAACGCAGCACCGCGACGCTGCCGCTCTGCGCCGCCCAATGCAGCGCGGTGTCGCCGAGCTTGTCGCGTAGATCGGTGCGTGCGTTGTGACTGAGCAGCGTCTGCGCCACCGGGGCGAAATTCGTCATCGCCGCATGCATCAAGGCCGTGCGGCCTTCCTTGTCGGCCTCGTCGGCGTTGCCGCCCGCCGCCATGATCCAATCGATCTGGCCGGCATCGCCCTGCGTCGCCGCTGCCAGCACCTGGCCGTCGACACTGCCGTGGCCGAGCAGCGACAGTGTCTTCGGAACCTTGGGAATGCCCGTGAAGGGCGTCGGCGGCTCTTTTTGCGCGACAGCTTCGCCGGCCGCGAATCCGATCAGCAGGACCGCCGCCAGCGCAACGCCGAACCCTAAACGCACCAGCTGCTTTTGAATATGCGAGGACAAGAGCCCCTCTCCCTTGACGGGTAGCGCCGAGTGTGCGGCCGGAAAGCCGTGGCGGCAAGGGTTTTGTCGGCGCCGGATGGTCGCAAGACGGTGGGGCCGCGGCTAAGCTCTTGCCCTGCCAACAGGAGGAAGCCCCATGAAAATCGCGATCATCGGCGCCGGACATGTCGGCCAAGCGCTCGGCAAAACCTGGGAAAAGCACGGCCACACGGTGACTTACGGGGTCCGCGATCCAAGCGATGCCAAATATGCCGGGCTGACGACGGCGGCCGTGGCGGCGGCCGCTCGCGCCGCCGACGCGATCCTTTTGGCAACACCATGGAGCGCGACCGAGGCGGCCCTCGCCGCCGCCGGCGACCTGACCGGCAAGCTTATCCTCGATGCGACCAATCCGCTGACCATGGGACCGCAGGGTATGGGACTGGCAATTGGCCACACCACATCCGGCGGCGAACAAGTCACCGGCTGGGCCAAGGGCGCGGCGGTGTTCAAGACGCTCAACACCACCGGTTTCAACAATATGGAGAATTCCGGCGGCTATGCGCAGAAGCCGGTGATGTTCTTCGCCGGCGACGATCAGGCACAGCGCGCGGCGGTCGCGGCGCTGCTGGGCGATCTCGGCTTCGAGCCGGTCGATGCCGGACCGCTGCGCAACGCGCGGCTGCTCGAGCCCTACGCGATGCTTTGGATCGATCTCGCGCTCAACCGCGGCCAAGGGCGCGACTTCGCGTTCGCGCTGATGCGGCGGGCTTAGCGGAGGCGAAGATGGGCGCACAGGAAGGGATCGAGCACGTCGTCGTCCTGATGCTCGAGAATCGCTCTTTCGATTGCATGTTCGGTGCATTCGATCCCGGGCGTGAAGGCCTCGACAATCTGAAAGGCAACGAGACCAATCCCTACACCCCCGCGGACGGCAAGACGACCACGATCCGCGTCTGGAACGACAGCGGCATGAGCGCCGCCACCGCGACCATCCCCGATCCCGATCCCGGCGAATCCTTCGCCGACATCAACCAGCAGCTTTTCGGCGGCGGTACGCCCAACAGCGATCCGCCGCCGATGAACGGCTTCGTCCAGAATTACATGACGCAGAAGTCCGACGGTGCCAACGCGCCCGACGACCAGACCATCATGCACCACTTCACGCCGGCACAGGTGCCGATGATCGCGCGACTCGCCACGAGCTTCGGTGTCAGCGATCAATGGTATGCCTCGGCGCCGTGCCAAACCTGGCCGAACCGCTTCTTCGCGCACTCCGCAACCTGCGCCGGCTACGTCGACAACGATCACTTCCCGATCCCCTACACGCAGCCGACGATCTTCCATCGCCTGCAAGACGCAAAGCATACCTGGCGCGTCTACTTCCACGATGTGCCGCAAGTGATGACGATCAGCGATCTCTGGCGCGATGCGCCGTTTCGCTTTCGCCATTTCGACGATTTCATCGACGACGCGAAAGCGGGCAATCTGCCGAATTACAGTTTCATCGAGCCGCAATATTTCACCGACGGCCCGCTGCAGCGCATTCCGAACGACGAGCATCCGCCGCACAATGTCGCCTATGGCGAGCAGCTGATCGCCGCGGTCTATAACGCCGTGCGCGCCGCGCCGACATGGAAGAAGACGCTGCTCATCATCACCTATGACGAGCACGGCGGCTGCTTCGATCACATGCCGCCGCCGCGCGCGGTGCCGCCCGACAATCTTCGCCCCGACGGCTTCGCCTTCGACCGCTTTGGCGTGCGCGTGCCGGCGGTGATCGTCTCGCCCTACATGCCGCCCGGCAGCATCGTGCGCGTCGCCGAGCGCGGCTTGCCGCATCAGGGCCCGCCCTATCCCTTCGATCACACCTCGATCATCGCGACGCTGCGCCGACTCTTCGATCTCGGCGATCCCCTGACCCATCGCGACGCCGTGGCGCCCGATCTTTTGGGGGCGCTCAGCCTCAACGATCCGGCGAATGACGGGCCGGACCATATCGATCCGACGTTGGCGCAACCGACCGTCGCCGAAGTTCAGCAACGCGCCGCGGCGCCCGGCAACAGCAACCAGCGCAATCTCTGTCGCGCCGTGGCGGCAATGCCGCTTGGCGCCGCGGCGACGGGCGCAGCGCCGCTGCCGAGCAAGCCGGCCTCGCATGGCGATGCGCAGTCTTTTGTGACGAGCTGGGTGAAAGCGCTGCTCGGCCGCTAGCGCTACATAAACCCGCTCACAAGATACTGCCGCGCCAGCGCGAAGAGCGCGAGCCCGACACCGATCGCGCCGATCAGCACCGCGGCGTCGAAGGCGCCGCGCTTGCGCGTCATCGCCGCCACCGAGGCGAGCGCGATCGCGAGTTGTGTCGCGAGGCCGGCGTAGGAGAGAAGATCGCGCGTCGCCAGCAGGCCCCTGCCTTGAGCCAGATGATTGTCGCGATCCTTGGCGGAATTCTGCGCACTGGTCTGGAGCTTCTGCTGGCGATCGCGGAAATCCGCCGCCTGGCCCTCGAGCGTCGCGCGGCTTTGCGCATCGAGCGCGGGATTGGCGGCGATCTGCGTCTCGATCACGCGCGCCTTGATGCTGTCCGCCTGATATTCATTCCACGCATCGGACGATTGCGCCTGGGCCAGGATCGCCTGATTGCTTTCGTAGATCGCGTTGTTGGTCAGCGTCGTCGAGCGCACGGTGAGGAATCCGGCGGCGCCGGCGAGTATGCCGGTCAACAAGGCGACATAGCCGACCCATTTCGGCGCCGGCCCGTCGGTCTTCTCGCTCTTCGTCAGCCTCTCGGTCAGCGCCTCGACGCGCGACGGGTTCGCAGATTCTTCGGTCATGGTTCCCCGGATTGAATGTGGGGTTGAGACTACTACCCTCCCCCTCCAGAGGGAGGGTTAGGGCGCGTGGTCAGCCGCCGATATCTTTCGCGATGGTGATGCGGCGCAGGAGGCGGCGCTCGCTCGGGCTGAAATCCGTGCGCGCGTGCAGTGTGCAGCGATTGTCCCAAAGAATGATGTCGCCCGGCCGCCAGACATGCTCGTAGACGAAGCGCTTCTGCTCCTGGTGATCGTAGAGCTGATCGAGCAACGCCTCGGCTTCGTCCCGCGCCATGCCCTCGATGTCGTGCGTCATCAGGCGATTGATATAGAGCGATTTGCGGCCGGTCTGCGGATGCGTGCGGACCATCGGATGCGTCCAGTGCGGCGCGTCGGGCGAGGCCCGGCCGCGGCGAATGGTGACGTCGTAGCCGATCTCGTAGCGATTGGTGGCTTTCAGCGGATCGATCTTCGCTTTTGTCGCCGCGGGCAACGCCTCATAGGCGGCGTATTGATCGGCAAAGAGCGTGTTGCCGCCGACCGAGGGCACTTCGATGCTGTAAAGCATCGTGCCGACGACCGGATGCTCGATGTAGCAAAGGTCGGAATGGAAGAACATCTCGCCATCGGGCAGCGCGCCGATCGGCTTGCCGTTCTCGCGGATGTTGGAGATCAGCATGATCGATTGCGGCCGGCCTTCGAGCCGCCGCGTCGCATGCGCCAGCATCTGCGGACCGAAGACATCGGCATAGGCGACCTGCTGCTCGTCGGTCAGATCCTGGCCGCGCAGCAACAACACGCCGTGATCGTACCAGGCCTGCCGCAGCGCTGCCGCGGTCGGCGTATCGATCGGCCGGCGCAGATCGAGGCCGACCACCTCGGCACCGATGGTCGGATGCAGCTTGCGGATACCGAGACGGGTCGCGGCGATGGTGTCCATGCGTGTCCTCCGCTTTTGCCATCCATTCTATTGCGCCGGCAGCGGAATGACATACCGCTTGTCGATCACCGTGTCGGCATCGACGTCGCCTTTCAGCATGCCCTGCTCCTTGTACCAGCGGATCTGATGGAGGATGTCCTTCACATCGAGCCGCTCGTCGGGATCGGCATAGGCGATCGCGGGCTTCACCTCGTCGGGCGTCTGGCCGATCGCCTTCGCGGTGATCGCGATGACCTCGTCGGCGGCGGCATTCAGATGCTCGCGCTCGTCGGGACCCGTGACCGCATCGTGATAGAAACGCGCACCCTTGCGATAGGCTTTGAGGAAGCGCTGCACGAAATCGACGCGGGTATCGGTGGTCTTGGGCGAGACCGCGGCAACGCCCAACTGCCACGGCGTCTCGTCGCCGACCCAGCCCAGCACCTTGGCCTGGCCTTTGGCGACGGGGCCAAGCCCGTAGACATTGGAAACGATCGCGAAATCGACCGTGCCGCCGGCGAGCGCCGATGTAATCGCCGTATTCTGCTGCAGCGGCTTCAGCGCGATCGTCTTCATGTCGATGCCGTATTTCTCGGCGATCAACGCGATGCTGTAGTGGAAGGACGAGCCGATGGTGTTGATGCCGCCGCTATGCCCGCCGATATCCTTCAAGGATTTGAGCCCGGCCCCGTAGGCCGGCATCGAAACAAAGATTCCGTAGCCGTTGAAGCCCGGCACCTCGCGCGAATGCGCCGCGATGATGCGGAGCTGGCCTTGCGATGCGAGCTGGTAGAAGCCGCCGGTGACGCCGCTCACCCCGACGTCGAGATCGCCCGACACGACCGCGACGAAGATCGGCTGTGCCGCCTCGAAGAAGACGATTTCGGGATCGATACCTTCTTCGGCGAAGAAGCCCTTGGCGGCGGCGACATAGAGCGGTGCCGAGAGAGTCGACTTTACCACGCCGATCTTCGCATGATCGGCGGCAGCGGCGGGTGGAACCCCGCCCGTGACGCAGAACAACAAAAGCAAGACGAAACCAACGTGCATCGACTTCATTTTCGTTTCTCCCGGCCCGCCCCGCATGGTGCGGTGCTTATTCCCGCTTCATGATGACCTGTCCGCCCAAATCTTCAATCAGGTCGACGCGAATGAGAATCGCGACGCCTTTCTTCTCGGGATCGCGCCCCTGCTCCACCTTAGGCGACAGATCCCAAACACGCTGCCGCGTCGCCTCGTCGGTCGCGACGCGCGCGACGCCGCGGAAGCGCAGCGCGCCGTTGCGGAAGGGCAATTCCTTCGTCCGCTTGTGATTGCGGCAATAGACGATGATCTTCGGATTCTCCTCGAGCGCATGATAGGAGCTGCGATAAGAGCGCTCCCAAAAGCATAGTGTCTCCGGATCAAGCACCGCGACCGTTCCTTTGGGGCTGATCTGCGGATCGCCGTCTTTCGATGAAGTGCCGACCAACGGCGCCGCCTCGTCCTCAAAAGCTTGCGCCAGGAAACGCGCGTGAAGTTCGGTCATTACTATCGGCATTTCTCGTGCTCTCTATCTATTCGTCATTCCCGCGAAAGCGGGAATCCATTTTAAGCGCTGTGGTTGCCGTGGATTCCCGCTTTCGCGGGAATGACGGAAAAATCGTGACTTCACGGCTTCCACCCGTTCTTGTCGAGGACCGCGATGGCCTGCTCGACGAAGGAATAATCATAGACCCGGTCGAGCGGCGGCAACGCGGCATCGCCAAGCTTCAGCATCGAGCCGCGAAGCCTCAGATCGAATTGCCGCTCGTCGATGGTCGCCTCCGCTTTTTCCAGCACTGTCGGCGTCGTGTCGTCGAGCGCCTCGCTCAGCGTTTCTGGATTGGTGTTCTTGGCATAAGCCTGCATCGCCGCCAGCGTCGCAGCGCGGTCGGCTTTCATCTTGCGCATCCCCATGACGACGCCGGCGACGAAGCGTTTGACCAGATCGGGATTGGTGTCGATCAGCGACTGGCTGGTCGCAAGGCCGTTATATGGCATTTTGAGATCGTGCGGGAAATCGATCAGCACATGGCCATGCGCCAGCGCGCCGCGTTGCCGCGCGATACGCTCCTCGATATAGGACAAGAAAATCGCCGGCAGCGAGCTATGCTCCATGATCGCGATACGCTGCGCGCCGCCGACACCGACCGGATTGTAGGCAACGTAGTCTTGCGGCAAGCCGGCCTTCATCAGGGCCGCGCGCATCGCCAGCTCGTCGAGCCCGCCGGTGGTCTCGACGCCGACTTGCCTGCCTTTGAGATCGGTCAGCGTCTTGACGTCGGGGCTCGTCGCCCAGAGCTTCCAGGGCAGCGAGACCGCGAGCGTCATGACGACCTTGAGTTTCGCGCCTTTGAGGATCGCGGTGATCGCCGAGCCCGAAGACGAGCTGAACTGCACGCTGCCCGAGATCAGCGCCGGGGTCGAGGTGCCGCCGCCCGCCTGCATCAACTCGACATCGAGACCTTGGCTTGCGAAATAGCCCAAGTCGCGCGCGAGGAAATAGGGCGCGTAGAGCGCGTCGAAACTCGCATAGGTGACGGTAACTTTGTCGGCGGCGCACGCGAACGGCGCCGCAAAAAGCAGCGCCAATGCAACGCCGAGCGAGCGAAACACCCTCGACACGCCCGTCCTCCTCCCCAACCCGTTTCGGCACGGAGAGTAGCGAGGCAGCGGGTGTCGGCCTAGTAGCGGATGCTCAGGAGGCCATCGTGGATGCGCCAGGATTTGAGGCGCGAGAGGAAGGTCATACCGAGCAGCGACACGTCGGAGCTATTGGGTTGCATCACCAACGCCGGCACGTTGTAAGCGACAGCGCGATCGAGACGAACCGAGCCGAGTGTCGCCGCGGCCGCGTAGGAATTACCGTTGGCCGTATTGACGCGTATGTTCCACTGCAGGCTGTTGGCGCTGAGGCCAATCTTCTCGGCATCCTCGAGGCGCAGCGCCACGTAAGAAGCGCCGGTATCGATGATAAACGGAATCTCGATACCGTTGATCGCCGCACGCACAAAGAACTGATTGTTCCGTCCGGCGCGAAAGACGATCTCGTTATTGTCGAAGATCGTCTGCGGCTCGTCATCAGCGGCGGGCTTCTCGGCTGGTCGGACCGTCGGACGTTGCCGTGCAGGCTCGGACTGAGCGGTTTCGGCCCCCGATCCGGTTGTATCCCCGCTTGCCCCGATCCAACGCGGCACCAAAAACGCAGCCGCACTACAACCGGTGGTCAGAAGCAGCGCGCGGCGCAACATCGCGCCGCTGGACGAACCATGGGCATCGCTCATGCAGCGAAGAATAAGGTCGCAAAAATTAAGGCTGTATTCACTGGCGGCGCAGATTGCCGGGGATTTTAGAAAAAACTGTGGCTTATCCCGCCAGCGCTGCGAACACGTCCGGCGCCGGCGGGAGGCGCTGGATGTGGTGCCGGTGCCAAAGCGCATAGAACAGCAGCGTCCACGCGGCGAAACCGGCGCGTTTCTCGGCCGCAGCGGTGAAGAGCTTCTCGACGCTGCCCTCGATGCAGATTTCGCGAATGCCGGGCTGTGCCGCCACCAGCGGTCCCAGCTGCGCGCCGCGGCGGGCGATCCATTCGCCGACCGGCACGGTGAAGCCGCGCTTCTTTGCCATCGGCTGCGCCGCTTTCGACTGGCCCGCAAGCCAGCGCCGCAGCAGATATTTGCCGAGGCCGCGTTTCACCTTCAGCTCGTCCGGCAGGCGGAAGGCAAAAGCGGCGACATGCGTGTCGAGGAACGGCACCCGGCCTTCGACGCCATGCGCCATCAGGCAGCGATCGAGCTTGGTCAAGAGATCGTTCGGCAGCCAGTCGGCGCAATCCGTTGCCTGCGCTACCTGCAGCCGGGTGCGCGCGCCGTCTTGCGCCGCCAGCTCCGCCGTCGCGACACCGTCGCGCCAGCCGGCGAGATCGCCGCGCAGGACGCCGAGTTTGTCGAGATTACCGCGCGCACGCAGCAACTTGCCGCCCGCCCACCACGGCCGGCCGACGCTGCGATAGCGGCCATAGCCGGCGAAGAGCTCGTCGCCGCCCTCGCCCGACAAGATTACCTTGAGCCCCGCCTCGCGCGCCATTGCCGCGAGCTTATAGGTCGGCAGGATCGCGTAGTCGGCGGCGGGATCGTCGATCGCGCGCGCGATCTCGGGCAGCAGCGTCCAGAAATCGCCCTCGCGGAAATCGACCTCGACATGCTCGGCGCCGAATTCTTGCGCGACGGCACGCGCGGATTCACGCTCGTCGCTCACCTGCGCATTGGAAAAGCCGATAGTGAACGCCTTGACCGGCCGCGCGTTGAGCCGCGCCATCATCGCCAGCACCGCCGCGGAATCGATGCCGCCCGAAAGGAACATGCCGTAGGGCACGTCCGAGCGCTGATGCAGCGTCACGCTTTCTTCGAAGACGTGATCGAATTCGGTGAGCGCCGCTGTCTCTTCGCCGAACGGCACGATCGCGGCATGCGGCAGCGCCTCGATGCGGCGCCGCTCGACGATACGGCCTTTGGCGACGACAAGCGTCTCGCCCGGCAGCACGCGACTGATCCCGGCGTAGATCGTGTCGCGGCCGGTGGTGAATTGCAGCTCGAGCAATTCGTTACGCGATTGCCGCACCAACTCGACGGGCACAGCGCCCGACGCCAGGATCGCTTGCGGCTCCGAGGCGAAGACGAAGCCCTGTGCCGTCTCGGCGTAATAGAGCGGCTTGATGCCGAAGGGATCACGGCACAGCACCAGCCGTCCGGCGGCGGGATCGTGCAGCGCGATCGCATACATACCGCGCAGATGCTTGGGAAAATCGAGACCCAGCTTGCGATAGAGATGCAGCGGCAGTTCGCAATCCGAGCTGGTGGCAAATTTCGCCTGCGGCACCTCGGCGTGCAGCTCGCGATAATTATAAATCTCGCCGTTCGCGACGAGCGCCGCGCCGCCCGGCTCGTAAAGCGGCTGATCGCCGGTCGCGAGATCGATGATGGCGAGCCGCGTTTGCACCATGCCGACGTCGCCCGAGCTGTAATGCCCGTTCCCGTCGGGACCGCGATGGCCCAGCGATTTCTCCATCGCCTGCAGCTTTTGCCGCAGCGGTGCTTCGCCGTTGACGGTCATCATGCCGGCGATGCCGCACATCAGCGCGTTACCGTCTCGAAAAATTCGCGATAGCGCGCGACGACACGCGCCTCGCTGAACTGTGCCTCGAACGCGGCGTACCCGACATCAGCCAGCGCCCGCGCTCGGGCTTTGTCCTGCATCAGTGCGCGCATCGCATCGGCCAGCCTCGCCGCATCATCGAGCGGGACGAGCAACCCGGTCTCGTCGTGCGCGATCAACTCGGCCGGACCGTCGGCGGCGCAGGCGACCACTGGTTTCTTTGCCGCCCATGCCTCGATGATCGTGTTGCCGAGCGGCTCCCGTCGCGACGAACAGACCAGCATATCGGCTGCCGCGAGCAGCGCGCCGACATCCTGCCGCCAGCCGAGAAAGCGCACGCGATCTTCGACACCAAGCGATGTCGCTTGTCGCCGCAACGCCGCGCGCAACGGCCCCTCGCCCGCCAGCCAGAGATACAGCCCCGGCACTTTTGCGACCGCGGCAAGCAGCGTGTCGAAGCCTTTATTCGGATGCAGCCGGCCGAGCGCAATAGCGAGCGGCGCATCGGCGGGCGTCTCGAGGCTGGCGCGCGGCACCGGCGGCGCCGGCTCGATCTCGGCGAAATTCGGCAGGTAATGCACACGGCTTTCCGGCCAGCCTTCCTTCATCATCCACTGCGTCAGGCCGCGCGTGTTGCCGATGAGATGGTCGCAATTCTTGTAGTAGCGCAGATCGTAATAGCCGCCGAGCCGTGCCGCGTGAACGAAATCGCCGCGCGGACAATAGGTCGTCGCCCGGCTCATCCAGGTCAGCACGACCCGCGGCTCGAATTTGCGCACAGCCGCACCGAAACGCCGTCCACTCAGGAAATCGAACGCGCGGCCGAACGCCAGTTCCTCGACCGGCAGACCAGCGGCACGCAAACGTGCCGCGCGGCTCGGCTCGCGGCGAATGACGAGTTGCTGCGTCTCGCCGGCATGATGCAGCGCGATCGCCAGCCGCTCGAAGAACGCCTCGGCCCCGCCGTGCGGCGCGCCGGCCATGGCTTGCACGACGCGCGTCATGACATCAACGCTTCAAAGCGCTGCGCGACCTCGTCCGCCCCGAGGCCCTTTTGGAGCCGCAGCGCCGCCTCGTGCTGTTGCCGCCACAGCGCATCGTCGCTGAGCAGCGCAATCGCGTGCTGGGCAAAGCTCTGCGCGTCGTCATCAACGAAGCCCGTCACACCGTCCTGCACGCGCTCGTGCATCGAACCCAAGGGCTGCACCACGGCCGGCACACCAAGCGCCTGCGCCTCCGCAACCGACATGCAGAAGGTCTCGTTCTCGTCGCCGCGATAGAGCATCGCGCGACTTTGGCGCAGTACTTCGATCAGCTCGGCGCGCGGCAAGGGCGCGAACAAGCGCACGCCCTTTCCCGCGAGTTCATCGGCGCGCGACAACAGCGCCCGCATCGGCGCGGCTTTCGCTTCGCCGACCGCGCCATAAACCGACGGCCCGCAATAGAGGTGCAGCTCGGCTTGCGGTACCGCCGGATGAATGTGAGTCTCCCATTGATCGAACAGCCAATCGAGCCCACGCAGCGGGTTCGATGTGAAGATCGCACGCGGCGGCGGTGCGACCGCCAGCGGCGGCGCGCGGCGATAGACGTCCGGGATCGCGTACGGGATCGCGACGCGGCCGCCGCTCGGCATCCAGCGCGGCACCGTCGATTCGTGATAGCGGCCGGTGGTGATGATCACCGGGCGATAGCGCCAAAGCGCGCTGACATAGCGCCATTTCTTCAGATAGCGGCCGGGGTTGTGGATCCAGAACGCCCGCCGGCGCGCATGCGGCGCCAGACCGATGAGATGATTGCTGCGATTGGCGACGTAGAGATCGCAGCCTTCTGGCACGTCGCTCGCCAGCGATTCCCAATCGACGCCGTTATGCTTCATCGGCGCTGCGCAGCGATTGCGTACCTCGACGCGATGGCCGCGCGCGGCGAGCGCTTCCGCCGCGGTGAGAAACGCCGCTTCGGCGCCGCCGAGCGGTCCGCGCGAAGGGCTCATGCCGTCGAAGGCGATGCCGTCATCGGTCATCACGATATGCGCCATCGCTCACGCGGCCTTGCCGGCGACACGCACCCACAATTGGCGCGCGGCTTCTTCGGCCATGTCAACGTCGAGCGAATCCATCAACGTGTCGGTAGTGAGGCGATCGAAATCCGGCGGGATCAGGTCCTTATGCGCGATCGCCGTCGACACCACCGCGGTATGCGGTCCCCAGGGCGAATATTGATCGATCGGGCTCGGCCCGAAGAGGCCCAGCGTCGGCGTGCCCGTCGCCGCGGCAAGATGCATGAGGCCGGTGTCGTTGCCGATGAATAGGGCGCAGCGCTTGATCACCGCCGCCGCCGTCAGGAGATGAATCTTGCCGACGAGATCGATCGCGCGATTGCCCAGCGCCTCGATCAACGGCAGCGCTTGCGCTCGCTCGTGCGCCGCCGCCAGCACTGCGACGCGAGCGTTGGGAAAAAGTCCGCCGGGCGCGGTCAGGCGCTGCGCCAATTCGGCGAAGCGCTCGGCACGCCATTCCTTGCCCCGCCAGTTCGCGGCCGGGCCGATAGCCAACACCGGGCCGCCTTGCAAAACGAGGCTCGCCGCTTCGGCCTCTCGCGTCGGCGCGATCCACAAACGCGGCGACGGCACCGTGTCGAGACCGAAGATACGCGCCATCTGCTTGACGCGATGCTCGCCCACCTGGCGCTTTTGCGCGACGTAGCGCCGCTTGGCCCACAGCAAATAGACGATCGCCGAGGCGCGCAGGTCGACCACCACGTCCCAGCGCTTCAGCGCTACCGCGTCATAGAGGCCGAGCCAGTGCATCCGCCAGCGCTGCTTCTCGATGGTGATGATGCGCTCGAGCCCCGGCACATCGGCAAAAAGCGGCGCGGCATCGCGCCCAGCGGCGATGGTGAGACGGGCGCCGGGATAGCGGTCGAGCAGATGGGACAGCACCCCGGTCGACAACACGGCATCGCCGATTCGCGTCGCCGTGACGAAGAGAATCCTCATGGGCGAGGTATAAAGAGAGGCGGTGACATTGCCAAGCGCCACCCGCGCGGCCGCCCTATTCGGCTTTCTTGCCGTGTCGTTTTTTCTTGTGGAACACGGCCTTCTTGGCATGCGGCGCGTGCCGCGGCGGCGGGCTGCGCGTGGGCTCGGTCGACGCTTCGATCTGGATGGCGCCATGCGCCGCGTTGCGGATCGCATCGGCAAAGCGTGCGGCGGCCTCTGCGCTAACCTCGAAACGCGTCTCGTCGTCATAGATGCGGATGTCGCCGACATCCTGCTTGGTGATTTTTCCGCGGCGACAAATCTCCGGCAGGATCCATTTGGGATCGGCCTTCTTGTTACGCCCGATATCGAGCCTGAACCACACGACGTTGCTCGGGCCATCGTGAAAACGCGCGGCCTCGCGCGGCGATTTGCGGCGCTCGTCACGCGGGGGGCCCGCGTCACCCGACCTGACATCGCGCCGCAATCTACCCTCGTGCCGCTTCTCGCCCTCGCGGCGCCGGACATCGTCCCGCGCATCGAATGGATCGGTCAATTCTTCCGGCGCGGGCAATTGCGCACGGTACAGGCGGATGAATGCCGTGGCCACCGTTTCGGCACCATGCGCGGCAAGCAGCGATTGCGCGAGCGAACGATCGTCGTCGCCGCTTTCCTCCATCAGCATCGGATTGCGCAGCAGGCGCTCGACATCGAGCTGCTTGATCTCTTCGACCGTCGGCGGCCCGCGCCACTCGGCTTTTATATGCGCCGACGCCAGCAACCGCTCCGCCTTGCGGCGATCGGCTGGGGTCACCAGCACGACGCTGACGCCCTTGCGCCCGGCGCGGCCGGTACGCCCGCTGCGATGCCTCAGCACTTCTGCGTCGTGCGGCAATTCCGCATGGATGACGAGATCGAGGCCCGGCAAATCGATGCCGCGCGCGGCAACATCGGTCGCGACGCAGACACGCGCCCGCCCGCTGCGCAGCGCCAGCAGCGCCTGATTGCGCTCGCCCTGGCTGAGCTCGCCGGACAAGGCGACGGTCGGGAAACCCCGCTCGCTGAGCGTTGCCTGCAAGTGCCGCACCGCCTCACGCGTATTGCAGAACACCAGCGCCCCCGCCACATCGAAGAGGCGCAAGAGATTGACGACCGCATGGCCGACATCGCTCTGCGCCACGCGGACGGCGCGGTATTCGATATCGGCATGCGCGCGCTCCGAGCCCGACACGTCGATCCTGAGCGCGGCATTCTGATATTGTTTGGCGAGCGCGACGATGCCTTTCGGCAACGTCGCGGAGAACAAAAGCGTGCGCCGCTCCGCCGGCGTCGTGCTCAGAATAAATTCCAGGTCTTCGCGAAAGCCGAGATCGAGCATCTCGTCGGCCTCGTCGAGGACCACCGCGTTGAGGTTCGAAACCTGCAGATTGCCGCGCTCCAGATGGTCGCGCAGACGGCCCGGCGTGCCGACCACGATCTGCGCGCCGGTCGCGAGTTGACGCCGCTCGACGCGCGAATCCATGCCGCCGACGCAAGCGATGACCCGCGCGCCGGCATAGCGGTAGAGCCAGGCCAGTTCGCGCTGGACCTGCAAGGCGAGCTCGCGCGTCGGCGCCACGATGAGGGCAACCGGCTCGACGCCGCGCGCGACCGTCTCCTCGCTGCCGAGAATGGGGGCCAAGATCGCAAGCCCGTAAGCGACGGTCTTGCCCGAGCCGGTTTGTGCCGAAACGAGAAGATCGCGCGCCATCGTCTCCGGCTCGAGGACGGCCGCCTGGACCGGTGTGGGCTCGACATAGTCATGCTCGGCGAGAGCGCGGGCGAGCGAAGGATTCAGCGGGGGGAAAGCCACGGGGTACTCTTTATCTGTGGTCGAGGAATCCCGGTTGCCAGCCCGGCAGGCTTAATAGCCCGAAAGCGGCAAAAAGCCCACACTCGACCGGAGCTTAAACGCCGGTCACTTCGGCAGAAACGCCTCGGAATAGAGGGTCGCCATGTCGGGCGGCGTATCGAGGGTTTTCAGCTCGATGAAGGAGCGCTTGAGCGTCTCCAGCGATTGCTTGTCGAAGCGGCAATCCTTCGAATACATGTCCTTGACGATGTCGTAGTCGCGCGACGTCACGCTCTGCGAAAAATGCGTGACGCTAGCCAACAGCGGCACCGCTTCCGCTTTGTGCGTTTGGATGAAGGCGGTGGTCTCGAGCCAGCCGGCGAGGAAGGCGCGGATCGCCTCCGGATCTTTTGCGATCAGATCGTCCGAGGCGAAGATCGCGCCCGAGGCGACGCTTCCTTCATAGGCGCTGACCGGGAAGAGCAGCCGGCCGGCGCCGTTTTCCTCCATGCCGAGAAACGTCGTCGTGCCGCCGACATAGGTGTCGATCTGATGCGCGCGAAACGCGGCGACGATCGCCGGGAAGTTGCTCCCGATCGCGACGTGGCTCGTGCCGCCCGAGCCCCAGCCTTGCGAGCGGTCGAACTCCGTCGCCAGCCAGTCGTTGAGCGAGCCGATGGTGGAGACGCCGATCTTCTTGCCCTTGAGATTGGCCATGCCGTGGATTGGCGAGTCCGCCGGCACGCCGAAGCTGAAATAGGGCAAGGTCGTCGTACTTTCGCACACCGCCTTCATCGGCACGCCTTTGGCGATGAACGCCATCTGGATGCCGGCGCCGATGCCGATATCCGTGGCATGCGCGGCCATCGCCTGGATCATTTTGCCGCCGCCTTCGAAATCGACGATCTTCAGATCGAGCCCGCGCTTTTTGAAAAAGCCGAGATGGTTGCCAACATTGACCGGAATGATCGAATCGGAATCGTTCGAAGCCTTGCCGACGGTGAGGCTGGTATCGGCTTTTGCCGTCGCGGCCCCGGCGAGCGCCAGCGCGAGAACGGCGGCAATGATGTTCTTGGCGCAGTGCATCGTTTCGCGTCCCCCCAACGCTGCCGCTTCAGACCACGCGCCGTGCCGCTGGCTGCGCGTTCTCCGCCGCAAGAATGTTCGCGACGATGCGCCCTGCCTGGATGCCGCCGGCATCCTGGTTGAGATCGACCGGCTCGGGCAGCCGATCACCAAACGCAGACATCGTATTCTGTTGTGCCTCGATGACCGCAAGATCTTCCATGAATGCCGTATGCACCTGACGGAAGATCAGCTCGGTCACACTCGGATCGTCGATCGCGAAATTATGCGCCTGCGCCCAGAAATAATGCGTGGTCGTCTCGGTCTCGGGCGTGATCGCGTTGAGATTTCGCATCGAGATGCCCTCTGAGCGGTTGCCCTCGGGGGCGCCGGTGCCGGTCCGTGCACAGCCGACATCGAGCCGCACGAAAGCCGGCGGCGAGTAGTCGATGATCTGCCAGCGATCGACGTGCTGATCGGCGCGAAGACGCCCCGCCTTCTGGAAGAAGGGCGGCGCCGGATGATCGAGCATCCACCTTGTCACGCGCACGCTGCTGTCGCTGCGCTCCGTTTTGATCGGGTTGCCGGCGATCGCCTGGGTGCCGAGCGTGGTCGGATGGACGAATTGCAGATGCGTAAGGTCGAGGAGATTCTCGACGATCAGCAGGTAATTGCCCTTGAGATCGAGCCGTTCGCCCCGGGCGCGCCAAGCCGGATCGTCCATCCAATGAAAATCCTCGATGAGGCCAGGATCCGCCTGCGCCGGATCGCCGAGCCAGATCCAGAGCCAGTGATAGCGCTCGACGAGCGGATAGCTGCGCACCCGCGCGCTCGGCGGGATCGCCTTCTGGCTCGGAATGTGGGTACAGGCGCCGCTGCCGTCATAGACGAGACCGTGATAGCGACACTCCACGTCGTTGCCGCGCAGCTTGCCGTGCGACAGCGGCATGTGCCGATGGCAGCAGCGATCCTCGAGCGCGACCGCCTTACCGTCCTCGCCGCGCCAGAAGACGATCGGCTCGTTGCAGATCGTACGCGCTAGCAACTCCTGCCGGCGAACCTCCCAATCCCAGGCGGCGACGTACCAGAAATTCCGCGGAAACATGGCGTCTCTCCCCGTGAGCTTTGCCGCGATTGTCGGCGAGATTGGGGCGCGATGCAATCCGCGAACGACCGCCCTCCTTACGCCCCATGCACGCGGCGGCGCGCTATGCTCGCCTTTCTGCCTGGGAGGAAAGAATGAGCGACATGATCAACGTGCAAATGCCCGCCCCGCCCGTGCCCGTCGCGGTGTCGCTGAAACCGGCAACGACCGCGCTATTCGTCACTGATGTGATCGAGCACATCCACGCGCGGGAGCCGGCACGCATCGACGCCATGCTGCCGAAGATCGCCGATCTCATCGCGCGCGCCCGCAAGGCCGGGATGCAAATCGTCTATGCGACGCGCGAAGAGAATATGGCGACGTGGATGCCGGCGGTCGCGCCGGCTGCCGGCGATCCGCGGATCGCGTCGAAAGCCCAAGACCGGTTCTTCTCGAGCGATCTCGACGCCGTGCTGAAGGCTACAGGCATCACCACGATCGTCCTCACCGGCTGGAAGGTCAGCGGCTCACTCCTCTACACCTCGGTCGGCGCGACCTTGCGTGGCTATACCGTCGTCATCCCGGTCGACACGACCAGCGGCCCGAGCGATTACGAGATCCAGATCGGCATCTATGCGATCCTCAACCAGAGCAGCGCGAACCCGACAAACGAGCCGCTGAAGCCGAAGGCATCGACCTTGAGCCGCTCGGACCTCATCATGTTCGGGTAGCAACGGCAATTGACGGCGGGCGCGCGGCTGCCGACAATCGCGCTATGGAAGCTGTTCACTCGACCATCACGCTCTGCGGCACAACCATCCCGATGAAGCGCGCCGGCACCGGGCCGGCCATGCTGGTGCTGCACGGCGCCGGCGGCTCGCCGCGTTTCCTGCCGGCGATGCAAAAGCTGGCCGAGCGCTTCGAGGTATTCATCCCGCAAGCGCCCGGCTTCGGCGGCACCGAATTGCCGGATTGGCTCGAAAGCATCGCCGACGTCGCAAATTTTTATCGCGAATTCCTCGACAAGTTCGATCTGCGCCACGTTCATCTCGTCGGCCTGTCGCTCGGCGGTTGGACGGCGGCGGCGCTGGCGATCCGCGATGCAAGCCGCCTCGCTTCGCTGACCTTGATGGATGCGCCGGGCATCGTCGCCCCCGGCATTCCGCCGCGCGATCCCGCGCGCGAGAACGACGAGCAAGTGACCCGCGACACGTATTTCGATCCGAAGCTGGCCGAGGATGCGCGGGCGCGCATCGCCGCCGGCAGCGAAGCCGTTCACCACGCCAACCGCCGCCTCGTCGAGAAACTGGCCGGGCACCATCGCTATCACGACGCGAAGCTCCAGGCCGAGCTTGATCGCATCCGTATCCCAACGCACATCATCTGGGGCGCGAACGACAAGCTGCTGCCGCCGGTCTATGGCGAGACTTGGCAGAAAGCCATCGCCGGCTCGCGGCTGACGCTGATCCCGCGCAGCGGCCACCTGCCGATCCAGGAGCAGCCCGAGCTTTTCGCCGCTGCCGTCGGCGATTTCTGCGCGAGGCTGTGAGCCGCGCCGCCTATTTCGGCAAGTAGGCGTGCGTATAAAGCTTCGACATGTCCGGGTCGCCGTCGACCAGCTTCAGATCGCGGAACGACTGCTTCAGCGCCGCGAGGGATTCGGCGTCGAAGTGGCAATCCTTGGTGAACATGCCCATCACCAAATCGTATTCGCGCGACATGACGCTCTCGCTGAAATGCGTGATCGCGGCGGTGTGCTTCACCGTCTCGTCCTTGTGCGCGCGCATGTAATCGACGGTCTCGATCCAGCCGGCAAGGAAAGCGCGAACCGCATCGGGATTTTTCGCCAGAATTTCGTTCGACGCGAAGAGTGCGCCTGACGCGACATTCCCCTCCCAGGTCGAGACCGGCGCGATGAGCCGGCCTTCCTGCTTTTCCTCGAAAGCCAGGAAGACATTGGTGCCGGTGATCATGCCATCGATCTGATGCGTCTTGAGCGCCGCACCAACCGCCGCAACGCCATTGCCGATGCCGACGGTCTTCACCCCGTCGTCGCCCCAGCCCTTCTTGCGCGCCAGCTGGCGGGCGGACCAATCGCTGAACGAGCCGGAATTCGAAACGCCGATCAGCTTGCCTTTGAACTCGTCGAGCGACTTGATCGGCGAATCCCACGGCACGCCGATCGAAAGGAACGGCGCCGGCGCGGTGTCTTCGCAGACCGCGATCATCGGCGCGCCTTTGGCGACGAAGGCCATCTCGCTGCCGGCGCCGTCGCCGATATCGGCGGCGCCCGCGGCCACGGCCTGCGCCATTTTCGCGCCGCCTTGCAGCTCGAGGATTTTCAACTCGAGCCCGTGCTTTTTGAAAATGCCGAGCTCGTCGCCGACATTCACCGGAATGATCGCGTCCGATGTCGGCGACGCTTTTGCGACGGTGAGCGTCATCTCAGCCCATGCCGGAAGCGCGGAGAGCGCAACCAGCGCCGCAGCCATGCCCAATGCCAACCGCATCATCTCATCCTCCCTGATCTTTGTTATTGAGGCCCCATCATTGCGATAGGGGCACCGCGTAGCGCATATCGATGACACTCTTCGGGTCGAATTCGCCCTTCACCATGCCTTGCGCTTTGTACCAGGCAATCTGCCGCAGCACGTCTTTCACATCAAGCCGCGCCTGGCGATCGTAATAGGCGATGCCGAGCTTGGCCTGCTCGGTCGGCAGCCCCGTATATTTAACAGCGATCGCGATGACCTCGTCCGCGGTCGGTCCGTCGCGGCGCGTCCCGTCCGGCGCCGTGAAGGCATCGTAATAATAGGCGACGCCTTTCTCGTAAGCACGCACGAAGCGCTTCACCAGGTCACCGCGGTTGTTGGCGGTCCTGGTCGCGGCGAGAACGCCGCCCAATTGCCACGGCGCCTCATCGCCGACATAGGCAACAAGCTTGGCATCGCCCTTCTGCAGGCTGGGCCGGGCGAAGCTGATCGGCACGACACCCATATCCGCCTGCCCGCCGACAATCGCCGAGATGATGTTGGGATTGCTGCCCATCGGCACGAAGCGGATCGAGCTGGGATCGATCCCGTGCTTTTCGGCGATCAAGGTGAGGCCGTATTGCGACGCGTTTCCAATCTCGGGAACCCCGGCCGTACGGCCCGCGAGGTCCTTGCCGGTCTTCAGCCCGGCATTCCACGCTTTATTGGAAACGATCAGCGTATTCGCCTGGAAGCCCGGCCACTCGTGGATGAAACCAGCGATGATGCGCAGCGCACCCTGCCCTGCGAGATTGTAGAAGCCGCCGGTGAAAGCCGTCGCGCCGAAATCGAGATCGCCCGAGGCGATGCCAAGAACCAACGGCTCTTGCGCCGTGAACGGCACTAGTTCGACATCGAGCCCTTCGGCGGCGAAATAGCCCTTATCCTGCGCGATGAAGACGGCCGAGGTCCCAACCGCCTTGAAGATGCCGAATCTGACGTGATCCGCCGCTTGCGCTGCCGACGACAGAACGATCGCGGCCAGCACGGCGCACAAGCGTTGCACAAAATGCATCTTTGACGTCCCCCTCAACCCTTGCCGGTCGCCGCAACGGTGCGGGCCGCTCGAGGATATTCTAGCGCTCGCCGAGGCCGAAGCGCAGGCCCAGCAATCGACCCGCGAGCGCGACGCCGGTGCTGAGCGCGAGGATGACGATGCCGACGACGCTCGCGGTCTCGAGATCGCCGGCCTCGATATATTTCAGCTGAAACACGGCCAGCGTCTGCGTTGCGTGCGAGGAAAGCAGCACCGCGGTGCTGACGCCGCGCGTCGCCGCGACGAATTCGAGGATGCCGACCACCGCAACCGCGGGCGCGATCAGCGGCAGCACGATCTTGCGCATGGTTGTGAACCAGCCCGCGCCGCCGGCTTGCGCCGCCTCCTCCAATTCGGGCGAGAGCTGCATGATCGCGGCCTTGATGATCTGCACGCCGAGCGCCATGCCCGCCAGCGTGAAGGCGAGCACGAGGCCGACCGGATGGCCGTAGATTTGCCGGAGCCCCGGCGTCTTCAGGAACACCCAGAGCAGGGCGAGACCAATGACGATGCCCGGCACCGTCGTCGGCAGCCAAGTCAGGAAATCGAGCAGGCCGCGGCCGACATAGCGCGTGCGCAGGACGAGATAAGCGATCGGAGCAAAGAACAGCATCGAGAGCAGCGCTGTCGCCGCCGCGACGACCAGCGTGTCCCAGAGCGAACCGAGGAACAGCGGATCGCGCAACACCGTCGCCCAGTGCTCCAGCGTGAACGCGCCGTCCGGCACGTCGAAATAGCCGAACACCTCCATGAAACTGCCGAGCAGCATGAAGGCGATCGGCAACACCGTCATCGCACCGAGCAGCAGTAGCACCAGCGCGCAGAGCGGCCAGCGCCCGGCGCCGAGATCGGCGACACGAACCGAGAATTTCCCGGCCAGCGTCGCGCGGGCGCGGCGGCGGGCAATTGCCTGCTGCGCCATGACCAGCGGCGCCATCAGCGCGATGCCGGCAAGGCTGAGCGCGAACGCCGCGCCGTAGGTCGGCGGCGAATCGAATACGTGCTGATAGATCGCGGTGCTGAACACGGTGATTTTCGCAGGCGGGCCGAGGATCAGCTCGATCTCGAAGGCTTCGAGCGAGCGGATCGTGCCGAGCAGCACGACGACGAGGATGGTCGGCGCCAGCACCGGCAGGATGATGCGCAGCACGGTGCCGAGCGTGCGCGAACCGGCGACCCGCGCCATCTCCAACAGCGATGCATCGATATTGCGGAAGGCGGGGGTGAACAGCATCACCTGCACGGCGAGCGTATTCGTCATCAGATGGACGAAGACGATGCCCCACCATGAATAGATGTCGAAAGGCGCGTCGCCCGTCCAACCGAGCGAAACGATCGCGCGATTGATCAGCCCGCTATGCCCGTCGAGCAGGAATATCCAGCCAACGAGCACCGGCAAGGTCGGCAGAAAAAAGGAAATCCAGAAGCCGAACTCGAGCCAGCTTCGCCCCGGCAGGTTGGTGCGCGCCAGGAGCCAGGCCAGCACGATGGCGAGGCAAAACGCGATCGCCTGGCGCGTCACAGTCAGCGTGATCGTGTTGACGATGGCGCTGCGCAGATTGGGATCTGTCAACGCCGATACCCAATTGCCGAAGCCGAAGGTCGTCGGCTGGCCGTAAGGCCCGACCTGCAAACTCGCCGAGACGAGAAAGCCCAGCGGATAGAGCACCAAGAACGCGACCAGCGCGAGGACGAACGCAAAGAGCAGCGCTCGCGGCGAGAGTAGCCGGCGCCGCGCCGGCGCTGCTGTAACCCCGCCTTCGAGCGCCGCCGATGTCATGCGCGATACCGGCTCAGTATCCCGCCTCGCGCGCGAGTTCGATGACACGGCGCTGGAGACGCAAGCCCTCGTCGCTCTCGGTCATCATGCCTTTGCCTTGCAGCCAATCCTCCAGAAACCCTGTCAGCACCTTCTTCTGCACCTCGGGATCGGGGTGCGAGGCGTCTTTGCGACGGCTGACGCTCCGGACACCCGTCGCCGTGAAGTTCGCAACCACCAGATCCTGGCCTTTCTTCGAGAGGTACCAGTTGATGAAGACGATCGTCGCATTGCGGTCGGGCGGATTCTTCGGCACCGACACGGCGCGGCCGGTGCCGGTCGGCGGATAGCCGCAGCGATTCTGATTAACGGGGCCGACGATGTTTTTCTGCAGCTTCTTGACCAGGCCGTCGAGATAGCTGCCCTCGGCACCCACCACCACCGAAAACCGCCCTTGCACCAGCCAATCGGCGACCGTGCGGAATTCCGGCGACACTACAGGCTGCTGCGCGAAGAAAGCACGCACGTAGTCTTCCCACTTTGCGTCGCTGTCGAAGGCCGGGCGATAGCAGATCAGCGCGAGGGTGAGATCGGCCGGCCGGCCGGGATAATAAACGCCGAACTTGCCCTTCCATTCCGGCTTCAAGAGATCGGGCCAGTCGCTGACCTCGCTCGCCGGGACCTTGGCGCGATCCACCTCGATACCGACTCCGAGATCGGAGACGCCGTCGTTGAACACGTACATCGGATCGGCCTTCACCCGCGCGGTGATGCCGCCATACCATTGCGCATCGTCGTCGACATCGGGCCGCACCAGAAACGGCAGGATCGGCTCGAGCCCATGCGCCGGCTCGAGCACCAGCCGCACGTTGTTCACCGGCTGCAGCAGCAAATCCCAATTGTATTGGCCGTTCTGCTGCTCCGTCAGGATTTTCGGGACAACCGCATCGGGCCGGCCCGGCGTCGCCTCGACCTTGATGCCGGTTTCCTTCTCGAATTGCCGCAGCACCGGCTCCATTCCCGCATCGGTGAAATAGGAGATGACGATCTTGCCCTCTTGCTTGGCGGCGGCGACGATCTTCTGCCAATCGGCGTCGGAGACCGGCGCCGCGACAGCCGGCGTGGCGACCGCAGCCAGCAGCAGGGCCGCCGCCAGCCACACACAAATGCGCGCCAAGACCGCTATTCCGTTCGCTGCGCCGGCGCGCCTTCGGCGACACGGGCCGCGCCGGCCGCCTTACCGATGGTTTGCGGATTCATCAGCGGCAGCAGGTCGTGGCGCCAATTGTTGGCCTTCGGCAGAACGAGCTCGGCGGCGCGCGCTTCGTAATAGGAGTTGCCGACGCCCGGCGGATCGCCGCCCCGCTCCACGGTCTCCATCGCCTCGAGCAACAGCTTGCGTGTCGCGACCACCGCCTTGTCCGCGGGCCCCAGATTCTCGCGGCTGCGGTCGACGATGAAGCCCATGCTTTCCTGCACGGCGCGATCCTGCTGGTTGATGCCGGCGATGCCGGTATAGGTTTCGGTCTTCTGCATCGCGCGATCGATGCCCCAATCGTTGCTGCAATTGCGCAGCGAGCGGAAGCCGTCGTTGATGTCGACATGCGTGCCATAGGCATTGCCGCTCGTGTCGGAGACTTCGCGGTCGCCGATCGGTTCGTCGCCGTAGGAATGGTAGAAATTCCATACCATGCAGTTATGGTCGTCGATCGGCACCCAGTAATGGCCGTGGACCTCTTCCTTGCCGGGGCCGGGCGGGCGCAGTTGCGTGAACGGCATGACGAAGTGGTAGCCGCGCACATATTGCTTCTCGCCCAGCGGACGGATGCCGTAGTAGCGGTAGCCATAATCGGTGAAGTCGACTTCGAGCGAGGGCGCGCCGCTCTGAAGACCGACATTGTCTGGCGAGATGCCCGGCTGCTTCGCGTCCTTCTTCAGCGCGCGGTGCAGGATGGTGAAATGCGACGTGTCGATGCCGCCTTCCAAGGCCTGCAGCCAGTTGCACTCTTCCTTGACCTTGCTGACGGCGCGATGCGTTTCCTGCATCTGCGTCCATTCGAATTTCGGCGGTGCCGGCTGCTTTTCGGGCGGGCCCATATAAGCCCAGATCACGCCGCTTAGCTCGTACGTCGGATAAGCGATCGCCTTGATCTTCGAGCAGAATTGCCGCGGCTCGTTCATCTGGTCGATGCATTGGCCGGTCACGTCGAATTTCCAGCCGTGATAGACGCAGCGCAGCCCGTTCTCTTCGCTGCGCCCGAGCCAGAGCGAGGCGCGGCGATGCGGACAGAATTCCTCGATCAAGCCGACGCGGCCGTCTGTCGTGCGGAACGCGACCAACCCCTCGCCGAGAATTTTCACCCGCACGGGCGGGCAATCGGGCTCGGGCAATTCCCATGACAACAGCGCCGGCATCCAATAGCGCCGCAAGGTCTCGCCCATCGGCGTTCCCGGCCCCACATGCGTCAGCCGCTCGTTCTCCAATTTCGTGACCATGACCAGTCTCCTCGTTAAGACGATCTAGACATCGACCAATCGCCCATGGCGTTTTGCCCAGGCCCAATAGAGCACGACGATCGGCAGCATCATCGCCACCATGATGAGCGCCAGCGCCGCGGCATTGCCGAGACCGCCGGCGTTCCACAGATTCCATATCTCGACGGAAATCGTGATGTTGCCGCGGCTGGTGAGGATCACCGCCAAGGTCAGCTCGCGCATTGTGAGCAGCGCCATCCAGAGCCAGGCATAGAACGCCGTCGGCGCGAGGAGCGGTGCGAGGACGCGGCGCAGCACCGCGCCGGTCGTGGCGCCGCTGACCTCCGCCGATTCCTCGAGCTCGCGATGAATCTGGATGAAGCCGCTATTGGTCATGCGCGTCGCATAGCTCGTGCGCGCGACGACGAAGACCGCGAGCAGGATCCAGAGTGTGCCGAGCACCGGCACGACCGGCTGGACCAAGGCCAAGGTGAGGAGCAGCGCGCCGACGCCGAAGACGATGCTCGGCACCGCATGCGGCAGGAAGGCGATGAAATCGAAAACACCGCGGCCGCGGATCCGCGAGCGGACGACGATCCACGAGAAGGCGACGGCAATCAGCAGCGTGAGGGTCGGCACCAGCAGCATCAGCAGGCCGGTGTTGACGACGCTCTCGCGGATGATGCTCCACGGCAGATCGGTGTAGCGCTTGGCCGACACGCTGCGCCACGCCGCCACCGACGGCAACTGGAAATAGGGCAGCATCGAGGCCCAGGCGAGGAGCAGCAGCGGCACCAGCTTGCTGGCGCAGAGGTAAAACGCCGCGAAAGCCCAGGCCGCGTATTTGAACGCGCCGAGCTCTTGCAGCCGCGGGCGGTAGGCCTTGCCGCGGATCACCTGATAGCGGTGCGCGCGTTGCTGCATGCGGCCGTACCACCAGCTCAAGCCGCCGGCGAGCGCGATCATAAAGGTCGAGAGCGCCGCCACCGCGCCGTAATTCGGCAGCCCGTTATTGGGATTGAGTTGCAGCACGAGATAAGTCGAAAACGTAAACAGCCGGCTGCCCCAGCCAATGATCGCCGGCACATCGAAAGCCGAGAAGCCGATGGTGAAGACATAGAGGCCGGCGGCGAGGATGCCCGGCCAAGCAAGCGGAAAGACGATGCGGCGCGCCACCTGGCCAAACCGCGCGCCGGCGATCTGCGCCGCCTGCTCCAGCGCCGGATCGGCGGCACGGAACACCGCCGCGGTCAGGATGAACGCCACCGGTGCGAGATCGAGCCCCTGCACCCAGCCCATCCCCGTCACCGTGCCGATATCGAAGGGCGAGGATTGCAAACCAAAACTCTGGCGCAGCCACGCGTTGAGCAATCCGATGCGCGGATGCAATAGGAAGAGCCAGCCCATCGCGCTGGCGAAACCGGGAATGGCGAGGCCGATCGCCATCGCCGTGAACAGCAAGCCCTTGCCGGGAAAATCGGTGCGCTCGACCAGCCAGGCGAGCGGCACGCCGAAGCCGAGCGCCACCGCCAAGGTCGTGAAAGCAAAGCCCAGCGTGTTGAGCAGCACGCGATAGGTGAAGGGATCGAGGAAGGTCGCGGCGTAATGCGCGACCGAATAATGCTCGGCACCATCGGTGCCGGTATCGCGGAAGCTGAGCCAGATCACGATCGCCAGGATCGCGAGGATGGTCGCGCTCGCTGCCAGCACAACGGCGAGGAAAACGCCCGGCCACGGATCGCCGAAACGAGGCCAGCGCAAGAACCCTATCGCGAGCGGTTGCGGCGCGCCGAGCGGCTGACTGACGCCGACGCCCCGCGACATCACGCGGTCGCCAAAAAGGATCGTGACGCGGGGCGCGGGCTCATTGCGCCTTCGTGATGATGTCGACGGCTTTGCGCTGCGCCGGGACCACTTCCGGGTGCTGCGCCCACCAATCGAGCGTGTATTCGCGGAACTTGGCGCCTTTCGCTTCGTAATCCGCAATGACCTGATGCATGCCCGAATCCGGGAAGGTGTGCAGGTCGTAATCGCCGGTCTTCCAGAGAATTTTCTGGCCTTCTTGTGTCAAGAGGAAGGTCACGAAGAGCTTGCCGGCATTGGGATGCGCCGCGTTCTTCGGGATGACCATGTAATAGTAGCGCTGCGCCGCGAAGTCCGACGGTACGATGAAGCCGAGCGGTGCGCCTTGGCGCTGGAACTGTACCCAGTTGCGACCGGAGCAATCCATCGCGAAAAGCACGAACTCGCCCGAGGCGACACGCTCCATATCGGGACAACCGATCAGCCCGCTGATCTGCGCCGAGAAGTTACGCGCGAAATCGAGCGCCTTGTCCTCGCCCCACACATCGCTCGCCGAGAGCAGTTCAAACGACGCGCCGTAGGGATTGGATGCGATCTTGCCTTTCCATTCGGGCTTCAAGAGATCGGCGAGGCTGGCCGGCGGATGGGGCGCGAGCTGCGTGTTGTAGACGATGCCGCCCGGCAAGGTCGTGAACACGCGCACGGCGAGGCCTTTGTCCTCGATCGTCGATGCGGTGATGCGGCCCGGCAGCAACGCCGTCCAATCCGCACCCTGCACCATGTCTCTTTGAATGGCCGTCGCGATATGAACGGTCGTCCCGACGAAAGCATCGGTCGGCGAAGGCTGCCCGGCCTTCTGGGTCACCGCGACCTTATTGAGGAGCTGCGGCACCGAATCGGGATCGGGTGTCAGCCGCGGTTCGAGGTGGAGGCCGAACATCTTGTTCATGCCGTCGACCGCTTGCGTGACGCCGTCGAGACCGCCGAGCAGACTGCTCGACCATTGCAGATCGATCTTGCCCTCGGCCGCCGCACCTTTGATGAGCTCGGTCAAAGCGGGACTCGGCGTCTCGGCGCGCGGCAATCCCGGATCGACGAGAAGCAAGGCGACAACGAGCGTTGCGGCTATCCACACGCCGCCGCGCCGTCGGGTGCTTCTCGTCGTCATCATTTTCCTCTCCCACTCACGCGCTCGATCCAACAAGACCGGCGCGCTTATCGACCTTATCGCCGCCGCGCTCTCCATCGGCGCACGGCAGCCTTCCACGAGCGTATCAGAGTTCGAAAGGCGCGACCACTTGCAGCTTCTTGCCGAGCTCGGCATTGCGGACGCCGCCGCTTTCATCGCCGAGATTCGTCTTGAACGCTTCGAGCTGGATGGTCGGATGATCGCCGCGGATGACGTGGATCGGGTCCTTGCCCTTCTCTACGTCCTTGATCGCCTGCGACACCATCTTGCGCATCATGACGATGCCGCGATCGGAGGTCGCGAGATTCTCGTTCACGCGGTTGGTGATGAGGCCCTGGCTTTCGACCGCCGCGTCATCCTGGTCGCGATCCCAAATATTCCACCAGCCGTCCTCGATGCGCTTGATCTCGCCGACCTCGGTGTGACGATATTTGCCGGCCTTGATCGTGTACGGCCCCTTCTCCTGTTCCGAGCCCCATATCTGGAACGAGATGCACGTGGTGTCGTCGAGCGGCGTCACCCACTGCATGAACTGATACGGCTCGCGCCCGACGCGCCAGATATGCACACGGTTGATCGCCGGAAAGACGTAGTGATGGCGATCCTGCACGTTGTTCGGATATTCGAGATACATCTCGATGCCGTAATCTTTTTCATTCCACTGGCACACATCCGGCCGCACCATGGCGAGCTCGGGGTAGACGCTGGCGTGGAGCGCCATCACATGCAGGGAGTCGAGCATGTTGTCGACGCGTTGCAGCCAATTGCCGTGGATGTCGCGGCCCTGGACGACCTTGTTGCAATTCGGCTCGAACAGAATGTCGTAGCGCGGGAATTCCGGCACCGGCTTCGGTCCGATATAAGCGAAGATGAAGCCGGACACTTCGCGCACCGCATAGGCTCCCTGGCGCACCTTGTCCTTGAAGTCGCTGAAGACCGGCTCGCACGGCTGATCGAGGCACTTGCCTTGCGTGTCGTAGAGCCAGCCGTGATAGCAGCAGCGCAGGCCATTCTCCTCGACACGGCCGTATTCGAGCGAAGCGTTGCGATGGCAGCAATGCTTGTCGAGGAGACCGAGATCGCCCTTCTTGGTGCGGAAGAGCACGAATTCCTCGCCCAGCAGCTTCACCACTTGCGGACCCGGCCCCAAATGCTCGGCCACGGCGATCGGCCACCAATAACGGCGCAGCATGTTGCCCGCCGGCGTGCCCGGACCGACGCGCGTCAATTTTTCGTTTTCAGCGGCCTTCATCGGCGTTTCCTCCCTAAATGGATATCGAGCGAGAGCCTGTCCGCAACCGCCTGATCCGTCAAATACTCGATTGTTGCCCTCGTGATGCCGAATTGCTATCAGCCCCACAGGCTTCACGGGATCGGCCCATGGAATTCCGCCAGCTCCGATATTTCATCGCGACCGCGGAGGCGCAGCATTTCCGCCGCGCGGCCGCGTCGCTGCGCATCGCCCAGCCTGCCCTCTCGCGCCAGATCAAAGCGCTGGAGGAAGAGATCGGCGTCGAACTGTTCGAGCGCTCGCCGCAAGGCGTTCGCCTGACGGAGGCCGGACGCAGCCTCCTCACCGACGCGACGCAGATCATGAACGACGTTGGCGAAGCGGCCGAGCGCACACGCCGCACCGCGCGCGGCCAGCGCGGCCGGCTGCGCGTTGCCTTCAGTGAAGTGTTCTCCGGCCATCCCGTGCTGACGCGCAGCATCCGGCGCTTTCGTGCCGCCGCGCCGGATGTCGAAATCACGTTGTTGCCGATGGTCACCTCGGTACAGATCGAGGCGTTGCGCGCCTCGCAAGTCGACGCCGGATTCCTTTTCCATCGCCACATCGATGACCGCGAATTCGCCTGGCGCGAGATGTCGCGCGAGGCAGCGCTCATTGCCGTGCCGCGCAAGCATCGGCTGGCGCGGCGGCGCACGGTGCGTCTCAATGACCTCAGCGATCAGCCGCTGCTCTGCGTCGGCGAGCACATCAATCCCGGCTTCTACCGCTCGGTCGTCGCCGCGTTCGCCGCGGCGAGCATCACGCCGAGGATCGTGCAGCAGGCAAACAGTCTCGTCGTGCTCAGCCTCGTTGAAACCGGCATGGGCGTCGGCATCGTCAGCTCGGCGCTGCGCTGGCGCATCACGTCGCAGCTCGTGATGCGGCCGGTCGAGGAGTTCCTGCCCTCGACCAGCATCGACCTCGTCTGGCGGAAGACCGATCACTCGGCGGTGCTCCGCTCTTTCGTCGCCACCGTCAGCGCGGGCAAGGAAGATCGGACGCCGCGACCTATTCGGCCGCGCGCGTCGCCATGAAGCCCATCGAGTAATCCGCGTCTCTCGATTTCTGCTCCATCATCGTCGATTTCTGCGGGAAGACGATTTTTTGCTGCGCCGGGTCGCGGATGATGCAGAGCGGGTCCTTGCCCGCCTCGATCGCGCTGAGGCTCTCGCGCATCATCTGACGCATCTGGATGATGCCGCCGTCCGACGCGCCGAGATGCTCGTTCGGCCGGTCGGCAATGACGCCTTGCTGCTCGACCGCCATGCGATCCTGATCGTTGACGTCGATGCCCCACCAATCGTTCTCGAGCGGCGCATAGACGCCGAGCTTAACATCGCGCCGCGACGTGTGGAACGAGCGCTTGTCGCTCGGATAGAAGCGGACGAAATAGAGCAAGGTGATCGCTTCATCCGCCGGCACGCGCCAGATCATCGAGCGCACCAGCTCGCCATTCTTATCGATCGGCGGCAGCGCGAAGCGATTGATCGTCGGGAAGGCGTAGCAGGACACATGCGTATCCGCGAGACCTTCCATCGTCATCACGTTGTTCGCGCCGTAGGCCGTCTGCTCCCAATGGTAATTCACCTTGCGCCCGCCATAGGCCGGGAAGGTATAGCCGTGCAGCCATGCGAGATGGCTGACGTCGACGATGTTCTCGACGTGATTGAAGAAATTCGCGTGGATGGTCTGGACCTGGACTTCCTTGACCCCCTCTTCCATGAGCAGCACGTCGTAAAGCGGCAGCAGCGGCGCCGGTTGCGGGCCCATGTAGCCGAAGATCAAGCCGCTCACTTCCTGCACCGGATAGGCCCGCATCTTGACCTTGTCCTTGAAGCCGCTGCCTTCGGGCTCGGCCGGCTGCTCGAGGCACTGACCATTCGCGTCATAGAGCCAGCCGTGATAGGGGCAGCGCAGGCAATCGCCCTCGACGCGACCGTAATCGAGCGCGAGGCTGCGATGCGCGCAACGCCCCTGCATCAGCACCGTCTTGCCGCTTTCGCCGCGATAGAGCACGAGCTCTTCGCCGAGGACCTTCACCCGTTGCGGTTTCTTGGTGACGTTCTCCGTGCAACCGACCGGATGCCAGTAGCGGCGCAGCAGCTCGCCCATCGGCGTGCCGCGGCCGACTTGCGTGAAACGCCGATTTTCTTCTGCGCTGAGCATGATTGACCTCGTCCTCTTTTCGTTTCGCTCCCGCCCGCCGCGCGGCCGGGAAAACGGTCCGCCGCATGCTTGGCTTTGCGCATAATAGCATATATAAAATTTTATATGAATGGGCACCGGCAACGGGCCGCCATGGGAGGAAGCGTCGATGAGATCGCCGAGAATCGCGATCCACCATTTTGTCGAAATCTTCGATCGCGGCGCCGAGCACGATGCGATTTGCCGCATCGTCCGCAAATACTTACCTATCGTCCATGCCGATTGCTCCGGTATGGCGATGGCGGCGATCAGACCCGACGGGCACGTCAACGTCGAATCGCTCGAACGTTATCAGGCTGATTGCGTGAAATGGGGTATGATGCGCCGGGCGGCGGATATCCGCTCCAAGGTGGATATGAGCTTCGTCGACGACGCGGCGGGGAAATTGGGGAAATACCAAAAGTGACGGCCAAGCGGGTTCTCAAAGAGCCCAAGAAAAAAACGACGCGCGCGAACGGGACGAAGCGGGATTATCCCGCTTCTGAAAGCATCGGCCTTCTCATGCGCATCGCGCTGTTCGGCTTGCGCGCCAGCTTCAAGGCGCAGCTCGCCAAGCACGGCGTGCCATGGAGCGCATACTATTACCTGCGCGTACTGTGGGAGACGGATGCGATCACCCAGCGCGAGCTCACCGAACGTGTCGGCGTGATGCAGCCGAATACGGTCAGCGCGTTGCAGACGATGCGCCGCGCCGGCTGGGTCACCATCGCCCGCGGCGACAAGGACCGCCGCCAGATCCTCGTCACCCTGACACCCAAAGGCCGCACCTTGATGCAACGGATGCTGCCCGAGATCCGCGCCGCGGTGCGATCCGCCATCCTCGAGAATTTCTCCGCGCGCGAGGAGAAAGAGCTGCGCCGCCTGCTCAACAAAATCTGCGACAACGTCCGCCAGAACGGCACTCTTTAGCCGGCGCTTGCCCAGACGGTGGCCCAGGGCGCTTGCCAAGCCCTCCCCTCACGCCTACCTCTAGCCGGTCGGAGGGAATGTGAGCGATAGACGATTCTATACGGCGCTGCCGGCGCGCGGCGTGATCGGAGTCAGCGGCGAGGATCGCGTCGAATTCCTGCAAGGCCTCGTCTCGAACGACGTGACCAAAGCCGCGCCGCATCGTGCGATCTACGCCGGGCTGCTCACGGCGCAGGGCCGCTATCTCTTCGATTTCTTCATCATCGCGCGGGGCGACACGCTCTATCTAGACACCGAAGTCGCACGCCTCGCCGACCTGCAGCGGCGCCTTGCGATATATAAGCTGCGCGCCAAGGTCGCGCTTGCCAACGCCAGCGAGCGTTTCGCTGTGGCGGCGGCCTGGGGCGACGGCATGGAACACGCGCTCGGCCTCGACGAAGCCGGTGCGGCGAAGGAATTCGCCACCGGTATCGCCTATATCGATCCGCGGCTCGCGGCACTCGGTGCGCGCTTCCTCCTGCCGCGCGATCGGAGCGACGCACCGGCGCAAGCCGGTTTCGCCGCAAGCGATGCCGAAGCCTATGACCGCCACCGCCTCGCCCTCGGCGTGCCCGACGGCACGCGCGATCTGGCGCCCGACAAAGCCCTGCCGATGGAATCGGGCTTCGACGAGATGAACGGCATTGATTGGCAAAAGGGCTGCTATACGGGCCAGGAGCTCACCGCGCGCATGAAATACCGCGCGCTCGTGAAGAAGCGCGTGCTGCCTGTCTCGATCGAAGGCGACGCCGTCGCCCCGGGCACCGAGATCACGCAAAACGGCAACGAGGCTGGCGAGATGCTCTCCACGCGTGACGGAAACGGCCTCGCGCTATTGCGGCTCGAAGCAGTCGCTTCCGGCGCCGAGCTCAAAGCCGGTGCGGCGATAATTCGCCCGCGGAAGCCGAACTGGGCGAAAGACTAGTCGACCTCGTCATTGCAAGGAGCAAAGCGACGAAGCAAATCCGGAACTAAGAGACTCTGGATTGCTTCGCTTCGCTCGCTCGCGATGACGTTTTGCCTTAGTGCGCCGGCGGGCCACCGGCCGGCGGACCGCCTGCTGGAGGAGCTGGCGGCTTCGGCATGCTGGCGTAGACCGCGCCCGGCACGACCGTCATCACGAAGGTCGTCGGCGTCTCGTTCGGGCCGAAAGGTCCCGGCACCGCGTTCTTCACCGGCTTCAGCGATTTGAGATAGGCGGCGATCGCCAGAGCGTCGCGCTTGGTCAGCGTCTTGAAGTCCTCGTACGGCATGATCGGCGCGAGCATGCGGCCGTCGGGCCTGACGCCGGTCGTGAAAGCCGTGACCATCTGCTGCGTCGTCCATTTGCCGAGCCCGGTCTCCGGATCGGGCGTGAGATTGCGGCCGGCGAAGACACCGAGACCCGGGATCGCGAAGGCGACATCCGAGCCGCCCAGGAAGCGCGTCATATCGGGATGCCCCAAAAAGCTGCCTGGCGTGTGGCAGTCGGTACAGCCCATGATCGTGACCAGATATTTGCCGTGCTCGCGTTGCGTCTCGGCCGAAGCGTTATGCGGCGCGGCGCCGAGCGCCGCCAAAACCACACCGGCGCCGAGCACGCGTGCCCAGTTCTTCAATTGCATGATGACCCCCGTCGTTTTTCCCCGACGGGCGCATTCGATACTAGATCGCCGCCGCGATCAAGGCCTTTAGGCCGTGGTCGCAACCGGCTCTTTGTCGAGCGCCGCTTGCGCCGCCGCGAGCCGCGCGATCGGCACGCGATAAGGCGAGCACGAAACGTAGTCGAGCCCGACCTCCTGGCAGAAGCGAACCGAAGCCGGATCGCCGCCATGCTCGCCGCAGATGCCGAGCTTCAACTTGCCGCGCGTGCGGCGGCCGCGCTCAACCGCGATCTTCATGAGTTCGCCGACGCCGTCGCGATCGATCGAGACGAAAGGATCGTGATCGATAAGGCCTTGCCGCAGGTAATCGCCGAGGAAGCTGCCGGCGTCGTCGCGCGACAGGCCGAAGCAGGTCTGCGTCAGATCGTTGGTGCCGAAGCTGAAGAACTCCGCCGTCTCGGCGATCTCGCCGGCACGCAGCGCCGCGCGCGGCAGCTCGATCATCGTGCCGGTCAGGTAATTGAGCTTCACGCCCTTGGCCTGCATCACCTCGCGGGCGACGCGATCGACCATCGTCTTCAGGAGATCGAGCTCTTTCTTGGTCGCGATCAGCGGGATCATGATCTCGGGCACGAGCTCGGCGTCCGCCTCTTTCACGACATTCGCCGCCGCCTCGAAGATCGCGCGCGCCTGCATCTCGTAGATCTCGGGTGCGGTGATCGCCAAGCGGCAGCCGCGATGGCCCAGCATCGGATTGGCTTCGTGCAGCGCCGCCGCGCGTGCGTGCAGCGTCGCGATGTCCTTGCCGGTCGCTTTCGCGACCTCGCTCATCTCGGCATCCGTCTTGGGCAGGAATTCGTGCAGCGGCGGATCGAGCAGGCGGATCGTCACCGGCAG
>DASZLU010000004.1:0-38739 GCA_035552195.1 Allostellaceae bacterium | reverse complement strand
CGCGCCGCCCATGCCGGATTGGCCGAAGGAATTGGGGCCCGGCCCGATCGGGAATTGCGGCGAGTTGAGCAGGAAGCCGAGCGCCTGGCGGTTGTTGCGGCCGATCACCGCTTCCTTGCCCCAATATTGCTCGGCCCGCGCGGCATCGAGCGCGGCGCGGCTGAGAACTTGCTTGCCCTCGAAGCGTCCGCCATTGGCGAGGATCGAATAGAAACGCGCGGTTGAGCGCGCATTGCCGTGGCCGTTCGACGACGGCACCTCGGCGCGGCGGAATTCCGGGGCGTTGTAATCGAGCGGCACCGGCCATTGCCGGCCGGCGCGCGCGAACATCGAGTTCGGATCCTGCGGCGCTTGCTCCGGCCGCGCGATGAACTCGGCGCAGCGCGGGAAATCGTTCGGATCGACACCGAATTGGAAATCGATGCCGAGCGGCCCGGCGATCTCGTCGCGATAGAACTGACCGAAACGTTTGCCGGTGACGCGGCGGATGATCTCGCCGACGAGAAAGCCGAAGGTGCGGATGTGATAGGCAGGCTGGGTGCCTGGCGGCCAGATCGGCGCCTGTGCGGCAAGCGCCTTGGTCATCGCGTTCCAATCGTAGATCGCGCCCGGCCAAAGATCGTCGGTCAGGAACGGCAAGCCGCAGCGATGGTCGAGCACCCAGCGGACGAGCAAGCCTTCCTTGCCGTTCGCCGCGAATTCCGGCCAGTAGCGCGCGACCGGCGCATCGAGATCGACTTTTCCGCGATGGATGAGGATATGGAGACAGGTCGCCGCCATCGCCTTGCCGACCGACATGGCGTTGCAGATCGTATTCTCTTCCCAGGGTTTGGTTTGAGCGATGTCGCGAAAGCCGCCCCAGAGATCGGCGGCCATGCGTCCGTCGATGGCGAGCGCGAAGCTGGCGCCCCCTTCTTCGCCGCGCCCGAAATTATCGGCTAAGGCGTCCCACACGGCGGCGAATTTGGGATCGAGCTTGCCGTTCAGCGGATAGCGCCGGCCGCCCTCTTCGATCGAGCCTGATCTGTCCTGCATTACACGCTCTTGGTCATGCCGCCATCGACATCGATGATCGCGCCGTCGAGATAGGTATTGCGCTCGGACAGGAGGAAAGCAACGACATCGGCGACCTCTTGTGCCGTGCCGAGCCGTTTGATGCCGAGCCGCTTAACCAACTGATCGCGCGCCTCTTCGAACGACACTTGTTGCTCCCGCGCGATGTCGTGCAGCCGGGCGCGAAAGCGGCCGGTATCGATAAGGCCGGGGCTGACGCCGTTGACCCGAATACCGTCGGGCCGGCCGAATTCGGCGAGTGCCTTGGTGAGGCTGACCGCCGCGGCGGCGAGCGTGCTGCCGATCAGCGCGTGCGCATTCGGCGTCTGAGCCAGCACGCCGCAGATATTGAGCACTTGGCCCTGACGCGCCTTGAGATGAGGCCAGCAGGCGCGGCACATGCGCACGAAGTTGTGGATCTTCGCCTCATAGGCATCGTGCCATTCCGCGTCGTCGCGCTCGAGCAGGCTGCCGTGCGGCGTCGCGCCAGCGTTGTTGACCAGAATGTCTATGTGGCCGAGCCGCGCGACGATCGTGTCGACCATCCGCGTTACCTCATCCGCGCGGCGCAAATCGCAGGGAAAGGCGAAAGCGCGTCCGCTATCCGCCGCCAGCCGCGCGGCGACCGCGTCGAGATCGGCGCTGGCGCGCGCCACCAGCGCCAGGGTCGCGCCCTGCGAGGCCAGCGTTGCCGCGATCGCTTCGCCGATGCCCCGGCTGGCGCCGGTGACGATCGCGATTTTTCCGGCAAGGCTCATACCGCTATTTCAATCGCACGGGTACGAAGCGGTCGGTGATCAGATCGCTCATCGCCGGCAGCGTCGGCAGGATTTTGAGCTCGACCAGCGATTGGCGGACCACCTCCATGCCTTTGGCGCTGAAGCTGCCGTCCTCCGACATCATCTTCATCTCGACCGGCAGTGCTTTGGCGACAGCGGCCGGATCGATGCGGAACGCGGCCGCGATGATTTTCGTCGTTTCCTCGGGATGCGTCTTCATATAGGCGACGGTGCGGTACCAGCCTTGGAGGAAGCGCTCGAGCCGATCGGGATGCTCGGCGACGAATTTATCCGATGCTTTGAGAACGAGGTTCTGGAAGTCGCGCACGATGTCGCCGAAATAGACGACAATCCTGACCTGGCCTTTGTCCGACAGATCGACCGCCTGCATCAGCCCGGCGAGATCGGCGTCGATGCCGCCGGCGCTGCGCAGCGCCGCGATGCGCGCCTCATCGCCGCCGAGCGGCACGGTCTTGATGCCGTCGGCGCCCCAACCTTCTTGGCGCGCGACCTCGCGCACCAGCCATTCCGTCAGCGAGCCGGCGGTCGAGACGGCGACGGAGCGGCCGCGCAGATCGGTGACGGTCTTGATCGGGCTGTCCGCGGGAACGATGAGCGTGAAGTTGTAAGGCAGGTCGGCGATCGCGGCGACGCCGATCGTCGGCACGCCTTTAAGCCGTGCCCCGAGCGCGACCGCGGCGCCGAGGCCGATATCGGCGTCGCCCGAGGTCAGCACCTGCTCGATGCGCGTGCCGGGCACGTCGAGCACCTCGACGTGTAGGCCGAGATCGCTCCAAATATGTGCCTCGCGGCCGACTTCGATCGGTGCGAAAGCGATATCGATGCCGGAGCGCGCGACGTTGACGCGCTCGTCGGCCCGCACGCCGTGTCCGAGCGCCGCGAGAAGCAGCGCGCTCAGAAAGATTGCGATTGCCCCTGATTTCACCCGCATCCCTCCCCCAGGATCGCGGGTGGTCTAGCGGGCTAAGGCGTGAGTGTCGAGTTGGCGTGTCGGGGCAGCGCTAGCCGACATCGAAATGCAGAACGATGGTCAGGCAGACGAGCCCGATGGAGACGGCCGCGACCGGCAGCAGAATCGCCGCTGCGGCGTCCCAGCCTTTGATCCGCGTTTGCCAGACATCGAGATCGGCGTTGAGCCAGCTGCCCAGCGTACGATGCGACAGCGACGTGTCGCGCGGATCGTGCCCATGGCGCCGCACGCGCAAAAGCTGATACGGCAAGCCGACGGCAGCCAGAATGAAAGCGCAGGCGATCGCGATGAGGTAGTAGCTGTCGTTCGGGGCGGCGAAAGTCCCGGCGGCCGCGATGAACACCACGGCCAAGCCGAGGATCGTGATGTAGATGGCGGGATGAAGCCGCCGCGCCACGTTCGCCGCCGCCGGTGGTGGCGTCACCGGTACCGGTAATTGCCGGCTTTCGCGCACGTCATGAATGTCGATTGCCATCGGAGCCTCCTTCGGCATCGCTGCAGAAAGGTGGAATCTTTTGGCATGTCGGCACGATGACGCGATAAGCGATGCGGTGCGATGCCACACCGCACGCTTTGTGAAATATCTGTGAGATCGCGCCTAGCGATATGTGATCAGGTCGCCGCGCGTCAGCGTGACGTTGCCGGACAACACAGGCGCGGTGGTCAAAATATACGCGGTCGCCTGCTCGGCATAGGGCGCTGTTGCCGACATGCCATCGACCGGGACGATGACCTTGAAGCCGCGGATCGCGGCCTGACTTGCGGTATAGAGCACGGCGCCATGGGCGCTGGTCCCGGTCACGACGAGCGTCGTGATGCCCTTGTCCTTCAGCTCTTTGTCGAGATCGGTGCCGACGAATTTGTCGACGGGGCCGACGACCAGCTTCGTTCCTGCCGGCGGGGCGATTTGCGGCAGAAAATCCTCGGGCTTCGGGCCGGGCGGCAAAGTCCAGATGATCATCGCATTCTTCGCCTTCGCGGTATCGATCATCGCTTTGACTTTGGGAATGAGCGCAACGCAATGCGGTCGGCCTTGCTCGTTGCAGCTTTGCTTGACGAAATCCATGACGACGAGGGCCGTGGTCTTCGCATCGAGCACGGCAAGCTTGAGGTCCGGTGCCGGCGGCGGCGCGACCTTGCTCCAGTCGTCGACAATGTTTGTCTGCGCCGACACGGTGCCGTGATACGCGAAGATAATGCCGAATACGGCCGCGGCCAGAATGGCGCGGCGTCCTTGCCCTATGAACATGATTGTCTCCCCGAACGATCTTGTCGCGCGAGTATAAGCGACCGCGGCGGTGTTTCCCATCTACCGGCGCGCCGGCGGACGCCGGCGCCGTATGAGGGGACCGCTATCGCCAAGCTCGGTTGGCCGGAACCTATTGCCGCCCCGCGCATTTTAACGCCCGGTACTGGAGATGGCGGCCGGCCGCCGACAGCGTGCCTATGGGCGGGTGCGGCCCTGTGAGGTGATCATGTATCGGGCGTTCGCGCTACTCGCTTTGCCGTTGCTCGTGGCCGGATGCGGTTCCGCATCCAAATCCACGCGGTCCGACCCGCCGCCGACCATCGATTCCTACCGCACCTCTTATTTCAGCGGCAAGCCGCTCCCCGACCCGGAGCCGGAACGCACCCAGGTTGCATCGATGCCCGGGGCCGATCACCCGGGGGCCGATCGCTCGGGCGGCGACCAAGGTGCCGACCAAGCAGCGCCCGCGCCTCGATCGGCCGGTCCGCAGCCTTACAGGGCGTCGGTGGCTGCATATATCAAGCGCTATGCCGTCAACAGCAACTCGCTGAAGCTGGCGAAGATCGGCACGCCATTCCAGGGGTCGGTGAATGGCCAGAAAGGCCCGGTCGTCTGTGTCGAGCTCGGCGCGACTGGGAGCCGGACCGCTTATCTGCTCAAGGACAACAGTGTCGCCGATTCCGAATTCGGCGCCCCGGCTTGCCACGACAAGAAGCTTCAGCCGTGGGACAACCCTGGCGCCTGACGTGGCTTTTTAGGTCCAGGTCGCCTTAGGTTACCGGCGTTACCAGCACGCACCCTCGCGCAAATCAAAGCGCCGCCGCTATCGGCTGACGGCGCCGCGCCCCGGTTCGGCTTTTCGATGAGAGCCGACCCGCGGCGTCAGTGGGGAATATCGACGACGTAGCGCTTGTCGATAAAGGTCGGCGCGTCAAGGCCCTTCACCATGCCTTGCGCGCGGTACCATTGATATTGACGAAGCACGTCCGCGATGTTCAGCCGCCCTTCCGGATCCATATAGGGCAGGCCTTTGGCGGCATCTTCGGGCGTCTGTCCCGTCGCTTTGGCAAGGATGTTCAGGATCTCAGGCGTTTGCGCATTCGGTTTATCGCCATTGACCCCGTCGTGATAATCGCGCGCGCCTTTCTTTAAGGCGCTCAACACGTGGCGAACCATGTCGCCGCGCTGATCGGCGGTCTTGGTCGAGGCAAAGACGCTCGAAAGCTGAAACGGCACTTCGTCGCCGACATAGGCGAGTAGTTTCGCATCGCCGCGCGCAAGGATCGTCGTGCTGAGGCTGCCGGTCAGACCGGTCGCATCGGCTTGGCCGCTGGTGGTCGCGGCAACGGTCGCCGGGATCGCCTGCAACGGCATGAGACGGATCGTGCCGAGATCGAAGCCGTATTTCGCCGCGACCAGTCCCAGCGCGTAATGAAGCGGCGAGCCGATTTGCGTCAGCGCAAAGTTATGACCGGGCAGATCTTTCAGCGATCGCAAGCCGGAATCCCATGCCTTGTTCGACGCGACAAAAGCCTGATTGTGGCGCCCCTTTACCTCGCTGACGCCGGCGGTGACGATCTTCAGCACGCCTTGGCTCGCAAGCGAATAGAAGCCGCCGGTGAAGCCCACCGAGCCGAAATCGATATCGCCCGATGCAACCGCGACCGAGATCGGTTGTCCGCTGTCGAAATAGACCAGGTCGACCGTGATGCCTTCGGCGGCGAAATAGCCCTTCGCGTCGGCGACAAAGATCGGACCCGACGCCGTCGTTTTGATGATGCCGATTTTCACCGTCTCGGCGCAGGCATCAGTGCCAAAAGCAAGCGGGCCAACGGCGAGGAGGAAGAGAGCGAGGAGAGCGCGGCGCATGGCAAGGCTTTTAACACCAGCCGCGGTCTCTTGGCCATGCGATTGGTCCCGTCCCCGGCGAAAGGCCCTAAACAATCGATTGGCAGGGGGTGGTCGTCCCCGCTCGGTTTGCCTCGATGGTTTGGCAGGCGATCGGCTATACTCGATGCGTCATTCGCTTTAGGGGGATCGATATGTTTGAGGGTCGCGGACTGATTGCGATACTGCTCATTGGATTGGTCGCGGGCTGGCTCGCCGGAAAGATCGTGGCCGGCCGGGGATTCGGGATCATCGCGGATATCCTCGTGGGGATCGTTGGAGCCGTCGTCGGAGCGTGGATTTTTCGCCAGCTCGGCATCTTCATCGGGCCCGGCATCGTCAGTGCGATCATCAGCGCGACGATCGGCGCGGTTATCTTGCTCGGCCTGATCAGGCTGATTAAGCGCGCCTGAACGCCGACGGAATTCCGCTAATAGTTACAATTTTAGCGATTGGTAAGAATTAGCTAAGCGAAGCTCCACCAGTATCGCCCTGTGTTATGGAACGTTACCGGTTCACGGAGGACGATACAAATGTTCAATCTAATGGGCTGCTTGCTGCGCGATGATGCCGGAGCGACCGCCATCGAATATGGGCTGATCGCCGCGTTCATCGCGCTGGCCATCATCGGCGGCGCAACAGCCATCGGCGGCAACCTGTCGACGATTTTCGGGAATGTCGGTACCGCGCTCTAAGCCGTAAAGCCTCTCTCGCGTGACGGCCCCTGGCCCCGCTTCGGCGGGGCTTTCTCGTTATTGCTGATCCGGACGGAAGCGCTCGCCGGGCATTATATGCCTCGCGATCTGCGCCCCATTGGACGCCACCGCGTCGTACCGACGGCCTGGCGGACACACGAAATACCAAGATACCCAAGGCCTAGGGCAGCGGCAATCGGGAACCACGTCGCTAAAATGTCTGGGCCACCGATGGCGTGAACGCCCAGAATCAGCGCATACCCGCCCAGCCCAAACGAGACGCATGCAAGAGCCAACCAAAAGAAAGATCCCGGCATGTGAAGTCTCCCCGAACCGACCAATTCGCTGCCGCTGATAGTCGGTGATCCTTTTGTCAGGAATAAGGCAAAGCGCACGGCGCAAAGACGAAGCGCCGATATATCGCGGCGTGCGATTCGCCATGTCGGTGCCTCAGCAAGGCTCTTTCGAGATAAGCCCTTGCGAGTCGATGGTCGATCCAGCCCGGACCAGGATTAACGCGTACTTCGCTTTTACGCGGCCAAACGCTGAACCGCGGCCAGCATCTCTTGGATTTGCGGCGCGGCTTGCTGGAGAGCGGATACGGCCTCGGCAATCGCTTTCGAGGTTTCGGGATCGCGATCCGCATTCATCGTGTTCAGCGCGGCAAGCATCTTGCCGATGCCCGCCCCCAGCCCTGCCAGGGCGAACGCCGTTTTCATCACCGCGATCTGCGTATCGTCCATCGCCGCTCCTATTCTATGATACCGCGTGGGTAGCTGTAGCAAGTGCAATCGCGGCGACGGCTTCGGCATCGAAGTGAGGAAGCTTGGTTATCCGCCTTCACCTGTCATCGTCATAGCGGAGTGCGACAGGGTGTAATATGCGGCTGGATCAGGTCTTCTCGTACGCCGCCTTGTCCTGCTCGTAGAACTTCTTCAACTCGTTGCAGCTTGCAGGGTCTGCCGTGTGCTGCACAAGACACTGACGATAGGCATCTTCAGATTTCTGCATCCTGCCCTGTGCTTGGTAGTGATCTGCAATACCGCACGCGGACAAGCTGCAGGCCACCAACATCAACCCGGCAACAGACGTAACCTTCATGTCGTCCCCCGACAACTACTAAACCAACAACATCGCCAACATGCCCGAACACGGTAACGATAGGCAACTGTTTGTTGCGCGCCGCCTCGGCCACCTCAAGGCCACTTTACTACTACCAAACGTGCCATTAACCGCGCCCTTAACGAGGCTAAATGTGTCGCGTGAAAGGGCGCGTGAGAGGATGGGGTGACGCTCTCACGGATTGAAGGGCTTGCCGTTGATCCACATCGGACGTTTGTGCCCCGCGATCGTGATGAAGCACGCTCCACTCGGCAACATTTCGATCGGAAGCGAAATTTCCCTCGCTGCGGCGGCACCATCGACCGACGTATGCTGACTGAGCACGCCATTTTTCACTTCATACGTTCCGTGGCCAGTTAAGAGAGGTGAATATCCAGCGACCGTCTGCCGCCCATAGAACTGCACGTCGCCCCCGGCAAGATACGTGAATTGGAAGCCAGTGCTCGCGTGCCAACTCCAGCCGACGACGCATTTTTGCGCGATCTCTTCGTCTGTTGCAGCGAAGGCCGATGAAGCTGCTGCCGAAAGCAGCGCGGCAGCCATAGCTGTTGCTTTGAACATGATGCCCACGAAGTTGCTTACACGGCATCGTACCATGTCACGGCAGCAGCAGCACCGGGAGGCCGAGTTTTTCAGAACAAAATCTGAGCGTCAGAGCGCGGTCAGCCCCGGATGGTCCTCCATCGAAGCGCTGCGCTGAACCGCGAAGCGCACACCACGCATGACAGCTTAGAACAAGCATTGGCGGCTGCATGGGCTCTGAGCTGGCGTGACGGCGAGGTGTTGCGGATCGAAGGACCTTTTATGGGGAGAAAATGGACGGCGCTGTCATCGCGAAGCATCCGAAGAAGCGGAAGTAGCGATGCTGCTTCCATGGTGACGGGAAAAGCGCCATCTTGCCGCTCGAATCGCTAGGTGGTCGGCAGGGGCGGCATCCTCAGCGACGCGATCTTCCTACCCGCGGTTTGTCGTTGATAGGAACGCGGATGGGGGAACCTTTCGCCGACTGATTACCTTTCTGGACATGTAGCGGCGGATATGGTGTCGGAAGAAAATTCCGGACGGCGCAGTGCCCCTGAAACACCGCCGCGCGTCTATTGCCGATAGCAGGAGGCTTTGCTGCCATGCCAAGAACGACCGTCCAATCCCTGCGCGAACAAGCGAAAGAATGTTTAGACGCATCCAAGCGAACCGACGACGAAGTCGTGCGGAACGAACTTCTGGCAGCAGCAGCATGGTTGCACGAAGAAGCCATCAAACTGGAAAAGCTATTGAACGCGCCGCGCGGCGGCGGCGGTCCAGGTTCACCAGCAAAACATCGGAATGGCCGGAAGATGGCAGGGCGCTTTTCGCGCCGACCGCCGCGATATAGCCAACCTGCATCTCGGGTTTCGCTTAGCTGAGGACATCCGATGCGTGGCTAAGCTTCTGGCAAAATGTCGAGCGTTCGACATATTTCTGCCCGATCGCCATGCGTTTATGCCCGGAGTTCAATGGCAGGACCGACGATTTGGCTGAGCGTGGCACACCGGGGTTTTATCGTGAGCAGGCGGCGCGGCTGACGCTGCTCGCGGCTCATGCCTCATCTCCAGAGAGGAGGCTCGAAAGTCTGCAAATGGCGGCCGTGTTCCTAAAGCTGGCCAACAAAGCGGTCGCTAACAGCAACGACCTCGCGACCGAAACGAAAGCACGGACGGTCCTTTCGGTCGCTCGCTCGTCAGGCCGAACGTGACGCATCAGCGGACGCTGCTCACCAGCCCGCCGTCAGCGCGCCCTTCGTGGCTTCGCTTCGGTCCGCGTCCAGCCGGTATCCATCCAGCTTGATCTCGTGGAGCCAGCCATCATCATCGGGCGTGGCATCGACTAGCTTCGATAGTTGAGGCGCAATGAATATCGGCGGCGCGTCGCTTGGCGGCATAAGTGAGTACGGTCGCTCTGTCGCGCGCGGCCGCGATTATCCCAGCTTCGTGCCGCTTGGCCGCTGGATCACGCCATCGGCGATCATATCGAGTTCGAGCTGAGCGGCTTGCATGTCAAGCCACACCGCCGTTGCGACGTGCCAATGAGCTATCGCGCGCGCATCCCGCCCGAAGGCCCGAAGGCCCTCTAGTCTCAAATCGCGCTAGTGCAGGAATCTCAGGGCCATGCGCACGTAGGCAAACTGCGGAAAGTATTCCTGGATTTGCTTGTGAAAGAGGACACTCACGAGCAGCAAGCCAAGGCTGATGAGTCTGAATAGCCGCATTGAAGACTAAACCGGGGATCGACGCGGGCTATGTCAGCGCCGCGCCACATCAACCCAGCGGCACCGGGACGGCCCAGAATCGCAATCTGGCGCTTGGCGCTAGCGAGCATGCCGACCGGCGCGACGCTGCGCCCAACGCCGCCGAAATCGGGATGCTTGCGCGCGTCTACCAATGTCCATCGCGGTAGATTGGACGAGTGTTGGACACGCCCCGCCAGGAAACCACTAAGCTACTGATTTAATTGGCGTCCCCAAGGGGATTCGAACCCCTGTTACCGCCGTGAAAGGGCGATGTCCTAGGCCTCTAGACGATGGGGACGGCGGCGAAGGGTCTAACCGCCGCGGCGCGATAAATCAAGCCGATAAGGCCGCGTTCCGCGCTTTTCCGCCCCACGTCGCGAGCCGGGGGATCAACGCCGTCGCGTCCCTGTCGATGCCGCGCAGCTCCGCGGCTCGGCGCCGAGCGCCGCGATGCCCGCGACGATGGCGCGGCGGCTCGCCGAAGCCCCCCTCGCCCTCATACCCTGCCCGCTTATTCCGCGGCTTTGCGACGTGCGAAGACGCTTTCCGGCCGCGGCAAGCCGAGATGCTCGCGCAACGTGTGCGTTTCGTATTCCTTTCGGAACAGACCCCGACGTTGCAGCTCGGGGATCACCAGATCGACGAAATCATCGAGCGCGTGCGGCAGCGTCACGGGCATGTAAATGAAGCCGTCGCAGGCATTGCCCTTGAACCACGCCTCCATCTGATCCGCGATCGATTTCGGCGTGCCTTTGAGCAGGAAATGCGGACGCGCCGCGGCAAAGCGCAAGGCGAGCCCGCGCAGGGTCAGTCCTTCGCGTCGCGCCAGCTTCACCAGCGCCGGCGGGTTGCTCATTCGCACGCTGTTGCCTGCGAAATCGGGCAGCGGCCCGTCGAGGTCGTAGCCTGAAAGGTCGATCCCGCCCATGCGTTCGGAGAGCAGCTGGATCGCCGCCGGCTCGCTGATCAGCGCGCCGAGCTTTTGATATTTCTCCTCGGCCTCTTCCTCGGTCCGGCCGCAGAAGATGACGCAGCCCGGCAGGATCTTCAGCGTGTCGGGCGCGCGCCCGAATTTCGCCATCCGGCCTTTGACGTCGGCATAGAAAGCCTGCGCGTCTTCGAGCGTCGATTGCGAGGTGAAGACGGCATCGGCCACGCGCGCCGAGATTTCCTTGGCCGGCTCCGATTTGCCGGCTTGGATGAGCACCGGGTGGCCTTGCGGCGGCCGCGGCACGCTGAGCGGCCCCTTCACGTCGAAATATTTGCCGTGGTGATTGAGGATGTGGAATTTCGACGTGTCGAGATAGACGCCGGATTCTTTGTCGCGAACGAAGGCATCGTCGTCGAAACTATCCCAGAGCGCCATCACCACATCGGCGAACTCCTCGGCGCGGTCGTAGCGTTCGCCATGCGGCGTGTGCTGCTCCTTGCTGAAATTATGCGCGTCCTCGGCGTTGGCGCCGGTGACGAAATTCCAGCCGGCGCGGCCGTCGCTGAGATGGTCGAGCGAGGCGAATTTGCGCGCCACGTGGAATGGTTCGTTGTAGGTGGTGTGGCAAGTCGCGGCGAGGCCGATATGCTTCGTCACGGCCGCGAGCGCCGACAGCAGCGTGAACGGCTCGAGCCGGTCGGTCTTCGGGTTGAAGCGCAGCGAGTCCGGATCGTCCGCGCCATGCGTGCCGATGCTGTCGGCGATGAACAGCATGTCGAGCTTGCCGCGCTCCATCGTCTTGGCGAATTCGATCCAGCGATCGAGCCGGATACCGGCATCGGCATAGCTCTCGGGAAGCCGCCAACCGGCCAGATGGTAATTCGATTCGCCCGACATGAAGACGGCGAACTTCAACTGATCTTTGGGATCGCGCTCCGGCATGACATTCCTTCAACAACCAGCAACAGCCGACGCGCTATCTTAGCGAAGTCGGACCCGGTTGCTCAATTCGTCCGGCCTTTTGGTTGCCCCTGCTTTTCGATGGCGACAACCGCTCACCGACCGGCGGTGGCGAACCGCGGCGCCGTTCGCTCGGGGTCGAACCAGCGCAGCGCGAAAAATCCCCACAGCAGGAAAATCGCCAGCACGGCGAGCTGGGCAATCACGAACGGTGCCTCGGTTTGCGTCGGCGCGAGCGCATGGAAGAAGGCCAGCTTCTGGAACGCCTGAACCACGCCGACGAACACATCGAGATATACGGCGAGGGTGACGCAAACCACGTAGAGCCACCGCCGCGCGCCGCGCAGCTTGCCGCTGTAAAAGGCCGCAGCGGCGATGGCGAGCGCGACGAGCGAGATCGCGCCGACAATATGCGAGGGCAGCAGGCCCGGCGCCGGCAAGAGATAGCCGCCGGCGCTGGCGAGGATCGCCGTGGCGAGGAAGAGCCCTGCCCAGAGGCCAAGGCGGACCGAGGCCAGCATGCCGATCATGACCACGATGCCGGCCAGCATGGCGACCAGGCTGATGATGACGTGCAGCATGGTGAAGGCGGACAGCGACAAGCCGACGATCATCGAACCCCTCCCAAAATGCTCATGGACGAAGGATATCACAAATTGGTTGGACGGCGCCTCCCATCGCGTCCGACGGCAACGAGCGAGGGGATGGACGTGGGCAAAGCGCCCTAAACAACCCTAGACGGGCTATAGCGCGCACCTCCGATGGCTCTCCATCAGCATTTCATCATCCTGTCGCTTCCACGAAGCGGCTCGACCTATCTCGTCGATTATCTCGACGCCGCACCGAGCGTGAAATGCCTCTCCGAGATATTCAATCCCGAGGTCGTCCTGCTCCGCCACCATCGGCCGAGCGACGCCGCGCTGACCGATAGGACTGTCCGCGACAGCGACCCGCTGCGCTTCCTTCGTCGCCTCGAAGAGGATGTCGGGCCCTGCGATGCATTCGGCGTGAAACTGTTTCCGACGCACAACCCAAAGCTCTTGCGTTATTTTTGCGCCAGCCGCCGGTGGAAGAAGATATTCCTTTGGCGCGATAACATCGTCGAGCAATACATCTCTTTCCTGCTCGCCGCGGCCCAATATGGGCGCGAAAGCTGGGAACGCGTCGATGACGACGCGCGGCTTACCGTGCCGATCGACACGTTGATCGACGATCTGCACGCGATGGAGAGAAACTATATCGAGATCGAGGACGCCCTCGTTCTCGCGGAGCCCGAAGACGTTTTCACGCTCGAATACGACGACATGGCGCACAAGGAGATCATGGAGCGCTTGCTGCGTTTCGTCGGCGTCGGCAACGCGGCCATCCAATCGGTGGCTGCGGCGCAAGCGGGTGGCGCGCTCGCTTTCGATCGCGGCCCGAGGGCCGCTGATCGCATCGCCAATTATGGCGATGTGCGCGCGATCCTCGGGCGAACGCGCTTCGCTCGATTGGTCGCTTAGTCCGAGCTTCAATCTGTCCGCAAGCCGCGGGAACCATGCCTCGCTCGCCTTGTTGCTTCCCTAGTAGAGGATGGAGTGAGCAATGCGCGGTTTTCTGAAAGCACTCGCGGCGATCGTTGTCGTCGGCACGCTTGCCGGCTGCGTTGTCGCGCCGGGTCCTGGCGGAGGCGGCTGGTGTTACCACCACCCCTATCGTTGCTAGGCTGACAGCGTTGCTGTCTTACTCGATCTGAGCGGATGAGACGGGATAATGAGTCCCGTCTCGTTCGTCTCGTCTACGGGCCGAGCGACTGGATGTCGTAGAGGGCTCGCAACAATGCCGGCGGGTCGGCCTGCCAATTGCCAAACCAGCGATCGTAAATCCTTACGATATCGTCGCTCTGATAGATCAGCGCGAGCGCGCGGTCGGCGATGAGCCGGAACGGCGCATCGTTCTGACGCACCATGAACGCGTAGGGTTCGTAGGAATAGAGCGCGCCGCTCGGTCGCACGCTCTTCGGGTCCTTGGCTCCGGCAGCGAGCCCGATCAGCACCGCCTCATCCGACGCGTAGGCGTCGACCTGGCCGTTCTCGAGCGCCGCCAACCCCTCAGCTCCGCTCTGAACCGGCACGATATTCACCGAAATCAGCCGCAGGCTGAAAAGCTGCTTCAGCACGTTCTCGGTCGTTGTGCCGGGCTGAATAGCGATCCGCTTGTTGGCGAGGTCGGCGACGCCATGGATGCTCGAATTCGCCTGAACCAACAGCTCGGTGCCGCTGAGGAAGGTGAACAGCGTAAAATCAACCTGTGCCTGGCGCGACATGGTGCGTGTCGTGATCCCGCATTCGATGTCGATCGCGCCCGAGCGCAGCTTCGCGACGCGGTTCTCGGCCGTGACCGGCACATACCGCACCTGCAACGTCGGCAGGTTGAGTTGCGCTTCGACGGCGCCCGCGATCGCGTCGCACAGATCGATCGAATAGCCCTGCGGCTAGCGATCCGAGCCGCGTGAGGAGAAAGGCGCCGCATCGGCGCGGTAGCCGATGATTATGGCGCCGCGGCTGCGGATCGTATCGAGCGTGCCGGCGGCGAGCGCGGCGGCAACCCCCGTGAGAATGAAAAAGGCCGCGAGAGCCGTCAGAAATGTACGCATGTCACCCGAATTTTCGGTTTTAGTTGGGGCAATCTCAGCGGTGCTGCCCGCGCTCGTGGACGAGAGCGTCGCGTGGGCGACGTGATCCTTTTGCGACTCGTCGAAAAACTCGACGCGGCGGGGCGCAGCCGCCACTATGCGCGCGATGTGCGGGATTGCCGGGTTATGGGATCAACGGGCACGAATGAGCCCGGAAGCGCTCGGCCACGCAGCCCAGCGCATGACCGATATTATGCGTCATCGTGGACCCGATGCCGGCGACGTCTGGTGCGACGTCCAGGCCGGGCTGGCGCTCGGTCATCGCCGCCTCTCGATCATCGACCTTTCGTCCGCCGGCGCGCAGCCGATGGTCTCCTCCTGCGGCCGCTTCGTCATCTCCTTCAACGGCGAGGTCTATAATTTTGCCGAGATCCGGCCCGAGCTCGAAGCCCTCGGCCGGAAGTTCCGCGGCCATAGCGACACCGAGGTGATCGTCGAAGCCTGCGCCGAATGGGGCGTCGAGGTCGCGACCAAGCGCCTCATCGGCATGTTTGCCATGGCGCTCTGGGACCGCCGCGACCGCGTCCTTTACCTCGTGCGCGACCGGCTCGGTATCAAACCTCTCTACTGGGCGCAATTTGGCGAGCTGCTTCTGTTCGGCTCCGAGCTCAAAGCGCTGCGCGAGCATCCCGGCTGGCAGCCCGCGCTCGATCGCGACGCGCTCGCGTCGCATCTGCGCCTGATGTACGTGCCGGGGCCGAAGACGATCTACCAGGGCGTCAACAAGCTGCCGCCGGGCACGATCCTCGTCGCTCGCGCCGGCGCCGCGCCGGATATCCGTCCCTATTGGACGCTCGAGCAGATCGCGCGCGATGGACAAAGCGCGCGTTTCGTCGGCAGCGAGGAGGAAGCCGTCGAAGCCCTCGATGCGCTGCTTGGTGACGCGGTGAAGCGGCGCATGATCGCCGATGTGCCGCTGGGGGCGTTCCTGTCGGGCGGCATCGATTCATCGATCGTCGTCGCTCTGATGCAGAAGAACAACACGCAGAAGGTACGCAGTTTCTCGATCGGCTTTCACGAAAAGCAATACAACGAGGCCGAGCACGCCAAAGCCGTCGCCGCGCATCTCGGCACCGATCATACCGAGCTTTACATTTCGCCCGATCACGCGCTGACCGTGATCCCGCTCCTGCCTGAGATATACGACGAGCCGTTCTCGGATGCGTCGCAGATTCCGACCTTTCTCGTCTCGGAGATGACGCGCAAGCACGTGACCGTCGCGCTGTCGGGCGACGGCGGCGACGAGGTCTTCGGCGGCTACAACAAATATTTCCAGATGCAGAAACTGTTCGCGGCGCTCGGCAGACTGCCGGAGGCGACCGGCCCGCTGATGGCCGACGCGATCCGCGCCGTGCCGCGCGGAGCCTGGCGCGGACTGGCGCAGCTCATCCCCGAGCGCCAGCGGCCGCCGCAGCTCGACGACAAGATGGCGAAGCTCGCCGGCGTGCTCGCAGGCGGGCGCGACAATTTCTATCGCCTCGTCATCACCCATTGGCCTGACGCGCAAGCGTTGGTTCCGGGCTCCGCTCCGCCGAATTTTATCGCCGATGATCCGCGGGTCGCCGACCTGATCGAGAACCCGATAGAGCGTATGCAGTATCTCGACAGCGTCACCTACTTGCCCGACGACATTCTCACCAAGGTCGATCGCGCCTCGATGGCCGTGTCGCTCGAAGCGCGCGTGCCGCTGATCGATCACCGCGTCGTCGCGTTTTCGTGGCAGCTCAAATCCGAATGGAAGGCGCGGCCCGGGCGCGGCAAATATCTCCTGCGCCGCGTCCTCGATCGCTACGTGCCGCGCTCGCTCATCGAGCGGCCAAAGATGGGTTTCGCCGTCCCGATCGATTCATGGCTGCGCGGGCCGCTGCGCGATTGGGCCGAAGGGTTGCTCGATGAAGCGCGGCTGAAGCGCGAAGGCATCCTCGCGCCGGAGCCAATTCGCCAGAAATGGCACGAGCATCTCTCGGGCAAGCGCAACTGGCAGTATCTGCTCTGGGACGTGCTGATGTTCCAGGCGTGGAAAGAGCGCTGGCTGCCAAACGGTTAGCTCACCGCGCCACGGCGGCGTCGTCGATCGTCAGCTGAACGTCGGTGCGGCCTTGCCAAGTATCGGCACGCAGATGGCCGGCGAGGTGGAAGCCGACGCCTTGGGACGATAGCAGCGCCTTCCCCATTTCCTGCAGACGCGGCGCGCCGAGCACGCGGAACGCGATGCCCTTGAGACGCGTGTTGGCGCCGCCATCGCTAAAAATGCAGCGCACATGATCCTGGCCGACGATGTCGGCTTTCACGACGCGCAGATTGGGAATGACGAAACGCGGCTCGGAATTGCCGGTGCCGAACGGGCCGAGCCGGTCGAGCGTCTCGCAGAGATCGACAGTCGCTGCGCCGCAAGTGAGTGCGCCATCGATCGAGAGCTCAGCGACCGGCTCGACAACGCCGAGCGCTTCGGCGGCGCGGGCGGTCAGCGTCTCGCGAAATGTGTCGAGATTTTCCGACGTGACGGTCAGCCCCGCCGCCATCGCATGGCCGCCGCCGTTGATCAGCAGCCCGGCTTGCTGCGCCGCGATCATGACGGGGCCGATCGGAAAGCCCGCGACCGAACGGGCTGACCCGCGGCCGACTCCATCCTGCATCGCGACGACGCAAGCCGGGCGGTTGAAACGATCTTTCAAGCGACTGGCCACAATCCCGATGACGCCGGGATGCCACCCCTCGCCCGCCGCGAAAACCACCGGGCCGAGCGGTGCGGCTTCGACCTGCGCGATCGCGGCATCGAGCACATCGGCCTCGATCTGCCGCCGCTCGGCATTCAGCAGATCGAGATGCACGGCCAGTGCGCGCGCTTCGCTCGGGTCGTCGGTCGACAGCAGCCGCGCACCAAGATCGGCTTCGCCGACACGACCCCCCGCATTGACGCGCGGGCCGAGGATAAAGCCGGCATGATAAGCATCGAGCTTCTCGCCGATCCCGGCCACATCGCTCAGCGCCGCGATGCCGGTATTGCCGCGGCGGCGCATCACCTTGAGCCCCTGCGCGACGAGAGCGCGATTGACGCCGGTCAGCGGAACGATGTCGCAGACCGTGCCGAGCGCGACGAGATCGAGCCACTGCAGCAGATCCGGCGCCGGCCGCGTCTCATACCAGCCCGCTTGCCGCAGCGCGCGATTGAGGCCGGCGACGAGCAGGAACGTCACGCCGACCGCGGCCAGCATGCCATGCGTGCTTTCCTCATCGAGCCGATTGGGGTCGATGACCGCATAGGCTGGGGGCAGCGACGGCTCGCCGAGGTGATGATCGACGACGATCACGTCGAGGCCGCGGGACGCTGCGGCTTCGAGCGCGCGATGCGCGGTGATGCCGCAATCGACGGTGACGACAACGCCGGCGCCTTGCGCTTGGAGCTTGGCGAGCGCGGTTTCGTTCGGGCCATAGCCTTCGCGCTGCCGGTCCGGCACATAGATCAAAGCGCGAGCGCCGACCGCGGCGAAAAACCGTTTCAGCAGCGCCGACGAGGTCGCGCCGTCGACATCGTAATCGCCGAAGATCGCGATCGTCTCGCCGCCACGAATGGCGTCGACGAGCCGCGCGACAGCGCGGTCCATGTCTTTGAGATGCGATGGATCGGGCAGACCGTCACGCAGGGTCGGCGCGAGGAAGCGTTCGCAATCCTCTTCGCCGATGCCGCGACAGGCGAGCAGCCGGCCGACGATCTCGGGAAAGCCGAAACGCTGCGCCAGCGCGAGGCCGGTGCGCGCATCCCCGCCCCGGGCCCGCCAGGCGCGGCCCGAGAGCGATTGCTCGACCCCGAGAATGTACTCCATCGAGGGGTGCGCTTAGAACGACTGCGGCTTGCGGTTGAAGTTATGCGTCGCGTCGATTACCCGCACCGTGCCGGTCTTGGAGCGCATGATGATCGATTGGGTCGTCGCGCCGCCGGCGAAGCGCCGCACGCCCTGCAGCATGCTGCCGGAGGTCACGCCGGTCGCAGCAAACATGACATCGCCCTTGGCGAGGTCGAGCAGCGCATACTTGCGGTTGAGATCGGTGACCCCCCATTTTGCAGCACGGGTGCGTTCATCGTCATTGCGGAACAGCAAGCGCCCCTGCATGAAGCCGCCGATGCAGCGCAGTGCCGCCGCCGCGAGCACGCCTTCGGGCGCGCCGCCAGAGCCCATATAGATATCGACGCCGCTATCCGGTCGCGAGGTCGCGATTACGCCGCTCACGTCGCCATCGCCGATCAGCATGATGCGCGCACCGGCCTCGCGGACCTTGGCGATCAACTCGCCATGCCGCGGGCGGTCGAGAATGCAGACCACGAGATCGGACACCTCGGCCTTCTTCGCCTTGGCTAGATTCTTGAGATTAGCGGCCGGCGTCTCGTCGATATCGACGACCTCGCCGAAACCGGCGCCGATCGCGATCTTGTCCATGTAGACATCGGGTGCGTTGAGGAAGCCGCCCGCTTCCGCCATCGCGATAACCGCAAGTGCGTTCTGCCCGCCTTTGGCGGTGATCGTCGTGCCTTCGAGCGGATCGAGGGCGATATCGATCTTGGGACCGTGGCCCGTGCCGACCTTCTCGCCGATATACAGCATCGGCGCCTCGTCGCGCTCGCCTTCACCGATGACGACGGTCCCTTCCATGGTGAGACCGTTGAGGGCTTTGCGCATCGCATCGACAGCGGCTTGGTCGGCGGCTTTCTCGTCGCCGCGCCCCATCAAGCGCGAAGCCGCGAGCGCGGCAGCCTCGGTCACACGGACGGCCTCGAGCGCGAGGTTCCGGTCCATCGTGGCGTAGTCGGTCATCCATCTTCTCCCAAGAGCCAGGCGCGGTGCGCGCGGCAAAAAAACAAATGAGCTTCACGCGAGACGAAAACGGCGTCGAGGTGCACGGGGATCATCTCTTCGCGATGCAGCGAACGCGATTGTATCGCGCGCCGGCCCTTATTTGAACCCATGGGATTTGAATCCGCCGCCCCCTGGGAAGCCAAGGAGGATGGAAGCCAAGGAAGACCGCGACTCGGGAAAGCGGTTATGACACGCGTGTGACGGCCCGGAGATCGAGTCGCACGTATCCGTCACGGCGTTCGCGTTCGCGAGCGGGATGCCATAGCGTCGGCGCGATCCTCCGCCTCGTCGGCGATTTGGCGCAACCGATCGGCGATGGTCGGCTCGATCATCGCCAAAGAGCGTAGGCGCGCCGCCAACCCGCGGAGATAGCGACTATCTTCGGGTGTGTCGGGCATCATCCCAACTCTTACACTCCTTGCGACGATCCGTTCCACGTTCCACGGCAACGCGGTCGCGGGCAGCGCCGTGGTCTAGTGCCGCGGATTTTGCCGAGCGCGGGCGTCTCTCACGTCGGGCAACACCGCGCGAAAATGCTTCTCGACCGCGGCGTAGCATTCGCAGGCCGCTTCCTCGAGACCCGCGCGATCGGCGATCGTGATCTGCCCGCGGCGGTAATTGATAAGGCCTTTCTTCTGCAACGCTTGCGCCGCGGCCGAGATCGTCGTGCGCTGCACGCCGAGCAATTCGGCAAGGAACTCTTGCGTTAGCGGCAGATCGCGTGTCGGCACGCGATCCTGTGTCGCCAAAAGCCAACGGCTGCAGCGCTCTTCGATCGTATGCAGCGCGTTGCAAGCGACCGACTGCAGCGTTTGCGCCAAGAGCACATCGGCGTAGCGGCTGAAGAGGTCGCGCAAATTATGCGATTTCTTTTTCGCCTCCTCGAGATGCACGGTCTCCATCTGCAGCGAGACGCCGCCGATCTCGACGATGCTGCGCGCGTAAGCGGGCTTGTGCCCGGCGCTGACGATGCCGCCGACGGCACCTTCCTGACCGATCGTCGCGACTTCGATCACGCGATCGTCTTGCATCGGAAGAACCAGCGAGATCATCGATCCGGCGGTCGGGAAATAGGTCGTCACGACGTCTTCGCCCGGCTCGAAAAGCACGTCACCACGCGTCAGTTCGACGGCCTCCAAATACGGCTCGAGCAAGGCGCGGTCTTGCGGCTTCATCGACGCCAGTAAAGCGTTGCCGGCCCACATGCTGCCGACATTGATGGGTTCGGTGCTTGGACGTTTCTTTTTTGCCATGTTCTGTCGCCCGTTTTGTGCTTGCCAAAAAATATTCGCGTACGAAACTGGAAAGGCGGCAGATTAGATAACCAATTCCGGTACTTAGTCTGCCCGAGAGTCGACATAGCCAAGCTTCGCTCTCGAGAATGGGGAGTGTCCGCCGATCCGGCCCGTACCTTCCGACATCGGATCAGAGGTTGACGATTCCACGTAAGGAATGGGGCAAACTGAAAATGAATAGAGGCCAAAAGCGGTGGGTTCTGGGGCGCTTGCCATACTTGCCGCGCCAGCAAATGCGTCTCAATGTCGGATTACCGACTTAGCCCTTGATTCAGAAAGACAGCTTGTCACCCACGGTATCCGCTCACCATATTGAGAGGCTGAATTGAGAAGCTGAGCTTAAGAGAAAAACCCACGGGGGCCTGTTGCGTGCATACCATCGTCCTGGTCGATGACGACCGAAATTTGCTGAACACGATCGGCGACGCGCTCGAAAGCGAAGGCTTTACCGTTCGCCGCTACGACAACAGCACGGCTGCACTCGATGCGTTGAAGGATCTCCCCGCGGACGTTGCCGTGCTCGACATCAAGATGCCCGGGCTCGATGGTTTCGAGCTCCTGACGCGGTTGCGCAAGGACAGCAATCTGCCGGTGATCTTCCTTACCTCGAAAGACGACGAACTCGACGAGCTTCTGGGTCTGCGCATGGGCGCGGACGACTACATCACCAAACCGGTTTCGACACGGCTGCTGGTCGAACGCATCCGCTCGCTGATCCGACGCCGCGAATTGACCGATGGCCGCGGCGAGAGCGAACCACTCATCGAGCGCGGCGATCTGCGATTAGATCCCTCGCGTCACGAATGCAGTTGGAAAGACCAGAAGCTGAAACTGACGGTGACCGAATTTTTGCTGCTGAAGTCGCTCGCGTTGCGGCCAGGTCATATCAAGAGCCGCCGCCAACTGATGGATGCGGCTTACGGCGAGAACATTCATGTCGACGATCGCACGATCGACAGCCACGTGAAGCGCCTGCGCGCGAAGTTCAAAGCGGTCGATGGGGAGTTCGCGCTGATCGAGACGCTGTACGGCGTCGGCTATCGCTACCGTACCGCGAACGCCTAAATCACCAACGAGGAAAGATCAGCCGCAGCGAAAGTCAGGGCTCGTTGCTGACTTGCGACGGCGTGACCATGTAAGGCGGGCCGCAATCGGCGACGGCGTTATTCGTGAAGTAATCGACGCCGCTTCCCTCTTTCGATTTCGAGAACGGTACGACGGCCGAGGCAAGCGCGCTCGGGATGAGCGCCGGCGTGCGCAAGAGGCAGACCGGGGCTTTGAAGGCGAAGTAGACCGGGCTTTCGATGGCGGCGACCACGGTCGCGCCGGTTCCTGTCGGGGTCGCCCAGGTGCCGTTCGAACCGGAAGCGCAGGCGCAAAGCGGAGCCACGAGCAACGCGGCCATAAGGTGCAATCTCATCTTTCTTGTCCTCCACTTCGCCCGCTCGCCGGCGCGGGAGCGCCAGCTTGGCATATTTTCCGTGGTTCCGCCAAGAGGGCCGGCCGGCGCCCTACCGGGCCTTAGAAATTCTCGACTCGGATCATGCGAGGCGGCTCGACTACCGTATCGAGCCCGCCGATACGAGCAAGCGCCCGCACCATCGAGGCCTCGACCGTGTCGTGCGTGGTGAGCACGACCGGCACCGCCTCGCCGGGCGAGCGGCCGCGCTGGAGGAACTGTTCCATGGAAACAGATTCGTCACGGAAGGCAGCGGTGATATCGGCGATCACGCCGGGCCGGTCGAGGACCATCATGCGGACGTAATAGGCGCCCGAGCGCCGCGCCATCGGGGCGCTCGGGCGCTTCTGGAGCGAGGAAGCCGGTACGCCGAAGCCAGGCGCGCCCCGGCCGGCGGCGATATCGAGAATATCGGCGACCACCGCCGACGCGGTCGGATCGGCACCCGCGCCGCGGCCTTCGAGGGTCAAGCGGCCGACGAAATCGCCCTCGACCATCACCGCGTTGAAGACGTTCTCGACATGCGCCAGCGGCGCGGCAAGCGGCACCATGCAGGGATGGACGCGCTGCTCGAGCCCATGCTCCGTCGGCCGCGCCAGGCCGAGCAGCTTGATGCGGTAGCCGAGATCCTGGGCGAAGGCGATGTCGAGCGCGGTGATATGCCGGATGCCCTCGACATAGACACCGGCGAAATCGACCTGGCTGCCATAAGCGACCGAGGCGAGCAGCGCGAGCTTATGCGCCGCGTCGATACCGTCGATATCGAAGCTCGGATCGGCCTCGGCATAGCCCAGCGCCTGCGCCTCTTTCAGCACGACCGCGAAGTCGCGACCGGTCTCGCGCATCTGCGTGAGGATGTAGTTGCAGGTGCCGTTGAGGATGCCGCAGACGCGCAGCACGTGATTGGCGGCAAGTCCCTCGCGCAACGCCTTGAGGATCGGAATGCCGCCTGCAACCGCCGCCTCAAATCCTATGGAAAGTTTTTTAAATTCAGCAAGATGAGCTATTTCATTGCCGTGATGCGCGAGCAACGCCTTGTTTGCGGTAACAACATGCCGTCCGTGCTCCAGCGCGGTCGTGACGACCTTGCGGGCGACCCCGTCGCTGCCGCCGATCAGCTCGACCACGACGTCGATATCCGGCGCCTCGGCCATCGCGACTGGATCATCAAACCAAGGCACACCGCTGATATCGATGGTCCGGCTGCGGCTGCGATCGCGGGCTGAGACCGCGACGATCTCGATCTTACGGCCGGTGTGATGCTCGATCTGGGCCGCGTTACGGCGCAGGAGCGCAACCGTCCCTGCCCCGACCGTCCCTAACCCGGCAATCGCGACTTTCAGCGGCTGACTCATTCGGGTCAGTGCTCGAGATAGATTTCGGCGCGCGGCGCGTCGGTACCGCCCTTGGCGGGCACCGGTGCCGCTTCGACGGAGATGTCCTTCGCCGCAACCCCCGAATCGGTCAATGCGACCGCAACCGCTTGCGCGCGATCGAGCGCCAGCGTCAGGCCCGCGACACCCGCATCTTTGCCGCTCGCCTCGCCAAAGCCGACGATGCGGATCGTGCCGCCTTCGGTGTTATGGAGCTTCACGATCTCCGCGATCGTTCCGCGCAAGGAGCCCGAGAGAAAGGCCGAGCCGGGTGCGAAGCTGACATCCGCCGCGCGATAGGAAATGCCGGGGCGATGCGACGCTGCGGCGGCGGCATTCGCCGGTGCAGCAGCTTGCTGTGTCGGCGCGCCGCCAGGGCGACGCAGAGCCGGTGCCCGTGTCGAGGATGGCGGCGCGGCGTTGGCGACCTGATTGCCGCCATTGCGGGGCGTCGGCGGTGCCGGGGTCGGCGCTTCGCCTTCCGGCAGATTGGGGATCGACGGGGTTTGCAGCGACGATTCGGCGGGCGGCGCTTCGCTGCCGCGTGCCGGGGGCTTCCGCTGCTGCGTGTTGCCAGCGGTTGCTTTGCTCGACGACGGCGCTGATGGGGCCGCGGCGGGCGGCGGCGGAACGGCCGTCGCTGTCGTCGCGGGACTTGGAGTCGACGCCGGCGGTGGCGACGATGCCGGCGGCGGTGAAGGCGGCGGCTCCGATGCGGGTGCCGACGAGATCGTCGCCGAGCTCCGATCTGGATTCGGTTTCGGCGGCGCCGGCGGCGGTACCGTGCTGGCGACATCGCCGGCGCGCAGATTGTCGGCGCTGTATTGGGCATTGTTGCGGTCTGCAACCAGGCTCTTTTCGAGCTTGTCGCGATCGACGCCGCTCAACTGGTTGTCGGGTGCCGACGGGACATTGCCGAGATTGGGGAAAGGCTCGTTGCCGCCCTCGGCGAGGTTCTGCTCGTTCTCGCCTTTGCCGAGATTGTCGTTCTTGGAGATGCCGGTGGCGTCGCGATACCACGAAATCGGATTGACGGCATCGGGCACCGAGGAACACCCCGACGCGCCCAGCAGCGTCATGCCTAGGATCACCGGACCAAACTTGTTCCGCACTACCACCTACTCCATATAGACTGCTCGGGTCGGACCGGCTGGCGGCCCGCCGCTAGCGCTGCCGGCGGCGATGCTGGCGCAGGCAGTATCGGGGTGCAAGGACGAAAAGATGAACGATTCGGATAGCGGCGCCCTGAAATTCCCCGATCCGACACAATGGGCACAACATATGGCGGAAATCGCGCGACTAAGCGAGAAGCTGGTGCGCGATTTCCTGGCGCAGCAGCCGCAGCAGGCGGGACTCGGCATGGCCGACCCGCTGAACATCGGCCATGCCTTCCTCGAGATGACGCAGCGGCTGATGAGCGACCCCGGCCGCCTCGTCCAAGCCCAGCTCTCGTTGTGGCAGGACTATTTGAAGCTTTGGTCGAACACGACCCAGCGATTTTTAGGTGGCACCCCCGAGCCGCCCGTCGCCGAGCCCGCCCCCGGTGACCGCCGTTTCAAGGACGCGGCCTGGCAGGAAAGCACGCTCTTCGATTACATCAAACAAAGCTATCTGTTGAGCGCGCGTTGGCTGCAATCGACCGTTCGTGAGGTCGACGGGCTCGACGATAAGACGGCGCGCAAGATCGATTTCTACACACGTCAATTCGTCGACGCGATGGCGCCGTCGAATTTCGTCCTGACCAATCCCGAGGTGCTGCGCGCCACGATCGACAGCGGCGGCGAGAACCTGGTCAACGGCCTGCGGCACGTGCTCGAGGATCTCGATCGCGGCAAAGGCAAGCTGATGATCCGGATGACCGATCTCGAGGCCTTCAAGGTCGGCGGCAATATCGCGGTCACGCCGGGAAAGATCGTCTATCAGAACGATTTGATGCAGCTTATCCAATATGTGCCGACGACCGAGAAAGTGCATCGCCGGCCGCTGCTGATCATTCCGCCCTGGATCAACAAATATTACATCCTCGATCTGCGGCCGGATAATTCCTTCGTCAAATGGGCGGTGAGTCAGGGCCACACGGTCTTCGTCATCTCTTGGGTCAATCCCGACGAAACGCTCGCGCAAAAGAAGTTCGAGGATTACATGCGCGAAGGGCCGCTCGCGGCGCTCGAGGCGATGGAGAAAGCGACCGGCGAGCGCGAGGCGAATGTCATCGGCTATTGCCTCGGCGGCACGCTGCTCGCCGCGACCCTCGCCTATATGGCGGTGAAAGGCGATGGCCGGTTCAAGAGCGCGACCTATTTCGTGACCATGACCGATTTCGCCGAAGCCGGCGAGCTCTCGGTCTTCATCGACGAGGAGCAGCTCGCCTCGCTCGAAGACCGGATGAGGGAGCATGGTTATCTCGAAGGCTCGGACATGGCGACGACCTTCAATATGCTGCGCGCCAACGATTTGATCTGGTCTTTCGTCGTCAACAATTACCTGTTGGGCAAAGACCCCTTCCCCTTCGATCTCCTCTATTGGAACAGCGATTCAACGCGCATGCCGGCGGCGATGCACGCCTATTACCTGCGCAACATGTATCAGGACAATAAGCTGATCGTACCGAACGCGCTCGAACTCGACGGCGTACCGATCGATCTGCGCAAGATCAAGACGCCGGCCTTCCTGCTCTCGACCAAGGAAGATCACATCGCGCCGTGGAAATCGACCTACGCCGCGACGCAGATCTACAAGGGGCCGGTCAAATTCGTGCTCGCGGCCTCCGGCCATATCGCCGGCGTCATCAATCCGCCGGGCAAATCGAAATACGGCCATTGGCAGAGCACGAAGCTGCCGAAGAGCCCCGACGATTGGTTCGCCGCGGCAAAATATGTCGAGGGTTCGTGGTGGCCGACCTGGGAGAAATGGGTCGGCAAATATACCGGCGACGACGTTCCCGCGCGCCAGCCGGGCGACCGCGCGCTCACCGTGATCGAGGACGCGCCCGGTTCCTACGTGCTGGCAAAGGCCGGCTAAGGCTTCCGTCGTCGCATTTGACGCGCTGTCCGTCCTGGCACGTTTGACGCAGCGGGCGCTTCGCGCGACACTCCCCTCATAAATCGGCCAACGAAGAAACGCGGCCGAACCTATAGGGTGAGGAGACGGCGATGCTTCGCGTTCTCGGGCTTACCTTTGCGCTTCTCGGAATAACCGCGATGGTCGACGCTGCGCCGGTGCGCGCAGCGGCAAACGATGTCGCCCTCACCGGCCGTGTTACCTCGCCCGCCGACGGGCCGATGGAAGGCGTTATCGTCAGCGCCAAGCAGCCGAACGGGACGGTCACGGTCAGCGTCGTTACCGACCATGACGGGCGCTACAGCTTCCCGGCGGCGCGGCTTGCCCCCGGACATTATTTCCTCGCGGCCCGTGCCGACGGCTACGAGATCGACGGTACCGGCGTCACCGATATCGCCGCCGGCAAGACCACGGCCGACGATCTGACGCTCCACAAGGCCGGCAATCTGGCAGCGCAACTCAACGATGCCGAATGGCTTATGAGCATCCCCGGCACCGACCAGCAAAAAAAATTCCTGCTCAATTGCGATGGCTGCCACACGCTTCAGCGCATCGCGCAATCGACGCACACACCCGAAGAATGGATGCCGCTCTTCGACCGTATGGCGAAATACTGCCCATGCAGCACGCCGTCGCGGCCGCAGCCGATGGTACGCGCACCGCACGGCGATCTGCCCCAGGCGGCGCGTGAAGCGGCGGCGAAATATCTCGCCAGCATCAATCTCAGCACCAAGCCGAATTGGGACTATCCGCTGAAGACCCTGCCGCGCGCGACCGGCAGGGCGACGCGTGTCATCGTCACCGAATATGCGCTGTCGCGGCCGACCATCGAGCCGCATGATGTCGTCGTCGATAGCGACGGCATTGTTTGGTTCTCGGAATTCGCCGACAACGCGCTTGGCCGGCTCGATCCGAAAACCGGCAAAGTCGCCGAATTCAAGCTGCCGCAGGTGAAGAAAGACGATCCCGCGGGGACGCTCAACCTCGAGATGGGACCCGACGGCAATCTCTGGTTGTCGCTGCAATTCCAGGCCGCTTTCGCAAAATTCGATCGCAAGACGAACAAATTTACCGTCTGGCAGATTCCGCAAGATCAGCAGGACGAGGTCAGCCAGGTCGGCTTCACCTCGCCGGCCTCTTCGAGCGTCGACCACAAAGTCTGGACGCGTGTCGATACGCCGAACAGCTTCTACCGCCTCGATCTCGCGAGCATGAAGCTCGATCGCATCGGGCCGGTGCTGGATCCGCAAACACATCAGCCGCTCAACGCCTACGGCATTCCGGTCGATCGCGAGAACAACCTCTATCTGCTCGATTTCGGCTCCGACAAGGTGAGCCGTATCGACGCCAAGACCTTGCAGCCGAGCGTCTATCACACGCCGACGCCCGGCTCGCGCCCCCGCCGCGGCCGCTTTGATGCGCAAGATCATCTCTGGTTCGCGGAATACGGCGCCAACCGGATCGCGATGTTCGATCCGAAGACGACGCAGTTCCACGAATACGAAATCCCGACGCCTTGGACCAATCCTTACGACGTCGTCGCCGACAAGAACGGCGATATCTGGACCGCGTCGATGTTCACCGATCGTGTCGTCCGGCTGAATCCGGAGACCGGCACGTTCACCGAGTATCCGCTGCCCGAGCAGGCAACGAATATCCGGCGCGTCTTCATCGACAATTCCGGCTCGCGACCGGTCTTCTGGGCGGGCAGCAATCACAATGCCGGCATTTTGAAAGTCGAGCCGCTCGACTAGCGATCAGAATTTCACAAACGGGCGCCCGTTAAGAGGCACCCGAACGTCAGGGAGAGTTATGCCATGGTCGATATCCCGCTATCCGCCGGCGTCGTCGGCACCGACGCCGCGATATCCGCGACAGCGCAGCGCGATATCGCGGCGCGCATGGAGCGAATGCCGCTGACCCGCACGCAGATCAAGGCGCGGATCATCGTCGGCACGGCAACCTTCTTCGATGGATATGACTCGCTGGTAATGGGCTTGGTGATGCCGGTGCTCGCGAGCGCCTGGGGCCTCACGACGGCGCAGATCGGCTTCCTCCTCTCTGGCACGTTCTTCGGCCAATTGCTCGGCGCCATCCTCTTTCCCTATCTGGCAGAGCGCTACGGCCGGCTGCGGTCCGCAAGCTACAGCATCTGGGTCGTCGGTATCTTCGCGCTGGTTTGCGCCGCGAGCTGGAGTTTCACCAGCCTCACGATCTCGCGCGTTCTGCAAGGCATCGGCATCGGCGGCGAGATTCCCGTCGCTGCGACCTATATCAACGAGATCGCGCATTCCAAGACGCGCGGCCGCTTTTTCCTGATGTATGAAGCCGCTTTCGCCTTCGGCTATCTCATCTGCACCCTGCTCGCGGTGCTGCTGGTCAGCTCCTATGGCTGGAAGGTGATGTTCATCATCGGCGCCTGCCCGGCTTTCGTTGCCGCCATCATGCGCCGCGCCTTGCCGGAATCGCCGCGCTGGCTCGCCAGCAAAGGCCGCACCAAAGAGGCCGACGACATCGTCGGCACGATGGAACGCGAAGCCGAAGCGAAACTCGGCACCAGCCTACCGGCACCCGATTTCTCGGTCGCGCCGCCGACGGTAAGCAAGCATACCGATCTGCGCGAGCTGTTCACCGACTATTATCGGATGCGAACCTTCGTCGTGTGGTCGATCTGGGGACTGAGCTTCTTTGTCACCCAAGCCCTCAACACATGGCTACCGACGATCTATCGCCAGCAATTGCATCTCTCGGTACAGCAATCGCTCGAGTTCACCCTGGCGACGCATTGCATTTCGATCGTCAGTGCCATCGCCGTCGCGCTCGCCATCGATCATGTCGGCCGGCGAATCTGGATCGGTTCGTCGCTCTTGATCGGCGCGCTCTCGCTGCTGGTGCTGGCGTTTGAGGGCGGGACCAACCCGCTCTTCATGCTGGCTTGCGCGACGATCGCGAATTTCTTCCTCGCTTCCGTATCCGTGTCGATCTACGTCTTCACCTCCGAGCTCTATCCGACGCGCATGCGCGCTCTCGGTTGCGGCATGGGATCGACGGTGCGCAACGTCTTCACGACGATGAGTCCGACGATGGTCGCGCTGATGTTAAGCAATTATGGTCTACCCGGTGTCTTTACCATGCTCGGCATCGCGCCGCTGATCCCGTGCCTGATGGTCTTTGCTTTCGGCACCGAGACCAAAGGGCGCGTTTTGGAAGAAGTCTCGCCCTAATCGCCGCACCCCGATCACCCGAGACGAGCGGCGATTGCGCCACCGCTCCAACGGTTGTATGCGGGTCACAATGCCGCACTGGAATTCGGTGACGGTTTTGTGGCACGCTGGAGCCAATAAGAACTTTGGAGGCACGCCGACAAAACGTACGGCTGAAAACAGCCGGGCGAAGGATACCGCTCTTGGGTGCTAGGAGGGGTCATGGAACCACACGCGCGGAAATTGAATTCGAAACAGACGAATTCGCCTTTCAGCGTCAATAAGCTCAAATACGGCGGCTACGAACTGCTACTGAAGCGCGACGGCCGGAACCAGCATATCTGCGATTTCCGGTCCGAAGACGAAGCCGAAATCTGGATCCACGAGAACGGCGCGAAATTCGGCGGCGCGGGCAGCAAGATTTAGAGCGCCTTCCCTATCTCACAAATAAAAAGCGCGGCTCCGGCGAGCCGCGCTTTTCATTTTTGGTACACCGTGCGCGTTAGGCGTGCGCCGGCTGCGATTGCTTGGCGTTGACGCGGGAGGCCATTTGCTTGCCCGCCGCGATGTCTGCCAGCATCGGCAGTTCGATCACGAAGAAAGTCGCGCCTTCGGGCGCAGTGATCTCACCGACATCCGCGCCGGCTTGAACGAACATATAAGTGCCTTCGTCCTTGGTCTGGCCACCCTTCCAGGTCTTGCCGCCATAGGTGATCGAACCCTCGATCAGATAGCGGATTTCCGCATCTTCCTCGATTCGTGCCGGGATCTTGGCGCCGGGCGCGAGCTTGGTCAGGCGAATGCCCGAGCCGCCGAAGAAGCCAAGCTTCTTGTTCTCGACGCCCTCGACCTTACGATCGGCGATCCAGGGATGGCCTTCGGGCTTCATCACGACCGGCTTCTCGAAGCGGCCGACGGGAAAATCGATCTTCTCACCCGTGAGGTATTCGACGCAGGCGGCGTGGGAATCCTTGTTGACCTTGTGGCCGTCGGCACCGACCTTGGTCGCGATGCCTTCCTTGAAGGTCCAGCCTTCGGCCTTCAACGCCTTCACGGCGTTGCGCAGATCGACATGGGTCAGATACGGGAGGCCGGAGATGCCCTGGAACTGCAGGCCGAGCCCGATCGTCGGCGCGGTCTGCAACTGCGGGCCGTAATAGACGCCCTCGGGATAGAAAGCGCATTCGCCGGGCTTCACATAGCCGTCCTCGATCATGCGATCGCCGGTCAGCGCATAGCGATACTGATCGAAGGTATGGCGATGGCGCGGCGTGGCATAGCCGGTGTCGTAAGAATTCCACGAGAATTCGAGCTGGATGCCGGGCACGCCCGTATCGAGCGGGAACTGCTTCACGGCCATGCTGCCTTCGCGGCCGATACCGGCTTGGACGAGCTCGATATCCGCGATGCTCATGATGGTGACGGACGGCATGCGTATCTCCCTTTTGATTTCAATGGGGCGATTTTCAACAGCGGTTGCTCCTATGTTGCGCCCCGTACGCCGCTCTGGCAAGACCTCGGCGGCGAGCCTCTGATCGCGAAGCAGTGGGCAACAGCCGGCTTTCGGGCGTGCCCGCATTTTGGGAGGGAAACGAATGTTCAAAGCTGCCACGCGTTTCGTTTTGGCCGCTTTGCTGGTCGGCGCCGCACCTGCGCGGGCCGCCGATCGCATCACCTTCGCCATCCCGGCCGAGATCGTTCAGCTCCTGCCGATTTATATCGCTCAAGACCAGGGGTTTTGGCGCGACGCCGGTTTCGATGCGACGATCGTCGCTATCCCGGGCGTCGGCGGCTTAAACGCCGTCATCGCCGGCTCGGCCGATTTCTCCTTCTCGACGGGCTCGGCGATCACGCGCGCGGTCGCGCATGGGCAAAAGATCGTCGCCATCGTCGAGCTCGGCAATCAGAGCGGCCAAATCCTGGTCGCGCGCAAAGACGTCGCCGAGGCGGGCGGTTTTGATGCGAACGCACCGCTCGCCACCCGCGCCAAAATCCTTAAAGGGAAAACCATCGCCGTCGGCGGCATCGGCTCGATCGCCGACGCCTTTCTCAAGGTGATCGCGCATGAAGGCGGCGTCGACGCCAACCAGGTCGTCGTGGCGCCGATGGGAGCTGCGGAATTCATGCCGGCTTTCACCCAGCATAAGATCGACGGCTTCGTCTTCGGCCCGCCCTTCCCGCAGCAAGTTGTCGTCGATGGCACCGGCGTGATCGTTGCCGACAATTCGAAGCCCCTCATCGCCGATCTGTCGCCTTCCGCTGCGGGGATGTTGGCGACACGCGCCGGCTATTGCGGCGATCATCGCTCGATCTGCGAGCGGATGGCGCATTCGATGGTCGAGGCGGTCAACTTCCTCGACAGCCACCCCGAGGAATCCGTCGCAAGCCTCCGCAAGCGTTTCGCGACGGTGAGCGATGCTGTGCTTACCGCTTCTTACGAGGCCGTCAAAGCAATGACGCCCAACCCGCCGGTATCCTCGGCGCACGATCTCGCCAATTCGGAGCTCATCAATGTGCGCGCCGGTTTCCTGAAGCCGGAAGAGCAGCTCAAATCCTATGATGCGCTCTTCACCAATGAATTCGTGAAATAGGCGATCAGCTTTCGGCGCGTGGCTCAGGGAAAGAGCGGCTCGATCTGCAAGCCGGTTGCTTCGGGCAGGCCGAGCATGACGTTCATGTCCTGCACCGCCTGGCCCGACGCGCCCTTGACGAGATTGTCGATCGCCGAGACGATGATCGCGCGGCCCGGCCGACGGTCGGCGCCGAGACCGATGAGGCAGAGATTTGAGCCGCGCACGTGGTGCGTCGCCGGATAATGGCCCTGCGGCAGCACATGTACGAAAGTCTCGTCCTTATACGTGTCCTCGAGCACGCGCCGCAGATCCTCGATCTTGGCGCTGCCGGTCATGCGGACATAAATCGAAGAGAGGATGCCGCGATTCATCGGCATCAGGTGCGGCGTGAAGCTGATGGTCACCGGCCGTCCCGCAGCCCGCGACAGTCCCTGCTCGATCTCGGGCATGTGGCGATGATGGGCGACGCCGTAGGCGGCGATGCCTTCAGAGACTTCGGAGAAGAGGCTCGATTCTTTCGCCGCGCGACCCGCACCGGTGACGCCCGATTTCGCATCGACGACGATGTCGTCGGGATCGATCACGCCGGCTCTCACCAGCGGCACCAGGGGCAACTGCGCGCCCGTCGGATAGCAGCCCGGCACCGCGACCAGCCGCGCATTGGCGATCGCCGAACGCGCAACCTCGGTCAGCCCGTAAACCGCCTCGAGCTGCAATCCGATGGCGCGATGCGCATGGCCGTACCACTTCGCGTAAACGTCGGGATCGAAGAGCCGGAAGTCGGCCGAGAGGTCGAGCACGCGCAGATGCGCCGGCAGCGCCGAGATCACCTCCTGCGTCGTGCCGTGCGGCAGGCAGCAGAAGACGAGATCGAGCTGGCTCCAATCGACATCGGGAATGGCGACGAGATCGGGCAGGTTATGGCGCGCGAGATGCGGGAAGACGGCGCCGATCTTCTTGCCGGCCTGACGATCGGCGGTGAGCACATCGATCGATGCGTGCGGATGATGCGCGAGGATGCGCAGCAACTCGGCGCCGGTGTAACCCGATGCGCCCAGGATGCCGACCCGCGTCTTGCCAGAGCTCGAAGCCATGAACCCCACTCCCTCTCAGAATCCAACAAACAGCATATCCAGCGCGTCGCCGATCTCGATATCGCGGTGCGCTAAAGACCCAATCTTCTCTTTAAGTTCTTCCCGCGATATAGCCGCCAAGAATTGCGTCCCCATGACGAATGCTTTGCCTTCGATTTGGAACACCGGATTGAGACGCCCCGCCGGCTTCGGCGCCGAAGTCCGCGGCATTAGAGGAATCACGACTCGCGTATTGAGTTCGCTCATCAGATTTGCCTGAACATCGAGCAGGTAGCCACCGCTCGGGTTGGCATAGAAATCGAAGCGAGCCATCAGAACCGGCGATGCCGTGCGAGCGGTAGACCGTGGCGTTCGACATAGTCATTCGACGATTCAATCGCAGCCTTGTTCTCTTCGAGCCATCGCTTGCCGCGCTCCTCCGCGATCTGCAAGGCAAGCCCACGATCGCAAGCACGAGAGATATTGACGCCGAGTTCCTTGGCCTCGCTGAGCAGGTCGGCGTCGAGTGACACGTTGGTCGCACGTTTTCGAGGATTGGTGGTAAGACGCCGCATGGTCAACTGGCCTTTATAGGTATGCGCATATATATGCGCATACCTTGAAAGATCGCAATTGGCATTTTCCAGAAACAAAAAAAGGGCGCCCCGCAGGACGCCCTTTGATCCGAAAACGCGCTGATGCCTGCGTGATCAGCGCTTCGAGAATTGGAAGCTGCGTCGGGCTTTCGCCTTGCCGTACTTCTTGCGCTCGACGACGCGGCTGTCGCGCGTGAGGAAGCCTTGCTGCTTGAGCGCCGGCCGGAGCCCCGGCTCGTAGTTGAGCAGCGCCTTGGAGATGCCGTGACGCACCGCGCCGGCCTGGCCCGAAAGGCCGCCGCCGACGACGGTGCAATTCACATCGAACTGCCCCATGCGATTGACGACAAGGAACGGCTGATTGATCAGCATGCGCAGCACGGGGCGCGCGAAATAGATCGGGCTGTCGCGGCCGTTGACCGTGATCTTGCCGGTTCCCGGCTTCACCCAGACACGCGCGACGGCGTTCTTGCGCTTACCGGTGGCATAGGCGCGGCCCTGCGCGTCGAGCTTCGGCTTGACCTCGCCCTGCGGCATCGCGGCGGGAGCATTCGGGGTCGGGGTATGACGCAACTGCACATTCTGCAGCGCATCGCGCATCGTGCCGAGAGAGGATTGCTGTTGATCGGCCATGTTTAGGCCCTCTTGTTCTTGGGGTTCATGGCAGCGATATCGAGCTTCACGGGCTGTTGCGCCTCGTGCTCGTGATTGGGGCCGGAGTAGACGCGCAGATGCCCCATGATGCGGCGGCCGAGCGGGCCGCGCGGGACCATGCGCTCGACGGCCTTCTCGATCACGCGCTCGGGATGCTTGCCGGCGAGGATCGCGCCCTTGCTGCGGTATTTGATGCCGCCCGGGAAACCAGTATGCCAGTTGAAGATGCTGTCCTGGGCCTTGTTGCCCGTGAGAGCCACCTTTTCGGCATTGACGACGATGACGTGATCGCCGCAATCCATGTTTGGGGTATAGGTCGGCTTGTGCTTGCCGCGGAGCCGGTCGGCGATCAACGCAGCGAGCCGGCCGAGCACGAGCCCGTCGGCGTCGATAAGCAGCCACTTCTTTTCGATCGTGGCCGGAGTTGCGGTATAGGTTTTCATCCCACTTCCTCGGTAAGGCGGCGCAGTATGCCGTTCGCACCGGCGAAGTCAAGGGATGCGCCGGTAAAATCGGGACTTTTCGGCTATGGTATCATAATACCTCGACTGGCTTTGCCACCCATTGCCGTCCAAGCCCGGTGAGCGCCGCAATCAGGGCCAGCGCGCAGACGACGGCCGCCCCGCCGACCGGTGGGACGGACGCCGTCACTGTTAAAGCAAACAGCGCGTCGAACAACACCCGCCAGCGCGCCAGGTCGACAAACAGGACGATCACGTAAAGGATCGCCGCCGGGATCAGGTCGCTCGGCACAACCCAGAGGATCTGGCCGACGAGCAAATCCTTCAGCTCGTCGGCGCGCCGCCGGTCCCTTGCGCATTGGCGACGGTCAGCGGCAGATGGCTGCTTTGTAGCGCCGCGAAATCCTGGCCGTCGAAATGCCCGAAGCTGAGCACGAACTGCAGCGCCATCGCCGGCAGCGCCAGTATTTGTGGCGCGCGACGAAGTTTTGTTCTCCCCATGGCGAGACGACCGAGCATCGACACCAGCATGAGCTGAGGGTTACGGCGCTGACAACCGCTCACTCTCGCGCTAAGTCTTCGAGCAGCCGGAGGTGCCGATGAGCGATGAGGCTTTGGTCCTGCGCGACGATCGCGACGGCATCGCGACGCTGACCCTCAATCGCCCCGGCGCGCGCAATGCCCTCTCCATCGGCATGATGAGCGCGCTGCAAGCCGCGCTCGATGCAGTCGCCGTAGATAAGACGATCCGCGCGGCCATCCTCGCCGGCGCCGGTCCGGCCTTCTGCGCCGGCCACGATCTCAAGGAGCTGCGCGCCAATCCCGGCCGTCAGGCCTACGAAGCCGTGTTCGGCCAATGCGCCAAGCTGATGACCAGTATCATCATGCTGCCCAAGCCTGTCATCGCGCGCGTCCACGGCATCGCCACAGCAGCGGGTTGCCAGCTCGTCGCGTCGTGCGATCTTGCGGTTGCCGCCGCCGATGCACGCTTCGCAACCCCCGGCGTGAACATCGGCCTCTTCTGCTCGACGCCGATGGTCGCGCTATCGCGTTCCATCGGGCGAAAGCAAGCGATGGAGATGCTCCTCACCGGCTCGCTGATCGATGCCGAGACCGCGCGGAGCTGGGGCCTGATCAATCGCGTCGTTCTTGCGGCGCAACTCGAAGATGCCACCGCCGCGCTGGCTGGCGAGATCGCGGCGAAATCGCCGCTCACCGTCGCCATCGGCAAGAAAGCGTTCTACGCGCAAGCCGAGCTTGGTCTCGAGCAGGCCTACGCCTATTGCGCCGAGGTGATGACCACCAACATGCTGGCGCACGACGCCGAGGAAGGCATCGACGCCTTCCTGCAAAAGCGCAAACCGGTTTGGAAAGGACGATGAATCACGATCTCTACAGCGACGATTACATCCGCGGCATCTTCGCCCGCGTGAAGACGATCGCCATGGTCGGCGCGAGCCCCCGGCCCGACCGGCCGAGCAACCACGTGATGGAATTCCTGCAGCGCAAAGGCTTTCGCGTGATACCGGTCAATCCGCAAGCCGCCGGCCAGACCATTCACGGCGAAACCGTCGTCGCGACGCTGAGCGATATCGCCGAGCCGATCGACATGGTCGATATCTTCCGCCGCTCGTCGGAAGTTGCCCCGGTCGTCGACGAAGCCATCGCGAAACACGCCAAGATCGTCTGGATGCAGCTCGGCGTGCGCGACGACAACGCGGCGGCGAAAGCAGAGGCCGCCGGTATCGACGTCGTGATGAACCGCTGTCCGGCGATCGAGATGCCGCGGCTCGGTCTCTAGATTTGAGCTCGAACAATTAACAGGAGAGACCTGGATTGCGGCGCTTCGTTCGCAATGACGGTGTTGGTCCAGGGCCTTAGCGAATTTGCCCGGCGTGCTCGATAACGGCTTGCACCGCGATCATGGCGAGCGCGATGAGAACGTAATGCGTGGCGGTAAGCTTCGCGGCGCGCGTTGCGTGCCGCGCGGTCAGGCCCGCTTCACCGCAACCACGGCGTTGTGGCCACCGAAGGCGAACGAGTTCGATATCGCGACATTGATGGGCGCGCTGCGCGCTTCGTTCGCTACATAGTCGAGATCGCATTGCGGGTCGCGGTCGGTGTAATTCGCGGTCGGCGGGACGAAGCCGCCCCGCATGCCGCAGATCGTTGCGGCAAGCTCGATCGCGCCGGCCGCGCCGAGCGTGTGACCGTGCATCGATTTGGTCGAGGACACGGCGAGCTTCTTTGCATGCTCGCCGAAAATCTTGTGCAGCGCCTTGGTCTCGGTGACGTCGTTCGCCGCCGTGCCGGTGCCATGCGCATTGACGTAATCGACTTGGCTTGGCGCGAGCTTCGCATCGGCAAGGCAGGCGGCGATCGCGCCGGACGCGCCTTCGAGCGCCGGCATCACGATATCGCTTGCATCCGAGGTCGTGCCGAAACCAGCGATCTCGGCGAGGATCTCGGCGCCGCGTTTCTGCGCGCTCTCAAGCGCCTCGATCACCATGATCGCGGCGCCCTCGCCGAGCACCATGCCTTTGCGGCCGAGCGAGAACGGCCGGCAGGTATCGGGCGCCATCACACGCAGCGCCTCCCAACCGCGGATCGTGCCGAACGTGAAAACAGCCTCCGTGCCGCCTGTCACCGCCGCATCGACCATGCCTGAGCGCACCATCTGGAACGCGACGCCGATCGCGTGATTGGCCGAAGAGCAGGCGCTCGCAACGACGAAAGACGGGCCGGTGATGCCGTGCTCCATCGTGATGTGGCAGCACGGCGCATTGATCATCAGCTTCGGAATGGTCAGCGGATGGCAGCGTTTCATGCCCTGCAAATAGAGCCGCTGATAATTCTCGTCCTGTGTCCCCTGGCCGCCGACCCCCGAGCCGATGATCGTGGCGGTGCGCGCGCCGAGCCCGGCACGAAAATCGAGCTTGCTCTGCGCGATCGCCTCGCGCGCCGCGACCAGCGCGAATTGCGTGCAGCGGTCGTAGAGCGGCAGCTTGTTCTCTTCGAAATGCGCCAGGGGATCGAAATCGAGAACCTGCGCGCCGATCTTGGTGATCAGCCCCTCGGTCTGGATGACCGAGATCGGCCCGATCGCGCTCTTGCCGGCTTTGAGGCCGGCGCTGAATTCGGCGGTGTTCTTGCCGAGCGGCGCGATGACGCCGAGCCCGGTAATGACGACTCGATTCATGCTGGGCGGTTCATGTGAGGCTGCTCATGCGCAGCGACGGATTACGCCGCTGAGCCTTTCTGCTCGGTGACGAGCTTGGCGACGGCGTCGATGACGTCGCCGGCGGTGGTGAAATTGATGCCGGCCGTGGTCGCCTCATTGGCGTTGTAGGGAATCTCGATATTGAATTTCTCTTCGAGCGCGAAGATGAGCTCGATCGTGTCGAGCGATTCGAGGTTGAGATCGGCCAATTCGGTCTCGCGCGTGACCTTCGCAGGGTCGGTTTTCGCCTGCTTGGCAATCACTTCGAGAACATCACTCGCAACATCGGCCATACTGGATTTTCCCTATCCG
>DASZLU010000003.1:0-9816 GCA_035552195.1 Allostellaceae bacterium | reverse complement strand
GTCGCCATCCTGTTGCGGCGGCTGACGCGCGAGCGCGCCGCGTTGCTCGTCGAGCGCGTCGATCAGCGGCTGCGCAATCCGCGGCTGATCTCGGCGACCCAATCCCTTGCCCTGCCCTTGCTGTGGTGGGCGACGATCATTCTCGCCATCTTCGCGTTGAACGTCGCCGGCTATCCCGGCAACCTCGCGCATATCGCGGCCAGCCTGCTGCTCGCCTGGATCGTCATCCGCGCCACCACCGCGCTGGTGCGCGATGCGGCGCTCTCGCACACCATCGCCGTCGTCGTCTGGTTTCTCGCCGCGATCGATATCCTCGGCCTGCGCGCCGCGCTGACCGCGACGCTCGACAATTTCGCCCTGACCATCGGCAGCCTGCGCCTCTCGCTGCTGACGGTGATCGAGGCGGCCCTGCTGTTGTTCTTCCTGGTCTGGGCCGCCTTCGCGACATCGCGCCTGGCGCAAACGCGCATCAACCGCATCACCAGCCTGACGCCGTCGGTGCAGGTGCTGATCGGCAACACGCTGAAGATCATTCTCGTCGTGCTCGCGGTGGTGATCGCGCTCGATACCGTCGGCATCGATCTCACCGCGCTCGCGCTCTTCAGCGGCGCGGTCGGCGTCGGGGTCGGACTTGGCCTCCAGAAAGTCGTATCGAATTTCGTCAGCGGCGTGATCCTGCTGCTCGATCGCTCGATCAAGCCGGGCGACGTCATCGAGATCGGCGAGACCTTCGGCCGCATCACCTCGATGGCGGCGCGCTATGTCTCCGTGCGCAGCCGCGACGGCAAGGACTATCTGCTGCCGAACGAAGAGCTGATCACCAACCGCGTGGTCAATTGGACCTATTCCAGCCCGCACGTCCGGCTCGATCTGCCGTTCGGGGTCGCTTACGGCAGCGAGTTGCACACCGTGCGCGCGATTGCCATAGCGGCAGCGGAGCTACCGGCGCGCGTCGTCAAAACGCCGGCACCGGTCTGTCACGCAACCGGCTTCGGCGCCAGCGCGATCAACTTCGTGTTGCGCTTCTGGATTTCCGATGCCGAGAACGGGGTGACCAACATTAAAGGCGAGGTGCTGATCGCGCTTTATGATGCGCTCGTCGCCGATGGGATTGAAATACCGTTCTCGCAGTACGAAATCCGCTTGAAGGACGATCGCCTGCCCGGGGATCGATTGCCACGACGAAAGCCGAGCGCCGCGGAATGATCCTTCGGAGTGAAGCGGCATGAGCTCGGCCACGACGATCCATACGATCGATATCGCCCCGCTGTTCGAACGCGGGACGATGGCGGCACGCCGCGAGGTGGCGAAGGCGATCGAAGCCGCGTGCCGCGAGACGGGATTTTTCTACATCACCGGCCATGGCATTCCGGACGATGCCTTCAGCGAGCTCGAGCGCACCAGCCGTCTCTTCTTTGCCTTGGCCGAAAGCGAGAAAGCCGAGATCGCGATGGAAAAAGGCGGCGTCGCCTGGCGCGGCTGGTTTCCCCTCGGTGCCGAACTCACCTCGGGCAAGTCCGATCTCAAAGAAGGACTTTATCTTGGCACGGAATTGCCGGCCGACGATCCGCGTGTCCTTGCCGGCACACCGTTTCACGGGCCCAATCTCTGGCCGCGTCAGGTGCCCGAGCTGCGCCACGCCGTGTTGCGTTACATGGCGCTGACGCTGCGCGCCGCGGATGCCTTGATCGAAGGCGTGGCGTTGAGCCTCGATCTCGCGCCGGATTATTTCGCGGCGCACTACACCGCGGATCCGACGATTCTCTTTCGCATTTTTCGCTATCCCCCCGCCGGCGAGGCCGACGCGGCTTGGGGCGTCGGCGAGCATACGGATTACGGCTTGCTCACGCTCTTGGCCCAGGACAAGCATGGCGGGCTGCAGGTACGAACCGATGACGGCTGGATCGACGCGCCGCCCCTGCCGGGCACGCTCATCTGCAACATCGGCGACATGCTCGATCGTCTGACCGGCGGCTGGTATCGCTCGACGCCGCATCGCGTGCTCAACACCAGCGGCGTCGACCGCCTCTCCTTCCCGCTGTTCTTCGATCCGAATCTATCCGCCGCGATCCGCCCGCTGCCGCAGCATGCGGTTCACGACACCAGCGCCATCGCTGCCGATCGCCGGCGCCGCTGGGATCAGGCGAGCGTCCATATGTTCGACGGCACCTACGGCGATTACCTCGCCGCCAAAGTCGCGAAGGTCTTCCCCGAGCTCGGCAAGCGCGTGCTGAAGCGGTGACGTCAGGTCACGCCGCGATCAAGGCGTCCTGCGTCAAGGGATCGTCCTGCGAAACCATGGCGGGAAGAAAAATATCGAATCGCGTGCCCTGGCCCACAGCGCTGGTCACATCGATACGGCCACCGTGCGCCCCGACAATCCCGTAGACCACCGACAAACCCAACCCCGTTCCCTTGTCCACCTCTTTGGTCGTGAAGAAGGGTTCGAAGACTCTTCCGCGCGTCTCGTCGTCCATGCCACTTCCGTCATCGCCGATCGACAGCCGGACGCAAAGCCGCCCCTGAAGAGCCGCCGGTCGTGCCTCCGAAAGACCCACCGTAATCGTCCCCTGACGCTCGCCGATCGCGTCGACAGCGTTTGTGATCAAATTGATCAAGACCTGACGAAACTGACTGGCATCGACACAAACCAATGGCGCAGGATCAAGTTTGGCAGCGATATCGATGGTCGTTGGAACTGTCGCACGCACGAAGTGGAGCGTATCGCGCAAAAACGCGGTCGGATCGACCGGCACCGTTTGCGGCTCATGCGGCCGGCCGAACGCCAGGATCTGCTGCACCAGCAGCTTGATGTGGTCAGCCGCTTCGCGCACCATCTTGAGCGATTCCGCATCGGCGCTGTCGGGCGGAAGGCGCTTCAAGACCATGCTTGTCATCGCGACGACGGGAACCAGGCTGTTGTTGATGTCGTGCGCGATTCCGCCCGCCAGGCGACCCAGCGCGTCCAGCCTTTGTGCGTGGAACAATTCTTGCCGGAGTTGCTCGCGTTCGGCCGAAGCGGCCCGCATCACGCCGATAACCGCGGATACGGTCAGCGCGCCCACGCCGAACATGCCCGTCTGCAAGATCGAAAGACTGGCATTGCCCGACGCGATGGTGAATTGCCACGCCAGGAGCATGGACAAGAAACCGGCGAACAATCCGGCGACCGACCCGCAGAGAAACGTGACCGCGATGACGGCGAGAAAGAAGGTCGCGAACGGCAGGCCGGTGACATCGAGGCTCAGAAACCATCGGGCAAAGACCAGATGCAACGCCAATGCCGCGCCGACGACAGCCGCCGCGACGACGTAGGCGCGGAACGAGTTTTGCGGGAAGCGCGGCCGGTCCAGGAAGAGAAAGTTCATCGTTATTCCAACAACAGAGAACCAACCGATCACGCGACGGCATCGAGCCGCGAAGGCGTCGAGCGCGCCGCCGTATGGTGCGGTAAAGAAATGTTTAAAGGGTTAACAGGCCAGGCACGCCATCGGCCGAGCCGGGCATCTCCTTGCAGCTCATACCCAGCCCGTGACTTGGGCCAGCAGCGCGCCGCAATCCGCGGGCAAGCGGCTGCCGCGCCAAGCGACATGCTGATCCGGGCGAATGAGCGCGAGATCGGCTTCATAGAGATCGCGGCCTTCGCGCAGCGTCACATCGAATGCGGTAAACGGAATGCCGCGCGAAGCCGCCGCCTTCGCGAGCGGAGAAATATCGGTCGCGCCGCCGAGGCGCAGCAGCGTAAAGCCGGTGCCGAAATGATCGAAGAGTGAATCGCGGCTTCCGAGGAAGAGATGCGGCGCCCGGCCGCCCGGCGACGCGCTCGGCGTATAGACCGTTGGATCGTCGTGCGGCCGTGTCGTACCGTCCGATACGACGATGCGCGAGCCGTCGTAGCCGACGCCGAGTTGAATGCCGAGCGAGGCGAATTCCTCGGTGAAGCGCGAAAAGAACGCACCGGTGCGTGCCCGCGCCGCGGCGCCGGCTGCGCTGTCTTCCATCATCTCGGGATCGACCGGCGCTTCGTTGAGATCGAGCGAGAAGCGCTTCGCCATGCCGGTGTTGCGGAACGCGATCGGCCGGCGCTCGGTTTCGTAGCTGGCGAGCAGATGCGGGCCGCCCCAGCCCTGCACCATCGCCGCCAGCTTCCAGCCGAGATTGGCCGCATCGTCCATGCCGGTGTTCATGCCGAAGCCGCCGGTCGGCGTGAAGAGATGCACGGCATCGCCCGCGAGCCATACATTGCCGCGGCCGAAACTGTCGGCGACCGCCGCCTGCCCCGCCGTCCAGGGCATGTGTCCCAGGAACGAGATCGGCACCTCTTCGCCGACACAAGCGAGGAAGGCCCGGGCGATGGCGTTGCGATCGGGCGGCTCGTCGACCGTCTTGATCCGCGTGCTGAAGAGGAAGTCGCCCTTCCCGTCCAAGGTCTGGATCAGGCCGCGGATCTTGGGATTGACGTTCCATTGGTGCCAGGCGCGTTTGTGCCGCTTGAGCACGCTGTCGTAGAGCGCCGGCGCCCGCACATGCGTCGCCAGGGTGGCGCCGCTGGTGAAGGCCTGCTCCGACGGCCGCTCGCCGCGATAGCCGATGCCGAGCCAGTTGCGCACGATGCTGTGTCCGCCGTCGCAGCCGATGAGATAGCGCGCCGTCAACTCTTCACGGTTGCCGGTTGCCACTTCTTCGATCGCGATCTTGAACGAACCATCGCTTTCCTGTGCCAGCGCCGTGCAGCGCCAGCCATAGCGCGCATCGATCAGCTTCACGGATTGCACATGCTCGAGGAGCGCGGCCTCGAGATACATCTGGTTGGCGCGAAACAGCGGTTCCGGCACTTGATCCGTCGGCGCCGCTTGCGCGACTTGCGCCTGCTTCTCCGCTTCCGACGGCAGCTTATGCCGCGCCATCTCCCAACCGTTGAGCGTGGTGAAATAGGCAACATCGGTCGGGTGATCGGCCGGCAAGCCGACCTGGCGCAGCTTTTTGCTGATGCCGAGCCGCCGGTAATGCTCCATCGTCCGCGAATTATGCGTATTGCCCTTGGGATGAAAGCGTGAATTCGGCTCGGTGTTGACGAGGGTCGAGGCGACGCCGAACGCGGCAAGGTTCAGCGCCAGCACCATGCCGACAGGGCCGCCGCCGACGATGACGATCGGTGTCGTTGTCATCGCTCGGGCCTTAAGACGCGAAAGCCGGGTCGAGCCGCTCGGCCAGCCGCTTCCAGTAATTCCAAGACATGTCGTCGCGCGGCCCGTTGCGCCCGCCCGACATCTGCGACTTGGTGTGCTCTTGCAGCGCCGCCGGGATCGGCTTGAGCGTGCCGCCCGTCGCCATCACCCGCTCCTGCAACGTGCAGGCATCGACCAGCGCGCGCATATAGCCGAAGGCCTCCGCGACCGACGCACCAACGCTCAAGAGCCCGTGATTGGTCATGATCAGCGTATGCTTGGTGCCGAGATCGCGCAGGATGCGCGGCACCTCGTCATCGACCCGTGCCAGGCCTTCGAAGGCGTGATAGCCGACCTCGCCATGCAAGGCGCAGCCGCTCTGATTGTAGACGACGAGACCTTCTTCCAGCGCGCCGATCACCGCGCCGGCCGATTGATGGACGTGCAGCACGCAGTTGATGTCGGGCCGCGCCTTCAAGATGCCGCTGTGGAAATTGAATCCCGCCGGCGCCAGTCTCACGCCGGTATGGCTCGCTATCGTGCCGTCGTAACCAGCCGTTGCCAGCGACGACGCCGTGATCTCGTCCCAGCCGAGGCCGAGCGGATTCATGAGGAACGTGTCGGTCCCCGGCAGCCGCAACGTGATGTGGTTGAGCGTGTCGTAATTCCAGCCGAAATGATGCGCGATCCGAAACGCCGCCGCGAGCTCGACGCGCAACGCCTTCTCGGTTGCGCTCACCTCACGCGGCAACGCCTTCCCGCCAATCCGCGCCAGCGCTTCACTGGTCATAATGCTCGAACTCCTGCCACTTTCTCCTGGGTAGTTTAGCATCGCGTTCGTCCTTCGACCTAGAGCGGTATCAAACCGCGCTGGACCGTCCAAGCCACATCGTCACCCGCAGACTTGTTCCGCGGCCCCATGGATTGCCAGAACAAGTCCGGCAATGACGATAAAGGGATGCGGGGACACTGCAACAGCCATTGCGAGCGTAGATCCGCCCCTACTCCACCGTCACACTCTTGGCGAGGTTCAAGATCGGTCCCATGATCGAGCCTCGACTTTCATGGAGTGGGGAACCATGTCGAAATACGATCCACTACGAGACTATCTTCAAAACCAGCGATTTAAGGAAATCGTCGTCACGTTCGCTGATATCGAGGCCATATTAGGCTCTTCACTTCCTAAGAGCGCAGAACGCCCGCAATGGTGGGCGAATATCGTAGGCGAAAGCTCGCACGTACAACGCGAAGCGTGGCGTGACGCGGGTTTCGACGCTTTCCTGATTGCTGGCTCCAATAAAGTGCGCTTTACAAGAAACAGATAGATCACATGAAAATGAAAGCGATCCGCCCGATCCGGACGAAGGCCGATTATCGCGCCGCTTTGCGCGAGGTCGAACAGAGTTGGGATGCCGAGCCGGGCACGCCGGCGGGCGACCGGGGCGACGTCCTCGTGACGCTGATCGAGACCTATGAAGCAAAGCACTTCCCTATTTCGGCGCCCGATCCGATTGCCGCCATCGAGTTCATGATGGAACAAAAGGGATTGAGCCGCCGGGAATTGGAGCCGGCGATCGGCAGTCGCGGCCGCGTCTCGGAAGTGTTGACACGCAAGCGTCCGCTCACGCTGCCGATGGTGCGTGCGTTGAGCGCGCTGCTCGATATCCCGTCGGAAATCCTGATTCAGCCCTACGCGCTGAAACGCGCGGCTTGACCCGCCCCTACTCCACCGTCACGCTTTTGGCGAGGTTGCGGGGCTGGTCGACGTCGGTGCCTTTGGCGACGGCGACGTGATAGGCGAGGAGCTGCGCCGGAATGGCGTAGAGCAGCGGCGTGACGAACGGATCGCAGGTCGGCACTTCGATCGCCTCGGTGAGCTGACCGTCGAGCCGCGCAAGGCCTTCCTTGTCCGAGACCATCACGACCTTGCCGCCGCGGGCCAGCACCTCTTGCACATTCGACAACGTCTTCTCGAAGAGCTCGTCGCGCGGCGCCAGCACCACGATCGGCACCTTGTCGTCGATGAGAGCGATCGGCCCGTGCTTCATCTCGCCGGCGGCATAACCCTCGGCGTGGATGTAGGAAATCTCTTTGAGCTTCAGCGCGCCTTCGAGGGCCAGCGGGAACGAGGTGCCACGGCCGAGATAGAGCACATCGCGCGCCTCGGCGAACCACGCCGCCATCTTCTCGATGCGCTGATCGTGGTTGAGCACTTCGCTGGCGCGCGACGGCACTTCGGTGAGCGCGGTCGAAAGCGCGGCCTCGCGCTCATTGTCGATCTTGCCCCGCGCCCGCGCCAAGGCGATGGCGAGGCAGGCGAGCACGACGAGCTGGGTGGTGAAGGCTTTGGTGGAGGCGACGCCGATCTCCGGCCCGGCCAAGGTCGCCAGCACCGCATCGGATTCGCGCGCGATCGAGCTTTCGGGCTGGTTCACCACCGCGACGATGCGTTGCTGCTGCGATTTCGCATAGCGCAGCGCCGCCAGCGTATCGGCGGTTTCGCCCGATTGCGAGATGAACAGCGCCATCCCGCCTTTTTGCATGTCGGGCGCGCGGTAGCGGAATTCCGAGGCGATATCGACATCGCAGGGCACGCGCGCGATCTGCTCGATCCAGTATTTGGCGATGAGCCCGGCGTGATAGGACGTGCCGCAGGCGATGATCGTCGTGCGCTCGATGCCGCCCAGATCGAACGGCAGATGCGGCAGATGCACGCTGCGCGTCACCGGATTGAAATGCGCCGTCAGCGTATCGCCGATCACCGCCGGCTGCTCGAAGATCTCCTTCTTCATGAAGTGGCGGTGATTGCCTTTGCCGATCGCGGCGCCCGACAGCGCGGTTTCCTTGATCTCGCGCTTGACCTCTTTGCCGGCGGCATCGTGGATCGCGGCACCCGAAGCGCGCACGACGGCCCAATCGCCTTCCTCGAGATAAACGATGCGCCGCGTGAGCGGCGCCAGCGCCAGCGCGTCGGAGCCGACATACATCTCGCCCTCGCCATAGCCGATCGCGAGCGGCGAGCCGCGGCGCGCGCAGATGAGGAGATCGTGATGACCGGCGAAGAGCATCACCAGCGCAAACGCGCCTTCCAAGCGCGACAGCGTCTTCTCGACCGCCTTCTCGGGCGACATCCCGTCGCGCAGATAGCGCGTCACCATCAGCGCGACGACTTCGGTATCGGTCTGGCTCTCGAAATTGAAACCGAGACCGGTGAGCTCGGCCTTCAGCGCCTGGAAATTCTCGATGATGCCGTTATGGACGACGGCGACTTCGCGCGTCGCGATCGGATGCGCATTGCGTACTGCCGGCACGCCATGCGTCGCCCAGCGCGTATGGCCGATGCCGATATTTCCCTGCACCGGCTGGCGATCGATCAGGGTCGCAAGGGCGGAGAGCTTCCCCTCGGCGCGGCGGCGCTCGATCGTGCCGTCGACCAACGTCGCGATACCGGCCGAATCATAACCGCGATATTCCAGGCGCCGCAGCCCTTCGACGAGCAAGGGCGCGACTTCCTGACGTCCGATAATGCCGACGATGCCACACATTCAATCAGTGCTTTCGTTGAACCGAAGACCGAACGCATTTAACGCGCGGCGTTGAAGCTTGTTCCTGGCTGTGACGGCCTGCGACATCGCGCTCAGCTCTTCTTCGCGGCTTTGGCGGCGCGCTTTTGCGCTTTCCACGCGGCGGCGCGGCCTTCTTTCACGGCCTGGCGGCCGCGGCCGAGGGCCAGCGCATCGCCGGGCACGTCGTCGGTGATGACCGAGCCGGCGGCGATCATCGCGCCATCGCCGATCTTCACCGGCGCGACCAGCGACGCGTTGGTGCCGACGAACACGTCCTTGCCGATGTCGGTGCGATGCTTATCGATGCCGTCGTAATTGCAGGTGATGGTGCCGGCGCCGATATTGGTGCCCTCGCCCACCGTGGCATCGCCGATATAAGCGAGGTGATTGGCTTTGACGCCGCTCGCCAGCTTGGCGTTCTTCACCTCGACGAAATTGCCGACATGAACGTTGTCGGCGAGCTCCGCGCCGGGGCGCAGCCGCGCAAACGGACCGATGATCGCGCGATCGCCGACCTTGGCGCCGGCGAGATGGCAGAAGGCAGGGATCTCGACGCCCTCGCCGATCGACACCTCCGGCCCGAAAACGACAAACGGCCCGACGACGCAATCGCGGCCGAGTTTGGTATCGGCGGAGAGGAAGACCGAGTCCGGCGCGGTGAACGTCACGCCCTCGCTCATGTGATGCGCACGCAGACGCCGCTGCATCGCGGCTTCCGCTTCGGCAAGCTCGGCGCGCGAATTGACGCCCATCATTTCGGGGGCCGGCGCTTCGATCGCGGCGCAGGCGAGGCCGCGCGCGCGCGCGATGCCGACGATATCGGTCAGGTAGTATTCGTTCTTGGCGTTGCTGTTGCCGACGGCATCGAGCAGCGACCAGAGGTGCTTGCCGTCGATCGCCATCACGCCGGAATTGCACAGCGTGATCTGGCGCTGTGCGTCGGTGGCGTCCTTTGCCTCGACGATGGCATCGAGCGTGCCGTCCTTGCCGAGGACCAGCCGGCCGTAAGCACCCGGCTCGTCCGGCCGCATGCCGATGACGGCGACGGCGGCGTTCGCGCGCTGCCGCTCGGCGAGCAGCCG
>DASZLU010000002.1:0-5675 GCA_035552195.1 Allostellaceae bacterium | reverse complement strand
CGGCGAGAAGGCGCTCTATGCCGATTATCCCGCGCTCGATTTCAACACGCCGCTGCCCTGGGGCGAAGGGCCGCGGCGCATGGGCGCCGACAAAAGCGGCAGCGTCGTCTGGGTCAACAATTTCTTCGGCGGCAGCCTCTTCCGCATCGACACCAAGACGATGCAAACCACGCTGGTGCCGCTGCCCAATGGCGCCGTCGAATATCCGTATCACGCGACGGTCGACAGCCATCACGCCGTCTGGATCAACATGATGAATTCCGACCAGGTGCTGCGCTACGATCCGCAGGGCAAGCGCTTCACCTATTTCAACCTGCCGTCGCTCGGCACCGAGACGCGCTATGTCTCGCTGCTGGAGAAAGACGGGCAGATGCAGGTCGTGCTGCCCGAATTCCGCACCATGAAGATCAGCGTGATGAGCTTCCGCTCGCCGCAGGATCTGCGCGCGCTCGCCGAGCGCGGCGGCAAAGCCGATCGCTAGGGGTGCGGCGCTCCCGCCGGCGCCGGCGCCGGCGTTGTAGCGCCCGCCGGATGATCCGGCGCCGTGCATCCAGCGCTCGTCGATGACTTGCCGTTCGCTGCGTCGGCTTGCGATTCTTGCGGCTTGCCCGGCGATGCCGCCGGCGGCGTCGCGGGCTTGCCGTTGCTCGCGGCTTTGGCGTCCGCGCCGCACGGCATCGGCGCGCGCGCGCCGGTCAATTGCGGCGGCTCATTGGGATTGTTGGGCCCGGTCGGCGCGTTCGGGTTGGTTTGGGCAAAAGCCGCCATGGACCCGGCTGCGAGCCCCATCGTCACGATGGCAATCGACAAGCCGTTCGTCAGTCGTTTCATACGCTGCTCCCCGCGACATTGCCCGCGTGCATCGATTGCCGCTTCGCTTGAGATCGTGAACGCGTCGCGAAAAATCAACCCCGGCGCCCTCATCCTAAAGCTGCGGCACGACCTTCGTCGCCAGCATCTCCATCTGGCGCTCATGCTCGTAGCAGGGGTTGAGGAGGATGTGGTCGACGCCCGCCTCGATGAAGCGCCCGAGCCACTCGACGGCCTCGGACGGCGTCGCCGCCAGGCCAACATGGCTCTGATCGCGCCCCGCATATTGATAGCTGAGGGCGGCGTTCAGCTTCTGTCGCGCCGTCGCGCGGTCGTCCTCCACCGCGATATAGATGCGTTTGGACAGCCAGAAGCGCTTCGGATCGACACCGGCTTCCGCGAGGTAGCCGTGCATCCGGCCGAGATCGGCGAGCGATTCCTCGTTGCCGGTAGACCCGGCGGCCATCCAGCCATCCGCTAACCTGATCGCGCGGCGCATGGCGGGCTCCGAGTGTCCGCCGAGGAACATGGGCATGCGCGGCTTCTGGAACGGGCGCGGCTGCATCCCCTGATTGCTCAGCTTCCAGAACTGCCCGTCGATGGTGACGCGCTCCTCCGTCCACAGCGCGGTCATCACCTTCATCGCCTCCTCGAAACGCGTGACGCGCTTCTCCGGGCCGATGCCGAACGCCGGATAGAGGCTCGTTCCCGAGCCCAGCCCGAAGCCGACCGTGAGGCGGCCGTTGCTGAGATGGTCGACGGTGGCGAGCTCCTTGGCGAGCTGGATCGGGTTGCGGTGGTTGAGGATGATCACCGAGATGCCGAAGCGAATCGTCTCGGTCAGCGCCGCGAGATGCGCGATATAGGTCACCGGCTCGAGCACGAAATTGGGATTGAGGATGCCCTCGGTCAGCCATCCGTCGTCGAAGCCCAGCGCCTCGGCCTCGCGGACGAACCGGCGGATATACGCGTGGTCGACGCGCGCGTCGGGAAACGAGTACGGCAGTGAAATGCCCAAGTTCACGCCGCTCTTCGTCTTCATCGTTTTCCTCCGAATGGATATTCAGCCGCTCGCGCTTCCGCTCTTCGGGTAAGTCTATCCGATCGAAATTGTCCGCGAACCAATCTTTTACGCTGGCCGCGGGATCGAATCCGACGGTCGGATGTTAACAGCGTGACTTGTACCAGGATTGGACGGAGTGTTATGACGAGCAACAAGCTTTCCCTCGCTGTCTTCGCTGTCGCGATGCTCGGCCTCGCCGGATGCAACAACGAAGGCGAACGCGCGCACGACAACTTCAACGCTGCCGGCCATTCGGTTGGCAACGCCGCGACCGAAACGGGCCACGGCGTCGTTAACGGCGCGAGAGCGACAGGCGACGCGATCGGTACGGGCGCTCAGCGCACAGGCAACGCCATCGACAATGCGGTGCATGGAAACTAACCACCAATCCATCGCGGCGTCGCAATAGGCGTCGCAATAAGAGAAGCCCCACAGCCTCGCGCTGTGGGGCTTCTTTCTGCCGACTTATTCGCCGAGAGTCGACGGCGCGAAAATTTCCTCGAGCTTCATCAGGCGCGGCGTGAGGCCTTGCTCATGGGAATACTGAGCGCAGGTCTCGAGGGTCTTCCGGTTGGCCTTCAGACCGTGCTGCACGATCGGCTCCGCGATGGCGGCGGCGTACTCTGCCGGCACGCGGCCCGTATTGATGTAGTACTCCATGTGCTCGATGCGCTCTTTATTCGCGATCTCGTTGGCCTCGGCCATGGCCAGATAGATTTCCATCGGGGCCCAGGGATATTTCTCGACCAGCGAGCGGCGAATGATCATCGCGTGATTGATCGGGTAGATGCCCGTCTTTTTGTAATAGCGCGCGCATTCGCCCAGCGTGTCGGCGAAGAGCGGCTTGATGTCGGGGTGCCGGCGCAGATCGACGGAGGTGCGATCGACCATGTTCGCCCCGCCGCCGAAATAGAGGCTGGTCGCGTCGAGCTCGCCCGACAGCAACATCGAGCCGATGTTCTTCTCCTTTGGGATTTGCTTCAGCGTCGTGCCTTGCGGCGGCTTGAAGCCAACGGCGCCGGCATGGCTGTGGTCGGGCGTGCGCTCCATCCACCATTCCACGTCCTCCTGCTTGCAGCCGAATTCATGGATCATCGCGCCGCGCGCCCACAGAGCACCGGTCTGCTGGAATTCGGGCACGCCAACGCGCCTGCCCTTGTAATCGGCCGGGCTGTTGATGCCCGAATCCTTACGGGCGAAGGCCAGCGTATGAAAGAAGTGGCGCGTGGTGAAAACCGGCAGGCCGATCCAATTCTTATCGCCGCTCGCCATGACCATCAGGAACGACGAGATCGACATTTCCGACACGTCGAATTCCTGGAATTTGAGCTGACGCCAGAACAACTCGCTGACCGGGACTTTATGGGTGGTGAAATCGATCCCCGACGGCTTCACGGCCCCATCGAAAATCGCGCGATTGCGCGGATTGGGCCCCATCGCAAAACTCATCTGAATGTCGGTCATCTCTTCCTCCCTCCATGTATTTTCCGGAGGCATTCTAGGCCGCAGCGGCCGCGTTTGATACGTGTGCCGCCGTCGTCCGGCGCCTCGCGGCTTCGGCAACCGAACGCCGGCCGCTTTACTCTTTCTTCTCGCCGCGTCCCGCGATCTTCGAGAGCCGCTCGCGCAGGATCGCGTTGGCGTCGCGCTTGGGCCTGTCGTGATCGATCGTGAGATAGGACTTCTTGCCGTAAAGCCCCATGAGCCGCGCCAGACTGTCGAGCGCGCGCTGCTTGTCGTGCAGCTTCACGCGCGCATTCACGCCGTGCTTGCCGCGCTTTACTTTCAGCTCGACGATCGCGGCGCGATCGTCGGGCGAGATATCGCTGCTGGCCCTCAACGCGACATTGCCCTCCTCGTCCCATGCCATGAAATCGGCGATGTCGGTGAAAGCGATGCGCGCGAATTCGCGCCGGACGCGATCGACATCGATCCGGGTGCGCTCGATCGAAGCCGCGCGCTCCGCCTCGATGAACGCGGCGACATGCGGACGCTGCAGCATCTTGCAGCCGCCGGTCTTTGCCTGCACGACCTTGAGACCCGCGCGTCGTGCCGCCTCGGCCGCATTGCCGGTGACGAGATAGGCGAGCGCGAAACGCTCTTCGAGCGGATTCAACCCCGCGCGCCGCCGGTCGGGCGGCTTTCGGAGCTGCGTCGAAGGATGATGCCCGCGCGGCGGCTCGAGGCCGCGCTCCCTGAGCGCGGCCTCGATATGCGGGCGATGCAGCAAATAAGGACCCGTGGAAGTCGAGCGCTTCAATGAATAGCCGGCATCGCGGGCCGCTTGCGTCGCATTGCGGGAAACGAGATACGCGTCGACAAAAAGCTGCTGACGCGCCGTTAAAGAACGGGGCATGAGAAACCTCGGAAAGATGTTGGGTGGGGAAAGAAGGGATCGGGCACGCGATTCCGCGCCCCAAAACGCAAAGACCGCCCCAAAAGGGCGGTCTATCAGTGTTCCTGATTTGTACCAGTTCGATCCGGATTAGTCAAGGGAAAACGACCGGCAAAGCCGGTCACCCCGCGAAAGCGCGGGCTCCGGACCGGAATATGGCATCCAACGCTCGCGCCTTCGGGGCGACGTTACTTTCGCGGTACCAGCCATCGCCGCTACTAGACGGACCATTTTTCTAAGTCGTCTGGTCGTCACATTGCCGCCTAATTGATAGGTACACTCCAACTTCTTGGGGTGTGGTTTCTGTCATTTGGTGAGTAGGCTTGTCCGGTAAATTTGACGATCCCGATCATTGGGTTGCGCTTGCGGCGCAAACCCGCGCCACTGCTGAGTTTGTGCGCGACGTTTTCGCGAAACGCGAATTGCTGTTGATCGCACAGCGATACGAGCTTTTAGCAACTCGTGCTGCGCGGAAAGTTGGTCATGGTACGGAGGATAAGCAGCAATCCGCTTAGCTTATCGTGGATTATCGGGTCTACTTCCTGGGCAACGACGGCCGTTTCGTGGGAGTAAATGAAATCGAAGCAAAGGATGATGGTGAGGCATTAGCGCTCGCCACGCGGCTGTACGCCGTCCACCGGGAAAATGTCCACTGGTCCCATGGATTCGAGCTTTGGAACCATGGCCGACTGGTTCACAAGGAAGGCTAGCGCTTCGCCTTCCTCGCTGTCGGCTTTTCTTTTGCCACGGCTTTAACGCCGCAAAGCGGAATGTCCGCACGAAAAAACTGAATGACGACGTGCTCCGTGATGCAGGAGGGCACCCCCGCATACGCGGCAATGTCTCGCCTGCGGTGCGCTCCTCGGAACAGCAATGCCATGCCTCTTATCTCGGCGCGCATCGACGCGAATGAGACGATTTGCCACCCAAGCATGTCAACAAACAAGCTGCCGAACGACCGTCTCGGGTTTTGCCGATCCTTTGATGCTGATCCTTTGATAAAGTCGAAAGCGACCGAGCTATGAAATCGGTTGCGGCGGCCCGCATTTTCCGCCGACATCGTCGCCAATCTCGGTGGCCGTCAGTACGTGCTGAACCGACAATTCAAGCTCATCCTGGTTGGAGAAATATTCTTCAATCAGGCCATACCGGCGGTATGTAGAGCGATTGAAGCCGCCTTCGATATCATTAAACCAAATCGTAACTCGACCAATGATGGCGACGACCCAAAAACCACCGCCTTCATCACCATAGGGATGTTGAGCCCATTTTTCGGGTAAAATTCGTATTGCGTTCCAGAAACGCCGCTGAGCCACGCTCATCTTTGTTTCGGCCAAATTTATTTTATCCCAGAGGTCGGCTTCAGAAATTGGCTTCCACGCCATATTTTTGGTCCCTTCCGGCAGT
>DASZLU010000001.1:0-20521 GCA_035552195.1 Allostellaceae bacterium | reverse complement strand
TCGTCGTGCCGGGTACCCTGCCGGGCAAGAAACTGCCGAACGGCGAGCCGGGTCCCGATCTTTATTGCTGTGTCATCGTCAAGCGCGTTGACGCGCAAACGCGATCCAAGACGTCGATCAACGAATTGCTGCGCGACTGATCGCCGATGTCGATCGATCCGGTCGAACTCGCATCAGCGCTCATCAAACGTGCGTCGGTCACGCCGACGGACGACGGCGCGATCGGCGTGCTGACAGCGGCCCTCGAGCCGCTCGGCTTTACCTGCGAGACCGTCGAGTTCGCGCAAGAAGGCACGGCGCCGATCCTCAATCTCTATGCGCGCAAAGGCAAGGGCGGGCGCAATTTCTGCTTCGCCGGCCATACCGACGTCGTGCCGCCGGGCGATCTCAAATCCTGGTCGGTCGATCCCTTCGGCGGCGAAGTGCTGAACGGCGCGCTCTACGGCCGCGGCGCCAACGACATGAAGACGGCGATCGCCTGCTTCGCCGCTGCCGCCGAGCAATTCCTAGCGAGCCGCCAAGACTTCAACGGCTCGATCAGCTTCCTCATCACCGGCGATGAAGAAGCCGCGGCGATCAACGGCACGAAGAAGCTGCTCGACTGGGTCGCGAAAAAGGGCGAGACGCTCGACGCCTGCATCGTCGGCGAGCCGACCAGCGCCAAGCAACTCGGCGACATGGTCAAGATCGGCCGGCGCGGCAGCATGAATGGCTTCCTCACTGTCAGCGGCATTCAAGGCCACACCGCCAATCCGCATCTCGCCGACAACGCCGCACATCGCTTGCTCAAGATGCTCTCGGCGCTCCTCGCCGAGCCGATCGATCGCGGCAACGAGCGTTTCCCGCCGACCGATCTGCAGATCTCGACCATCGATATCGGCAACCCGACGACGAATGTGATCCCCGGCATCGCCAAGGCGACCTTCAACATCCGCTTCAACGATCAGTGGACGAGCGCGAAGTTGGCCGAATGGCTTAAAGAAAAGCTCGATGCCGCGGGCGGTCGCTACAAGCTCGACATTCAAGTCAGCGGCGAGAGCTTTTTGACGCCGCCCGGCGAAGTCAGCACGATCCTTCAGCGCGCCATCGGCGAAGTGACGGGCCTCTCGCCCGATCTATCCACGACCGGCGGCACATCGGATGCGCGCTTCATCTGCAACTACTGCTCGGTCGCGGAATTCGGCCTTGTCGGTCTCACGATGCACAAGGTTGATGAACGCGTGACCGTGGCCGACATCGTTGCGTTGACGAAGATCTATCGCTCCGTCCTCGAACACTATTTCCCAAAAGCCTGATGCCGCGTTGGGCCGAGCTCTGGCAGGCGCTGTATGGCGCATGGCGCCTCGCGCTGGCCGATCGCCGCGCGCTTCACTATTTCGATTTGACCCACCGCGGCACGTGGTGCTCGTTCTGGGCCGCCGCTTATTGCTATCCGTTCTTCCTGCTCGAGCGCTGGCTGGAATTGCCGGCCGAGAACGTCGCCGATGCCAGCCTCAGCCATATCTTTCTTGTCGAGACGATCGCTTATGTGATCGGCTGGACGGCGTTTCCGCTCGCGGTGCTCGCGCTCTGTCGCTGGCTTGGGCGCGAAGAGCACGGCTTCGATTTCGTCACCGCCTATAACTGGTCGATCATTCTTCAGACGGCGCTGTTTGTCGCGATCGGGCTGGTCGCGCTGATACTGCCCGACAGCAGCGCGCTCGCGTTGCAGCGTTTGGGGGTGGTCGCGGCGCTGGTCTATGAATGGTTCATCGCTTTCGTTGCGATCGGCGGCGGTGTGTGGATTGCCGGGCTTGTCGTCCTCCTCGACATTGTGCTCGGTCTTTTCATTCAACTGACGGCGCTTAGCCTTTACTAAGCTTACCGTTTTCGCGCGGAAGCTTGATCTAGCTCAAAGTCGCCACCCAGCCGGCTTGGTATGGCTGGCGGGTGACGAGGTCGCAGCAAGATTTGATTCGCCTGCTGGCCGAGTATCGCCGGCGGCTCGAGCAGGCGGCAATTCCAACACTGCCGCCTTATTGCGCGCGTTGATCGCCGAGATCGAAAAGCCCGAGCCGACGCTGGCCAGCGACTGCCGTCACGACGGCTGACCCACGCCCGCCGACGGAAGCCGTCCCCGCCGCGACGCGCTGCCCTCTATTCGTGCTGGCCGGAGGCTAAGAGACGGCCCTCGGTCTCACCGATGAGCTGTTGCAGCATATCGCGAATATCGCGATCGGTCTGCGCCGCGAGGAGGATGCGATAGCGCCGTAACCGGTCCCGGTCGGTGCGCGGATCGTATGGGAGGAGGCTCTCTAGCACGCCGCCATCCTTACCGAGCGGGCGCGGTGCGTCACCTTAGGGCGATAGCGTAGGTAAAAGCGCGTAACGGGTAATGGACAATCTTTACTTGGAAAAGCGCGGATTCCGGCCGCTTGGCAAGATTAGTTAACAGAAAAAACGTCATTAATCCGACAATATTTGACGAAATAGCGCATTTTCTTAATGCTAAATTATCCGCCTTAAAGATAACGATGTCTGTATGCGGGGATATGGCTCAATTTGTGCTGTTCTCGTGGCGCTGCTCCTGACGAGCGGTGCACGCGCCGCTGACCGTTCCTCCCCCACCCAGATCAGCGATCTTAGCGGCTCCGGCGACCGTCTCCGCGCCGTCGTGAGCGGGCTGCGGCAGAGCTTGGCGGATCACGACCTGTCGCAGGCCGTGACCCGCGCCAGCGATTGGGTGAAAGATCTCGAGGTGAGTTGGACCGCCCATCTCAACGGCCATGCCAGCAACGACATCGACACCGCGACCCCCGCCGATATGGAAACGGCCGCGTTGAACACTGCGGCGGCGGCGACCGGTCATGCCACTTTCTCCGCGCGCCCCGAGAGCCTCAATCTCGGTCTCGTCTCGTTCGGCACCAGCGATAACGATGACCAGGTTTGGGCGCTCGGCCATGCGCAACCTCTCACCTCGCTGACCACTGGCGGCAATATCGATAATCCACTCAGTGATCATAGCGGCACCGTCGCCAGCGAGCGCGCGCTCATCAGCCACGATCTCGCGCTCGGCCTGCGCGTACCGATGATGCCGTGGAACGCGACGATCGCCGGCGATCATTACTGGTGGGGCGTGCGCGGTTTCGGTCCGCATGTCGAAGGCACGCGCGTCGCGCTGAAGTTCAGCCCGATGAAAAATGTCGAGATCGAAGGTGGCCACGCCTCCGATACGCGCGGCAGCGGCGGCTTTATCGGCCTGCGTTACAGCGTCGCGCTGGATCAGCCGAAGTAAGCCCGTCGGCGCTCAGCTGTCGGGATAGACGACCTCAACCAGATACAATCCTTCCGGCGGCGCTGTCGGTCCGCCGGCACGGCGATCGCAGGCTTCAAGCGCTTCGCGCATATGCTGCACGCGCCATTTGCCCAAGCCGACAAGCTTCAGCGAACCGACCATGTTGCGCACCTGATGATGCAGGAACGAGCGCGCCCGCGCTTCGATCTGCACTTCGTCGCCGATGCGCGACACCTCCAGCATATCGAGCGTCTTCACCGGCGATTTCGCCTGGCACTCGCTGTCGCGGAACGTGGTGAAATCGTGTTTGCCCAAAAGCAGCTGCGCGCCGGCCTGCATCGCATCGGTATCGAGCGGCGGCCCGACATGCCAGACGTGGCCCCGCGCGACGGCGGCGGGGGCGCGTCGGTTGAGGATGCGATAGTGATAGACGCGGCCGCGCGCCGAGCGCCGCGCGTCGAAAGAGGCGGCGACCGGCTCGACCGCAATGATCGACACCGCGTGCGGTTTCACATGCTGATTGAGCGCGTTGCGAATGACGTCGGTCGGCCATTCCTTCGGCAGGTCGAGATGGGCCGCCTGCGCCAGCGCATGCACGCCCGCATCGGTGCGGCCCGCACCATGTACGACGAGACGCTGACCGCAAAAGCGCTCGGCCGCGATCTCCAAAATCTCTTGCACCGAGAGCCCATTGGCCTGGCGCTGCCAGCCGACGAGACCGGTGCCGTCATATTCGAGAATGAGCTTGTAGCGCGCCATGATCTAGTTGCTCGGCAACACCGTGCCCGGCGGCAGCGCGAAGCCGCGCAGGAATGCATCGGCATCGATCGGGCCGCGCCCCGGCCGCTGTACCTTCACGAGCCGCAACGCGGCTTCGCCGCATGCGATTGTCGGTGCCGCATCGAGCACCGTGCCCGGAGCGCCCACGCTGTCAGCAAGAGCAGCCGTGAGCAGCTTGATGCGCTCGCCCTTCGCGTCGAACCAGGACGGGATCGCGCGCACCTGCCGCTCCAGCACATGGGCCGGCTTCGTCCAATCGATGCGCTCTTCCTCGCGCGTCAGCTTCTTCGCATAGGTGACGCCGTCTTCCGGCTGTGGCTGCGGCTGCAGCGTCTCGATCGCGTCGAGCGCGCGCAGTGCGAGTTGCGCACCGAGCGTTGCGAGATCGCCGCGCAGCCCCAAGGCCGTCGCATGCGGCGCGATCGGCACGCGCTCGCGGAGGAGCATCGGCCCGGTATCGAGGCCTTTCTCCATGCGCATGATGGTCACGCCGGTCGCATCGTCGCCGGCAAGGATCGCGCGCTCGATCGGGGCCGCGCCGCGCCAGCGCGGCAGCAGCGAGGCGTGGATGTTGATGCAGCCGAAACTCGGCGCATCGAGCGCAGCCTGCGGCAGCAGCAACCCGTAGGCAGCGACCACCGCCACATCCAGATCGAGCGCGGCGAAAGCGTCGCATTCGTCCGCGGTGAGTTTCACCGGATAGCGCACCGGCAAACCGGCTTCCTCCGCGCGGCGCTGCACCGGCGAGGGCTGTAGCTTGTGGCCCCGTCCCGCCTCGCGGGGCGGCTGGCAATAGACCGCGGCAACCTCGTGCCCCGCCGCGATCAACGCATCGAGCGCCGCGACCGCGAAATAGGGCGTACCCATGAAAGCGAGACGGCGGCGGGTGGAGGTCATCAGGACTATCTACCCCTCTCCGCCCCTTGGGGGGAGAGGATTGATTATGCCGGCTCGGTGGCGGCCTGGCGTTTCGTCTTCGCCAACTTACGCAGGATGATGTTCCGCTTCAGCGTCGAGATGTGATCGACGAAAAGCGTGCCTTCGAGATGGTCGATCTCGTGCTGAATGCAGGTCGCGAGCAGGCCTTTGGCATGCAGCTCGCGAATCTCGTTCTGCTCGTCCAGGTAACGGACTTTCACCTCGGCTGGCCGGGTCACGTCGGCATAATGCTCGGGCAGCGAAAGGCAGCCTTCGTTATTGACGAGCATATCCTCCGATTCCCACAGCATCTCGGGATTGGCCATCTTGTAGGGTTTGGGCGGATCGCCGGATTTAGCGCAATCGACCACGATCACGCGCTTCAGTTCGCCGATCTGCGGCGCGGCGAGGCCGATGCCCGGCGCCTGGTACATCGTCTCGAGCATGTCGTCCATCAGCCGGCGAATCGAGTCGTCGACTTTCGCCACCGGCTTGGCCGGTTTGGCCAGTCGCGGGTCGGGCGCGATAATGATCGGAAGTAGAGCCATAACAGCCCTTTAGGTAAGGCTGAGGGCGCGACTCGTCAACGTGGTACCGGTGTCGCCGCCGCTTCGGCTAGACTCGGGACATGGAAATCATTGTCGCCGCCCTCCTCGCCGTTGTCGCCGCCCTCGCCCTGGGTTTCGTGCTCAAAAGCGGCGAAACCCAGCGCCGCATCGCCGCCGAAACCCGCCTCGCCGAGGCCGAGAAACGCGTCGCCGAACTGACCGCCAGCGGCGACTCGGCGGCGGCCGCGCGCCTGACCGCCGAGACTGAGCTCGCCGCCGCCCGCCAACGGGTTGCGGACGGCGAGCAGCGCGTCGCCGAGTTCGAGCGCGTCAAAGCCGCGCACCTCGCCGCCGAGACCGAACTCGCTACCGCCCGCGAGCGTATCGCCAACGGTGAGACGCGCATCGCCGAATATGAGCACCTCAAAGAGGAAAGCCTGCAAGCGGCGCGCGCCGCCGTGCTGACGACGGCGCAGGAAGTCTCGTCCAAACTGCTCGAAGACCATAAGCGCGAGAATGCCGAGGCAAAGGAGGAAGCGACCAAGCGCGTCGCGACCTATAGCGAGACCGTCATGAAACAGATGGAAACGCTGCTCGGCACGATCTCGGCCATTGACGGTCGCGTGCAACAGCATAACAAGGTGCTCGACACGGTGTGGCGCTCGCTCACCAACCCGTCGGGCGCGGGGCAGCTCGCCGAAGTCGGCCTCGCCAACACGCTGAAAGCCTTCGGCCTCGAGCAAGGCCGCGACTTCCAGCTGCAATTCTCGACACAGGACGAAGAAGGCCGGCGCCTGCGCCCCGACGCGGTCGTGTTCCTGCCGTCGAACGGCGTAATGGTGATCGACAGCAAGGCCTCCAAATTCCTGCTCGAGATTGCGTCCGCCGAAGGCACCGAGCGCGAGGCCGAGGCCTATCGCAGCCTCGCGCGCACGATGAACATGCATCTGAAGGCGCTGGGCGAGAAAGATTATGCCAGCGCGATCCGCAGCGCGTGGCGCGAGAGCGGCCGCGAGCACGAGGTCGCGCGTATCGTCAGCGTGATGTATCTGCCGAACGAGGCGGCGCTCGATAAGCTCACCCATGCCGATGCCGAATTCCTGCACAGCGCGCGCTCCCGCGGCATCTACCTCGCCGGACCGACGACCTTGCATTGCCTGATTTCGCTCGCCTCGGCCGAGATCAATTTGGAGCGCCAGGTCGAGAACCAGCAGCGCATCGTCGCCGCGGCCGAGGCGCTCATCGACGGCCTCTCGGGCGCGCTCGTCCACGTCGCCAATGTCGGCAAGAACCTCTCGAGCGCCGCCGAAGCCTTCAGCAAATTCGCCGGCTCGACCAACCGGTTCGTCCTGGGCCGCGCGCGGAAGCTCGCTGCGATGGGGCTCGAGCCCGGCAAGCGCCTGCCGCCGAACCTGCCGGTGTTCCAGGTGACGCAGCTCAACCAGGTGATCGAAGGCCAGGCCACCGAAGATCCCGAACTGCCGATCACCCAACGCCGGCCGCGATTGATTAGCGAAAGCGAATAACGCTCTCCGCAAATAATTTAATCCGTCACCCCCGCGAAAGCAGGGTCCACAGCAACATCTCGATGTCTCATGGATTCCCGCTTTCGCGGGAATGACAATTTTAGGAATAGTGACTCTTACGGCGTCTTCATCGATGTGCGCGCGGACAGCGCCGCGGCGAGCGTGCCCTCATCGAGGTAATCGAGCTCGCCGCCGACCGGCACGCCATGCGCGAGCCGCGTCACTTGTGTTGTACTGCCTTCGAGGCGGTCGATGATGTAGTGCGCCGTCGTCTGGCCTTCGACGGTCGCGTTCATCGCGAGGATAACCTCCCTCACCGGAACGTCGTTGACGCGCGCGACGAGAGAATCGATGCGCAACTCGCCCGGCCCGATGCCGTCGAGCGCCGAGAGCGTGCCGCCCAGCACGTGATAGCGACCCTTAAAAATATGCGCGCGCTCCATCGCCCAAAGATCGGCGACATCTTCGACGACGCAGATCAGGGCCGGATCGCGCGCGGGGTCATTGCAGAGGGCGCAGGGATCGATCGTATCGAGATTGCCGCAGACCGAGCACGGCTTCACCGCACGCGCCGCCTCGGCAAGCGCCAGCGACAACGGCTCCATCAACGATTCGCGCCGCTTGATCAAGAACAACGCCACCCGTCGCGCCGACCGCGGCCCAAGCCCCGGCAGCTTCGCCAAGAGCTGGATGAGGGTGTCGAGTTGGGTGGGAGAGCTGGGCATAAATTCAGCGATCAGCTCATTTTATTCGTCACCCGCGGACTTGTTCCGCGGGTCCGTGGATTGCCGGACAAGCCCGGCAATGACGCTTTAAATATGACCGAGCGCAAAACTCCGCGCTCTAAAACGGCAGCTTCATTCCCGGTGGCAAATTCAGGCCGCCGGTGATCTTCGACATTTCTTGCTGCATATACTGATCGACGCGGCTCTTGGCGTCGTTGGTCGCGGCGACGATAAGATCTTCGAGCACCTCGCTCTCGTCCGCCACGATCAGCGACTTGTCGATCTTCACGCGGCGCATCTCGCCTTTGCCGTTGAGCGTCACTTGCACCATGCCGCCGCCGGCAGCGCCGCTCATCTCGACCTCAGCGAGCTTCGCCTGCATTTCGGCCATGCGCGCTTGCATCTCTTGCGCCTGTTTCATCATCGCGCCGAGATTTTTCATAGAGCATCGTCTCCTTCGGGTAACTCGTCGGCATCGGGCATCGGCTCGGCCGAAGCCGCCACTGTTTCGCGCACGCTCTCGATACGCGCGCCGGGGAAAGCATCGAGTACCGCGCGCACCAGCGGATCGCTGGCCGCCTCGCTCTTCATGGTTTGTGTGCGCGCTGCGGCCTGTTCTTTCAGCGTCGGCTCGCCTTCCTCGCTCGAAATGCTGACCAGCCAGCGCTGGCCCGTCCATTGCGAGAGCAAGGTCGCGAGCTTGTTGGTGAGATCGCGCGGCGCACCGTCATCGAGACGCAAGCCGATGCGCCCGGTCTCGAAGCTGACGAGATGCGCATGCGCATAAAGCTGCGCCCGGAGCAACGCTTCCTGATTCTTCTCGAAGAGCTCGAGCACCTGCAAAAAGCTTTGCGGCTGCGGCGTGAGACTGGCCGACGGGGCCGACACCGGCGCAGCTTCCTGCCGGACCGCGACGCTCGCCGCGGCCGAAACCCCGCCGCCACCGCCTGAGCCCACCGGCGCGGGGCTCGCACCGACGCGATCCTGAGCTCTTGGCGAAGGGGCCGAACCCGAGACGGCAGACGCGGACGGGGCGCCGTCCATCGCGCGAATAATCTCGGCCGGCGACGGCAAATCGGCGATGTAGGCCAAGCGCACCAGCACCATCTCGGCCGCTTGCAGCGGCGACGGCGCGGCTTGCGCTTCTTCGAGACCTTTCAGCAGCAATTGCCAGGCACGCGTAAGCGACGGAATGCCGAGTTTCTGCGCCAGCGGCAACCCGCGCGCGCGATCGCCCTCGACCGCGGGATCGCCGTCGCCGGCATTGGGCGCGAGCTTCAGCCGCGTCAGGAAATGCGCGAGCTCCAACAGATCCTGCAGCACATTGATGGGATCGGCGCCGCCCTCGTAGAGCGATTTCATCTGCGCCAACGCCGAGCCGGCGTCACCCTTGAGTGCCGCTTCGAGCAGGTCGAAGACGAGGCCGCGATCGGCGATGCCGAGCATGTCGCGCACCGCGGCTTCGGTGATCGCCTCGCCGCCGAGCGCCATCGCCTGATCGAGGATCGAGAGACCGTCGCGCGCCGAGCCATCGGCGGCGCGGGCGATCAACGCGATGCCCTGCGGTTCGGCCTTGATGCCTTCCTTCGCGGAAATCTCCGCGTAGTAGCTCGCGAGCATATCCTGGGGGATGCGGCGCAGCGAGAAGCGCTGGCAGCGCGACAGCACCGTCACCGGCACCTTGTGGATTTCGGTGGTGGCAAAGATGAATTTCACATCGGGCGGCGGCTCTTCCAGCGTCTTCAGCAGCGCGTTGAACGCCGCCTTCGAGAGCATGTGCACTTCGTCGATGATGTAGATCTTGAACCGCGCCGCCACCGGCTTGTAGCGCACGCCATCGGTGAGCTCGCGAATCTCGTCGACGCCGGTGCGCGACGCGGCATCCATCTCCATCACATCGACGAAGCGATCGTCGGCGATCGCCTTGCACGGCTCGCACACGCCGCAGGGGCTGGCGGTGGGGCCGCCCTTGCCGTCGGGACCGATGCAGTTGAGTGCCCGGGCGATGATGCGCGCGGTGGTAGTCTTACCGACACCGCGCACGCCGGTGAGGATGAAGGCATGGGCGATGCGCCCGGTCGCGATGGCGTTGGTGAGGGTCTTCACCATCGCCTCCTGCCCGATCATCTCGGCGAAGGTACTCGGCCGGTATTTGCGTGCGAGGACGCGATAAGCGCCGCCCGGCTCGCTCATGCTGCCTCCGGGAAGAGCCCGTCTGGGCGGGAAAAGGGTGGGAGACTGGACAACGACCCAGGACGAAACTCGTTACGGCTGCTTCCTTCCGGACCTGACCGGGTTGGCGAGGGCCCTGTCCATCGCCAGCCTCCCGAGGCGATTATATCAGGATCGCCGCCCCATGCCACAAGGCGGGACAAATCGGCGCGGGTTTGCGCGGGCGCGGCGGAAGGGAAAACACTTCCCGTGGATGCCCGCTTTCGCGGGCATGACGGTGGATAGATAAAGGCAGGGTCCTCTCCGCCCTCCCGTGGTGAGAAACTCTCAGTCGCTCTAAGATCGTCCCCATGCCCATGTTGCTAAAATCCGGGAATTTCTACACCGGCGGGGTCGATCGGGCCTCGCATTTGCGCAAGGACGCGGCCTGGCTCGGCGAGCGGATGGCGCATGCGACCTCGCGCTTCGTGCTGGTGTGGCGCGGCCAGAACCTGATCGCCGATCACGAAGGCCCCGCCCCTGCGGCCGTGCTCCTGCCACCCGAAGCAATCGACGCCGCCGGCAGGGACACGATCCTGCTCGGCATCGAGGACGACTGCGCCTATTTCGCGATCGATCTCTCGGCGATGGAAACGCCGCTCGACATCGTGCGTGCGGCCCCGCCCTCCGCCTTCATCGATCTGCGCCGCGTCGGCCCGCTGCTGCCGCGCGCCCAAGGCTCGCTGCTCGCTTTCGCGCGCGGCATGTCCTACTGGCACCAGCGTCATCGCTTCTGTGGCGTGTGCGGCGCGCCGACAAAATCCGAAGAGGCGGGCCATGTCCGCCGCTGCACCAACAAGGATTGCGACGCGGTGCATTTCCCGCGCACCGATCCGGCGGTGATCATGCTGGTGCATCAGGGCAACGATCGCTGCCTCCTCGGCCGCCAGGGGGCGTGGCCGCCGGCGATGCATTCGACCCTCGCCGGCTTCGTCGAGCCGGGCGAAAGCCTCGAAGAGGCGGTCGCACGCGAAGTCTATGAAGAGACACGCATCGAGGTGAGCAGCGTCACCTACAACTCGTCCCAACCCTGGCCCTTCCCCGCTTCGCTGATGCTCGGCTTCCACGCCGAGGCCAAGACGACCGAAATCACCGTCGACAAAACCGAGCTCGAAGCCGCCGCCTGGTACGACCGCTCTTGGCTCCTCGCCCACCAGGACGACGAAACTTTCCGCCTGCCGCGCAAGGACTCGATCGCGCGGCGGCTGCTGGAGGAGTGGCTAAAGCGGTAGCCGTTTCGTACGCCGTAAGCGTACGATTTTCCTTGACTATGTTCTTGTTATGTTCTAGTGTCTCTGAAAAATGATTTGCGGAGGCATCATGGCGGACCGGGCCGAAACGGAGACGAGAGAAAAATTCGTTCTCTGGTCGAAAAGCGACAAGCATACGCGCGAAGGCACAGTGCTCGACATCGACACGGGTCTACTACGACGTGACCACGTCCTCGTGTTGCGATCGCCGCAGGCCGAGATCACGCTCGGCCTGGGTGCAACGTCTGCCGCGCTGATGGAATTCGCGCAAAAAGGGGATACGCACGACAGCTCATTATTCGAAGCGTGCGATAAAGCGGATCGAGCGATCGCACGCGGCGATTTCGAGACCCTCCGCAATTCTGGCGTGCCCGACGTAATCTCAACCATCGAAAACCCCGCACTGCGGCGCCTGGCGCTGGTCGAGTGTTTCCTCGCAAAGGCAAGCCCCGATGATCCGATACGTCCGGGCTACCCGGCCGGAGATCCAGAAGGCCGCGGCGGCCAGTTCATGCCGAAGGATAAAAGCGCGGAGGCCTTGCAACGATTAAAGCGCCTAAAAGCGTTGCGCGAGTTTCGCGCGGCTGCACAGGCTGCGCTGATCGTCCTCGCGGCGGCACCGCTTGAGGTCGTCCCTGGGGTCGATGTTGCCGTCGATGTTGAAGCGGCTCTTCAACTTGGACGTATTGCCATTGAGCTGGGCAATGACGAAAAAGAAATCAGCGAAGCGATGGATTTCGTGAAGAACGGGCCCTACTCGGTCGACGAACTCCGGGTGAACCAGAACGACGTATCGTTCTCCTCGTTCGACGCCTTTAAGAAAATTTCGGAAGATAACGATGACGCGATCGTCAGGCGTTATCCTATCACCGGCTCAGGGAACGAATACCATCACATCGTCGAGCAGGGCGGCGACAATTCGAACAACTTCACGCCTGAACAGCTTCAGAGCACGAAGAATATCATCCCGCTGCCCGGTCCAATCCACGATATGGTCTCGGCGCACTACTCGTCCGAGTACGATACCTCCGGCAAAACCGTCCGCGATTGGCTGAGCGGCCAATCGTTCGAGCAACAATACGAGTACGGCCTACAAACGCTTCGCGATCTGGCAATCGTGAAATAGACGAGGCACCGATGAGCGATCAAACACCCAAGAGCACGATTCGCCAAATCCTCGAGAGCGGACCGACTGATCCGATTCTGATGGAGAAACTAAGCTTACTCGAGCAGCTTCAAATGGCGCACAAAAAGGGCGACCAGAAAACAATGCTCGAAATCGGCAAAAAGCTCGCTGCCAATGAGAAAGCGTTCGGGGCAACAAAGAAGCAACGGCAGAATACGATGGCGCAATCCGTCGCCGCCGCCAAAGCCATTGCCGATCCCGATGCTCGTACGAAGGCGCTTCTTTCATCCTTCGCATTCTGCGTCGAGCAAGCATGTGCGGCCCACAGAGAGGGCCAGGGAATAGACACATACAATTTCGGCATCAAACAATTGCGAAGCATCAGCGACGAACTCAGAGCGTTAGGTCGTTCCGCCGCTTTAGCCGAATTTCTCGACAGCCCTGATATCGACGTGCGCGGCTTCGCAGCCGTTTGGCTCAAAGACATCATGCCTGATCGAGTGCTACCGATTTTGAAAGAGGTCAACAAAACCGAAAAATTCGGCAGCCCCGTCGGCACGCAGGTATTCACCGCGATTTTCGAATTGGAGAGCGCGCAACGAAAGCAAGACAGCGCGAAAAGCTAATTTTGCCGAACAAAGCCAATTTATCTTGGCAAATCAGCGCACAGCGTTCGTTTGATCGCGTCGAAACACGTGCCCCGGATAGACGCCGATGATGCGGACCTCTTCGGAGAAGAAGCGCAGTTCGTCGAGGGCGAGCGCTAGACGGCGCTCGTCGGGATGGGCTTCGACGTCGGCGTAGAATTGCGTCGCGGTGAAGCTGCCGCCGACCATGTAGCTTTCGAGCTTGGTCATGTTGACGCCGTTGGTGGCGAAACCGCCCATCGCCTTGTAGAGCGCGGCCGGGACGTTGCGTACGCGGAAGACGAAGGTGGTGACGACGAGCCCGTCGTTCTTCGCCGGCTTCGGCGTCTTCGACATGATAAGGAAGCGCGTCGTGTTGTGGCCCGCGTCTTCGATATTCGCGGCGAGCGAGGTGAGGCCATAGACCTTGCCCGCGAGTTCCGAGGCGATGGCCGCGACGGTCTTGTCGCCGGCGCGCGCGACGGCGGCGGCGGAGCCGGCCGTATCGGCGACGATCTCCGCCTTCAGCCCATGCTTGCGGATGAACTTGCGGCATTGCCCCAGTGCGTGGACGTGGCTGCGCACGATTTTGAGGTCGCTGAGCTTCGCGCCCTTCACCGCCAGCAGGTGATGGTTCACGCGCTGATAATGCTCGCCGACGATGTGGAGCTTCGAATCCGGCAGCAGATGGTGGATGTCGGCGACGCGACCGGCGACCGAATTCTCGATCGGCAACATGGCGAGCGTGGCGTGGTCGCGGCGCACCGCGGCAATCGCGTCCTCGAACGTCTCGCAAGGCAGCGATTGGCGGCGCGGAAACACCTGGCGGCAGGCGAGATCGGAATAGGCACCTGGCTCGCCCTGAAAAGCGATGAGGTTCTGCGGATTGCTTTTGGCTGGCATCAGGTTTTCGGCTTGAGGCGCGTCGCTATCAGTTCGCGCGCGCGGGCGAGGTCGGCGGGAGTATCGACACCGAAGGGAACAGTGTCAACGAGCGCAACGTCGATGCGCATGCCGGCTTCGAGCGCGCGCAGCTGCTCCAAGCTCTCGCGCTTCTCCAAGGGCGAGGGCGGCAAAGCAACGAACCGTTCGAGCGCGGCGCGGCGATAGGCGTAGAGGCCGATATGGTGATAATGCGCGCCGCCGCCATGCGGCACCGGCAAGCGGCTGAAATAGAGCGCGCGCGTCACGCTGGCGCCGGGCACGAAGCCGGCGGCGATCTTGACGACGCTGGGATTGCCGAGCTCTTCGGTATTCTCGATCGGCGCGGCGAGGGTCGCGATATCGACCGACGCATCGGCCAGCGGCAGCAATGCGGTTCGGATCGCGGCGGGCTCGATCAGCGGCAGGTCGCCCTGCACGTTGACGACGACATCGTATTGCCGCGCCGGGTCGGCCTGCATCACCGCCTCGAAGATGCGATCGGAGCCCGAGGGATGATCGGGCTTGGTCAGCACCGCCTTGCCGCCGGCAGCTTCAATCGCGGTGGCGATCTCGCGCTCGGCGCAAGCGACGATCACGGGACCGAGCGCCGCCTCGCGCGCGCGGTGCCAGACATGGACGATCATCGGCGCGCCTTCGATATCGGCGAGCGGCTTGCCCGGCAGCCGCGTCGATGCCATGCGCGCAGGAATCACGAGAATGGGGTTCGCCATATTGTCCTCCTGCTCACGCAACAACCGCTTCACCAACCAAGGTCGCGCGAGCGGGGTTGGTGGCAATTACGAGCGCAACCTTGACGATCGGCGCGGCGTTATGCCGCAGAAAACCGGCGCAAGGCTGCGAAATCACCGCGCTAATCTCGCGCCGCACTATATTTGGTTTGCAGGCTTGGCGGAAATTGGCTTTTCTCCCGGCCCGATAACCGGTTACCAAAAACCGCCCGCGCCCAAAATCCGCCGGTACGAGGCACTTTTCCCGAAGGTTCGCTGATGTCGTTCGAAGCTAATAAGATTGCCGGCGCCATTCTGGCCGCCATGATTCTCGCGATGGTCTCGGGGATCGTCTCTAACATCCTCGTGCACCCGACACCGCTGGCCAAGCAGGCCTATGAAGTCGCGGGTGGTGCGCCCGAAAGCGGCGGTGCCGCTGAAGCGGCGGCGCCCACCGGGCCGGAGCCGATCGCGCCATTGATGGCCAACGCCAATGCCGATGCCGGCAAGGCGAAGACGCAGCTTTGCGCCGCCTGCCACACCTTCGACAAGGGCGGCCCGAACCGGATCGGCCCGAACCTCTATGGCGTCATCGGCTCGCCGATCGCCGAGGATCGCGGCGGCTTCGCGTTCTCGAGCGCGCTGACCACCAAGGGCAAGGGCCAGACCTGGACGCTCGATAATTTGAACGCCTGGCTGTGGAAGCCGCAGCAGTTTGCTTCGGGCACCAAGATGACCTTCATCGGCCTGCCGAAGCCCGAAGATCGCGCCAACGTCATCGCCTATCTCAACTCGCTGAGCGACAAGCCGGTCCCGGTTGCTGACCTGACCAAGGGCGCGGCGACAGGCGCGCCGGCCGCCGGCGACAAGGGTGCGGCGCCGGCCGGTGGCGAGAAAGCGGGCGGCGACAAAGCCGCGGCGCCGGGGCAAGGCGCGCCGCAAGCGGGCGCGCCGGGCAACAACAGCAACGCGCCGGCGAGCAACGGCCCGGCCCAGACCAACGGCGCGGCACCGAAGACTCCGGGCAACGAGCAGGGCTCCAACCCGAGCTCGTCTGCTACCGAAGGCCAGGCGCCGAAGTAAGCGCTCCTCCACAAGACGCTCGGCTCGCGCGCGCCTATCAAGCTTTCGTTCTTCCGCTAGAGTGCGCGGCATGACATCCATCGTCACTGCCGCGCATCTCGCGCTTGCCGAGACTCTCGCCGATGCCGCCGGCGAAATCATCCGCGGCTATTTCCGCAAGAAAATCGGCGTCGAGACAAAAAGCGACCGCACGCCGGTGACGATCGCCGATCGCGCCGCCGAGAAAGTGATGCGGCGGCTCATCGAGATCGCATTCCCGCAACACGGCATCTTCGGCGAGGAATTCGGCAAGCATAACGAAGACGCCGATTACGTTTGGGTGCTCGATCCGATCGACGGCACCAAATCCTTCATCAGCGGCGTGCCGCTCTTCGGCACATTGATCGCCCTCACCTATCGCGGCGCGCCGGTGCTCGGCGTGATCGATCAGCCGATCTCGGGCGAGCGCTGGATCGGCGCCGCCGGCCGCAAAAGCAGCCTCAACGCCAAGCCGATCAAGACGCGCACCTGCGGCAACCTCGAAGACGCGACGCTTTACGCCACCGCACCCGAGATGTTCGGCAAGGGCAACGCCACCGCTTTCCAGCGGCTGCGGGGCCGCGTGAAGCTCGCGCGCTTCGGCGCCGATTGCTACGCCTATGGGTTGCTCGCCTCGGGCTTCATCGATCTCGTCGTCGAGGCCGATCTCAAGCCCTACGACTATTGCGCGCTGCTGCCGATCATCGAAGGCGCCGGCGGCAAGATGAGCGATTGGCGCGGCAAGCCGCTTACGCTCACGTCGGATGGGCGCGTGATCGCGGCGGGCGATCCGAAGCTCCTTGCGACGGCGCGCGGCGTTTTGGCGGGGCGCTAGTTTACCCGCCTTCGTTTTTACCCGGGGCGATTTTGCCCTAAACTCGCGCGATGATGCGCTTTTTCGCAAAAGGCCTTGTCGCCGCGAGCCTGACGCTCGCTATCGCCGCCTCGCCAAGCATGGCCCAGCCGCAGCACGGGCTGTCCCTGTTCGGCGATCTCAAATATCCCGCCAATTTTCAGCATTTCGATTATGTGAATCCCGATGCGCCGAAAGGCGGCACGGTGAAATTCGCCGCGACCGGTACCTTCAACACGCTGAACACATTCCAACTCATCGGCGACAAGCCCGCCGGCGAAAGTCTGATCTTCGACACGCTGATGACGCAAGCCTCCGACGAGCCGGCTTCGTCCTATGGACTTGTCGCGCAAAGCGTCGAGGTCGCGCCCGACAAAACCTCGGTCATCTACACGCTGCGGCCCGAAGCCAAATTCCAGGACGGCAGCAAGATCACGCCAGACGACGTGGTCTGGACCTTCGATACGCTGAAGACCAAAGGGCATCCGCGGTACAAGCTCTATTATGCCGACGTGCTGACGGCCGAGAAAGTCGGCGGCGACGCGGTCAAATTCACCTTCCGCAACGGCGACAATCGCGAACTGCCGTCGATCGTCGGCGAGATGCCGGTATTATCCAAAGCCGCCTGGTCGAAGATCGATTTCGACAAGCCATTGCAGACGCCGCCGCTCGGCAGCGGTCCTTACAAGATCGCGAGCTTCGAGATCGGCCGCTCGATAACCTATCAACGCGATCCGAATTATTGGGGCAAGGATCTGCCGGTCAATCGCGGCCGCTTCAATTTCGATACGGAGCGCTACGATTATTATCGCGATCCGTCGATCGCGCTCGAAGCCTTCAAGGCCGGGCAATTCGACATCCGCGTCGAGAACGTCGCGAAGAATTGGGCCGTCGGCTATGACAGCCCCGCTCTCACCGCCGGTCTCATCAAGAAAGAGAAGATCGCCAATCAGGTTCCGCAGGGCATGCAGGGCTTTGGCTTCAATACGCGCAACCCTCTGTTTCAAGACCCGAAGGTCCGGGACGCGCTGACCTATCTATTCGACTTCGAATGGGCGAACCATAATCTGTTCTACGACGCCTATACGCGCAGCCGCAGCTATTTCTCGAATTCGGAACTCGCCGCCACGGGCACGCCAAGCCCTGACGAGCTGAAGCTGCTCGAGCCTTTCAAAGGACAGATTCCGGACGAGGTCTTCACCACGGAATACAATCCGCCGAAGACCGATGGCAGCGGCGACATCCGCGAGAATTTGCGCACCGCGTTGAAGCTCCTGGGCGAGGCCGGCTGGTCGGTCAAAAGCGGCAAACTGGTCAACACCCAAGGCCAACCCTTTCACTTCGAATTCCTTTTGTCGCAAGACCAGGCGGATTTCGAGCGCGTGGTGCTGCCTTTCGCGCAAAACCTGAAGCGCATCGGCATCGATATGTCGGTGCGCTCGGTCGACCCGGCGCAGTTTCAGAATCGAATAAAGTCTTTCGATTACGACATGCTGATCGTCGGTATCGGCGAATCCCTGTCGCCCGGCAACGAGCAGCGTGATTACTGGACCAGCGCTGCGGCCGCCGAGAACGGCAGCCAGAATTACATGGGCATCAAGAACAAGGCGATCGATGCCCTGGTCGATGACCTGATCAACGCCAAGGATCGCGCGAGCCTCGTCACCGCAACCCATGCGCTCGACCGCGTGTTGACCTGGGGCCATTACGTCATCCCCAATTGGTACCTCCCTTATTTCCGTGTCGCGATGTGGGACAAGTTCGAGCGGCCTAAAATCTCGCCGCCTTACGATCTGCCGCTCGATACCTGGTGGATCGCGGCACAGAAGGCGCAAGACGTCGAAGCAAAGAAGCCCCAGGTGGAGCAGCGGAAATGACGATAAGCGGCGGCGTGAGATGAGGGGGTAGATGCTCGCCTACGCGCTGCGCCGCATCTTGCTGATGGTGCCGACGCTCTTCGCCATCATCCTCGTCAATTTCGTGATCGTGCAGGCGGCGCCAGGCGGGCCGGTCGATCAACTCGTCGCCGAGTTGCGCGGCACGCAGGGCTCGGGCCTGGGTCAGGTCGGCGGCGGCGGCGGCGAGTTGCGCAACACGGCGACCTCCGCCGATCAAAACCGCGGCACGCGTGGACTCAATCCCGAGTTCATCGCTCAGCTCAACAAGCTTTATGGCTTCGACAAGCCGGCGCCAGAGCGGTTCTGGATCATGGTGAAGGATTATCTGAGCTTCGATTTTGGCAAAAGCTTCTACCAGGGCCAGCCGGTCATCCAGCTCATCGCCCAAAAGCTGCCGGTATCGATTTCGCTCGGTCTGTGGACGACGCTTCTCATCTATCTGATCTCGATCCCGCTCGGCATCCGCAAAGCGGTGAAGGACGGCAGCGCGTTCGACGTGTGGACGAGCGGCGTGGTGGTTATCGGCTATGCGATTCCGGGCTTCATGTTCGCCGTGCTGCTGATCGTGCTTTTCGCCGGCGGAAAATACTTTGCCTGGTTCCCGCTACGCGGCCTCGTTTCCGACAATTGGTCGAGCTATTCGGTACCGCATCAGATCCTCGACTATTTTTGGCATATCACCTTGCCGGTCGTGTCGCTGGTGATCAGCGGCTTCGCCAGCCTCACGATGCTGACGAAGAATTGCTTCCTCGATGAGATCAACAAGCAATATGTCGTGACCGCGCGCGCCAAAGGCCTCGGCGAGCGGCGCGTGCTCTACGGCCACGTCTTCCGCAACGCCATGCTGCTGGTGATCGCCGGGTTTCCCTCCGCGTTCATCGGCATCCTCTTCACCGGCGCGCTGCTGGTCGAAGTGATTTTCTCGCTCGACGGGCTTGGCCTGCTCGGCTACCAGGCGGCGATCGGCCGCGATTACCCGATCATGTTCGGCACGCTTTACATTTACACGCTGGTCGGCCTCGCGCTGAAGCTGCTCAGCGATCTCTCATACATGTTCGTCGATCCGCGCATCGATTTCGGCACACGCGGCCAATGACCCCTCTCACCCGCCGCCGGCTGAAGAATTTTCGTGCCAACCGTCGCGGCTTCTGGTCGCTGTGGCTGTTCCTGCTGCTCTTTATCCTCAGCATGTTCGCCGAGTTCATCGCCAACGACCAACCTCTGCTCGTGCGCTTCGACGGGCATTTCTATTTCCCGGTCTTCTCCGCGTACAACGAGAGCGATTTCGGCGGCGATTTGCCGATCCCGGCGGATTATCGCGATCCCGCCATCGCCAAGCGCATTGAAGCGAACGGCTCCATCGTCTGGCCGTTGATCCCCTTCGCCGACAACACCATCAACTACAGCCTGCCGTCGCCGGCGCCGGCGCCGCCCGATCGCGTCAATTGGCTCGGTACCGACGATCAGGGCCGCGACGTGCTGGCGCGATTGATCTATGGCTTTCGCATCTCGGTGCTGTTCGGGCTGGTGCTGACGATCGTCAGCTCGATCATCGGCGTCGCCGCCGGCGCGATCCAGGGCTATTACGGCGGCTGGATCGACATCTCGTTTCAACGCTTCATGGAGGTGTGGTCCGGGCTACCGGTGCTCTATCTCCTGATCATCCTTTCTAGCATCATCGCGCCGAATTTCTGGTGGCTGCTGATCATCATGCTGCTGACCTCATGGATGTCGCTCGTCGATCTGGTGCGCGCCGAATTCCTGCGCGCGCGCAATTTCGACTATGTCCGCGCGGCGCGGGCGCTTGGCGTCGGCAATGTCACGATCATCTGGCGCCACGTGCTGCCAAATGCCATGGTGGCGACCTTGACCTTCCTGCCCTTCATCCTCAATGGTTCGATCACGACGTTGACCTCGCTCGACTTCCTCGGCTTCGGCTTGCCGCCCGGCTCGCCCTCGCTCGGCGAGCTGTTGTCGCAAGGCAAGAACAACCTCCAGGCACCGTGGCTCGGCCTTACCGCCTTCTTCGTGCT